>NZ_JBFBCC010000011.1:0-312328 GCF_040682955.1 Amycolatopsis sp. NPDC051045
GGCATTCACCCAGCTCGCCTGCGCGGTGATCTGCTACCGCCGGGCTATCAAGCTGGACCTGCTCACCCACAACAACCCCAAATGAGACGTGGTCTTAGGTCGGCGACTTCGTCCAGCCCGTCCACGAGCAGCAGCCAGCGGCAACCCACCACCCGGCCCGCTAGAGTTCCGGCATCGATCGGGACCGCCAGCAGAGCTCCGTACTCGGTCTGGGTGCTCTCCGCGAGCGCCTGGAAGAAGGGCAGGTGGAGCCGTTTGGCTAGCTCACGAGCGGTCAGCCGCAACGGGACCACCGGTTCGGCGAGCGGCGCCTCGCCGTCCTGGCGGGTCCAGTGAGTGGCGATGTCAGCGGCCAGCCGCAGCGAGAGCGTCGACTTCCCCTGGCCAGGCCCTCCGGTGACCAGAAGGTGATCATCGTCGTCGAGAGCCGTTCGCACCGTGCGTGACGGCGGACGCACCATCAGCCGGGGCACTGGACGGGCCGGCGGGTCGATCGGCTTGCCCTGGTCGTCGACCATGGGCAGCGGACGCGCAGGTTCGGAGGACTGAGTATCCGAACCGCTGCTGACGTCCTGACGCACGTGAACCGTTTGCAGCGATGTCTGACGAGCACCGCGCAGCCGGTAGGGCAGATCCTGCGCGACTTCAACCTGGCGCCGAAGCAGAGCCTGGACCGCCGGCGGCAGCTCCGGCAGCTCGTCCCACCCCAGAGGCGGCGCGACGACCGGCTCCGGCTCTGGCGCGGGTGTGCTCCCGTAGAGGTGCACACCGCCATAGACGTTCTGTATCTGCGCTGCGGTGCCGGAGTTCCCGTAGATCTGGTTGCCCGCCGCCGGCGGCCGGTCGTCCTCCACGGGTCAGAGGTTGATGTTGCCGTGTACGTCCCGGAGCTGCACGACCTTCCCCGTGACGTTCCCGGTCACCGTGTTGTGCACCTCGCCCTGCGAAACCCGGCTCTCCGGCAGCTTCTCCCACTCCTCCCGCAACGCCTCCGCGAACTGGCCGTCCTCCACCTCCGCCTCGTACAGCCGCTCGGCCAGCGCCGTGATCGGGCGGTTGTCGTCCGGAGCCGCCGAGGCAGCTTCCAGGGCCGCGATGGCCGTGGGGTTCTTGGCGAACTTGCGTTTGACCAGGTCGTAGAGTCCGGTCGCACCCTTCGCCGCCAGGGCGGCGGCGATGGAGATCAGGATCGGTTCGGGCATGGCTCCAACCTACTGGCGCACCTGCTCCGCGAGCTACAGCCAGTCGCGCTCGTCGGCGATCCGGACCGGTTCCACCCGGTTGCGCGCTCCGGTCTTGGTGATCACCGCCGAGACGTAGTTGCGGACCGTTCCCTCCGACAGGTAGAGCGCGAAGCGGTTTCTGCGATCGTGGCGCCGTCCGGGCCGTGACGAGGACGTCGCGTTCGCGGGCGGATCGCGTCGGCCAGCACTTCGGCGGGCGCGTCCTTCACCACGAACCCGGCGGCGCCCGCCTCCATCGCGCGCCGCAGGTAGCCAGGCGGCCGAACGTCGTGAGCATGATGACGCGGCAGTCCGCTCGCCGCCCCGCCCACGCCGTCGTCGGCCACCTCGACGGAAGCGGCCGAAAGGGTGACGCTGCACCGGGGACGCACGAGCGTGTCGCGCGACGTTCGGCAGGCCCTCCCGCACCACCCAGCCGAAGAGCTCCTGGCGGTCCGGGGCGACGACGTCGGTGGCCGAGGTGCTCTTGACCGTGATCGCGGTGAGCGAGTGGCCGAGCAGGTCCTGCAGGTCGCGGGCGATCCGGGCGCCTTCGGCCTCGGTGGTTCTGGAACACGCCGATGACGACGAAGGTGAACAGGGACAGCCCGGCGTACGCGCCGGTGAGCAGTAGCACCGGCGGAAGCCGGCGGTTTCGGTTCCGGTCATGCCGGAATGCTCGTCGCGGGGGCCGCTCGCGGGGCAGTGCCGTTCCGCGCCGGCCGTGCCCGACATTCGCCCGCGGCAGTGGGAGAGCGCTCTCACAGCGTGCTACAAAAGACTGGTGACGACGCAGCCGCCCACCTTGGAGGACGTCGCGCGGGTCGCCGGCGTCTCGCGCGCCACGGTGTCCCGCGTGGTGAACAGCGTGCGCAACGTCGACCCGAAGCTGCGTGAGACGGTCGAACGCGCCATCGCCGACACCGGGTACGTCCCCAATCGGGCCGCCCGCTCGCTGGTCACCCGGCGCACCGGTGGGATCGCGCTGGTCGTGTCCGAACCGGAGCGGCACGTCGAGGCGTTCACCGGCGGGGTGTTCGGCGACCCGTTCTTCGGCCGGGTCGTCGAAGGGGTGGTCGCGCACCTGCGCCCGCACGGTCTGCACCCGCTGCTGATGCTCGTCGACAGCGACGAAGAGCGCGCGAAGCTGGTGCCGAAGCTGCGCCAGGAGCAGGTGAGCGGCGTGCTGCTGATCTCGCTGCACCCGGCGGAGGACCCGCTGCCGCGCGTGCTGACCGACGCCGGCGTCCCCACGGCGTTGTTCGCGCGCCCGGCCCGCCCGGCGCCGGTCTGCTACGTCGACGTCGCCCACCAGGACGGCGCCCGGCTCGCGGCGGACAGGCTCGTTTCGCGCGGCTGTCACCGAATCGCCACGATCGCGGGGCCGGCGGGCACCCCCGCGGGGCAGGACCGGCTGGCCGGTTTCCGCGACGCGATGGCGCGCCACGGCCACGCCTACGTCGCGGTCGCCGAGGGCGACTTCACCGAGCGCGGCGGCGAACGGGCGATGGAACGCCTGCTCGCCGAGGAACCCGCGCTGGACGGGCTCTTCGTGGCCAACGACCTGATGGCCTACGGCGCGCTGACGGTGTTGCGTGAAGCGGGCAGGCGGGTCCCGGACGACGTGGCGGTGGTCGGCTTCGACGACAGCCGGGTCGCGCTGAGCTGCCGCCCCCGGCTCACGACGGTCCGCCAGCCGGTCGAGGAGATGGGCGCGGCGATGGCCCGCATGGTGCTCGACCGGATGGCCGACCCGGCCCTGCGCGCGGAGTCGGTGATCTTCGACCCGGAACTGGTGGTCCGGGACTCCGCCTGAGGCGCTAGGTTCGCAGGCATGCCCGAGACCCAGCGGAAACCCGTGCCGCGCAACGACGGCGGCGAACTCGACACGGCGACGGCGTTCCTGTCGTTCGCCCGCGAGTGCGTGCTCAAGAAGACCGACGGGCTCACCGAGGAGCAGCTGCGCCGCGTCCTGGTCGGCTCGGGCACGACGCTGCTCGGGCTCGTCCACCACCTGACCGGCGCCGAGCGGGTCTGGTTCGGTCACCACGTCGCGGGCGGACCGGACCTCGGGGACGTGGAGATGACGGTCCCGGACGGGCTCACCGCGGCCGAGGTCCTGACCGGCTACCGGGCGGCGATCGAGGCGAGCGACGCCGCGATCCGGGCCGCCGGGGACCCGGACACCCCCGTGGCGGTCCCGGTCGACGGCAAGTTCCACACCCTGCGGTGGGTGCTCGCCCACATGACGAGCGAGACCGCCCGGCACGCGGGGCACGCCGACATCCTGCGGGAACAGATCGACGACGTGACCGGCCGCTGATCTGTCCGGGACAGGCCCGCCCAGTGGTCTGGACATCGAGCGATGCACTGTGCTCAGATTTTCAACGTTGTAACGCCGCCGAGTCCCCTTCACCGGAACGGAGTTCCGCCGTGCGGAGCAGAACAGCGAGAACCATCCGGCGGGCCTGCGCGCTCGCCGTCGCGGGGAGCGCCGTCGCGGCGGTGACCGTCGCGACCCCGGCCGTGGCCGGGCCCGTGCGCCAGACCGTCACCGCCGGGAACGCCCGCTTCCAGGTGCTGTCCCCGACCCTGATCCGCACCGAGTACGCGGGCGACGGCCGCTTCACCGACGCCGCCACCTTCAACGCCGTCGGCCGCGGCGCCTTCACACCGACGCCGTACACCAGCACGGTTTCCGGCGGCGTGCTCACGATCCGGACGAGCGCGGCGACGCTGACCTACCGGCTGAACTCGGGCCCCTTCGACGGCGGCAACCTCCAGCTCCGCACGACCGCCGGTGCGACCCCGGTGCTCGCGGCCCCCTGGCGCCACCTGACCTGCGCGGCCGGCGCGCTGTGCGAGGCCGAAGACCTCACGACCGACGGGCTCGGCGTCGCCACCGACCACGCCGGCTACACCGGCGAAGGCTTCCTCGCCGGGTTCGAGAGCACCGGGAACTCGGTGACGGCGGACGTCCTCGCGCCCGCCGCGGGGACGTACTCGCTGACCGCCCGCTACGCCAACGGCACCGGCGGCGACGGTCAGCACGGCACGCGCACCCTCAGCGTTTCGGTCGACGGCGGCGTGGCGCAGAAGCTCTCCCTGCCCGCGACGGCCGACTGGAACGCCTGGGCCCTGGCCTCGGTCCCGGTCGCACTCGGCGCCGGTCGCCACAGCGTCCGCGTCGAACGGTCCGCGGCCGATTCCGGCAACGTCAACCTCGACGCCCTGGCCGTCCTGACCACCGGTGCGCCGTTCCCGCCGGCTTCGGCGCGCGCGTTCACCGGCTGCCCGGCCGGGGTGAGCTGCGAGGCGGAAGCCGGGCTCCGCACGGGGTCCGCCGTCGTGGCGACCGACCACACCGGGTACGCCGGGCGAGGGTTCGTCGCCGAGCTCCACCGCGGCTCGACGCTGACCCACCGCGTCGCGGACGTCCCGGCCGACGGCACCTACCTGCTGCACGTCCGGTACGCCAACGGCACCGGCGGCGACGGCCGCCACGAAATGCGCACTGCCGCTGTCACCGCGAACGGCGTCACCCGCACGCTGACCCTTCCGGTCACCGACGGCTGGGACGCCTGGAAGAGCGCGTCCGTGCCGGTCGACCTCAAGGTGGGCACGAACGACGTCGTCCTGGGCTGCCCCGACGACACCAGCTGCCACGTCAACGTCGACACCGTCGCCGTCACCCCGGCCGGGGGCGCCGCCCCGGCGCCGCACCTCGCGCTCGGCGGCTACCGGCGTGGCCTGGACGGCGTCAACGGCGACAACGGCGCGCCGTCCACCACCGAAGGGCTCCTGCACCAGGACGGCTGGTACCTGCTCGACGACAGCCCCTCGGCGCTGTACGACACGCGGACCCGCGCGGTGACGCAGCGGCCGTCCCACGGCGGGAACCCCTACCAGGACGGCTACCTCTTCGCGTTCGGCCACGACTACAAGGCGGGACTGCGCGACCTGGCGACCCTGACCGGGCCGCCGCAGCTGCTGCCGCGGTGGGCCTACGGCGTCTGGTACTCCGAGTACATCGACCGCACCGCGGCCGACTACCGCGACACCATCCTGCCGCGGTTCCGCAGCGAGGGCGTCCCGTTGGACGTCCTGGTGACCGACACCGACTTCAAGGCGCCGGACACCTGGAACGGCTGGCAGTTCGACACCGCGAAGTTCCCCGACCCGGCCGGGTTCTTCGCCTGGTCGAAGGCCCAGGGCCTGCACAACAACCTCAACATCCACCCCAGCATCATGGGTTCGGACCCGCAGTTCGCCCGCGCCCAGGCGACGGCGAAGGGCAAGCTGGTCAAGTCCGGCTGCGGGACCGACTGCTACGTCTTCGACTGGGGCGACCCGGACCAGCTCAAGGCCTACCTCGACCTGCACGCCGGGATGATGCAGCAGGGCAACGACTTCTGGTGGCTCGACTGGTGCTGCGACGCCTCGCGCTCGAGCCTGCCCGGCGTCACCCCGGACGCCTGGATCAACCAGCAGTACGCCGACCTCGCGGCGCCCGCGACCGGCCGCGGGTTCGTCATCTCGCGGGCGTACGGGTCGCTGCAGGCCGGCGGCTACGGCGGTCCCACCGGGCTGGCGACCGGGCCGTGGGCGGACAAGCGCAGCACGCTCCACTTCACCGGTGACACGTCCTCGACGTGGGGAACGCTGCGGATGGAGGTCGGCATCACGCCGGCGGAGTCGGCCGCGACGGGCATGTCGGCGATCAGCCACGACATCGGCGGCCACAACGACACGACCGGCCTGCGCGGCAGCGAGACCTACACCTCCGGTGGCCAGCAGCGCCAGACGGTCAAGCTGCCGGACGACCTGTACGCGCGCTGGGTGCAGCTCGGCACCTTCCAGCCGATCGACCGGCTGCACAGCAACCACAGCGACCGGCTGCCCTGGCAGTACGGCGGCGCGGCGAAGGACTCGGCGAAGAAGTTCCTGAACCTGCGGGAAAACCTGGTGCCGTACACCTACACGCTGGCTCAGGAGGCCGCGACGACGGGCGTTCCGGTGGTGCGGCCGACGTACCTGGAGTACCCGGAGGAGCCGGCCGCGTACGCGGCGGCGCAGAGCGAGTACTTCTACGGGCCGGACATGCTGGTGGCGCCGGTGACGTCCCCCGGGACCTCGGCGACGACGTCGGTGTGGTTCCCGCCGGGGCAGTGGACGGACTACTTCACCGGCAAGACCTACGCGGGCGGGACGACGCAGCAGGTCACTTCCGACCTGGGCACGATGCCGGTGTTCCTCCGCGCGGGCGGCATCACGGCCACCCGGACGGCGGACGTCGCCAACGACGTCCAGAACCCGCTGAACCGGGTGACGGTGACGGTCGCGCCCGGCGGCTCGGGAACGTTCTCGCTGTACGAGGACAACGGCACTTCGTCGGCGCGCTCGTCGTCGACGAAGATCACCTACACCGAGCGCTTCGGGGCGCACACGGTCACGGTGGCGCCTACGGCCGGCGGGTTCCGGGGCCAGGTGGCGCAGCGCGAATGGACGGTGAAGTTCCTCGGCGTGACGTCGGCTCCGAACCGGGTGAAGGTCGGCACCGGCTGGGCGCCGTCGTCGGCTTGGCAGTGGGACGCGGCCACGAAGACGCTGACGGTGACGGCACCGGCCCACCCGGGGCGGGCGCCGGTCACGGTCTCGTACTGAGCCACCGATCGAACAACGTGAAGGCCGCCTTGAGTTTCTCAAGGCGGCCTTCACGTATTCAGGCCGTTCGCGCGAGCACCTCGCTTTCGTGCGCTCCTTCGGCGCCGACGTCCCGGGCCAGCTCCCGGGTCTGCGCGTCGGCACCGGAGGTTTCTTCGCCGCGGGCCAGCACAACGAGCTGCGCAGCGTGCGCCCGCAGCAGCGCGAGCAGCCGCCGGTCGAAGCCGGCGCCCCGGTCGGTGCGCAACGCCACCAGATCCGCCGCCGTGACCATGCCGGGCATCCGGTGTCCAGTGTGGACGTCGGCGGCGGGCAGTCCGGCCCGGTCGCGGGCGGCCCGCAGGCGGACCAGCAGCCGTTCCTGGGTGCCGGCGAAGGCGGCCGCCGCCGAGCGGACCGCCGTGCTCGCCGCGTGGTCCGGTGCGAGCAGGGCCGCGGACCGGGCGTTGTCCGTCATCGGCACCACCAGCTGCAGCCAGGCCACGTCCGTCGGGTTGAAGGGCGTCGGACCGGGGGCCGCCGGGGCGGGACCGGTGGTGGCGCATCCGCCCATGACCAGCGCCACCACCGCCGCCCCCAGGACCCGTCGGGTCACGGCCGGCCGGGCAGCCGGTAGTTCGGGCCGAGCACGCTGCCGCGGTCCGGCTTGTACAGGTCGAACCCGCGCGGGTCGCACTGCAGGCCGCCGTTGATGCAGTGCTTCACCAGCGCCGCCAGCGTCTCGGGGTCCCACGCGTTGTAGAAGTCGTAGTGCCACGAGTACCCGCGCCCGCTGGCCAGGTGCACCCCGGACATGTCGCCGCTGACCGGGAAGGCCATCTTGAACTCCAACATCGGCACGGCCACGGAATGATCGGCCGGGCACGTCAGCGTCGCCCGGTCCGGGTACGCCAGGTGGCTCTTGTGATCGGCCGAGTCCAGGTGGACGCCGTCCCAGCAGCTCGGCGCCTGGTAGCGGATGTTGAGCTGGCTGCCGGCCACGCACCGCACGGGAACGTCCCAGTTGTGGAAGCTGTCCCCGCACTCCCAGCCCTCGATCGCGCCGGGCGCGTGCTGGAACTCGTCCTGCGTTGCCGTGACGCTCCCGGCGACGTACCGCAGGCCGGGCGGGAACGGGACGACTTTCGTGTAGTCGAGGATGCCGGACTTGTAGTAGACGACCTGTGCGAAGTTCGGCAGCACCACCTGGTTCCCGTTGTACACCGTCGGGAACCAGTACGCGGACAGGTCGTCCGGGGCCAGGCAGGTCGTGTTGCCGACGCCCGCGGCCTGCAGGGATTGCAGGGTCGTGGCCGCGTTCGTGGTCTTGTTGCCGAGGAACGTGTGGTCGTGCGACGCGCCGGGCAGCCCGGGGAAGACGATCGGGTCGTCCGGCTGGTGGTGGCTGGGGGAGCAGTTGACCTGGAACTCGTGGTGGGTCACCAGGTCGTCGGCCCCGGCGGGCGACCAGGTGGCCGCGGTCAGGAAGGCGCCTGCCAGCACGGTGGCGGCGGTGCAGGCGAGGAGCGCGGCTTTCGTTGCCAAGGGTCCTCCACGGTGAGGTGCCAAGGATGGGAGAGCGCTCTCCCATAGCATGAGCACCGGTCACCACCCTGTCAAGGAGCACCCGGTTCGCCTGCCGGACAGTCATTGTCGAGTTCGGGGGCGGATATTGACAACGCGGGGCGCGTGTCGAACCATCGGTCAGGCTGGAGAGCGCTCTCCAAACCCTCGTTCCCCTGCCGTACGGGAGTCATCGTGGACCGACCGTCGCTTCTCCGTGCCGTCCCCGCGCTGGTGGCTCTGCTGGTGCTGGGCCTGCTCGCCGGCCCGTCCCCGGCACACGCCGCCACGCTGCTTTCCCAGGGCAGACCGGCCACCGCGTCGAGCAGCGAAGGCGCGGGGACTGCGGCCTCGGCGGCCGTCGACGGCGACCCGGGCACCCGCTGGGCGAGCGCCTGGAGCGACCCGCAGTGGCTGCAGGTCGACCTCGGCGCGCCCGCCGACATCAGCCAGGTCACCCTGAACTGGGAAGCCGCCTACGCGACTGCATACGAAATCCAGATCTCGGACAATGCCGCGTTTTGGCAGACTGTATACAGCACGACGACCGCGACCGGCGGGATGCAAACCCTCGCCGTCACCGGTCACGGCCGCTATGTGCGCCTCTACGGCACTCACCGCGTCGGCGGCTACGGCTATTCGCTCTGGGAATTCCAGGTCCGCGGCACTCCGGGAACGCCGACGCAGGACGGCCCGGGCATCACCCGGGTGACCGGTACGCAGGGGAACTGGCAGCTCACGGTCGACGGGATACCGTGGACCGTCAAGGGTCTCACCTGGGGCCCGCCGGTCGGCGAAGCGGCCACCCGGATGCCCGAGCTGCACGCGATCGGCGTCAACACCGTCCGTACGTGGGGCACCGACGGCACCACCCAGCCACTGCTCGACGCCGCCGCGGCCAACGGGATCAAGGTGGTCAGCGGATTCTGGCTGCAGCCCGGCGGCGGGCCGGGCAGCGGCGGCTGCGTCGCCTACACGACGGACACGAACTACAAGAACACGATGCTCGCCGAAATCCGGAAGTGGGTGACCGCCTACCGGGCGCACCCCGGCGTGCTGATGTGGAACGTCGGCAACGAGTCCGTCCTCGGGATGCAGAACTGCTACGCCGGCACCCAGCTGGAGCAGGAGCGGATCGCCTACACCCGCTTCGTCGACCAAGCCGCGCAAGCGATCCACGCCATCGACGCGAACCACCCGGTGACGTCGACCGACGCCTGGACCGGTGCGTGGCCGTACTACCAGGCGTACGCGCCGAACCTCGACCTCTACTCGGTCAACTCCTACGCCCACGTCTGCCAGGTGAAGCAGGACTGGCTCGCGGGCGGCTACACCAAGCCGTACCTCATCACCGAGTCCGGCCCGGCCGGTGAATGGGAGGTGCCGAACGACGTCGACGGCGTGCCCACCGAACCGACCGACCAGCAGAAGCGCGACGGCTACGTCAACGCCTGGAACTGCGTGCTGGCCCACCCGGGGGTGGCGCTCGGCGCGACGCTCTTCCACTACGGCACCGAGGGCGACTTCGGCGGCGTCTGGTTCAACATCACCACCGTCGGCGAGAAGCGGCTGTCCTGGTACGCCGTCCGCCGGATCTACAGTGGACAGACGGGTGGCAACACCCCGCCGGTGATCGCGTCGATGAACCTCAGCCGCGGCACCGACGTCCCGGCGGGCAGCACGTTCACGGTGTCGGCCGCGGTGTCCGATCCGGACGGTGACCCGATCACCTACACCATGGGCTACAACAGCAAGTACATCGACAACGCCGCCGGTCTGATCCCGGCCCCGTTCACCGGGAGCGGGACGTTCACCGTCACCGCGCCGCGGCAGCTGGGTGTCTGGAAGCTCTACCTCTACGCCCGGGACGGTCGCGGCAACGTCGGCATCGAGACCCGCTCGCTGCGTGTGGTCGCCCCGCCGGTGCCGGGCACGAACCTGGCGCGCGGCGCCGCGACCACGGCGCGCTCATGACGGCCGTGGTGGCCCCTCGGCGTCGAGGGGCCACCACGGTTTCAACCCTCGGCGAGGCAGAAAAGGTGCCCCTCGGGGTCTTGCAGGACGACCCGGTCGCCGCCGCCGGGTGGTGCGTTGATTCTCAGGCGGTGACCGGGTCCGGGTGAACGGTCGCCGGGTGGTGCGTCGGCTGTTTGTTCCGGAGCACATGGGGTGGTCGGCTGAGGTGGTGCGTCGGCTGTTTGTTCCGGAGCCCGCCGAGGTTGGTCGGCTGAGGTGCTGTGTCGGCTGTTCGTGCCGGAGCCCGCCGAGGTTGGTCGGCTGAGGTGGTGCGTCAACTGTTCGTGCCGGAGCACACCAGAGGCGGCCGCCCGGAATGGTGCGCCCGCTGTTCGCGGCGAGAGCGCGCCCGGAGGCGGTGGAAGGAGGGGCGGCGCGGCGGGAAGGTTGGGCGCGTGGCCACCCCCAGCGGCCACGTGAGTCACCCGCGGCCGCTGCGCCACCCCGGGCCCGCTGTTACGTTTCCGAAACACCGGACAGGGGTATCGTAGTCTTTCCGGCACACGCGGTGTCAAGTTTTCGGAACAGCTACTCTGGCCGGTGTCACGTTTCATGGCTGTAGGCGGTGTGTGGTGAGCGAAGAGCGCAGTTTCGCCGATCGGCTGGCGCACTTGATCGCGACCGTGCACCCGCCGGACCGCAAGCCGTACTCCTACCGGGAGATCGCGCACGGCGTCGCCGAACAGACCGGCGTGACGATGTCGGCGACCCACGTGCAGCAGCTGGCCGTCGGCGCCCGCAAGGACCCGAAGCGCTCGCACATCCAGGCGCTGGCCCAGTTCTTCGGCGTGCCGGTGACGTACTTCTTCGACGACGAGGTCGCCGGACAGGTCGATCAGCAGGTCGAGGACGTCGTGGCGTGGCGCGACACCGAGGCGCGGAACCTGGCGCAGCGGGCCATGCGGCTCTCGCCGCGGGACCGCGAAACCGTGACCGCGCTGCTGGACCAGCTCAGCAGCTACGACGACACCCGGCGCCGGGCGGGCCGGCGCCGGAAGCCGGAGTGACTCCGGTCGGCTCGGCTACGATGAGCCTGTCCGTGATCGCGCCCCGGTGCACCCGGCTGGCGCCTGGTGAGCGGGGAGGACCCATCGACGAGCGCGGCCTACCGGACCTCCGCCACCGGGCACGCGAGCGCGTGCGGACGGTGCTCGCCGCCGTCCCACTGCCCCGGCCGTGGTCGATGAACGCCTGGGTCGACGGCCTCGAAGCGTGGCGCGGGCGCGAGATCGACCTCGTCCCGATCGCGTACCGGCCCGGGCAGCCGTCCGGCGCGTGGCAGGCCCGCCCGGACTACGACCTGATCGCCTACACCGAGCACACGTCGGCGCTGCACCAGGACCACATCATCACCCACGAGCTGGCCCACATGCTGTGCGCGCACACCGGGACCTGCCTGATGTCGGACTCCGAGGCCGCCGAGCTCGCCCCGGACCTGGCGCCGCGGGCGTTGTCGCACCTGCTGACCCGCGTCACGACCGGCACCGACGAGTACGAGGCCGAACTGATCGCCGTCCTGCTGATGAGCGCGGCGACGAGCGAGCCGTCCGCCGTTCAGCCGGGCGCGTCCGGCCGGGCGGCGGACCAGGCTAGGCGGCTGGCGGCACTCCTGGGATAGTCGCGTCCCGTGATCGACATACTTTTCGTCGGAGTCGGGCTGTTCGCCCTGTTCGCCGGAATCTGGCGCGCGGTCCGCGCCCGGCGGACCGGCGCGGGTGCGGGCCTGGCCGTCTCGCTCGTCGCGCTGGGCGCGGCGTTCTGCTTCCTGTCCAACCGCGCGCAGCAGTTCGAGAGCGAGCTCTACCCGAGCCTCGGCCGGCTGCTGTCGAACCTGGCGACGATGGTCGCCGCGTACGGCATCGGCCTGACGGTCGCGGAGATCAGCGGCACCCGCGACCGCGGCCGCCGCACCCGGCTCGGCGTGCTCGGGGTGGCGCTGACGGTGCTGGTGGTCACGTTCTTCAGCACGTCCGGGCTGCCGCGCGGCCTCGGCTTGTTCGACGAGCTGTACGGCACGCACCCGACGCTGGTGGTCTACGTGTTCACCTACACCGTGTACCTGGGCTTCGCGGTGCTCGACATCGGGGCCGTGGCGGCGGTGACGATCCGGGCGAGCGGCGGCGCGTTGCGCGTGGGACTCGCGTTGTTGCTGCTGGCGTCGGCGTTCGCGGTCGCGTACCTGGCCGGGAAGGTGGTCGCGACGATCCGCGCCCTGGAGGCCGACCACCCGGCGAAGGCGTTGTGCCGCGGGCCGTTCTCGACCCTGCCGTGCGCGCTCGACGTCGGCTTCCCGGCGGTGTCGGTGCTGCTGATCGTGCTGGGGTTGACGATCCCGGCGGTCCCGGGCCTGGCGGCGTCACGGCGCGACGCCCGGACGTTGCGCCTGCTGCGGCCCCTGCGTGCGCACTTGACGCGGCGGTTCCCGCAGATCGTCCGCATCGACCCGGGCGGCCCGTCCCGCCGGGAGCGCCTGCTGACGGCGATGAGCGAGACCAACGACGGCTTGATCCTGGCGGGCGTGACCCCGGACCTGGCGCCCCCGGCGGCGGCGCGGCTGGTGCGCGACCTTCCGGACGAGCCGGACGAGACAGAGCCGCCCACCGCGGCGACGGAACCGTTCGCCGCGGACGTGGCCCGGCTGCGAGCGATCGCCCGCGCGTACCGGAAGCTGGAGGGAATGGCGCCCGCCAAGGTGCAGTGACGCCGAAGGTGTAGTCACATCACAGGCGCAGTGACCTCGAAGGTGCACTGACTACACAACTGTGGTCACTGCACCGGCCGCTCACCGCCGAACGGCGCTTCCAGCCTGGGCTCCCAGCCGCGTTCCGTAAGCGCGACCAGTTGCAGAGCGCCGGCCCGATCGGTCAGCGGCAGCAGCGGCCGCACCTCCTGAGCCACCCGCTCGAGAGCCTCCTCCGAGCCGCCCATCGCGACCGTCAGGTGCGCGACCGGGCGCGGCCCGAACCGGCCCCCGTAGGGCGGAATCTCCGGCCACCGAGCACAAACCGCATCGGCGACCGGCTGAAGAGCAGGAGCCGGAAGAGCCGCAAACCCCGGCGCCGCCACGAACTCCGTGAGCCGCACCTCAGGAGGCGCGAATGCCGCCGCCAATGCCCGGATCGCCGCAAAAACCTCGTCGGTCAGCGAGCCGTCCGGCAGGAACGGGTACAACGCCGTCACATGAGCAGGCAAACCAGGACGGACCAGGGCGGGATCGACCCGCCGGGCGGCGGCGAGCACGGGCTCGGCGGCGGGCAGCAGGATCACCAGCGCGGTGGTTCCGGATTCGGGCACTCTCGCATCATGGCAGGGCAGTCGGGTGACAGCGGCGCTCAGGCGACGGCGCTCTCCGGGAACCGGCCCGAGCGGGCCAACGCGAGGCTTCGCCGGCACAGCTCCACGAGTTCCTGGTTGGCGCGGCTGCGCGGGATCCGGCCGCAGAGCCCGCAGTGGATGGTCACCTCGCCGGCCAGCTCGTCCACCGCGACGAGCGCCTGGTGGTCGCAGCTGCGGCACCAGCGGTACCCGATCGCCGGGTTGGTGTGCACCGGTGACGCCACGCAGTCGTGCAGCCAGCGGCGGTGCGTGCGGCAGGTGACGCGGTCGGTCGGGTCGAGCCCGCCGGCGTCCTCCCCCCGGTCTTCGCGCGCCAGCGTCGCGGCCAGCAGCGGCTGCCGCGCCGCGGCCGGCCGGTCCTGCGGGTTCGGCGTGGCCCACGCGTGGTGGTCGCCGCATCGGCACTTCTCGGTCATGTCGCCCCCAGTGGTCGGGTCGTTCGATCCTTCGAGTGTGAGCGGGGCAACAGAGCGCGGACAACCGGAAAAACGCGCACTTTCGACCGGCGGCAGGCCGGCCGCGGCAGGCGGACGAGCGGCCTTCGGCCCGCGGATATGCGAACATGTGTTCTATGACCGCCGAGGGGCCCATCCTGCACGCCGACCTCGATGCGTTCTACGCCTCGGTCGAACAGCGTGACGACCCGGCGCTCAAGGGACGGCCGGTGATCGTCGGCGGCGGGGTGGTGCTCGCGGCGAGTTACGAGGCCAAGGCGTACGGCGTGCGCACCGCGATGGGTGGCGCGCAGGCCCGCCGGCTGTGCCCGCACGCGGTCGTCGTGCGCCCGCGGATGTCGGCGTACCTGGCCGCCAGCCGGGCGGTGTTCGAGGTCTTCCACGACACCACGCCGTGGGTGGAGGGCATCTCCATCGACGAGGCCTTCCTCGACGTCGGGGGGCTGGCCAGGATCGGCGGGCGGCCGAGCCGCATCGCCGAACGGCTGCGGGCGGCCGTCGCCGAGCGGGCCGGGCTGCCGATCACCGTCGGGGTGGCGCGGACCAAGTTCCTCGCCAAGGTCGCCAGCCGCGTGGCCAAGCCCGACGGCCTGCTCGTCGTGCCGCACGACGCGGAGCTGGAGTTCCTGCACCCGTTGCCGGTTTCGGCGCTGTGGGGCGTCGGCAAGGTCACCACCGAGAAGCTGCGGGCGCGGGGGATCACGACCGTGGGCCAGCTGGCCGCGTCCGAGCACGTGGACCTCGTCGGCCTGCTCGGCCGGGCCGCCGGGGCGCACCTGCACCACCTGGCGCACAACGAAGACCCGCGCCGCGTGGAGACCGGCAGGCGACGGCGCTCGATCGGCGCCCAGCGGGCCCTCGGGCGCGGCCGGCGGACCCCGGCCGAGCTCGATGTGGTGCTGGTGGCGCTGATCGACCGGATCGCCCGCCGGTTGCGCGCCGCCCGGCGCGTCTGCCGGACGGTGACGATCCGCCTGCGCTTCGCCGACTTCTCCCGGGCCACCCGCTCGCACACGCTGACCGACCCGACCGCCGGCACCGGCGTGCTGCTCGCCGCGGCGCGGGACCTGCTCGACGCGGCGCAGCCGCTGATCGCCGACCGGGGGATCACCCTGCTGGGCGCGGCGCTGTCCAACCTGGCGGACGAAAATCCCTTCCAGCCCGCTCTGCCGTTCGAGCGGCAGCGGGCGACCGAACTCGATTCCGCGCTGGACGCGGTGCGGGACCGGTTCGGGAAGGCCGCCGTCACCCGGGCGGTTCTGCTGGGCCGGCCGGACGACCTCGAAGTACCGATGCTGCCCGACTGACCGGGACGGCCGCGCCGCCCGGAAAATGCGGCGCTCGGCGGGGAATGCGCGCGGGCGCCGCCTGTCGGCTGTTCGGCGACCTCGCGCCGAGCTTCGCCCCTGAGCACGGACGCGCCGCGGGGCAGGAACCTGCGTCATGGCCCACCCTGTGCGGCGGCGGCCATCGCCCGGGGGTGTCGGCGTGGCCGTTTCCGGCCGCGTTCCGCGGAGGCAGGTGATCGGTCACGATTTCCGATCCGGCGCGAATCCGCCGGGTGCCTCAATGCCGCGGCAATCGCCGTCCGCGTCCGGTACGCGGTGACACCCAGCCAGCCGGCGGACACGGCGCGAAACGGGTCGAGTCCACTCTGGACGGCGGTTCCCGGAGCCGGTCGGCTTCGAAGGCGACCGGCGCGAAGGTGACCGTAGCCGGTTCGGCACCGACCGGCCGTTCCCGTTTGACCGCCCGGGCCGCCAGTGGCCGGTCTCGCACGGCCGCAATCGTCCGGTGCGGTCCGATACGTGAACGAATCGAGCCGGCACCCGGAATCGGATACTGGTATATACCGGAATTGATGCGCATCGGGCGTGCTTCGGTGAACCCGGTCCGGCACACTGCTTCGGCGCGGGCGCCGACCGGGATCGGACGTCGGCCGTGGAGCCGGTGGCAGGTCAGGAGTTCTCGGTGCGGTCGCCGAGAAGGCCGGTGGACAGGGGAGCCGGAGAAGGGGTTCGGCCCGGCGTCGGCGAGCAAATCCGCTGCCGGCGCGGCGGCGGCGGTGAACGCGGTGTGGCTGACGCGGGGCGCAATACCGGGAAAGTCGGTGGGTTTCATCCCGCCGCGGTATCGATTCGATTTCGAGCATATCACGAAATTGAATCCCCGGCCAGATGACGAGCATTTCGGCTCGGTTGAGGTCACTCTGGACGGGAGCGACCCGCTCGCCCGAGCGGCCATTGTGGACGCTTCAGGGTGTCGAGCGTGCCGGGCATGATTCGACAGGTTAGGGTCTGTCCGACCGTGTTCTGGAGAAGATGAGGAACGACGAATCATGGCGCAACGGGTGCAGGTCCAGATGGTGGACGACCTCGACGGCAGCGAGGCTTCGCAGACCGTCCCCTTCAGTCTCGACGGGGTGACGTACGAGATCGACCTGTCCGAGGAGAACGCCTCCACGCTGCGGGACGAACTCGCTCGCTACGTCGCCGCCGCGCGGCGCATCGGCGGCCGCAAGGTCCGCCTGGCGAGCGGCCAGTCGCTGTCCGGCCCGGCCGGCTCGGGCACCGACCGCGAGCGCAACCGGCAGATCCGCGAGTGGGCGCAGGCGAACGGCTACGAGGTCGCCGAACGCGGCCGCCTCTCCAGCGAGATCATCGCCGGCTTCGAGGCCGACCAGGCCGCGGCGGCCGAGCCGGTTGAAGCCAAGCCGGCGCGCAAGCGAACGACCCGCAAGAAGTCTTGAAGGCTGTCTTCGTGCCGACGAAGCCGCGCCGGTCGGCGCGGCTTCGTCGGCACGCCGTCGCTTGAGTCTTCTCGAGTGGCGTTCGGTATCCCTTTCGTGTCTCACCGTCACCCGCCCGGTTCGATGTGGACACCACCGGGCGGTCGCGGCCCGGATTGCGCAGTTGACCGCGGCGAAAGCTTGTCGGCGAGCGGCTCGACTGGCCAGACTGTCAGTGCTCCGCGCGGCCGGTACCGCGGCGGAGCACCGGTCCGGTGGCCGCCTCCTCCCTCGATGGCCACCGGGCCGCCTTTCTTCCTCGCGTAACGGGCCTCGATCGTCCATCCGGGCGGCCGGCCGAACCACCTGTAGACATCCTCGGCGGATCGGCGCACACTCGGCCTATTCCATACTGCATACAATCTTCAGTTGGTGCGAGGAGGCGGTCGCCATGGCCGAGGTCCGCGAACTCCGGGACGTAAACGGACGGCGGTACCGCGTCGGGGAGTCCGACCGCGAGCTGCTCGGCCGGCCGCGGACGTGGATCACGTGGCTCGCCGCGGCGGCCATGCTCGCCGCCGGGGTGCAGCAGTACGGCTTCGGCGCGATCGTGCCGTCGCTGGCCCGGACACCCGGCTGGACGTTCGGCGGGATCGTGCTCTCGCTCGCGGTGTGGGCGATCTGCCAGGCCGGGACCGCGTTCCCGGCGGCGTGGCTCCGCGACCGCGGACTGCTTCCCGCGCCGGCGGCGATGGCCGCCGGCGCGGTCCTGTGCGCGGCCGGGCTGGTGACGCTCGGCCACGCGACCAGCCTGCCGGCGGTGTTCCTCGGGTACTCCGTGCTCGGCGGGCTCGGCACCGGCCTGGTCTACGCCACTTGCATCGGCGCGGTGCTCGCCTGGTTCCCCGACCGCACCGGGTCCCGTGCCGGCATCGTGAGCGGGGCCTTCGCCTTCGGCAGCGTTCCCTTCGTCGTGTTCGCCGCTGCTCTGCCCGCCGCGCGGCCGGTGCTCTTGGACGTCACCGCGGCCGTCGTGTTCGCCGTCATCGCCGGGTGCGCGGCGCTGCTGCGGTACCCGCCGCGGCACTGGTGGCCGGCCACGCCGGAACCGCGGACCTGGGCGCTCGACCGGGCGCACAACGGGCGTCCGGCGGTCCGGCACTACCGGCCGGCGGAACTGTTCCGCTGCGGCACGACGCTTTCGCTGTACCTCGTGGTCGTGCTCGCGGCCGCCGTGCTGTTGTTCGACCTCGCTTACCTGGCGACGTTCACCGCGGCGCGCAGCGGGCCGGGGCTCGCGGCGGCCGCACTGGCGTTGCTCGCCGCGGCCACCGGGAGCGGCCGGGTCCTCATCGGACGGCTCGCCGACCGGCTCGGCCGGCACCGGATCCTGCGCTTCGCGCTGCTCGCGGGCGGCGTCGCCCAGTTCGTGCTGTTCTACTCCGGCGAACACCGGCACACCGTCGGCCTGCTGCTGGGCGCCGCGCTGGCCGGCCTCGGCAACGGCTGCTGCTACACGCTGCTCGTCGGCCTGGTACGCGAATACTTCGGCGACGAGTCGACGGCGCAGAACTTCGGGATCCTCTACAGCGCCAAGGCCGTCGGCGCGGTGGTCGGGATCGGGCCGGCCGCCCTCGTCGTGGCGGCGCACGGGTTCGTCGGCGCGTTCACCGCGGCCGGGGTGCTGAGCGTGGTGGCGGCGGTGCTGTCCGGGCGGCTGACCCAGCCGGGCCGGCCCAAGTCGCTGCTGCCGGTGGCGTGACGTGGGCCGGATGACCAGCAGGCGGCTGGTACTGCGCGTCCACGACGGCGGGCACGTCACCCGGCCGGACACGCTGACTGTCGAGGAGCCGCTGGAGATCCGGGTCGCCGGGAAGCCGCTGTCGATCACGATGCGGACCCCGGGCGACGACTTCGATCTCGCCGCCGGTTTCCTGGTCGGCGAAGGCGTGGTGCGCGCGGCCGCCGACATCCGGTCGATCCGCTACTGTGCCGGCGCCACGGCTGACGGCGGCAACACGTACAACGTCCTCGACGTCGTGCTCGGCGACGGCGTCGCGCCGCCGGACGCCTCGGTGGAGCGGAACTTCTACACGACGTCTTCGTGCGGTCTGTGCGGCAAAGCGAGCCTGGACGCCGTGCGCACCACGATCACCGGGCCGGTCGACGGCGACCCGTTCGCCACCGACCCGGCGACGCTGGCCGCGCTGCCGGACGAACTCCGTGCGGCGCAACGGGTCTTCGACCGCACGGGCGGTCTCCACGCGGCGGGGCTCTTCGACGCCGACGGGAAGCTGCGGTGCCTGCGAGAGGACGTCGGCCGGCACAACGCGGTGGACAAGGTGATCGGCTGGGCGACCCGGGCCGGCGAGCTGCCCCTGTCCGGGACGGCGCTGATGGTGAGCGGGCGGGCGTCGTTCGAGCTGGTGCAGAAGGCGGCGATGGCCGGGATCCCGTTGCTGGCCGCGGTGTCGGCCCCCTCGTCGCTGGCGGTGGACCTGGCCGCCGAGCTGGGCCTGACCCTGGTCGGCTTCCTGCGGGGGACGTCGATGAACGTCTACACGCGACCGGACCGCCTGGGCTTTCAGCCGAGCTGAGCCGGTAACGCCTCAGCGCCCGGACCACCGTCGACTGGACCGTCCGCAGGCACTGGGCGGCCGCCGTGAACCCGTCGACTGGACCGTCCGCAGGCACTGGGCGGCCGCCGTGAACCCGTCCTCCTCGGCGACCGCCACCACCGCCGGCCGGCAGCTCCGTCACCGGACCCCGAGGACCTCGCGAGCCAGTGCTGCCGTCTCGCTCGGCGTGCGCCCGACCCGGATTCCCGCCGCCTCCAGTGCTTCCTTCTTCGCCGCGGCCGTCCCCGACGAACCCGAGACGATCGCGCCCGCGTGGCCCATCGTCTTTCCCTCCGGAGCGGTGAACCCGGCGACGTACCCGACGACCGGCTTCGACACGTTGGCCCGCACGAACTCCGCGGCCCGCTCCTCGGCGTCGCCGCCGATCTCGCCGATCAGCACGATCAGGTCGGTCTCCGGGTCCTTCTCGAACGCCTCCACCGCGTCGATGTGCGTCGTTCCGATGATCGGGTCTCCGCCGATGCCGACGCACGTCGAAAACCCGATGTCGCGCAGCTCGTGCATGAGCTGGTAGGTCAGCGTGCCCGACTTCGACACCAGGCCGATCCGGCCCGGCCCGGTGATGTCGGCCGGGATGATGCCGGCGTTCGCCTTGCCCGGGGAGACGATGCCCGGGCAGTTCGGGCCGATGATCCGGGTCCGCCCGCCCGCGGCGACGCCGTGCGCCCACAGCCGCGCGGTGTCGTGCACCGGGACGCCTTCGGTGATCACCACCGCGAGCCCGATCCCGGCGTCCACCGCCTCGATGACCGCGTCGGCGACGAACGGCGGCGGCACGAACAAGACGCAGACGTCGGCGCCGGTCGACGCCATCGAGTCCGCGACGCTGCCGAACACCGGCAGCGACGCCGCGCCGATGTCCACGTGCTGCCCGGCCTTGCGCGGGTTCACCCCGCCGACGACGTTCGTCCCGGCGGCCAGCATCCGCCGCGTGTGCTTCGCGCCTTCGGAACCGGTGATGCCGGAGACGACGATCCGGCTGTTCTCGTCCAGGAAGATGGCCACGGTCAGACCTCCGCGATCGCGAGCTCGGCCGCCCGGCGGGCGGCGTCGTCCATGGTGGCCACCACGGTGACCAGGGGGTGGCGGGCTTCGTCGAGGATCCGCCTGCCTTCGGTGACGTTGTTGCCGTCGAGCCGCACGACCAGGGGCCTGGTCGCGCGCGAACCGAGGACCGCCAGCGATCGCACGATCCCGGTCGCCACCGCGTCGCAGGCGGTGATGCCGCCGAAGACGTTGACGAACACGCTGCGCACCTGCGGGTCGCCGAGGATCACGGTCAGCCCGTCGACCATCACTTCGGCCGACGCGCCGCCGCCGATGTCGAGGAAGTTCGCCGGCCCCCGCGCGCCCGCTTCCGCCGCGGCCGCCGCCACGACGTCCAAAGTGGACATGACGAGGCCGGCGCCGTTGCCGAGCACGCCGATGTCCCCGTCGAGCTTGACGTAGTTGAGGCCCTTCGCCCGCGCCGCGCGCTCCAGCGGATCGCCGTCGGCAGGATCGTCGTAGGACGAGGAACGGCGGAAGGACGCGTTGTCGTCGAGGGTGATCTTGCCGTCGAGTGCGACGATCCCGGCCGACGTGGCGGCCAGGGGGTTCACCTCGACCAGCGTGCAGTCCTCGGCGACGAACACCTTCCACAGCTTTTCGACCACCCCGGCGACTTCGGCGCGGACGCCGGCGGGGAACGCGGCCGCGACGGCCGTGGCGTCGACCCCGGTCAGCGGATCCACCGGAACGCGAACCAGGGCGTCCGGCCGGGACGCCGCGACCTCTTCGATCTCGATCCCGCCTTCGGTCGAGGCCATGGCGAGGAACGTCCGCCCGGCACGGTCGAGCAGGAAGGAAACGTAGTACTCGTCGGCGATTTCGCTCGCTTCGGTCACCAGGACCCGGTGCACGGTGTGGCCCTTGATGTCCATCCCGAGGATGTCGTCGGCGGCCTGCTCGGCGTCGTCGGCGGTAGGCACGACGCGGACGCCGCCCGCCTTGCCGCGGCCGCCGGTCTTCACCTGCGCCTTGACCACGACCGGACCGCCGAGGGCCGCCGCCGCGGAACGGGCCGCGGCCGGATCGGCGGCGACCCGGCCGCGGGGGACGGGTACGCCGTGCTTCTCGAAGAGAGCCCGGGCTTCGTGTTCGAAGAGGTCCATGCGGGGGCGTCCTTTCCGCGGCGGGCAGGGCCAGGAAGTCCGCCGTGTCCGGGCACGGGGTGGTGGTCCGCGGGGGCCGCTTCGAGTGCCGGAAAAACCTGCGGATGGCCCTGGACACGGGCTGCCAGAAGAGTGACTATATGCCTACCCCATACGGTATGCAATCTACAGTCTGCCGCGAAGGGCCCGTTGACCTCGGAACTCAGCTGATGACAGAAGAGGCGACACGCACCGCCGGACCAGAGAGATCCGGCGGCGGACCAGAGGAGTTGAGCCATGGCGCTGACCAGGACCGGCACCACCGCGGGGGAGAGTGCCGCAGCGACGAACGGCGCCGAGCCCGCGCCGGCCGAAATCTCCGGCGGCCACCTGGTGGCCAAGGCGCTGAAGGCCGAAGGGGTCGACACGATCTTCACCCTGTGCGGCGGCCACATCATCGACATCTACGACGGCTGCGTCGACGAAGGCATCGAGGTCATCGACGTCCGGCACGAACAAGTCGCGGCGCACGCGGCCGACGGCTACGCGCGGATCACCGGCAAGCCCGGCTGTGCGGTGGTCACCGCCGGGCCGGGCACCACCGACGCCGTCACCGGGGTCGCGAACGCGCTGCGCGCCGAAAGCCCGATGCTGCTGATCGGCGGCCAGGGCGCGCTGACCCAGCACAAGATGGGGTCCCTGCAGGACCTCCCGCACGTGGACATGATGACGCCGATCACGAAGTTCGCCGCCACCGTGCCGCACACCGCCCGGGTGGCCGACCTCGTCTCGATGGCCTTCCGCGAGGCCTACGCCGGGGCGCCGGGACCGTCCTTCCTCGAAATCCCGCGTGACGTCCTCGACGCGCGGGTGCCCCTGAGCAGCGCCCGGATCCCGGCAGCCGGCCGCTACCGGGCGTCCACGAAGAACGCCGGCGATCCCGCGGACGTCGAGAAGCTCGCCGACCTGCTGGTGCACGCCAGGAAACCGGCCATCCTGCTCGGCAGTCAGGTCTGGACCACCCGGGCCACCACGCCGGCCACCGAGCTGGTGCGCACGCTCAACATCCCGGCGTACATGAACGGTGCCGGGCGCGGCACGCTGCCGCCGGGCGATCCGCACCACTTCCAGCTCTCGCGCCGGTACGCCTTCGACAACGCCGACGTCATCGTCATCGTCGGCACCCCGTTCGACTTCCGGATGGGCTACGGCAAGCGGCTGTCGAAGGACGCCACCGTCGTGCAGATCGACCTCGACTACCGCACGGTCGGCAAGAACCGCGACGTCGACCTCGGCATCGTCGGCGACGCCGGGCAGGTGCTCGCCGCCGTGGCGCAGGCGGCGACCGGGCGCAGCGACAACGGCGCCGTCGGCCGCAAGGCCTGGCTGGAAGAACTCCAGGCCGTGGAGGAAGCGGCGAAGCGGAAGCGGCTGCCGCTGCAGCACTCCGACGCGTGCCCGATCCACCCGTACCGGCTGGTCCACGAGATCAACGAGTTTCTCACCGAGGACTCGATCTACATCGGCGACGGCGGCGACATCGTCACCTTCTCCGGCCAGGTGGTGCAGCCCAAGTCGCCCGGGCACTGGATGGACCCCGGTCCGCTCGGGACCCTCGGCGTCGGCATCCCGTTCGTCCTGGCCGCCAAGCACGCGCGCCCGGACAAGGAAGTCGTCGCGCTCTTCGGCGACGGCGCCTTCAGCCTCACCGGCTGGGACTTCGAGACGCTCGTACGGTTCGACCTGCCGTTCGTCGGGATCGTCGGCAACAACTCGTCGATGAACCAGATCCGCTACGGCCAGGCCGCGAAGTACGGCCTGCCGCGCGAGCGCGTCGGCAACACCCTCGGCGACGTCCGTTACGACGAGTTCGCGCGGATGCTCGGCGGCTACGGAGAAGAAGTCCGCGATCCGGCCGACATCGGGCCGGCGCTGCTGCGGGCCCGCGAATCCGGCAAGCCGTCGCTGATCAACGTCTGGGTCGATCCCGACGTGTACGCCCCCGGAACCGTGAACCAGACCATGTACAAGTGAGCGGAGGCCAAGGCATGGGCAAGGCACTGGAGGGCGTGCGCGTCCTCGACATGACGCACGTGCAGTCCGGACCGTCGTCGACGCAGCTGCTCGCCTGGCTCGGCGCGGACGTGATCAAGCTCGAAACCCCGGGCCGCGGCGACATCACCCGCGGGCAGCTGCGCGACCTGCCCGGGGTGGACAGCCTCTACTTCACGATGCTGAACGCCAACAAGCGCAGCATCACGCTGAACATGAAGAGCGACGAGGGCAAGGAAGTCTTCGAGAAGCTCGTGTCCGGGGTGGACGTCCTGGTGGAGAACTTCGGCCCGGGCGTGGTCGACCGGTTCGGCTATCCGTGGGAGAGGCTGGCCGCGCTCAACCCGCGGCTGGTCTACGCCTCCATCAAGGGGTTCGGCCCCGGCCGCTACGCCGGGTTCAAGGCCTACGAGGTAATCGCGCAGGCGATGGGCGGCGCGATGAGCACCACCGGGTTCGAGGACGGGCCGCCGATCGCGACCGGCGCGCAGATCGGCGACTCCGGCACCGGCATCCACCTGGTGGCCGCCATCCTCGCCGCGCTCTACCAGCGGACCTCCACCGGCCGCGGCCAGCGCGTCCAGGTCGCCATGCAGGACGCCGTGCTCAACCTCTGCCGGGTCAAGCTGCGCGACCAGCAGCGGCTCGCGCACGGCCCGCTCGGCGAATACCCGAACGACGGGTTCGGCGACGAGGTGCCGCGCTCGGGCAACGCCTCCGGCGGTGGCCAGCCCGGCTGGGCGGTCAGGTGCGCGCCCGGCGGCCCCAACGACTACATCTACGTGATCATCCAGCCACCCGGCTGGGCGCCGCTGACCCGGCTGATCGGCCGGCCCGAGCTGGCCGACGACCCCGCGTGGGCCACCCCCGACGTCCGGCTGTCCAAATTGGACAAGGTGTTCGCGCTGGTGGAGGAGTGGACCGAGAAGCACACCAAGTGGGAAGTCATGGAGAAGCTCAACGCCGGCAACATCCCCTGCGGCCCGATCCTGTCGACCAAGGAGCTCATCGAGGACGAGACCCTCGCCGAGCTCGGCTCGGTCGTCGAGGTCCCGCACCCCGAGCGCGGCACCTTCAAGACCGTCGGCTGCCCGCTCAAGCTGTCCGACTCCCCGGTGGACATCGAACGGCCGCCGCTGCTCGGCGAGCACAACGACGAGGTGCTGGCCGAACTCGGCTACAGCGAAGCCGAGTTGGACAAGTTCCGTGCGGCGGGGGTGATCTGAGTGGCGGATCGTGCGGCGGTCGAAAAGATCCTCGACCAGGCGGCGGCGGAAGGGCGTTCGTCGCTGACCGCGCCCGAGGGGCGCGCGGTCTGCGAGGCATACGGTATCCCGACCCCGGCCGAGCGGCTGGCCACCACGGCGGCCGAGGCCGTGGCCCACGCCGACGCCATCGGCCTGCCGGTGGTGCTCAAGATCGTTTCGCCGGACATCCTGCACAAGACCGAGGCCGGCGGTGTGCTCGTCGGCCTGAAGGACGCCGAAGCGGTGAAGGCCGGTTTCGTCAAGATCCTCGAGAACGCGAAGGCGTACGACGCCGATGCGCGGATCCTCGGCGTCCAGGTGCAGCAGATGCTCACGGAAGGCCAGGAGGTGATCATCGGCTCGGTCACCGACCCGACGTTCGGCAAGATCGTCGCGTTCGGCCTCGGCGGTGTGCTCGTGGAGGTGCTCAAGGACGTCACCTTCCGGCTGGCGCCGACGAGCACCGAGGAAGCGCTGTCGATGGTCGACGGTATCCAAGCCGCCGAAATCCTGCGTGGCGTCCGCGGTGCGGCTCCCGTCGACCGGGACGCGCTGGCCGCGGTGATCACCGGGCTCGGGCAGCTGGTCACCGACTTCCCGCAGCTGTCCGAAGTGGACCTCAACCCGGTGCTCGCCACCGCGGCCGGGGCCACCGCGGCCGACGTCCGGATCCTCGTCGACCCGGACGCGGCGAAGGTGCCCCCACGGTTCACCCAGGAGGAGATCCTCGCCGCCATGAACCGGATCATGAAGCCGGTGGCGGTCGCGGTGATCGGCGCGTCGGCCGAGGCCGGGAAGATCGGCCACTCGGTGCTGAAGAACCTGGTCGACGGCGGCTACGCGGGGGAGATCCACCCGGTCAACCCCAAGGCCGCCGAGATCCTCGGCCGCAAGGCCTACCCGAGCATCGCCGACGTCCCCGGCGACGTCGACGTCGCGGTGTTCGCCATCCCGGCGAAGTTCGTTCCCGCGGCGCTGGAAGAAGCGGGCAAGAAGGGGGTGGCCGGAGCCATCCTCATTCCGTCCGGCTTCGGCGAGACCGGCAACACCGCGCTGCAGGACGAGGTCGTCGCGATCGCGCGCAAGCACGGCGTGCGGATCCTCGGGCCCAACATCTACGGCTACTACTACACGCCGGAGAACCTGTCGGCCACGTTCTGCACGCCGTACGACGTCAAGGGCGGCGTGGCCCTCACGTCGCAGAGCGGCGGCATCGGCATGGCGATCCTCGGGTTCAGCCGGTCGGCGAAGATGGGCGTCTCCGCGATCGTCGGCGTCGGCAACAAGGCCGACATCGACGAGGACGACCTGCTCACCTTCTTCGAACACGACGACCACACCGAGCTCATCGCCATGCACCTGGAGGACCTCAAGGACGGCCGGGCGTTCGCAGAGACGGCGAAGCGGGTCTCGAAGCGCAAGCCGGTCGTGGTGCTCAAGGCCGGCCGGACGTCCCAGGGCGCCAAGGCCGCCAGTTCGCACACCGGCGCGCTGGCCGGCAACGACAAGGTTTACGACGACATCCTCCGGCAGAGCGGCGTGGTCCGGGCGCCCGGGCTGAACGACATGCTCGAGTACGCCCGCGGCATCCCGCTGCTGCCGGCGCCGAAGGGCGAGAACGTCGTCATCATCACCGGCGCGGGCGGCTCGGGGGTGCTGCTTTCGGACGCCTGCGTCGACAACGGGCTGAACCTGATGGAGATCCCGCCGGACCTCGACACGGCGTTCCGGAAGTTCATCCCGCCGTTCGGCGCGGCCGGCAACCCGGTGGACATCACCGGCGGCGAGCCGCCGTCGACCTACCGCAACACGATCGCGCTGGGCCTCGAGGACGACCGCATCCACGCCCTGATCCTGGGCTACTGGCACACCATCGTCACCCCGCCGATGGTGTTCGCGGAACTGGTGTCCGAAGTGGTCGAGGAATACCGGGCGAAGGGCATTCACAAGCCCGTCGTCGCGTCGCTGTCCGGCGATGTCGAAGTCGAAGAGGCGAGTGATCACCTCTACGCCCACGGTGTCGTCGCGTACCCGTACACGACCGAGAAGCCCGTCGCCGTGCTCGGCGCGAAGTACCGCTGGGCGCGGGCCGCGGGGCTGCTCTGAACGTCCTCCACAGGGGCTGGCCCATCCACACGGAAAGGACGAAGATCCACCGCACGACGGCAGCAGAGGGACATGAGTCAACGGTGACGGAAGAGAACTCTTATGACCGCAGCCACGTACCAGGAGATAGTTGACGACAACGGAAGAGTTTACCGGGTGGGCGAGTCCCCGCACGACATCATGGGGCGCTCGCGCAGCTGGATGGTCTGGCTTCCCTGGATCGCCATGATGGCGGTCAGCGTGTTCGAGTACGGCTGGGGCGCCGTCGAAGGCACCCTGGAAGAGAAGTACGGCTGGACGCTGTCGGACGCGTTCTGGCTGGCCAGCATCTGGGCCGTCTTCCAGGCCGGGGTGGCGTTCCCGGCCGGCCGGTTGCGGGAGAAGAACATCGTTTCGGCGAAGACGGCGATGCTGGCCGGTGCCGTGTGCAGCGGGATCGGCTACTTCACGATTTCGCACAGCGGCAACCTGGCGGTGGCGTTCGCCGGGTACTCCGTGCTCGGCGGCACCGGAGCCGGGCTGGTCTACGCCACCTGCATCAACATGGTCGGGAAGTGGTACCCCGAGAAGCGCGGGGCGCGGACGGGGTTCGTCAACGGCGGGTTCGCCTACGGCGCCGTCCCGTTCATCTACGTGTTCGCCGCCTTCCTGACCCCGGCCAACTATTCGGTGATCCTCGACGGCATCGGCGTCTACATGCTGCTCGTCGTCGCGGTCTGCGGGTTCCTGTTCAAGGACCCGCCGAAGAGCTGGTGGCCGGCGGAGGTCGACCCGAAGAACTGGGCCGCCACCCGGCGCTCCAAGTCCGGTGGCCTGGCCAAGAACCCGCCCGCGGTGAAGCAGTTCTCCCCGATGGAGGCGATCCGGACCGGCATGCTCCCGCTGATGTGGGTGTGCCTGGTGATCATCGGCGGGGTTTCGCTGTTCGGCATCAACTTCCAGGTGCCCTTCGCGAAGGAGAGCGGGTTCGGGGCGTTCGTCGCGGCGTCGTCGGCCGGGGTGCTCTCCATCGTCAACGGCACCGGCCGCGCCGTGGTCGGCTGGGTCTCGGACCGGATCGGCCGGCGGCAGACGCTCACCGTCGTCCTGGTGATCGCCGGCGGGGCGCAGTTCGGCGTCATGTACGCCGGCAACACGCACAACCTGGTCCTGTTCATGGTGTTCGCGTTCCTGACCGGGTTCGGGGGCGGCGCTTTCTACCCGTTGTTCGCGGCGCTGGTGCCGGACTACTTCGGCGAGAACAACAACGCGTCGAACTACGGCCTGGTCTACAGCGCGAAACTGATCGGTGGGGTCGGTGGCGGCGGGCTCGCCGCCGGCGTCATCAGCGCGTGGGGCTACACCGGCGCGTACGTCCTCGCCGGGTGCATCGCGCTCCTCTCGGCGGTGCTGACGCTGTTCCTGCGCCAGCCCGGCCGGCCGGGCCACCAGCTCGCCGGAACCGAGCTGGTGGCGCGGCCGTCGGCGGCGGCCGGCGGCTGATCCGGGCCCCGGCTTTCGGGGGCGCCGAGGACCTGCCCCTGGCGGGTCCCCGGGGAATCCGCGCTCCCCGGTCCTGCCGAAATCAGGATCGGGGAGCCTCCGGACGTTCGTGGTAGGCCTGGCGGGTCCGTTCGGTGTGCTTGGCCATGATCTGTTCCGCCGCCTCGGCGTCGCCGTCGGAGATCGCGTGGATCAGCTCGTCGTGCTCGTTCCACGCGTCCCGCCCGCGGGGGCGGGCGATCGGCGTGTAGTACCAGCGGACCCGGCGCTCGACCAGGCCGATCAGCTCCGCCAGCACGGCGTTCCCCGACAGCCCGGTGATGAACGCGTGGAGGGCGGCGTTGGCCGCGACCAGGCCTTCGGTGTCCTCCGCGTGCAGCGCGTCGACCCCGGCCTGCTGCAGTTCCCACAGGCGCCGGACGTCTTCCGGGGTCGCGTTGCCGGCGGCGAGCTTCGCGGAGTGCGTCTCCAGCACGCTCCGGACGCTCAGCAGCTGGTCGGCTTCCTCGTCGGTGGGCAGGTGCACGAACGCGCCCTGGGCGGGACGGAGGTCGACCCACCCTTCGCTCTGCAGCCGTTGCAGGGCTTCGCGGACGGGCTGCCTGCTGACGCCGAGGTATTCGGCGAGGTCGGCTTCGACCAGGTGCTGGCCGGGTTCGAGGGTGCGGTTGACGATCAGCTCGGCGAGTGCTTCGTAGACGACCTGGCGCAGCGGGGCGGGTCGTTCGACCCGCTTGGCGGCGGCCGAGCCGAGCGAGCCCTTGGCCGTGCGCCGGCCGGTCGGGCCGCGGCCGGGGAGCGGGGAAGCGGGCTGGCTCACGGGACACCTCGATGGGAAGAGAACGCGATGATCTCCACCCAGGATACAGGTTTTGGTATGCAAAATCCCAGAACCTCACGCTATCGAGATTCGCGCACGTTCGGCCTGGTCTCCGACATGGATCCAGGATACTGTATGCAATTACGTGCTGGACCGAAGAGGGAGGCACATCATGAAGGTGGCTGTTGTCGGGGCCGGGGCGATCGGCGCCTACGTCGGGGCCGCGCTGCACCGCGGCGGGACCGAGGTGCACCTGATCGCCCGCCGGGCCCACCTCGCCGCGATGCGCGAACGCGGCGTCCGCGTGCTCAGCCCGCGCGGTGACTTCACCGCGCACCCCCACGTCACGGACGACCCCGCGGAGGTGGGCGAGGTCGACTACGTGTTCCTCGGCCTGAAAGCCCACTCGTACGCGTCGTGCGGACCGCTGCTCGCCCCCCTGCTCGGCCCGGAGACGGCGATCGTGGCCGCGCAGAACGGCATCCCGTGGTGGTACTTCCACGGGCTCCACGGACATCCGCTCGAAGGAACGCGGGTCGAGACCGTCGACCCCGGCGGCTCGGTGACCGCGGTGCTCGAGCTGCGGCGGACGATCGGCTGCGTCGTCTACTGCTCGACGGTCATCGAGGAGCCGGGCGTCATCCGGCACCTGGAGGGCACCCGGTTCTCCCTCGGCGAGCCGGACGGCGAGATCTCCGCGCGCTGCACGCTGCTCGCCGCGGCGATGATCGCGGGCGGGCTCAAGGCGCCGGTCGAACCCGGCCTGCGCAACGACATCTGGGTCAAGCTGATGGGCAACGTCGCCTTCAACCCCCTCTCCGCGCTCACCCGGGCGACCATGGCGCAGATGTGCGAGCACGACGACACCCGCGAGCTCGTCGCCACGATGATGACCGAGACCCTGGCCATCGCCCGCGCGGCCGGGGCCGACCCGAAGATCTCGGTCGAGAAACGCATCGACGGCGCCTGGCGCGTCGGCCACCACAAGACCTCGATGCTGCAGGACCTCGAAGCGGGCAAGCCCCTCGAGATCGACGCGATCATCGGCGCGGTCGTCGAGCTGGCCGGCCTCACCGGCGTGCCCGCGCCGGCGCTGCGGTACGTCCACGCCGCCGTTTCGCTGCTCGACCACACCAGCAAAACGCCCGTCCCCGTCGGGTCGCACTGACCGGAGGTCCCCGTGAAGCGCAGGAACACCGAACCGTACGTCCGGCTCACCCGGCCCCTCGTCCGCGATTCCGGCGTGCTGCGGCCGTCGACCTGGGAAGAGGCCCTCGACCGGGCCGCCACCGGGATCCGCCGCACCCTGGCCGGAAAGGGGCCCGAGGCGTTCGGGATGTTTTCGTGCGCCCGCGCGACCAACGAGCTGAACTTCGTCGCGCAGAAGTTCACCGCGCGGTGATCGGCACGAACAACGTCGACTCGTGCAACCGCACCTGCCACGCGCCCAGCGTCGCCGGGCTGGCCCGGGTGTTCGGCAGCGGCGGCGGCACGTCCTCCTACCAGGAGATCGAGGACGCCGACGTCATCGTGATCTGGGGTGGCAACCCCCGCGAAGCGCACCCGATCTTCTTCCACCACGTGCTCAAGGCCGTCCACAGGGGAGCGAAGCTCTTCGTCGTCGACCCGCGGCAGACCAGCACGGCGAGCTGGGCCCACCGGCAGTTGCAGCTCGAGGTCGGCACCGACATCCCGCTGGCGCACGCCATCGCGCGCGAGATCATCCACTCCGGACTGGCGAACACGACCTTCGTCGAGCGCGCCACCGAGGGCTACGCCGAGTTCGCCGCGTCGGTGGAGCCGTGGACCCTCGAAGTGGCCGAGAAGACCACCGGCGTGCCGGCCGAGTTCATCCGCGAGCTGGCCCACACCTACGCCCGCGCCGACCGCGCGCAGCTGTCCTGGACCCTCGGCATCACCGAGCACCACAACGGCACCGACAACGTGCTGTCGCTGATCAACCTGGCGCTGCTCGCCGGCCAGGTCGGGCGCTACGGCGCCGGGCTGAACCCGCTGCGCGGGCAGAACAACGTCCAGGGCGGCGGCGACATGGGCGCCATCCCGGACCGGCTCCCGGGGTTCCAGGACGTCCTCGACGCGGACGTCCGGGCGAAGTTCGACGCCGCGTGGGGCTCGTCGATCCCGCCGCACCAGGGGCTCAACCTCACCCAGATGCTCGACGCGATGGAACGCGGCGAGCTGACGTGCGTGTACATCATCGGCGAGAACCCGGTGCAGTCGGAAGCGGACTGCGAGCACACGATCAAGCGGCTGGCCCACGTCGACCACCTGGTGGTGCAGGACATCTTCCTGACCAAGACCGCGCAGCTGGCCGACGTCGTGCTGCCGGCGACGGCGGCCTGGTGCGAGAGCGACGGCACCTTCACCAATTCCGAACGGCGGGTCCAGCGCGTCCGCAAGGCCCTCGAGCCGCCGGAAGGCGCGCGCGACGACATCGAACTGCTGGTGGAGCTGGCCCGGCGGCTCGGCCACGACTGGCACCACACCGGCGGCGAGGAGGTCTGGGACGAGCTGCGCTCGCTGTCGCCGATGCACGCCGGGATGTCCTACGCGCGCCTGGAAGAGCTCGGCGGCATCCAGTGGCCGTGCTACTCCGAGGACACCCTCGAACCGACGTTCCTGCACGCGCGGCTGTGGGCCGATGACCCGGCCGAGCGCGGGCGGCCGGCGCCGTTCACGGTGCTCGAGCACAGCCCGCCGGTCGACCTGCTCACCGAGGAGTTCCCGATCCGGCTCACCACCGGGCGGCGCCTGGATTCCTACAACACCGGCGTCCAGTCCAGCGGGTTCCCGTCACCGCTGCGGCGGGGCGAGACCCTCGACCTCTGTCCCGAAGACGCGCGCACCCTCGGCGTCGAGCCCGACGAACTGGTCCGGATCTCGTCGCGGCGGGGTGCGATCGTGGCGCCGGTGCGGCTGGACAAGGGGCTGAAACCGGGGCTCGCGTTCATGACCTTCCACTTCCCGGACGAGGTCGACGTCAACGTCCTCACCATCGAGGCGACTTGCCCGATCGCCGGAACCGCCGAGTACAAGGCGGCGGCGATCCGCGTCGACAAGCTCCAGGAACTCGGAGCCTGAGGTGGATCTCAAGTTCCTGGACGCCGTGGCCACCCGCGAGGAACGCGACGCCGTCGCCGGGTTCGCCGGCGGTGGCCGTGACCAGCTGCTGCCCGCCCTGCACGCGGTCAACGACCGGATCGGCTGGATCAGCCAGGGCGCGCTGAACCTCATCTGCGAGACGCTGCACGTGCCGCCCGCCGACGCGTACGGCGTGGCGAGCTTCTACTCGCAGTTCGCGCTGGCGGAACGCCCGGAGCGGGTGGTGCACGTGTGCACCGACCTGGCCTGCCGGGTCAACGGCGCGGAGACCGTGTGCGACGTCCTCACCGAGCACGTCGGCGCCGCGGGGAAGGCGCGCGGCGGGGTCACGTGGCTGCGCAGCCCGTGCCTCGGCGTCTGCGAACGAGCCCCCGCGGCGCTGACGTTCCAAGCCGGCGACCCGGCGACGACCGAGCTGCTGGCCCCGGCGACCGGCGCGTCGGCCGTGCTCGCCGCCCGGCGGGAACCGGCTGACTCCGAGGGGTCGCCGCCCGTCATCCACCAGGAGGAAGGGCGGCGGCTCCTGCGCCGGGTGGGCGTCGTCGATCCGTCCGCTTTGGACGGCTACCGCGCCACCGGCGGCTACACCGCATTGCGGAACGCCCTGCGGATGGGGCAGACCGCGGTCATCCGCGAGGTCACCGACTCCGGCCTGCTCGGCCGCGGCGGGGCCGCGTTCCCGACCGGGCGCAAGTGGGCGGCGGCCGCCGCCCAGCCCGCCGGGCCGCACTACCTGGTGTGCAACGCCGACGAGAGCGAACCCGGCACGTTCAAGGACCGGGTGCTGCTCGAAGGTGACCCGTTCGCGCTGGTGGAGTCCATGACGATCGCGGCGTACGCGATCGGCGCGACCCAGGGGTTCGTCTACCTCCGCGGCGAGTACCCACGGGCGCTGCGGCTGCTGCGGAACGCCCTCGACGTCTGCCGCGAGCGCGGGTTCCTCGGCGTCGACGTCATGGGCCACGTCGGGTTCTCGTTCGACATCGAGATCCGGCGCGGCGCGGGGGCTTACATCTGCGGCGAGGAGACCGCGATCTTCAACTCGATCGAGGGCTTCCGCGGCGAACCCCGCACCAAGCCGCCGTTCCCGGTCGAGCAAGGGCTGTTCGGCAAGCCCACCGTGGTCAACAACGTCGAGACGCTGGTCAACATCCCGTTGATCCTCACCGAAGGCGCGGCCGCGTACCGGGCCATCGGGACCGGTGCCTCGGCCGGGCCGAAGCTGTTCTGCCTGTCCGGCAACATCGAGCGTCCGGGCGTTTACGAGGTTCCTTTCGGCACGACGCTGCGGGAGCTCCTGGCCTCGGCCGGGAGAGTGCCCGAAGGTCGTTCGCTGCGTGCCGTGCTGCTCGGCGGCGCCGCGGGCGGGTTCGTCCGGCCGGACGAGCTGGACCTGCCGCTCACCTTCGAAGACGCGCGGGCGGCGAAGACGACCCTGGGCTCGGGCGTCGTCCTGGTGCTGGACGACCTGGCCGACCTCGGCGGGTTCCTGCTGCGGATCGCGGAGTTCTTCCGCGACGAGTCGTGCGGACAGTGCGTCCCGTGCCGGATCGGGACCGTGCGGCAGGAGGAGGCGATCCGCCGCGTCCTGGCGTCCGGTTCGGCGGAGCGGCCGCTGCTGCGCGAGGTGGGGCAGGTCATGCGCGACTCCTCGATCTGCGGGCTCGGCCAGACCGCCTGGAACGCCATCGAATCCGCCATCGACCGGTTGGGAGCACTGTAGTGACCATTGTGGACATCGGTATTCCGAAGCGGCTGGTCGAGTTCACTGTGGACGGTGAGACGCTCCGGGTGCCCGAAGGTTCGACGATCCTCGACGCGTGCACGGCGGCGGGGAAGGCGATCCCGACCCTCTGCTACGGCGACACCCTGGAACCGGCGAACGCCTGCCGCGTCTGCATGGTCGAAGTCGAGGGCGCACGGACGCTGGTGCCGTCGTGCTCGCGCAAGGCCGAGCCGGGCATGGTGGTGCACACGGATTCGGAGCGGACGCGCACCAGCCGCAGGGTGGTCCTCGAACTCCTGGCCTCGGCGACGGACCTGTCGACGACGCCGGGCGTCGCGGAGTGGATGGCCTCGACGGGAGCCGATCCGGACCGCTTCGGCCCGGACGCGGCGACGGTGGCCCAGCCGGCCCTGGTGGACAACGAGCTGTACGTCCGGGACTACGGCAAGTGCATCCTCTGCTACAAGTGCGTCGACGCTTGCGGCGACCAGTGGCAGAACTCGTTCGCGATCAGCGTGGCCGGCCGGGGCTTCGACGCGCGGATCTCGACGGAGTTCTCGAACCCGTTGCCGGACAGCGCCTGCGTGTACTGTGGCAACTGCGTCGAGGTCTGCCCGACCGGGGCCCTGAGCTTCAAACGCGAGTACGACAAGCGCGAAGCCGGCACGTGGGACGAACAGCGGCAGACGCAGACCACGGCGATCTGCACGTTCTGCGGGGTCGGCTGCAATCTGACGCTGCACGTCCAGGACAACGAGATCGTCAAGGTGACGTCACCGCACGAGAGCTCGGTGACGCACGGCAACCTGTGCATCAAGGGCCGCTTCGGCTGGCAGCACGTCGAGAACAAGTGACCGACCCCGAGTACCTCCGACCGGTCACGTTCCGTAAGACTGCAGCGCAATTGCAGTGAACAGTGCCAAGCTCCCCTCGATCGCAGTCGTGTCGACGGGGGGAGACCCACGATGGTCGGTCGCTTCCGTCCCGACTACCCGTGAGAACGCACGAAAACCGAGGGGAACCATGCGCAAGTCGAGTGCAGCCGTCCTGGCCGCGACGGTGATCGGAACCTTTTCGATCACCCAGGTGCCCGCGAACGCCGAACCGGTGGGGGTACCGGCCTCCTACCACGGCACGACCATCGATCTCGGCAAAGGCTGGGCGGACGCCGAGGTCTGCGCCGAGTTCGCGGTGGGCGACGTCCGCTGTTTCCGGACTCCGCAGGAATTCGCGGCCACCACGGGCCGGTTCGGTCCCGCCGCGGCCGAGGACTGCCAGATCACCTGGGTGTGCCTGTGGGAGAACATCGACCACACCGGCAAGCGCCTGCAGTGGAACGTGCCGGGCACGAAGAAGCTGACCAACTGGGGTTTCCGCGACATGGCCAGCAGCGCCGCGGTGCACCGGCCGCAGGGCGGCGCCACGCTGGTCAACTACGTCTCCGTGCTCCCGGACGATCGGGCGTACCTGAAGGCGAACGGTATCTACTCCGACTTCCGCAGCTTCGGCTGGAACGACAAGGCCGACGAGTTCCAGGTCGGCTGACGATGGCCGACGAGATGGTCAGACAGGCCCAGCGGTTCGTCAACGACGTCTACGGCAGCCGGATCGGGATGACGGTCAAGGAGGACGGTTTCACCAAGTGGGAGGTCATGTACGCGCTCACCCGCGCGCTGCAGTGGCAGCTGGACATCTCGCCGGTGACCAACAGCTTCGGGCCGACCACGCTGTCCACGCTCACGGCGAAGTACCCGAAGCTGAACTTCGGCACGATGCCTTCGGCGGACTTCTGCCGGATCATCCAGTCGGCGCTGTACTGCAAAGGCTACGACGGCGACGGCATCAACGGCGCCTACGGTCCACGCGTCCAGGCCGCGGTGACGAAGCTCAAGGAGGACATGGGCGTCGGGACGGTGTTCCCCGGCAGCGACCTGACACCGAAGGTGTTCAAGGCGCTGTTGACCATGGACGCCTACGTCAACGTCAACTCCGGTTCCGCGACGGTCCGCGAGATCCAGCAGTGGCTGAACGGGCGCTACATCGGCCGCCGCGACTTCTTCGTCATCCCCTGCGACGGCCACCATTCGCGGGACGTGGCCAAGTCGGTCCTGTTCGCGATCCAGTACGAGCTGGGCATGGCCGACGGGACCGCCACCGGCGTGTTCGGTCCCGGCACGCAGGCGGGCCTGAAGCAGCACACGGTCTCCCTCGGCAACACGGGAATCTGGGTGTGGCTGTTCTCGGCGGTGCTGGCATTGAACAAGCGGCCGGTCGACTTCACCGGCACGTTCGATTCCTCGGTGGGCAGCGCCGTCCGGACGTTCCAGTCGTTCGCGAAGCTCGCGGTGACCGGCGACGGCGACTTCGCCACCTGGGCGTCGCTGCTGGTCTCCTACGGCGACCAGACCCGCAGCGGCGAGGCATGCGACGGCGTCACCAAGATCACCGATGCCCGCGCGGCGACGCTGAAGGCCCAAGGCATCAGGTACGTCGGCCGCTACCTCACCGCGCTGAGCACCACCTCGTTGCCGGAGAAACCGATCCAGCCGGGGGAGCTGCAGACCATCGCCGGCAACGGCCTGCGGTGCTTCCCGATCTACCAGACGTTCGCGCGGGACGCGGCGAGCTTCAAGTACGAGACCGGGCGGGCCGCCGGCTACGCCGCGATGAACGCGGCACGGGACCACGGGTTCAAGAACGGCACGCGAATCTTCTTCGCGGTCGACTTCGACGCGCTGGACGGCGAGGTGACCTCGGACGTCCTGCCGTACTTCAAGGGCATCGTGGATTCCGTGGCGGACGCCGGCAACCCGTACCTGGTGGGCATCTACGGCCCGCGCAACGTGTGCTCGCGGGTCGCCGCGGCCGGACACTCGACGGCGAGTTTCGTGTCGGACATGTCTTCGGGGTTCTCCGGCAACCTGGGCTACCCCTTGCCGGAGGACTGGGCGTACGACCAGATCGTGACGCGCACGATCGGTTCCGGCGACGGCCTGATCAACGTCGACGTCGACGTCGCCTCGGGCCGTGACACCGGGCAGAGCTCGTTCGACCCGCCGCGCACCGTCGTGCCGGACACCCGGCTGGCGCCGGAGGTGTACCCGGCGCTGGAACTCGACGTCGGCAAGTACATGGAGTCCATCGGGTTCCCGAACAACGGCGGCACACGGGACTTCACGCACGAGCGATGCCTGCGAACCACCGTGCTGGACCACGACGACGTCATCACCGAGCTGTCGAACCGGTACGCCATGCGGAAGGCGCTGATCCAGGCGTCGGCGTACTGGGAGATGCGGCACTGGGACGCGGTCGACGACGCCGTCGATGTGTTGGTCGTGGCTTACCACGACCCTCAGCCGGGCCTACCGCCGCCACCGAATGCGCCGAGGGACTCGTCGACGGGTATCGCCCAGATCTTCGGGGCCACCGCGATCCTGGCGTGGAACCACTGCATCACCAAGGGGGTGGCCAGCGGCCCGATCCGGGACACCGCCGCCGACGACGACATCTACGCAGCCTGGAGGCAGGTCAGGAACGACGAATACGCGCTCCGGACCGTGGCGATGATCCACATCTGGGGTGCGGACGGCAAACCGGGCGGCCAGAACCCGCCGGCCGGCGAGACGGTGCTGCGGCCGATCGCGTTGAACTACACCGAGCGGGAGATCTTCGAGATCCTGCGCCGCTACCAGGGCTGGGGTGAGGAAGCGGAGAAGCACGCGGGGCAACGCATGGCGCTGTACCACATCCTCGAGAAGTACAACGGCATCTCGCGGCACCTGTGAGAAGGGGAGGAGCAGAGGCGATGCCCTTGCGACGTCGGACATTCCTCATCGCCGCGGCGGTGACCGGAGCAACGGTGGTACTGGCTCCGGCCTCGGCGGCGGACGCCGAAACGGATCAGGCGGAAGAGGCGATCAAGCGCCGGCAGCCGAAGCAGAACGACGTGCTGACCGGAGCGCCGTCGCACAACGGCTGGGAGATGGAAAAGGTCGCCGACGGCCGCGGGAACATCCACACGCGCCCCGTGCCGGGCACGCCGCTGTCCGGGGTGCAGCTGCGCATCGGCGTGGTGGACGCGGTGCTGGCCCACGTCATCCACCGGTTCCACTGTGACGTGGACGAACTGCGCGACGGCGACGTGACCGGCTGGTGCCCCCCGGCCACGGTCGACCCGGCACTGCCCGAGTCGAACCTGGCCTCGGGGACCGCGGTCAGGATCCGGCCGGGTCACTACCCGCCGGGCTCCCGCGGCGGCTTCTACGCCCCGCAGGTCACCGCGATCCGCCGGATCATCGCGGATCTGGGCGGCGTCGTCCGCTGGGGCGGGGACGACGAATCCGTGGACGAGGCCTTGTTCTCCATCGACGTCCAGCCCGAAGATCGCAAGCTGCCGCGGACGGCGCTCCGGGTCCGTCCGCTGTAGGGGGCAGAGGACTGATCTGAGGTCCGCCAAGGAGGTCCGGACGGCTACAGGCCGTCCGGACCTCCTTGGCGTGTCTTCGCGCTGGGCCGGCTCGAGCGCGCGCCGGCTCGCCGTTGACCCCGAGACGCACCGCGAGCTATTCTCGATATACGAAAGAAAGATTCCGTATAGCGAAATTAGAGGTCGCGATGCCTGAAGAGGGCCACTCCCTGCCGTACGTCGCCAACCTGTCGATCCTGTTCAAGGAGGTTCCGCTCCTCGAGCGCGCCGCCGCCGCGCGGGACGCCGGGTTCACCGATGTCGAGTTCTGGTGGCCGTTCGGCTCCGCGGTGCCCGCTCGCGAAGACGTGGACGCCTTCGTCAAGAGCCTCGACGGGATCCGGCTGCGGGGGCTGAACTTCTACGCCGGGAACATGGCGGCGGGGGAGCGGGGCCTCGTCTCGTGGATCGGCCGGGAGGCCGAGTTCGCCGACAGCCTCGTCGTGGCCCTCGGCATCGCCGAACGCACCGGTTGCCGCAGCTTCAACGCGCTCTACGGCAACCGGCTCGACGGCGAGGACCCGGCCGAGCAGGACGACCTGGCCCGGGTGCACCTGGACAAGGCCGCCGACGCCGCCGCGCGGATCGGCGCGCAGCTGGTCCTCGAACCGCTTTCCGGCGCGGACCGCTACCCGCTCAAGACGGCCGCGGACGCCGTGGCCGTGCTCGACGACCTCGGGCGCGGCAACGTGCGGCTGCTGGCCGACCTCTACCACCTGGCAGTCAACTCCGACGACCTGGACGCACTCGCGACGCGGCACATTTCCCGGATCGGGCACGTGCAGATCGCCGACGCGCCCGGCCGGCACCAGCCCGGCACCGGCTCCCTGGACATCGACGGGCACCTCGCGAAGCTGCAGACCGCGGGTTACGACGGGTTCGTCGGGATCGAGTACGTCCCGGAGCCGGACACCCTCACGTCGCTCGACTGGCTGCCGATCACCCGAAGGGGACGAGCATGAAACTGGGTTTCATCGGACTGGGCGTGATGGGCGCCCCGATGGCGGCGCACCTGGTCGCCGCGGGACACGACGTGAGCGGCTACGACGTGCACCCGGCCGCGGGCGAGAAGCTCGCGGCCGCGGGCGGGCGGGCCGCGAATGGGGTTGCCGACGCGGTGGCCGGCGCGGACGTGGTGATCACGATGCTGCCGAACCACCCGCAGGTCGAGGAGGTCGTCCTGGCCGCGGGCGGTGTCCTGGACACCGCCGGACCGGGCACGCTCCTGATCGACATGAGCACCATCCGGCCGGAGACGTCGATCGAGGTCGCGAACGCCGCGGCGGACAAGAAGATCCGCGTCCTCGACGCTCCCGTCTCCGGCGGGCAGGCCGGCGCCGAACAGGCGTCGCTGTCCATCATGGTCGGCGGCACCGAGGAAGACTTCGAGGCGGCCGAGCCGGTGCTGGAAGCCGTCGGCAAGACCATCGTGCACGTCGGCCCGCACGGCGCCGGTCAGGTGGTGAAGGCGGCCAACCAGCTGGTGGTCGGGGGGATCTACGGCTTGGTCGCCGAGGCGATCGTGCTGCTCGAAGCGTCCGGTGTGGACGCCGCCACGGGCCTCGACGTGCTCGCGGGCGGGCTCGCCGGCAGCCGCATCCTGGAGCTCAAACGCCGGTCCATGGTGGACCGCAAGTTCGCGCCCGGCTTCCGGATCGACCTGCACCACAAGGACATGGGAATCGCGCTGGCGGCCGCCCGGCAGGCCGGCGTCGCGCTCCCGCTCACCGGGCTGGTCGCCCAGCTCGTCGCCGCCGGCCGCGCCATGGGCTACGGCTCCCTGGACCACTCGGCCTTGCTGAAGGTCGTCGAACAGTTGTCGGGCCGCGTCCCGGCGGAGGTGTGACATGCCCAGGATCCCCGCGATGCAGGCGGTCGTCGACGTCCTGGAGAGCGAAGGCGTCGACACCGTCTTCGGCTGCCCCGGCGCTGCCATCCTCCCGCTGTATAACGCCCTACAAGGCCGGGCGATCGAGCACCTGATCGTCCGTCACGAGGAGGGCGCGACGCACATGGCCGACGGCTGGGCCAGGACCAACGGCAACGTCGGTGTCGCCATCGGCACGTCCGGTCCGGCCGGCACGAACATGATCACCGGGCTCTACACCGCGCACGCGGACTCGATCCCGATCATCTGCATCACCGGCCAGGCGGCGACGGGCAAGCTCCACCAGGAGGCGTTCCAGGCCGTCGACATCGTGGAGATCGCCAAACCGGTGACGAAGTGGGCGGTGCAGGTCAAGGAGGCCGCGCAGCTGCCGTGGATCTTCCGCGAGGCGTTCCGGATCGCGCGCTCCGGCCGGCCCGGGCCGGTGCTGATCGACCTGCCGATCGACGTCCAGAAACAGGACATCGAGTGGGACTCCTCGATCGACTCGCCGCTGCCGGTCACCGCGGTGCGGCCCGCGCCCGCGCGGGTCGAGCGGGCGCTCGACCTGCTCCTGGCCGCCGAACGCCCGCTGATCCTGGCCGGCGGCGGCGTCGTCCTGGGCGAGGCGAGCGAGCAGCTGCGGGCCGCCGCCGAACGGCTGGACGTCCCGGTGCAGGTGACGCTGATGGGCAAGGGCAGCTTCCCCGAGGACCACGAGCTGTTCGCCGGGATGGCCGGCATCCAGACGTCGCAGCGGTGGGCCAACGCCGCCTTCCTGGAGGCCGACCTGGTGCTGGCGCTGGGCGCCCGGTTCGGCGACCGGCACACCGGCGAGCTGTCGGTGTACCGCGGGGCGCGGAAGTTCATCCACGTCGACATCGAGCCGACCCAGCTCGGCAAGGTGTTCGGCCCCGACCTCGGGATCGTGTCGGACACGCGGGAGTTCCTCGACGCGCTGCTGACCGCCCTGGACCGCCGCTCGCCGTCACCGCGGCGCGACTGGGTCGCCCGGATCGGCGAGCTGAAGGAGGCGTTGCCGCGGCGCGACGACTTCGACAGCCTGCCGATCAAGGCGCCGCGGGTGTTCAAGGAGATCAACGAAACCTTCGGCGAGGACACCTACTTCGTCACCGCGATCGGGCTCTACCAGATCTGGTCGGGCCAGTTCCAGAAGGCGCACAAGCCGCGGCACTACCAGGTGTGCGGCCAGGCCGGCCCGCTCGGCTGGGAGATCCCGGCCGCGATCGGGGTCAAGAAGGCGCGGCCGGAGGCGGAGGTCGTCGGCGTGGTCGGCGACTACTCGTTCCAGTTCCTCGTCGAGGAGCTGGCGGTCGCCGCCCAGTACGACGTCGGGTTCGTGCTGATCATGCTCAACAACGAGTACCTGGGCCTGATCCGCCAGGCCGAGACCGGGTACGAGATGAACTTCGAGGTCGACATCCACTACGACTCGATCGGCACGGACAACGTGAAGATCATGGAGGCCTACGGCTGCTCCGGTACCCGCGTGCACGAGCCGGGGGAGATCCGCACGTCCCTGGAGTGGGCGCGCAAGGAGGCCGAGCGCACCAGCCGCCCGGTCCTCGTGGAGATCATGATCGAGCGCGAGGGCAACGCCGCCATGGGCGCCGCCCTCGACGCCGTCAAGGAGTTCGAGCCCGCGTAGCACCCCGCGTGACCACGGCCGCCGTGCGAGACCACGACCTCGCACGGCGGCCTTTCCGCGCGCGCACGACGGCGGTTGTCGGAAAGTACAAACGCGAGCCGGAAATTCACCCGTCTTTCAGGGGTTTTGCCGTGGTCGCGGCCACACCCCAGCGTGTGTACTCCTGAGGCGAAGCACCCCCGAAAGGACGTCCACAGTGGAATTCCTCCGACCCGCCTCGCTGGCCGACGCGCTCGCCGCGAAGGCCGCGAACCCCGGCGCGGTCCCGATCGCCGGCGGAACGGACGTGATGGTCGAAATCAACTGCGCTGATGCGCCCTCGGCGGTGAAGAGTGCCTCGAGCGGCGACCACCGCCGCCCGGAGTCGCTCCTCGACCTCGGCCGCGTGCCCGAGCTGCACGAGCACGGCACCGACGGCGGCCGGCTCCGGATCGGCGCCGCGGTGCCCTACACCCGCGTCATCACCGAGCTCGGCGCGCAGCTGCCCGGCCTGGCGATGGCCGCGCGGACCGTCGGGTCCCCGCAGATCCGCAACCGCGGCTCGGTGGGCGGCAACCTCGGCGCGGCTTCCCCGGCGGGCGACTCGCACCCGGCCCTCCTGCGGCGGACGCCGAGGTCGAAATCGCCTCGGTCCGCGGCACCCGGACCGTGGCGGCGAAGGACTTCTACACCGGCGTGAAGCGGAACGTCCTCGAACCCGACGAGCTCATCACCGGTGTCCTGCTGGCCCCGGCCACCGGACCGCAGCAGTTCAGCAAGATCGGCACCCGCAACGCCATGGTCATCGCCGTGGCCGCCTTCGGCCTGGCCCTGCACCCATCGGAAAAGCGGGTCGGCACCGGCATCGGCTCGGCCGCACCCACGCCCCGCCGGGCCTTCGAAGCGGAGGAGTTCCTGGCCGGCGAGCTGGATTGGGATGCGCCGAAGACCCTCGCCGACTCGGTGAAGCGCCGCTTCGGCGATCTGGTTGCGTCGGCCGCCGCGCCGATCGACGACGTCCGGGGGAGTGCGGCCTACCGGCGTCACGCGTTGAGCGTGATGGCGCGGCGCACGTTGACCTGGGCCTGGAGCGAATACTGCGAAGGGAGCGCGAAGTGCGCGTGAACGTCACCGTCAACGGCGAGCACCGCCGGGCGGACAACGTCTGGGAGGGCGAAAGCCTCCTCTACGTCCTGCGCGAGCGGCTCGGCTTGCCGGGCTCCAAGAATGCCTGTGAGCAGGGCGAATGCGGCTCCTGCACGGTCTACCTCGACGGCGTCCCGGTCTGCGCCTGCCTGATCGCGGCCGGCCAGGCCGAGGGCCGCGAGGTCGTCACGGTCGAAGGGCTCGCAGCGGGGGACGAGCTGGACCCGGTGCAGGAGGCGTTCGTCGAACGCGGGGCCGTCCAGTGCGGCTTCTGCACGCCGGGCCTGCTGGTGGCCGCGCACGACCTGATCGAGCGCACGCCCGAGCCCAGCGACGTCGAGATCCGCGAAGCCCTCGCCGGGAACCTGTGCCGCTGCACCGGCTACGAGAAGATCCTCGACGCCGTCCGCGACGCCGCCGCGAAGAAGGCCGTCCGATGAGCGCCCCGGCCCGCTCCCCGCAGGAGCTGCACGACACCATCGCCGGCGGCATCGGCGAGAGCCCGCTGCGCCCGGACGGGACGCTCAAGGTCCGCGGCGAGTTCGCCTACTCCTCGGACCTGTGGCACGAGGACATGCTGTGGGGCGCCACCCTGCGCAGCCCGCACCCGCACGCCCGGATCGTCCGCCTCGACGTCTCCCGCGCGCTGGCCCGGCCGGGCGTGCACGCCGTCCTCACCCACGAGGACGTTCCCGGCGAAAACGTCTACGGCCTCAAGGTCCAGGACACCCCGGCGCTGGCCGAAGGCGTCGTGCGCCACCAGGGCGAACCGGTGGCGATCCTCGCCGCCGACCACCCGGAGATCGCGCGGCAGGCGCTCAAGGAGATCGTCGTCGAGTACGACGTCCTGGAGCCGATCACCGACCCCGAGCGGGCCGCGCACGACGACACCCTGCCGAAGCTGCACCCGGGCGGAAACCTGGTGCGCCACCAGCGGATCGTCAAGGGCGACCCGGAGGCCACCGCGGACGTCGTCGTGTCCGGTGTCTACGAGATCGGCATGCAGGACCAGGCGTTCCTCGGCCCGGAGTCCGGGCTCGCCGTCCCGGCCGAGGACGGCGGCGTCGACCTCTACCTCGCCACCCAGTGGCTGCACGTCGACCAGCGCCAGACGGCCAAGGCCCTGGGATTGCCGCTGGAGAAGGTCCGGCTGACGCTGTCCGGGGTCGGCGGGGCGTTCGGCGGCCGCGAAGACCTGTCCATGCAGATCCACTCCTGCATGCTGGCGCTGCGCACCGGCCGTCCGGTGAAGATGAGCTACGACCGGCTGGAATCGTTCTTCGGGCACGTCCACCGCCACCCGGCGAAGATGTACTACGAGCACGGCGCCACCCGCGACGGCAAGCTCGTCTACGTCCGGGCGAAGCTGTACTTCGACGGCGGCGCGTACGCGTCCAAGACCCCGGTCGTGGTCGGCAACGGCACCACGCTGGGCGTCGGCCCGTACGACGTCCCGAACGCGCACATCGAAGGCTGGGGCGTCTACACGAACAACCCGACCTGCGGCGCCATGCGCGGCCTCGGCGCGGTGCAGCCGACGTACGCCTACGAGTCGCAAATGGACAAGCTCGCGGCGGCCTTGGCCATGGACCCGGCCGAGCTGCGGATCCGCAACGCGCTGAGCGAAGGGTCCACTGTGGTCACCGGCCAGGTGGTCGACTTCCCGGCGCCGGTCGCGGAGCTGGTCCAGCGGGTCCGCGACCTGCCGTTGCCGCCCGAGCCCCTCGGCGCACGGGACATCCGGGAGCTGCCCGGCGGCGCGGCCAACACCACCCACGGCGAAGGGGTCGTCCGCGGTGTCGGCTACGGCGTCACGATCAAGAACATCTCCTACGCCGAAGGCCTCGACGACTACTCGACCGCCCGGGTCCGCCTGGAGGTGCTCGGCGGCGAGCCGGTGGCGATGGTGCACACCGCCGCCGCGGAGGTCGGGCAGGGCCTGGTCACGCTGCAGCAGCAGATCGCCCGCACCGAGCTGGGCGTGACGCGGGTGAGCGTGCACCCGGCCGACACGAGCGTCGGCGACGCGGGGTCCAGTTCGGCGTCGCGGCAGACCTACGTCACCGGTGGCGCGGTCCGCAACGCCTGCCGCGCGGTCGCGGAAGCGGTGTACGCCCGGCTGGGCCACGTCTCCGAAGGCATGACACTCGCCGGCGGCAAGATCGTCGCGGCCGGCGGCGCAGTCGTCGCCGACCTGGCGGAGCTGCTGGGGGAAACCGCGATCGAGGAGACCCGCGAATTCCACCACCGGCCGACGTACCCGCTCGACCCGGAGACCGGGCAGGGTGACGCCCACGTCCAGTACGGCTTCTCGGCCCACCGCGCGGTGGTCGACGTCGACCTCGACCTCGGCCTGGTCAAGGTGGTGCAGCTCGACTGCGCCCAGGACGTCGGCAAGGCGATGAACCCCGACGCCGTCGTCGCCCAGATCCAGGGCGGTTCGGCGCAGGGGCTCGGCCTCGCCGTGATGGAGGAGATCCTGGTCGAGGGCGGCAAGGTCCGGAACCCGTCGTTCACCGACTACCTGATCCCGACGATCCTCGACGTGCCGCCGATGCGCGTCGAGGTCCTCGAACGGCCGGATCCGCACGCGCCCTACGGCGTCCGCGGCGTCGGCGAGCCACCCACGATCTCCGCCACGCCGGCGATCGCCAACGCCATCCGCGCGGCCACCGGCCTCGAGCTGCCGCGCGTCCCGATCCGCCCCGAGCACATCACCGGAGTCTGAGATGACCACGTCGATTTCCGTCGAGCGGGAGTGGCTGGACGAAGCCGTCCGGATCGCCACCCGCAACGTCGAGAACGGTGGCGGCCCGTTCGGTGCGCTGGTCGTGCGGGACGGCCAGGTCGTCTCGACCGGCGTCAACCGGGTCACCGCGAACCTCGACCCGACCGCGCACGCCGAGGTGGTCGCGATCCGCGCGGCCTGCCAGGAGCTGGGCACCTTCAAGCTGGACGGCTGCGTGCTCGTCTCCAGCTGCGAGCCGTGCCCGATGTGCCTGTCGTCCGCGTTGTGGGCGCGGGTGGACAAGGTGATCTTCGCCGCGGACCGCGACGACGCGGCCAAGGCCGGTTTCGACGACCGCGCGTTCTACGAACTGTTCGACCGTCCCCGCGACACCTGGACGGTCCCCGTCACGCGAGTGTCCGCAAAGGACGGTTTCGCGCCCTTCGCGGCGTGGCTCGGCAAGAGCGACCGCACCGACTACTGACCCACCAGGCCGGCTGACCGGAGCCAACCCCCATCGGCAAGGGCAGGACGCATGACCCAGACCGAGATCGACGCCCCAGTAGCAGACGAAGTACCCGGACCACCCCAGCGCCGTTCACTGCTCGACAAGCTCTTCGAGCTGCGGGCGCGGCAGAGCACGATCGGGCGGGAGGTCCGCGGCGGCGTCACGACGTTCGTCGCGATGGCCTACATCGTGCTGCTCAACCCGCTCATCCTCGGCGCCTCCGCCGACATCACCGGCGCGCGGCTCTCGGCCGCGCAGGTGACCACGGCGACCGCGCTGGCCGCCGCCGTGATGACCGTCCTCATGGGAGTCGTCGGCAACGCACCCCTCGCGCTGGCCGCCGGGCTCGGCATCAACGGCATCGTCGCCTTCCAGATGGCTCCGTCGATGACCTGGGCGCAGGCCTTCGGGCTCGTGGTGCTCGAAGGCGTCTGCATCGTGCTGATGGCGGTCAGCGGGGTCCGCGAGCGGATCATGAACGCCATCCCCCGGCCGCTGAAGACGGCGATCACCATCGGAATCGGGCTCTACATCGCGCTCGTCGGCCTGGTCAGCGCCGGATTCGTGACCCGGGTGCCGGACGCGGCCGGGACCACGGTCCCGGTGCGCCTCGGCGCGAACGGGCACCTCGCCGGCTGGCCGATCGTCGTGTTCTGCGTCGGCTTGCTGCTGATGATCGTGCTGGTGGCCCGCAAGGTCCCGGGCGCGGTGCTGATCAGCATCGGCGTCGCGACGGTGCTCGCCGTCGTGCTGCACGACGGCTTCGGCGTCGGCGGCTGGGGCCGCACCGACCCGGCCCTGCCCGACCACGTCGTCGCCGCACCCGACTTCGGGCTCTTCGGCCACATCGACCTGTTCGGCGGCTTCGCCTCGGCGGGCGCGCTCGCGGCCACGGTGTTCCTGTTCACCCTGGTGCTGTCCGGGTTCTTCGACGCCATGGGCACGATCACCAGTGTCTCCGACGAAGCGGGCCTGTCGAAGACCGGCAAGGTCCCGCGGATGGGCCGGATCCTGCTGGTCGACGGCGCGGGCGCGATCGCGGGCGGCGTCACCGGCTCGTCGCCGAACACGGTGTTCCTGGAATCGGCGGCCGGCGTCGGCGAGGGGGCGCGAACCGGGCTGGCGAGCGTCGTCACCGGGCTGCTGTTCGCCGGGACGCTGCTGTTCACGCCGCTGGCCGGGGTGGTGCCGGCCCAGGCGGCCGCACCGGCGCTGGTGGTCATCGGCGGGATGATGGTCGCGCAGTGCCGGAGCATCCCGTGGCACGACCCGGACTACACCATCCCGGTGTTCCTGACCGCCGCGCTCATCCCGTTCACCTACTCGATCACCAACGGCGTCGGTGCCGGCCTGATCGCCTTCGTGCTGATCAAGATCGGCCGCGGCAAGTGGCGTGAGGCCGGCTGGCTGCTGTCGCTGCTGGCGCTGGTGTTCGCGGTGTACTTCGCCATCGACGGCGTCGAAGCCCTCTTCCGGTAAGGAGTTCCCGTGCCTTTGATGTTCTTCAACGGCGGCGCCATGCGCGGCGAGCCGCTGCACCACCTCCTCGACGGATCGCCGTTCGTGGGGGTCGCGGACACCGCGCCGAAGTACCGGTTCTACGCCGTCGGCGACCAGTGCCCGGCGCTGTACCCGGTGTCGCACGGCGGCGCGGCGGTCGCCGGCGAGGTCTACGACGTCTCGCTGGACGCCTTGCGGGACACGGTGCTGCCGGCCGAGCCGCACGAGCTGGAGCTCGGTGTGGTGGAGCTGGCCGACGGCAGTTCGGCGTTCGCGATGCTGCTGCGGCGGCCCTACACCTCGCACGCCGCCCTGCGGGACATCACCGGGATCGGCGACTGGCGGGCCTTCAAGGCGAGCGCGTGAAGGTCCTGGTCGCGCCGGACAAGTTCAAGGGGTCGCTGACCGCGGGGGAGGTGGCGTCGGCGGTGGCCGCCGGCCTCGCCGACGTCCACCCGGCCCTGACGGTGGCGACCCTGCCGGTGGCCGACGGCGGCGAAGGGACGGTCGACGCCGCCGTCGCCGCCGGGTACAGGCGGGTGCCGGTCCCGGCCCGCGGGCCGACCGGGGCGCCGCTGACGGCGTCCTACGCGGTGCGCGGCGGGACCGCCGTGGTCGAGCTGGCCGAGGCGTCCGGGCTGCCCCGGCTCCCCGGCCCGCCGGAGCCGCTCACCGCCACCAGCGCGGGGACCGGCGACGTCATCGCCGCCGCGGTGCGGGCGGGGTGCCGCCGGATCGTGCTCGGCGTCGGGGGCAGCGCCTGCACCGACGGCGGCGCGGGGCTGGTGAGCGCACTCGGGGCCCGGCTCCTCGACGACGCCGGGCGAGACCTTCCCCTCGGTGGCGCCGCGCTGTCCCGGCTCGCTTCGCTGGACCTGTCCGGAATGGACCTGTCCGAAGTGGACTTCGAGCTGGCGGGCGACGTCGGCAACCCGCTCTGCGGGCCGGACGGCGCCGCGTTCGTCTACGGGCCGCAGAAGGGCGCTTCCCGGGGCGATGTCGAGGTGCTCGACGCGGCGTTGCGGCACTGGGCGTCGGTCGCCGGCCCAGGATTCGCTTCCCGCGCGGGTGCCGGGGCCGCCGGGGGAGCGGGCTTCGCCGCGATGGCCCTGCTGGGTGCCCGGATGCGCCCCGGCATCGAGCTGCTGCTCGACCTGCTCGGCTTCGACGATGCCGTGGCCGGGGCCGCGCTGGTCGTCACCGGCGAGGGCTCTCTCGACCGGCAGACGTTGTCCGGCAAGGCCCCGGCCGGGGTGGCCCGGGCCGCCAGGGCCGCAGGCCTTCCCTGCGTCGCCGTCTCCGGGCGCTGTCTGTTGTCCGCGGCGGACCTGGCCGAGGCGGGCATCGCGGCCGCGTACGCGCTGACGGACCTCGAACCCGACCCGGCCCGCTGCATGGCCGAGGCCGCGCCGCTGCTGCGCCGGCTCGCCCGCCGCGTCGCCGTGGACCACCTCGGCGACTGAACGAGCGCTACCAGAGCTTTGTTATCATTGAAACCATGGTGACGAAGACGGCGGCGGACACCCGTGAGCGGATCCTCCGGGCGGCCGCCGCGCTGCTGGCGGCGGCGGGACGCGACGGCCTTTCGACCCGCGCGGTCAGTGCTGCCGCCGGGGTTCAGCCGCCCGCGCTGTACCGGCTCTTCGGCGACAAGGACGGCCTGCTCGACGCCGTCGCCGCGTACGGTTTCGACGAGTACCTGACGAGCAAGCGTGCGCTCGGTTCGACCGGTGACGCGGTGGCGGACCTGCGCCGCGGCTGGGACCTGCACATCGAGTTCGGGCTGTCCCGCCCGGAGTTCTACGTGCTCATGTACGGCGACGCGCGACCGGGCCGTACCTCGCCCGCCGGGCGGGAAGCCGAGGCGATGCTGCGGAGCATCGTCGAGCGCGTCGCGGCGGCCGGCCGGCTCCGGGTGAGCGTCGAGCGCGCGGCGCGGCTGGTGCACGCCACCGGGATGGGGGTCGTGCTGAGCCTGATCGCCACCCCGGAGGAGGAGCGCGATCCCGAACTGTCGGAGACGGCCCGGGAGACCGTACTCAGCCGCATCCTCACCGGCGCCGCGGAACCGGCGGGTTCGGACCTGCCGGAGCGCGCCATCGCGCTGCGGGCCGGACTCGACGGCGCCACCGTGCTCACCGGCGCCGAGCGCGTCCTGCTGGCCGAATGGCTGGACCGGATAGCCGACGCCTGAGCCGTCCGGCGCAGGGCTGGATCGATCCAGTTCGATCGGACATTGCTTGTCACCCGGAAGCGGCTCAATATGTTGCGGCGCGCAACATATTGACGACAACGCCGTCGGAGGGTCCCCATGATCAGGTGGAAAGCGGTTCTGGCCTGCGCCGGAGCGGGAATTCTGCTCGCCGGGGCACTGCCCGGCACAGCCCGGGCCAGCGGGACCGCGACCGACTGCTGCGGCGGCGGGGCCTCGTGGGCGACCGGCAACAAGGCCGCGCTCGGCACCTCGACGACCACCGGCAGCCCGGTGTGGTTCACCGTCGCCGCCGGCGTCACCTCGGAGGTCTTCTACCCGCGGGCCGACGTCCCGAACACCCAGGACATGCAGTTCGTCGTCACCGACGGCTCGAGCTTCGTCGACCTGGAACGCGACGCCACGAACCACGTCGTGTCGATGCCCGACGAGAAGGCGCTGCAGTACACTGTCACCAACACCGCCAAGAGCGGGAAGTACCGGATCACCACCAGTTACGTCACCGATCCGGCTCGCGCCACGCTCGTCACGAACACCCGGTTCCAGTCGCTCGACGGCGGCAGCTACCGGCTCTACCTGCTGGCCAACCCGTCGATGGCCGGCGGCGGCGCGGGTGACAACGCCTGGTGGGACGGCGGCGCGCTGATGGCGAGCGGGACCGAGACGCTGTTCGGCGGAACGGCCACGACGGTCGTTTCCGCGCTGCGCGTTTCGACCGGCTTCACCGCGCACGACAACGGCTACAGCGGTGCCGCCAGCGACTGCCTGGTCGACCTGCGCGCCGACAAGACCCTGAACAACCAGTTCGACACCGTTTCCGGGAACGGCAACGTCGTCCAGTGTGGACAGATTCCGGTCGGCACGGACACGACGTTCACCGTCGCGCTCGGCTTCGGCGGCACCGCGGCGGCCGCGTCCTCGGCGGCGACCGGGTCTCTCGGCAGCGGGTTCTCCGCCGTGTCGAGCGCCTACCGCAGCGGCTGGAACTCCTACGTCGGCAGCCTGAAGCCCGCCCCCGCCAGCGTCTCCGGGGACACGCAACGGCGTCGCGCCTACTACGTCGCGGCGATGGCGCTGAAGACCGCCGAGGACAAGCAGCACCCGGGCGCGAGCGTCGCGGGCCTGGCGACGCCGTGGGGCGACTTCACGAACGGCGACCACCTCAACGACGGCTACCACCGCGTCTGGGGCCGCGACCTCTACCAGCAGGCGACCGGCCTCCTGGCCGCCGGCGACAGCGCGCAGGCCAAGCGGATGGCCCAGTTCCTCTGGAACTCGCAGTGGATCGGCGGCCCCACGGCGGGCGACGGCACGACGTACCCGGCCGGGTCGTTTCCCCGCTACAGCCCGGTTTCCGGCGTCGCGGGCGCGAGTGCCCAGCAGCTCGGCTGCTGCGAACAGCTCGACCAGGACGCGGATGCGATCCTGCTGGCCTGGCTGACCGGCCTCACCGACGCCTCGACCTACGCCAAGGTCAAGACGACGGCGAACCACATCGTCTCGACCGGCCCGGACACCACCGAGCGGTGGGAGGAGCAGTACGGCAAGTCGCCGTCGTCGGTCGCGGCGGAGATCGCCGGCCTGATCGCGGCCGGGGCCATCGCGCGCGCGAACGGCGACACCGCGAGTGCGTCGTCGTGGGAGTCCACCGCGGACTCCTGGCGGAACTCGCTGGCCGGGTGGACCGTGACGACGTCGGGCTACTGGGGCGGGCACACCTACTACGAACGGCTCGACCGGGCCGGCAACCCGAACGACGGCGCGACGATCTGCTTCGACGAAGGCTGCTTCTACGAGCACGACGTCACCGACTTCGGGTTCCTCGACCTGGTGCGGCTCGGCATCCGCCCGGCCGGTGACGCGACGATCGCGAACTCGGTGGCACCCACGGCCGCCGCCTCCGACGGCAACGCGGCGATGCAGGTGACGCTGCCGAACGGCGACGTCTACTTCCACCGCTACCCGCACGACAACTACGGCGAAAGCACCGCGAACTGCAGCGGCTGGCCGGCCGGTGGCCCGCAGCGGTTCGGGCGGCTGTGGCCGGTGCTGTCGGGGGAGCGCGGCGAGTACGAACTGGCCAACGGCCGCTCGGCCGCGGTGTACCTGAAGTCCATGGCGGACTCGGTCAACGACGGGTACTTCGTGCCCGAGCAGGTCTGGGACCGCGCGGACGCCGGCTGCTTCGGGCTGGGCCGTCCGACCGGCAGCGCGGGCCCGCTGATGTGGGCCGAGGGGCAGTACCTGCGGCTGGCCCAGAGCATGGACGCGGGCCACAACCTCGACACGCCGTCGATCGTCAAGGCCCGCTACGGCACCTGACGCACCGGCCCGGCACGCCCCCTCGGTGTGCCGGGCCGGTGGGTCACCGCACCAGACGGACGGTCTTCGCCGCGGGGACGACCGTCGCGGTCTGGCCGCGGGTGAGGGCGACGGTGTCGGCTTCGAGGCCGTCGCCGAACGCGACCAGGCGGTCCGATTCGACCTCGACCGTCAACGGCGCCTTCGTCAGTTCCCCCTCGGTGCAAGTGGTCCCGGTGGCCGGCGACGGCCACGCTTCCCGCACGAACCAGACCAGCCGGGCCTCGCCGGGCGTGGGGAGCCGCAGTCCGCTGTGGCGCTCCCGCCACACCGAGCCGCACCAGCCGGTCGCCCCGGTGCCCGTGCCGACGAGGATCCCCGACGACGCCTGCCGTTCCGCCCGCCCGCCACCGACCCCCAGCCGGTAGCGGGCGGTCTGGTGCCCGGCGTGCCCCAGGTAGATCTCGTTGAGGGCCAGCAGCCGCTGGCCGTCGTCGGCGGTGAGCTCGGCCATCGTCCGGTGCTCGACGTCGCCGGTGGCGCGGACCAGCTCCGCGACGGCGGCCGGCGGGTGCCGGACCAGCACGCCGGGCGCGCCGGGCGCGACGCCGATCACGGGCTGGCCGTCGAGGTACTTGGCCACGTTCGCGACCAGGCCGTCCTGCCCGACCACGACGACGACGTCCTCCGGGGTGAACAGGAACCGGTCGAGGTCCGCGCGTTCCACCTCGCCCCGGCGCCAATCCAGCGGGATCGCCGCCGACGCCGCGGCGAGCGCCGCGCGCACGGCGGCGTCCGCCTCGGTCACTTCGGCGAGGTCCCGGCCGCGCGTGCGCAGGAAGAACTCCGCCTGGCCGCGCGTGCCGTGCCGGGCGAGCAGCTCGTCCAGCTCGGTGCGCCGGTGCACCAGCACGACGCGCGGGGCGATGCTCACGACCGCGCGCCCAGCTTCGTCAGCAACGGCGTGAGCAGATCGGGAGTCAGGACCAGGCTGTCGATCTGCGGCAGGTTCCCCGCCAGTTCCTTCAGCGCCAGCCCGGCGAGCACGCCCTCGGGCAGGTCCCGGTACGCCGCCAGCCGGGCCGCCTCGCCGGCCGCTTCCGCTTCGCCGAGTGCGCGCTTTCCGGCGGCCTTCACCTGCGTCAGCCGCTCCTCGCGCGAGGCCTGCGCCTCCGTCTCGATCCGGTTCGCCGCCGCCGCTTCTTCGGCCTGACGCCGGGCGTTCGCACCGCGCTGGGCGAGCAGCTGCTCCTCGCGGCGGGCCAGCTCGATCTGGCTCTGCAGCTCGTTTTCGCTGATCGCGCGCTCGCGTTCGACCGCGAGCGCGCGCCGCTCGAAGGTCGCGCGGTCGGCCTCCTGCTGCACCTTCTCCCGTGCCGTCGTCTGGAGCGCCTTCTCGACCTCGGGCTGCGCCCGGATCGAGACGACGCGCACGTCGACCACCGCCGAACCGGTCTGCGCCAGCCGCGTGTCCTCTTCGGCCAGGCCCGCGCGGATCCGGTCGCGAACCGCGCGGACGCCGTCGACGAGCGCGGTGGCCAGGGGAGTGCGGGTCAGCACCTCGACCGCGTACTGCTGGACGTTTTCGGTGAGCAGCCCGCTGATCTGGCCCAGCGGGTCGCTGCGCCACCGGCCGGTGTCCGGGTCGATGGAGAAGTCGATCCGCTGCGCGGCCAGCGCCGGGTCCTCGATCCGGAAGGTCAGCGCGAGCTGGACGGTGACGTCCTGGAAGTCGGCCGTGCGGGCGTGGAACAGCAGCGGCAGCTCGCGGTCGTCGACCGGGACCTCCGAGACCACCGCAGTCAGCGGCCGGTACCAGAACGACAGCCCGACGCCGTCGTGCGCGAGCCGGCCGCGGCGGTAGTGGCGGATGTGCACGGTGGGGGCGCCGCGCAGGTGCCGGAACCCGAACCGGCGGTCGATGTCGGCCATGGAGCCTCCTCTTATCGTCAGCGTGACGATATGCGGACGGTGGCCTAATCGTCAAGATGACGATTAGCGGGTAGGGTGGTGGCATGGGTCACCCGCCGTTCGCCGTCACCGTCGACCTCGTCGTGCTCACCCTGACCGGCGACGAGCTGTGCGCACTGGTGGTCCGCCGGGGAGTTTCGCCGTTCCTGGACGAATGGGCGCTGCCCGGCGGGTTCGTGCGGGAGGACGAGGACCTGCCGGGCGCGGCGCGGCGCGAGCTGGCCGAGGAGACGGGACTCGCGCCGGGGACCGTCCACATCGAACAGCTCGCGGCCTACGGCGCGCCGGAGCGGGACCCGCGGATGCGGGTGGTGACGGTGGCGTACCTGGCGCTGGCGCCGGACCTCCCGGTCCCGCGCGCGGGCACGGACGCGGCGGAGGCCCGGTGGGCGCCGGTGCGGGCGCTGCGGGCCGAGCGCCTGGCGTTCGACCACGACCGCATCCTGGCTGACGGCCTCGAACGCGCCCGCGCGAAACTGGAGTATTCGCCGCTGGCGACGGCGTTCTGCGCGCCGGAGTTCACGGTCGCGGAGCTGCGCCGGGTGTACGAGCTGGTCTGGGAAACCCGGCTGGACCCGCGCAACTTCCACCGCAAGGTGACCGGAGCCGAGGGGCTGCTGGAGCCGACCGGCCGCACGACCACCCGCGACGGCGGCCGCCCGGCCCGCCTCTACCGGCGAGGTGCGGCTGAAGTGCTGTACCCGCCCATGCTGCGAAGCTGATCAGTCGGTGCGAGCGAGGACCAGCGGCTGCCGGGAAGCCGCCCTTCGGCTGGATGGCCGTGCCTCGCTCACCGCCTCTACGCGGCGCGGGCGGGAACCAACCGGCGCGCCGCCGAGACCAGCGGCAGCAGGCGCGTGCCGAGGTTGCGGGCCGCCAGGCCGCCGCGCGTGGCCGGGATCAGCAGCGCCGCCGCCGTGGATACCGTGCGCTGCTTCGGTTCCACCAGCTTCCGGTGCGCCGTCTCGTAGCGCCGGAACGCCGCCGCCGCGTCTTGCGGTGTCCGGCCCAGCTCCTCCGCCAGCGTGTACGCCCCGGCCATGGCCAGCGTCGAGCCGTCGCCGAACAGGGACACGCACGATGCCGCGTCGCCGGCCAGGACGATGCGGCCCGTGTGCCAGCCGTCCATCCGGACCCGGCTCACCGAGTCGAAGTACAGGTCCTCCGCCGAGCGCACCTGCTCCAGCAGCTCCGGTACCCGCCAGCCCGCGCCTTCGTAGGCTTCGGCGAGCATGCGCCGGTGCAGCGCGGTGTCGCGGTGGTCGAACCCCGGCACCGCGTCGCCGCGGAACATGAACGCCGCGATGCCGTGGCCGCCCGCCGGGTGCACCGCGACCGCCCGGCCGGGAGAGTTGTACATCTCGATCGCCGCCGCGTCGGCCGGCGGTCCGGCCAGCGGCAGCGTCGCGATGTAGACGCCGACGTGCTCGACGAACGCCTGCTCCGGGCCGAACGCCAGCCGCCGCACCGCCGAGTGCAGCCCGTCCGCGCCGATCACCAGGTCGAACCGCCGCGGGGCGCCGCGCTCGAACGTGACGTCGACGCCGCCACTGTCCTGGCGGAGCTCGGTGATCGAGTCGCCGAAGACGAACTCGGCGTGGTCGCGCGCCGCGTCGTGCAGGATCGCCGCGAGGTCGGTGCGGGGCAGCTCGATGTCACCGGCCGACCCCAGTAGTCCCATCGGGATCCGGCCGGTGCGCCGCCCCGCGTCGTCGACGAAGTTCAGCGACGTCGCGCTCGTGCTCGCTTCGCGCAGCTGGGCGGTGACGCCCATCCGCTCCGCGACGCGCGCTGCCGGTCCGCGGACGTCCACCGGGCTGCCGCTCGAGCGCAGGCCCGCGGCCCGTTCCACCACGGTGGGCCGGAAGCCCGCGCGGGCCAGCCAGTGGGCCAGCGTCGGCCCGGCGACTCCGGCACCGGAAATCAGCACGGTCTGTTCGGTCATGGTGGGCCCCTGTCTCAAGTCCTGACCATCGGTCAGTGCCGACGCTACTCTCCTGTCCGATGGTCAGGCAAGCGGCTAGGCTCGGGGGATGACCGACGACACCCGGGTCCGGATCCTGCGCGCGGCGCTGGAGGAGTTTTCGGCGCGCGGCTACCACGAGACGTCGGTGCGGGAGCTGGCCGAGCGCGTCGGCGTGACCAAGACCGCGGTGCTCTACCACTTCCCGGGCAAGGCGGACATCGTCACGGCGCTCGCCGAGCCGATGCTGGCCGACTTCGAAGCCGCGTTGGCCAAGGCCGCGGAGTCCCTCGACCCCCGCCGGGCCGCGATCGAAGGACTCGTCGACGTCTGGCTGACCCACCGGTACCTGCTCCGGATGAACCTGCGCGACCTCGGCCTGACCGCGTCGGCGGCGGTGTTCGACCGGTTCCGCGACGGCATGCTCCGGGCCAACGACCTGGTCGCCGGGCCGGACGCGGACTTCGGCGGCCGGGTCCGCGCGGCGCAGGCGATCGCCATGCTCAGCGACCCGGTGGTCCTCTTCGCCGACGCCCCGGAGGCGCAGCTGCGCGGGGCGATCCTGGACGGCGTCGACCGGCTGTTCACCGCCGTGCCCGCGGGCGGAAGCCGGCCTTCCGCGACGAGCCCGATCGAGACCGCCGGCCCCGGGGGCCGGAGCCGCCGCGGCCGGCCGTCGGCGATGACCGCGGACAAGATCGAGGCGGCCCGGCGCCTGCACGAAGCCGGGCGCGCGCCGTCCGACATCGCGGCCGCGCTCGGCGTCTCCCGGGCGACGATCTACCGCCACCTGCCCGCCGCGGATTAATGAGACGAATTATGAGACTTTTTGAGACGCGGCTCAGTGACCCGGCACCGGCCGGAACCACAGCGTGAACTCCGTCTTCTGCGGCACCAGCCGGTACCGCGGCAGCACGCCGGGCCCGCACGACGCCGTCCCGAGCCCGTGCTGCGCCACGTCGAGCGTCAGGTGCACCAGCTCGCCCGGCACCAGGTCGACGGTGTGGCGCGCCGCCTCCAAAGCCGCCGGGGTCCAGCGGCGGGCGGTGAAGTCGAAGACCGGGTCGCCGTCGATCCGCAGGCCCGCGCCATCGGGGGCGCTCAGCCGCGCCCACCGCACCGCCGTCCGGTTGCCGTTCTCCTGCGGGAAGACGTACGGCGTCTGCAGGTCGTCGACGCTGCTGGAGAACCGGCCGATCCGCGCCGCCCGGCCGCTGTCGGGATACGCCTCGCCGGGGCCGCCGCCGAACCACTCGGCCGAACCGAACGTGCCCGGTACCGCCATCGCCAGGCCCAGCCGGGGGAGCGTGCCGGGGAAGTCGCCGTCCGGGGTCACCGCCACCCGCAGGCGCAGGCGGTCGTCGTACGCCGTCCACGTGTAGTCGGTGAGCAGGCCGAACGGCTGCGCCGGCGGTGCCACGCGAGTGCGCACCACGAGTTCCTCGCCGTCGGCGTCCACGGTGCTCACCCGGTGCTGCATCCGGTGCAGCCCGGCCTCGCGCCACCGGCCGGCTTCGGGCGGCCCCGCGAACGTGCCCCGGTCGTTGTCGGTCGTCGCGCGCCAGACGTCGAGCCGCGGCCCGTGCACCCGGTGCCCGCCGAGGGCCGTGAGCGTGCCCGTCGCCGGGTCGAACTCGCCGGTCCCCAGCACCAGCCGCCCACCGGTGCGGAACACCGGCCCGCGCGACGGGAGTGGCGCCGCGGCGGGCGCCGCCGACACCGGCAGCTGCCCCCACCCGACGACGTGCCCGGCCGGCGCCCACGCGGTCGCCGACGTCAGCGCGGCGGACACGGTCAACCACGACTCGCCGCTCGTCGCGGGCAAGGCGGGCAGCGGCACCGAAGCACTCTGTCCGGAGTGGACGGCCGGGACGTCGAGCACGCCGCGGGTGACCTCGATTCCCTCGTCCTCCAGCCGCCAGGTGAACGTGAGGTGCTCGGTGCTCACGAAGTCGTAGTGGTTGCTCACCCGGATCCCGAACGCGTCCGCGTCGATCCGGACCGGCTCGATGATCTTCGCGAACTCGATCAGCCCCGGCGACGGCGTCCGGTCGGGGAAGAGCAGGCCGTCGATGACGAAGTTGCCGTCGTGGATCGGTTCCCCGAAGTCGCCGCCGTAGGCGAAGTGCCCGTCGGCGGCCAGGCCGTGGTCGATCCACTCCCAGATGAACCCGCCCTGGCAGTTCGGGTACCGCTCGAACAGCTCGCGGTACTCCAGCAGGCCGCCCGGGCCGTTGCCCATCGCGTGCCCGTACTCGCACAGCACGAACGGCAGGTCCCGGCGGCGCGCGTTGCCGTCCTCCCGGCGGCCGATCCGCTCGACCTCCTCGTGCGTGGCGTACATCCGGCTGTGCACGTCCACGTAGGCGCAGTCGTGGTCGCCCTCGTAGTGCACCGGCCGGGTCGGGTCGCGGTGGCGCACCCACTCCGCCATCCGCGCCAGGTTCTCCCCGGTGTGGCTCTCGTTGCCCAGCGACCAGAGGATCACGCTGGGCCGGTTCTTGTCCCGCTCCACCGTGCGCCGCATCCGGTCGAGGTAGGCCTCGGCCCACATCGGCTCGCCGCTGGGGTTGCCGGCCCAGCCCAGCGGCTCGAAGCCGTGGGTTTCCAGGTCGCACTCGTCGATCACCCACAGGCCGTGGGTGTCGCACAGCTCGAGGAACGCCGGGTCCGGCGGGTAGTGGCTGGTCCGGACCGCGTTGACGTTGTGCCGCTTCATCAGCAGCACGTCGGCCAGCGCGGTCTCCGGCGGCACCACGCGCCCGGTGCGCGGATCGTGCTCGTGGCGGTTCACCCCGCGCAGCAGCAGCCGGCGGCCGTTGACCTTGAGCTGCCCGTCCTCGACGGTCACCGTCCGGAACCCGATCCGCACCGGCACCCGCTCCGCCGCGGTGGCCAGCGTGCCCTCGTACAGCCGCGGGGTCTCGGCGCTCCACGGCTCGACCGGCAGCTCCAGCGGTTCCCCGGCCGGGTGCCCGGTGACGCCCAGTTCGGGGATGTCCAGCACGACGTCCGGTCCGGTTTCGACGCGGACCGTGCCCAGGCCGGTGGTGTGGTCGTAGTCCGCGCGGATCCAGTAGTCGCCGATGCCGCCGTCCGGGCGGGCGAGCAGGGTGACGGCGCGGAAGATCCCCGACAGCCACCACATGTCCTGGTCTTCGAGGTAGCTGCCGGCCGACCACTGGTGCACGCGCACCACGAGGACGTTGCCCGCCGGCCGCAGCAGCGGTCCCACCTCGAACTCCGACGGCAGCCTGCTGCCCTTGGTGACCCCGAGTTCGGTGCCGTTGAGCCAGATCCGGCCGCACGAGTCGATCCCGTCGAAGCGCAGCACGGCGGGCCCGGCGGGCCAGCGCGCGGGCAGGTCGAACCGCAGGCGGTGGTCTCCGGTCGGGTTGTCCGACGGCACGTGCGGCGGGTCGACCGGGAACGGGTAGGGCACGTTCGTGTAGGCCGGGCGCCCGTGGCCGTGCAGCTGCCACAGCGACGGCACCGGCAGCTCGCCCCACGCGGAGTCGTCGAAGCCGTCGCGCTCGACGCCGGGCGGGGCGGCCGCGAGACTCGGCGACAGCCGGAACCGCCAGCTGCCGTTCAGCGACAGCGACGCGGCATCGGAGGTGAAGGCCGCGCGCGGGGGCAGCGAACCGCGGCCGGGGCCGGGGTCTTCGACGTACGACATGGCGTCCTCCCGAGCCCGTGAGCGCTCCCGTGAACGTTCACGGGACGCTCGGCAGTGTGCGTGGCCGGGCGCCGGGGTGTCAAGGGATCAGGCGGATTCGCGCAGGTGGAGCGCGGCGCGGACGACCAGCTCGCCGGGTTCGAGGGGCGCGGCACCGGTCACGAGCCGCGCCGCCTGGTCGACGGCCAGCGCACCGAGCGCGCGGGTGTCGATCGCGACGCTGGAGAGCTCCGGTTCGACGAGGGTGCCGAGCGCCAGCCCGTCGAACCCGATCACCGCGAGGTCGGCGGGCACGCGCAGGCCGAACCGGCGCGCCTCGCGCAGGGCGCCGATGGCGATCACGTCGTTGAAGGCGAACACGGCGGTGACGTCGGGGTGGGCGGCGAGCAGGGTGGCCAGCGCCGCACCCCCGCCGTCGACGGTCTGGGCGGCGCGCGTGATCCAGCCGGGGTGCACCGGAACCCCGCATTCGGCGGCGGCCTGCAGGAACCACCGGCGGCGGACGCTCGGGCCGGGGTGGCCGTCGAGCATCCCGATCCGCCGGTGCCCGCGTCCGGCGAGGTGGGCGACGGCTTCGCGGACGCCGTCCTCGCCGTCGATCGAGATGGCGCTGAACCGCGGGGTGTGCGGTTCGCGGCCGAGCAGCACCACGGGGATGCCGGCGGTGAGGCGGTCGAGGTCCTCGTCGGACCGGCTGAAGTAGCCGACGACCGCGTCGACCTGGGTGCCGATCACCCGGAGCGTGGCGAGTTCCTGCTCCGGGTCGTCGGCGGTGTCGTAGACGACCACGTGCCAGCCGCGCGCCCGGGCCGCCTGCAGCGCACCGGAGGCGACCTCGGTGAAGAACGGGTTGAGCAGGTCCGGCACCACCAGGCCGATCGTGGTGGTGTCCGGCCGGACCAGGCCGCGGGCGAAGCGGCTCGGGCGGTACCCGAGCTCGCGGGCGGCGTCGAGGACGCGCTGCTTGGTCGAGCCGTCGATCTCGGCCTTGTCGTTCAGTGCCCGCGACACCGTCTGCCGGGAGACCCCGGCGATGCGCGCGACGTCGTGGATCGTCACCCGCCGGGGTTCCGTGCTGCTCGAAGACACCCGCTGAGTATGCCCGCCCGCACCCCGAACCCCGCCGTCCGGCCATACCGGAGCGATCGACACGAGATACGAGTTCGGCGCGAGTGTCGCCTCCTTTTGTTACCCGAGAGGGGTGCGTTCGCGGCGCTTCGAGATCACGCGCCAGCCGACGGCCAGCACCACGGCCAGCACCGGGATCGAGGAAAACGCGATCTTCTCGGCGCCGTCGGAGAAGCCCATCAGGACCACCACCACGGCCAGGAACGCCAGCGTCGCCCAGCCGCTGTAGGGCGCCCACGGCATCCGGTACGACGGGCGTTCCAGCTCGCCGCGCAGGGCGGCCTGGCGCAGGCGCAGCTGGCAGAAGATCAGCGTCGCCCAGGTGCTGATCACGCCGAGCGACGCGATCGCGATGGCGATGTCGAACGCCTCCTTCGGCACCAGGTAGTTGAGCACCACGCCCAGCACGTAGGCGACCGAGGTGAACAGGATGCCGCCGTAGGGCACCTGCCGGCGGCTCATCCTGCTGACGAACGACGGCGCTTCGCCCTTTTCGGCCAGCGAACGCAGGATCCGGCCGGTGGAGTACAGGCCGGAGTTGACGCTGGACAGCGCCGCGGTGAGGACCACCGCGTTCATCACGTCGCCGATGCCCGGGATGCCGAGCCGGCTGAACACGGTGACGAACGGGCTCTCGTCGCCGCTGTAGAACGGCCACGGCAGCAGCATCGCCAGCAGCAGCACGGACCCGACGTAGAACACGCCGATCCGCCAGGCCACGCCGTTGATCGCCTTCGGGAGCACCTGGCGCGGGTTCTTCGTTTCGCCGGCCGCGATGCCGACGACCTCGATGGCCGAGTAGGCGAAGATGACCGCCTGCAGCGTCATCAGCGCGACGCCGATGCCCGCCGGGAAGAGTCCACTGTGGCCGGTCAGGTTGTGCGCGCCGGCGGGTGTGCCGCCGATGTCGGCGCCCGTCAGCACCAGGCCGGCGCCGGTGACCAGGAAGACGACGATGGCCAGCACCTTGACCACCGAGAACCAGAACTCCAGTTCGCCGAACACCTTCACCGACAGCAGGTTCACCGCCAGCAGGACGCCCAGTGCGATCAGCGCGGTGAGCCACTGCGGCACGTCCGGCAGCCACTTGTGCACGTAGATGGCGACCGCGGTGATCTCCGCGATCCCGGTCATCGCCCAGTTCACCCAGTACATCCAGCCGGACGCGAACCCGGCCCACGGCCCGATGAACTTCCGCGCGTAGGTGACGAAGCTGCCGGAGCTGGGCTCGTGCAGGACGAGTTCGCCGAGCGCGCGCATCACGAAGTAGGCAGCCACCCCGCAGATCGCGTAGGAGAAGACCAGCGACGGCCCGACCTGGTGGAGCTTGCCGCCGGCGCCGAGGAACAGCCCGACACCGATCGCGCCGCCGATGGCGATCATCTGCACTTGGCGGTTGCCCAGTGCTTTCGAGTAGCTTTCACCGGTTTCGGTGAGCAGCGAGGAATCCATGGTTGCCAGACGCTAGAGCGTGTGCGGCAAGTCACCAAGCGGCCTAAGAAAGGCTTAACGTGTGCCGGAGATCACCCGCGGATTTCGTCCACTGTGCCCGGTTTCGAGTGGACACGGGGGTGCCCGCCGTCCGGCCGGGGGTGCCTTCTACGCTACGGCCCGTGGATCTCGCGGCGCTGCTGGACCGGATCGCCGACGACGTCGCGCCGGAGGTGGGCCGCGGCGCCGTCGCGGACTACATTCCCGCGCTGGCCAGGGTCGAGCCGGGCCGGTTCGGCATGGCGGTGGCCGAAGTGGACGGTGCGGTGCACGGCGTCGGCGACTGGGAGCGCCCGTTCTCCGTGCAGAGCATGTCCAAGGTGTTCACCCTCGCGTTGACGCTTTCGCGCGGCGACGGCGTGTGGGCCCGGGTCGGCCGCGAACCGTCGGGCGACCCGTTCAATTCGCTGGTGCAGCTGGAACACGAGGACGGCATTCCGCGGAATCCGTTCATCAACGCGGGTGCGCTGGTGGTGACCGACGAACTCGCCCGCCACGGCGACGCGGCGGACGCGCTGCTCGCGTTCCTCCGCCAGGAGAGCGGCCACGCGGACATCGCCGTGGACCCCGAGGTGGCGGCGTCGGAGGCGGGACACGCCGACCGCAACCGCGCCCTCGCCTACTTCATGGCCTCCTACGGCAACATGCGCCACCCGGTGCCCGAGGTGCTGGACCAGTACGTCCGCCAGTGCTCGATCGCGATGAGCTGCGGCGACGTCGCGCGCTCGGCGTTGTTCCTGGCCCGGCACGGCGTCCGCAACGACGGCTCCCGGCTGCTCGGGCTCAGCGCGGCGAAGCGGATCAACGCGGTGATGCTGACGTGCGGCACCTACGACGCGGCGGGCGAGTTCGCCTACCGCGTCGGCCTGCCGGGCAAGAGCGGCGTGGGCGGCGGCATCGTCGCGATCGTCCCGGGCCGGTGCGCGGTCTGCGTCTGGAGCCCGGGACTGGACGCGCGCGGCAACTCCGTCGCCGGGGTCGCCGCGCTCGACCGGTTCACCACGCTGACCGGCTGGTCGGTGTTCTGAGTCAGCGCAAGTAGTTGTAGACGCTGGCCCGCGAGATCCCGAGCAGGTCGGTCAGCGCCGGCACCGCGTTCTTCAGCTCCAGGAAGCCCCGCGCCTTCAGCGACCGCACCAGTTCCTTCTTCGCGGCCGCCGGCAGGCTGCGCGGGGTGTGGCCGCGCTCGGTGGCGTAGTCCTCGACCAGGGCGCGCAGCTCGTCGCCGGTGCGGGCGCGCAGCGACTCGGTGAGCGGGGCCGGTTCGTCGGTGCGGGCCAGCCGGGTCAGGGCGTGCGCCGCCGAGCCGAGCAGGGAGACGTCGAGGTTGAGGCACAGCGCCGCGACGTACTCGCCGCCCGAGTTGCGGATGCCGATCGACGTGCTCTTCGCGGGGCGGCCGTCCGGGAAGCGGTTCGGGTAGTTCTGCAGCACGTCGGGGAACGCCGGGTCGGCGATCCGGGCCAGGCCCAGCTCGGTGGCGGGGTCGCCGACCGCACGCCCGGACAGGCCGCCTTCGATCGCGCGTATGGCGTGGGCCGGCTCGCGCAGGTCGTGCAGCACGACCTCGCACAGGCCCGGGAACATCCGCCCGACGGCGTGGGCGATCTTCTCCGCTTCGCGCAGGAGCAGCTCGTCCTCGGTCATCCGATCAGCTCCCGCAGCTTGTCCGCCGCCTTCAGCCCGGATCCGGTGAGCACGACGACGGTGGTTTCGCCGGGACGGATCGCGCCGCGGTCGCGGAACACGTCGATGGCCGCGGCAGCCGTCGCGCTGGTCGGCTCCGCGTAGAGGCCGAGGGCCGCCAGGCGGCGGGCGGCCGCGGCGATGGCGTCTTCGCCGATCGCGGCGGTGTCGCCGCCCGAGCGCCGGATCGCCGCGACGACCTCCGGCAGCCGCACCGGCTGCCGGATCGCCGTCCCTTCGGCGACGGTCGGGGCGAAGTGCTCAAACCCGGGTCGGTCGTGGAAGGCCGCGTCGATCGGGGAGCAGTTCCGCGGCTGTGCGACGAGCAGCCGCGGGCGCCGCGTGATCGACCCCGCGGCCAGCAGCTCCCCGAACCCGAGGTCGCAACCGAGCACGATGCTGCCCGCGCCGGCGACGGTGACGACGGCGTCCGGCGCGCGGAAGCCGAGGTCTTCCCACAGCTCGTAGGCGAGGGTCTTGGTGCCCTGCAGGAAGAACGGGTGCCAGTTGTGGCTGGCGTAGGTGGTGCGGCCGGAGCGGCGGACGGCTTCGGCGGCGGTGTCGTCGCGGGTGCCCGGCACCAGCTCGACGGCCGCGCCGTACGCGCGGGTCTGCAGGACCTTCGCCGGCGACGTCCCTTCGGGCGCCAGCACGGTCGCCGCGATCCCGGCCGCGGCGCTGTAGGCGGCCACCGACGAGCCGCCGTTGCCGGAGCTGTCCTCCAGCAGTTCCCGGACCCCGGCGCCGGCGAGTGCGGAGATCATGACGCTGGAGCCGCGGTCCTTGAAGCTGCCGGTCGGGCTGAACCATTCCAGCTTGAACCGGACGTCGGCGCCGCCCCAGGTCCGCGGCAGCAGCGGGGTGCAGCCCTCGCCGAGCGAGACCGGGCCCAGGTCGCCGGGCAGCGCGGCCCGGTACCGCCAGAGGGAGCGGATCCCGGTGTCGACCTGGTCCGGGCGCAGGCCCGCCAAGGGGGCGACGGTCAACGGAGCGCCGTCGTCGCCGCGCCAGCGCAGCGGGTCGGCGGGGTAGCGCGCCCCTGACCGCTCGTCGGTGTACCAGTACTCCACCGCCACCTCCAAGTCTGGACGAACAGTCCAAGCTTAGACCTACTGTCTAGTACTACTCATGGGTACCTGAAATGTCTTCAGCTTCTTCTCAGGAAAGGCTTGTAACAGGGTGACGGAAAATTTCGATCATCGGCTCCCGGTCCCGTCGGCCGGGGCACCGAAGGTGGTCGCCCGAATACCGCCCGTCGCGCCCGGCGGGGTGACGGACGGGCGCCGGCCGCCCTCGGCGTCCCCGTTCGTGGTCGTGTGAGCACCGAGAACCCCGGCGCGCGAGCATTCCACAGTGGACTTCCGGGCCCGCGCGAGATCACACTCCGTATTCTTCGGTCCATTCTCTCGCGGCTCGGAAATGGGCCGCTAATCGTCGGCGATAACCCGGGAAGGAGGGTCTGGTGTGGTGGCCGAACTGAAGCGCTCCGAACGCCGGGTTTACCGACGGGATACGTCGTGGTGGTGGCGGGGAAACGCCGGACCCTACGGTCGGCGTGGTCCGGATCGGGCAACGGTCGCGCGTCCACCAGGCGGGATGGCTTGCGCCGTCCGGCGGCGCGTGCCGGGTGGGCCACGCCGTGGAAGCGTCCGGGCCGCCGGGCAAGGCAATCGGCGTGCCGCGTACCGGAGGAGGAACGTGACGGCGACGTTAAATTCTTGCGCCGTCGGCCTGGTCGATCCCGAATTTTCTGAACTCCGGCTATGAAATCGCGGTGGGTTGTTGACGGCACGGAAGGAACCCGCTTAAGTACACCCCGTTACCCATCACCCTTTCGTGCGTAGCGGGAGTTCCCATGCGTCTCTCGAAAGACGACTCCGTGCCGGCCGAGCTGGTCGTCGCCGTGTCGCCGCTGCGATGGCCGTCGGCGCGCGGGGTCGCGGCCGCCGTGCGCGGGGGCGGGCTCGGTGTGCTCGACCTGACCACCGGGGACAGCGCGGCCGCGGAAGAACTCGCCCTGCTGGCGGAATGGGGCATCCCGGCGTTCGGGGTCCGGCTCGCGCGCCCCGCGGACGCGGACCTGCCCGAAGCCGCGACCACCGTGGTGCTGACCGAAGACGCGCCGTGCACGGCGCGGGACTTCCCGGGCCGCCGCGTGCTGGCCGAGGTCACCTCCCGCGCGGCGGCCGGACGGGCGGTCGCCGCCGGCGCCCACGGCCTGATCGCCCGCGGGCACGAATGCGGCGGCCCGACCGGGGAACTGAGCACCTTCGTGCTGCTGCAGGCCCTGCTCGCCGACGACGCTCTCGATGTCCCGGTGTGGGCGGCGGGCGGCATCGGGCCGCACACCGCCGCGGCCGCGGTCGCGGGTGGCGCGGCCGGCGTCGTCGTCGACACCCAGCTCGCCCTGCTGCCGGAAGCCGAACTGCCGTCGGCCCTCACCACCGCCGTCACCGGCCTCGACGGTTCGGAAACGGCCGTCGTCGACGGCGTCCGCGTGCTGGCCCGGCGGGGTACCGAGCCGATCGAAGCGGGCCAGGACGTCTTCCTCGCCACCCGGTTCCGCGACCGCTGGGGCACGGTCACCGCGGCAGTGCGTGGCCTGGCCGAGGGCGTCGGGGAAGCTCTGCGCGTTCCGGACGCGGTGCTGGGCCCCGGCAGCGCGGGCAGCCGCGCGTTCGGCACGGCGCTGCCGATCGCGCAGGGCCCGATGACCCGGGTCAGCGACCAGCCCGCGTTCGCGGCCGAAGTCGCCGCGAGCGGGGCCCTGCCGTTCATCGCGCTGGCCCTGTCCGGCCCGGAGCAAACCCGGGACGTCCTGGAACGGACCCGGGCAGCCGTCGGCGACGCGCCCTGGGGCGTCGGTGTCCTCGGGTTCGCCGCCGACGACGTCAAGGCCGCGCAGCTGGCGGTGATCCGCGAGCTGCGGCCCACCCACGCGATCATCGCGGGCGGCCGCCCGGCCCAGGCCGCGGCCCTGGAGGCCGCCGGCATCGCCACCTTCCTCCACGTGCCCTCACCCGGGCTGCTGAAGCAGTTCCTCGAGGCGGGCGCGCGCAAGTTCGTCTTCGAAGGCTCCGAGTGCGGTGGCCACGTCGGCCCGCGCACCAGCTTCCCGTTGTGGGAAGCCCAGCTCGGCGTGCTCGCCGACTTCCTCGCGGCCACCCCCGACGCGGCCGCGGACCTGCAGCTGCTGTTCGCCGGCGGCATCCACGACGAGCGTTCGGCCGCGATGGTGGCCGCCCTCGCCGCCCCGGTGGCCGCGCGGGGCGCGGCGATCGGGGTGCTGATGGGCACCGCCTACCTCTTCACCCGCGAAGCCGTCGACGCGGGCGCCGTGCTCCCGCTGTTCCAGCGCCGGCTCCTGGAAGCCGAACACACCGACCTCCTCGAAACCGCGCCCGGCCACGCCACCCGCTGCGTCCGCAGCCCGTTCACCGAGGAGTACGCGGCGATCAAGGCGGAGCTCGCCGAACGCGGCGTGCCGAGCCGGGAGGCGTGGGAGCGGCTGGAAGAGCTGAACGTCGGGCGGCTTCGCCTGGCGAGCAAGGGCATCGAGCGCGTCGGCGCCGAACTGCGGGACGTCGGCGAAGACCGCCAGCTCACCGAAGGCATGTTCATGGCGGGCGAAGTCGCCGTGCTGCGCTCGGCCGTCACCACGATCGCCGACCTGCACCACTCGGTGGGTGCGGGCGCGAACGCGTTCCTGCGCGCGCGGGCCGCCGAATTCGGCGTCGCCGAGGCGGAACCGGCGGCCCCGGCGCCGCTGGACATCGCGATCGTCGGAATGGCCTGCATGTTCCCGCAGGCTCCCGACCTGGCCGCGTTCTGGGCGAACATCCTGGCCGGCGCCGACGCGGTCACCGAGGTGCCACCGCAGCGCTGGGACACCGCCCTGTACTACAACCCGCAAGGCCAGGGGGAGCGGACGCCGTCGCGCTGGGGCGGGTTCCTGCCCGAGATCGGCTTCGACCCGCTGAAGTACGGCATCCCGCCGTCGTCGCTGGCCAGCATCGAACCCGTGCAGCTGCTGGCCCTGGAGGCCGCGCACCGCGCGCTGGCCGACGCCGGTTACGCCGGCCGCGCCTTCGACCGGGCCCGGACTTCGGTGGTGTTCGGCGCCGAAGCGGGCAGTGACCTGTCGAACGCGATGAGCCTGCGCACGGTGCTGCCGTCCTATGTGGGCGAACTGCCGTCCGAACTGGACGAACGGCTGCCGCGGATCACCGAGGACTCCTTCCCCGGCGTGCTCGCGAACGTCATCGCCGGGCGGATCGCCAACCGGCTCGACCTGGGCGGGGCGAACTACACCGTCGACGCCGCGTGCGCGTCGTCGCTGACCGCGGTCGACGTCGCTTGCAAGGAACTGACCGCCGGCACCAGCGACCTCGTCCTCTGCGGCGGTGCGGACCTGCACAACGGCATCCACGACTACCTGCTGTTCGCTTCGGCGCACGCCCTCTCGCCGACCGGGCGGTCGGCGACGTTCGACAGCGCGGCCGACGGCATCGCGCTGGGTGAAGGCGTCGCGTGCGTCGCGCTGAAGCGCCTCGCCGACGCCGAACGCGACGGCGACCGGGTCTACGCCGTGATCAAGGGCGTCGGCGCGGCGTCGGACGGCCGCGCGCTCGGCCTGACCGCGCCCCGGCCCGAAGGCCAGCACACCGCGCTGACCCGGGCCTACCGCAACGCCGGCGTCTCGCCCGCGCGCGTCGGGCTCGTCGAGGCGCACGGCACCGGCACCGTCGTCGGCGACCGGACCGAGCTCGGCACGCTGACGAAGGTGTTCACCGAGGCCGGCGCCGCGCCCGGCGGGTGCACGATCGGCTCGGTGAAGTCGCAGATCGGGCACACCAAGTGCGCCGCGGGCCTGGCCGGGCTGATCAAGGCCGCACTGGCCCTGCACACCGGCGTCAAACCGCCGACGCTGCACCTCTCTTCGCCGAACCCGGCGTGGGATCCGGAGAGCAGCCCGTTCGTGTTCCAGTCGGCGGCGCAGCCGTGGCCCGCGCCGCCGGCCGACCGGCTCGCCGGGGTCAGCGCCTTCGGCTTCGGCGGCACCAACTTCCACGTGGTGCTCGGCGCGCACGACGGCGTGCCGCCCGCGCAGGCGGCGGACGAATGGCCCGCGGAACTGTTCACCTTCCCGACGGAGGCCGCGGCGCGAACCCTGCTGGAGCTGGCCACGGAGGTCCCGGCGGGCCGGGAGCCGTGGCGGCTGCGCGACCTGGCGCTCGGCGCGTCCCGGCGCACCGAAGCCGCGGGCGGGCGGATCCGCCTCGCCGTCGTCGCGTCCACTGTGGACGAACTGACCCGGCTGCTGCGGCAGGCACTGGACGGACGGGCGCTGTCCGAAAAAGACGCCCCGGGGGTGTACCGCGCCGGTGCGGACGAACCGGGCGCCGTCGCGGTGCTGTTCCCCGGCCAGGGCAGTCAGCGGCCGGGCATGTTCGCCGAGCTGTTCGTCACTTTCCCCGAGCTGCAGCGGTATCTGCGCCTGGACCCGGCGACGGCCGACGTCGTCTTCGGCCCGGCGGTGTTCGGGGAGCAGGCGCGGCAGGCGCTGGCCGGGCGCGTCACGGACACCCGCGTCGCCCAGCCCGCGCTCGGCGTCACCGGGCTGGCGGCGTTCCGGCTGCTGCGCCGCGCCGGCGTGCGGCCCGCGATGGTCGGCGGCCACAGCTACGGCGAACTGGTGGCGCTGGCCGCGGCCGGCGCGCTCACCCCGGAAGCCCTGCTGCACGCCAGCCACGCCCGGGCCGGCGCGATCGTCGACGCGGTGCCCGCCGGGGACCCCGGAGCGATGGCCGCGGTCGCCGCCGGAGCCGCCGAGACCGGGAAGGCCCTCGCCGACGCCGGGCTCGCCTCCGTCGTCCTGGCCAACCACAACTCGCCCCGGCAGACGGTGATCTCCGGGCCCACCGCCGACGTCGAGGCCGCGGTCGGGCACCTGCGCGCCGCCGGGCTCGGCGCCAAGCGGATCCCGGTCGCGTGCGCGTTCCACAGCCCGCTGGTCGCTCCCGCCGGGGAAGCCTTCGGCCGCGTCCTGGACGCGATCGGCGTCGTGCGGCCCGCCGTCCCGGTGTACGGCAACCGGACGGCCGGGCCCTACCCGGCCGACCCGGACGCGATCCGCGGCGAACTGGCCGCGCAGCTCGGCGCGCCGGTCCGGTTCGTCGAGCAGGTCGAGGCGATGTACGCGGCCGGGGCCCGGGTGTTCGTCGAAGCCGGCCCCGGTGCGGTGCTGGCCAAGCAGGTCGCCGCCATCCTCGGTGACCGGCCGCACCGGACGGTCGGGTTCGAACAGCCGGGCCGCCGTGGCCTGCCGGGCTTCCTCGGCGCGCTGGCGCAGCTGGCGGTGTCCGGGGTGAACGTCGAAACCGGCTGGCTGTTCCGCGGCCGCGACGCGGTCGACGCGACGACGGCGCCGCGGCCGAAGCGTCCCGGATGGACGGTCGACGGCCACCTGCTCCGCACCGCGGACGGCACGATCCCGGCCGGCGCCCTCCGCCCGGCCGAACGGATCTCGCTCGGCGTGTCCGCGGCGGCCCCGCAGGCGGCGACGTCGGAGGCGATGGTCGCGGACTTCCTGCGCACCAGCCGCGAGATGGTCGCGGCCCAGCGCGACGTGCTCCTCGGCTTCCTCGGCACCGGCGCCCCCGCCCAGGTCCCGGCACCGATCACGGTGCCGGTCGTCGAGCACCCCGAGGTGACCTTGGTTGCGTCAGCTGCACCCCGGGCGGCCTTGGTTGCGTCAGCTGCACCGAAGGCCACCTCGGTGCTGGAGACCGTGGTGGAGGTGATCGGGGAGCGGACCGGGTATCCGGTGGAGATGATCGAGCCGGACCTCGATCTGGAAGCCGACCTGAGCGTGGATTCGATCAAGCGGGTTGAGATCGCGGGTGAGCTGGCGTCCCGGCTGGGGCTGGCCGGTGGGGACGTCGAGGAGTTCGCCAAGGCTCGCACGGCCGCGGCGATCGCCGCGCTGATCGGGGACGAACGCCCCGCGCCCGCTGCGCCGGAGGCCACCTCGGTGCTGGAGACCGTGGTGGAGGTGATCGGGGAGCGGACCGGGTATCCGGTGGAGATGATCGAGCCGGACCTCGATCTGGAAGCCGACCTCAGCATCGACTCGATCAAACGGGCCGAGATCGCCGGGGAACTCGCGACGCGCCTGAACCTCGACACCGGCGGTGACGTCGAAGAACTCGCCAAGGCCCGCACGGCGGCGGCGATCGCCGAACTCGTCGGCGGCGCGAAGCCGGATACCTCCGCCGCGCCTGCGTCGGCGGTCCCGGCCGAGCCCGCGCCGCTGATCGTCGCGCCGAAACGACTGGTCACGGCCGAAGTCGACCTCGCTCCCGCCGGGACTCCCGAGGTCACCGGCCGGAAGTTCCTCATCCTCGGCCACGGCCCCCTCGCCGAGGCCGTCCGGACCCGCCTGAGCGGGCTGGGCGCGACCGCCGAGCTCGCCGACGACGTCCGCGCCGGGTTCGACGGGGTCCTGCACCTCCCGGACGCCCGCCCGGTGCTGCCCGCCGCCTTCCCCCGGTACCAGGCCGCCCTCGCCGCCAAGCCCGCTTGGCTGCTGACCGCCGGGCCCGGCGAGGGCCTGCGCGGCTTCCACCGCAGCCTCGCCCGCGAATACCCGGACACGCTCACCCGCGTGGTCGAGCTGTCCCCGGGTGAGACGCCCGAAGCACAGGCGGCGGCCTTCGTCGCCGAGTTGTCCACAGTGGACCGCGAGCCGGTCGTCCGGCGGGAAGGCGGTCACCGGAAGGGCTTCCGGCTGACCGAGCAGGGCCTCGGCCCGCTCGGCAGCAGCGGCGCGGGCCCGGCGGGCGACGGTGCGGCCGAAGCGGCCGCGATCGGCCTGGACCGCGACTCGGTCGTCCTGCTCGTCGGGGGCGCCAAGGGCATCACCGCCCGGTTCGCGGTGACCCTGGCCGGCGCCGCCCGCTGCCGGATCGAACTCCTCGGCCGGACGCCGGTGCCCACGGCACAAGACGAATACCCGCAGGCGAGGACGGCCAAGGACCTCCGCACCGCCCTGATCGGCGCCGGGCTGAAGAGCCCCGCCGAGATCGAACGGACGGTCCGCCGGATCCAGGGCGAACGCGAAGTCCGGCAGACCCTGGCGAAGCTCGAAGCCCTCGGCAGCCCGGTGCGCTACCAGTCGGTCGACATGCTCGACGCCGAAGCCGTGCACCGCGCGGTCAAGGAGATCCACGCCGAGCACGGCCGCCTGGACGGCATCGTCTACGCGGCCGGCGTGATCGAGGACAAGCTCGTCGCCGAGAAGACGCCGGAATCGTTCGACCGCGTGTACGGCACCAAGGTCGACGGCGCCCGTACGCTCCTGGAGGCGACCGCCGACCTGCCCGACGAGCCGAAGTTCGTGGTCCTGTTCGGCAGCATCGCCGCGGCGCTCGGCAACCGCGGCCAGTCGGACTACGCCGCCGCCAACGACGCTCTCGAGGCGCTGGGGCACCGGTGGCCCGCCGGGCGCGCGGTGACCGTCCACTGGGGACCGTGGGCCCCGACCGGCGACCACGACGGCATGGTGACCCCCGAGCTGATGCGCGACTACGCCCGCCGCGGCATCGCGCTGATCGACCCGGAGGAGGGCACCCTCGGCCTGCTGCGCGAGCTGGCGTGGGGCCGCGCCGACACCGGCGCCGTCGTCCACACCGCCTCGGGCTGGTGACGCGGATGCCCCAGCCCGTGGCCCCCCAGCCCGTGGCCATCGTCGGGATGTCGGTGCTGCTGCCCGGCGCCCCCGACCTGGCGAGCTACTGGCGCAACCTCGCCGGCGGCGTCGACGCGATCACCGAGGTGCCGCCCGGGAAGTGGGACGGCGCGCACTACGCGCCGGACGAGCAGCGCCGCGCCGACCGGCTCTACTGCCGGCGCGGCGGGTTCGTCGACGAACTGGCCGAAGTGGACGTCACCGGCTTCGGGATCATGCCGAACTCCGTGTCCGCCACCGAGCCCGACCAGCTGATCGCGCTGCGGGTCGCGGCGCAGGCCGTCGCGGACGCGGGCGGCGCGGACCGCCTGCCCGCCGACCGCTCCAAGGTCGGCGTCGTGCTCGGCCGCGGCGGCTACCTGACGCCGGGGCTGGTCCGCCTCGACCAGCGCGTCCGCACCGCGAGCCAGCTCGTCCGCACCCTCGGCGAGCTGCTGCCGGACCTGGACGCGGACCGGCTCGACGCCGTCCGGCAGGCCTTCACCGACCAGCTCGGCCCCGAGGCGCCCGAGTCCGCGATCGGGCTGGTGCCCAACCTGGCCGCGTCGCGGCTGGCCAACCGCCTCGACCTGCGCGGCCCGGCGTACACGGTGGACGCCGCGTGCGCGTCTTCGCTGATCGCCGTCGACCACGCCGTGCGGGAGCTGGCCACCGGCCGCTGCGACGTCGTCCTCGCCGGCGGGGTGCACCACTGCCACGACATCACCTTCTGGAGCGTGTTCAACCAGCTCGGCGCGCTGTCGCCGTCCGAGCGGATCCGGCCGTTCCACCGCGACGCCGACGGCGTGCTGATCGGCGAAGGCACCGGTGTCGTCGTCCTCAAGCGCCTCGCCGACGCCCAGCGCGACGGCGACCGCGTCTACGCCGTGATCACCGGCACCGGCGTCGCCTCCGACGGGCGGACCGCCAGCCTGGCCAGCCCCGACTCCGGTGGCCAGGTCCGGGCCGTCCGCCAGGCGTGGGCCGCGGCGGGCCTGGACCCGGCCGCCCCGGACTCCCTGGGGTTGCTGGAGGCGCACGGCACCGCCACCCCGGCCGGCGACGCGGCCGAACTGGCGACCCTCGCGACGGTGTTCGGAAGTGCGGGCTCCGCCGTTCTGGGCTCGGTCAAGTCGATGATCGGCCACACGATGCCCGCGGCGGGCGTCGCCGGGCTCGTCAAGGCGGCCCTGGCCGTGCACCACGGCGTCCTGCTGCCCACGCTGCACTGCGACGACCCGCACCCGGCGCTGGCGCGAACCCGCTTCTCCACTCTGGCCGCGGCCGAGCCGTGGGACGCGCCGGTGCGCCGCGCCGGGGTCAACGCGTTCGGCTTCGGCGGGATCAACGCCCACGTCGTCCTGGAGCAGGCACCGGGCCGCGCGAAGCCGGTCGCGGTGCGCGAGCCCGAACGCGTGCTGCGGCTCGCCGCGCCGACCCTCGACGCGCTGCGGGAGGAGTTCGACCGGCCCGGGGCCCGGGAGACCGGCGACGGGCCGGTCCGGCTCGGCATCGTCGACCCGACGGAGAAGCGCCTGGCCCTGGCCAGGAAGGTGCTGGCGCGGGGCCGCGCCTGGCGCGGCCGCAACGACGTGTGGTTCACCGACCGCCCCCTGCTCGGGCCGGGCGGCGGCAAGATCGCGTTCGTCTTCCCCGGCCTGGAGTCGGAACTCACCCTGAACTGCGGTGACGTCGCCCGCCACTTCGGCCTGCCCTGGCGGCACGCGGATGTCGAGGTCGGTGACGTCGGACGGCAGGGCGCCGCGGTGTTCGAGCTGGGCAGGCTGCTGCACGCCGCCCTCGGCCGGATCGGCGTCACGCCGGACGCCGTCGCCGGGCACAGCCTGGGCGAATGGACGGCGATGGCGGTGGCCGGCGTGCACGCCGAGGAAGAGGTCGACGCCTTCCTGGCCGGGTTCGACCCGGACGCGCTCGTCGTCCCCGGGCTCGCCTTCGCCGCGATCGGCGCACCCGCACCCCGGGTGCTGGAGGAGCTGGCCGGGCGCGCGGACGTCGTCCTCTCCCACGACAACTCCCCGAACCAGGCCATGATCTGCGGGCCGGAAGCGGCGGTCGGCGCGCTCGTGCAGCGGTTCCGGGACGCGGGGATCGTGGCGCAGGTGCTGCCCTTCCGGTCCGGCTTCCACACCCCGATGCTGCGGCCGTACCTGGACCCGATCCGCGAAGCGGCCGAGCGCTTCACCCTGCACCCGCCGAACCTGCCGCTCTGGTCGGCGACCACGGTGTCGGAATACCCGGCCGGTGAAGCCGAGGTCCGCGAGCTGTTCGTGCGGCACCTGCTGCAGCCGGTCCGGTTCCGCCCGCTCGTGCGGGCGCTGCACGCCGCCGGGTTCCGCGCGTTCGTCCAGGTCGGCGCCGGGCAGCTCGGCTCCCTGGTCGGCGACACCCTGCACGGCGAGGAGCACCTCGTCGTGGCGGCGCACTCGGCGCAGCGCCCCGGGCTCGCGCAGCTGCGCCGGGTCGCGACCGCGTTGTGGGCCGACGGGCTCGATGGCCCGGTTCCGGGTGACGGAGCCCCCGGCCCGGGGCGAAGCCCCGGTTGTCACGTCGACTTCACCCGCCTGCCCGGCGAGCGCCCGGCCGCGTCCAAGGCGGTCAAGCTCGACCTCGGCGGCCGCCTGATCTCCCTGGACGAGCAGGTCCGCGCGCGGATCGCGTTGCCGGCCACCCGGAGGTCCACTGTGGACGAGCTGGCCGGGAAAGGCCCCCTCGCCGCCGAGTTCGCCGCCCTGCTGACCGACACCGCGGAGCTGGCGTCCACCGTGCTCGCCGGACCGGCGCGCCGCCTGCCGGCGCCGCAGGAGCTGGACACCACCCTCACCGTCTCGATCGAGGCGATGCCGTACCTGCTCGACCACTGCTTCTTCAAGCAGCCGCCCCAGGCCGACCCGGGCGACCGCTGGCCGGTCGTCCCGGCCACCACGGTGATCGACCACCTGATGCGGTTCGCCGAGCAGGCCGCACCCGGACGCCGCGCGGTCGCGGTGCACGACGTCCGGCTCACCCAGTGGATCACGGCGGTCCCGGCGGTCACCGTGCCGGTGCGCGTCCGGCCCCAGGGCGACAGCCGGGTGCTCGCGGCCCTCGACGGCTACTCGCAGGCCGTCGTGGAACTCGCCCCGGACCACCCGGCCGGCGCGCCCGCGCCGTGGCGGTTCCCGGCGTCGGCCGAGCAGGTGCCCGAGACCACGGCGGCGCAGCTCTACGCCGACCGGTGGATGTTCCACGGCCCGCGCTTCCAGGGCGTCACCGAGCTGACCGCCGTCGGCGAACGGCACGTGCGGGCCGTGCTGACGACGCCGGCCGCGCCCGGCGCGCTGCTCGACAACGTCGGCCAGGTGCTCGGCTACTGGATCATGTCCCGCGTGCCCGAGCGGACCACCGTCTTCCCGGTCGCCATGCGCGAAATCCGGTTCCACGGCCCGCAGCCGGCAGCGGGGGAGCGCCTGGACTGCCTGGTCCGGATCACCGGGCTGACCGAGGAGTTCCTCGACGCGGACATGCAGCTGGTCCACAACGGACGGGTCTGGGCCGAGTTCACCGGCTGGCGCGACCGGCGGTTCGACAGCACCCCGCACATCCGGCAGGCCGACCGCACCCCCGAGCGCTCGACGCTGTCCAAGGAACAGCCGGGCGGCTGGGCGCTGGTGGGCGAGCAGTGGCCGGACCTGGCCACCCGCGAGCTGATCATGCGCAACTACCTGGCCGGCCCCGAGCGCGACGCCTACGAACGCCGTCCACCACGCGGGCGGCGCCAGTGGCTGCTCGGCCGGATCGCGGCCAAGGACGCGGTCCGCCAGTTCCTCTGGGCCCGCGGCGAACCCGAGATGTTCCCCGCCGAGCTGCGCATCGGCAACGACGAGGCCGGCCGTCCGTTCGCGACCGGCGCCTACGGCCGGGAGCTGCCGCCGGTGACGATCTCCGTGGCGCACCGCGCCGAAGCCGGCGTGGCGATCGCCCGCCACGGGCCCTGCGGCATCGACGTCGAAGAGGTCGTGCCGCGGCCGGAGTCCACGGTGGAGGCCGCACTCGGCCCGGCCGAGGTGGCTCTGCTCGCCGGCCTGCCCGGTGACCGGGAACGCTGGTTCACCCGGTTCTGGACCGCGAAGGAGGCCGTCGCGAAGCTGCGCGGCACCGGCCTGCGCGGCGAACCCCGGGACTTCGAGGTCGTCGCGGCGACCTCGGGTGAACTGACCGTCCGCGTCGCCGGCCGCGACCACCGCGTGTGCTGCGCGGACGTCGAAAATCCGCCCGGCGCGCCGCCGCGCCGCTACGTCGTCGCCTGGACCGAAGAGACGAAGGAGACAGCCGGATGAGCATCGAGACCACGGCGGCGGACGAGGTGACCGTGCTCGCCCGCCTCGGCGAAATGCTGCGGGAACTGCTCGAGGAGTACGGCCTCGATGACGCCGAGATCACCATGGACACCACCTTCCACGACGACCTCGAACTGGAGAGCGTCGACCTGGTGGCGCTGTCCGGGCAGCTGCGCGAGCACTACGGCGACCGCGTCAACTTCGCGACCTTCATCGCCGAGCGCGACCTGGACGAGATCATCGCGCTGACCGTCGGCGAGCTCGTCCGGTACATCGTCGCCTCCCTGCGGGCGACGGCGTGAGCCGGATCCGCGCGGGCGAGCTGGACGTGCACGTCCAGCGGCTCACCCCGGACGCGCCGCTCGACGGGGACGCGCCGATCGTGGTCTGCGTCCACGGCCTGCTCACCGACAGCCTGGCCAGCTACTACTTCACGCTCGGCCCGGCCTTCGCCGCGCGTGGGCTCGACGTGCTGATGTACGACCTGCGCGGGCACGGCCGCACGACGCGGCCGCCGTCCGGGTACCACCTGGAGCGGTTCGTCGACGACCTCGTCGCGGTCCTCGACGCGTGTGACGTCACGCGGCCGGTGCACGTCGTCGGCAACTCGTTCGGCGCTTCGGTGGCCTTCGGGCTGGCGGCCGCCCGGCCCGACCGGGTGGCGAGCGTCGTGGTGATCGAGGGCGAACCCCCGACCGGGGAGTGGACCCGGCACATGGCCGACGGGCTCGCCGACGCCAAGACCCGGCTGGCGATCGACGAGGTCATCGGCTGGATCGCCGACAACCACGGCGCGCACACCGCGCGGCTGTCCAAGGCCGCGAACCGCATCCTGCAGACCACCACGCTGGCCGAGGACATCCCGCGCAGCGCGACGATCGCGGCGGACCTGTCGGCGGTGCGCTGCCCGGTGTTCGCGATCTTCGGCGGCGACTCCGGGCTGTCGGCGCAGGTGCCGCACTTCGAAACGCACCTGGAGCGGTGCCGCACCGTCGTGCTGCCCGATCAGGGGCACTCGGTGCTGGTCGAGCGGACGGCGGAGCTCATCGAGCTGATCTTCGGGTGGGTCCGCGACACCTCGCGCACGCGGACGCGGGTGCGGTAGTGGCCCGGTTCCTCTTCGTCGTCCCACCCCTGGTCGGGCACGTCAACCCGGCCGTCGGCGTGGCGGCCGAGCTCACCGCGCGCGGCCACGAGGTCGCCTGGGCGGGCCACGACGAGCTGCTGTGGCAGCTGGCCGGCCCGGAGGCGCTCGTGTTTTCGTGCGCCGTGCCGCCGGACCTGCCCGTGCGACCAGCCGAGCTCAAAGGCCCGGCGGCGTTGCGCTTCCTCTGGCAGGACTTCCTCGTCCCGCTCGCCGACGCGATGGCGCCCGGCGTGGCCGCGGCGCTCGAGGCGTTCGAGCCGCACGTCGTGGTCGCCGACCAGCAGGCACTGGCCGGCGGGCTGCTCGCCGACGCCCGCGGCCTGCCGTGGATGACGTCGGCGACGACGTCGGCCGAGCTGGTCGACCCCCTGGCCGGGATGCCGAAGGTCGGGGAGTGGGTCGCTACGCTGCTCGACGGGCTGCGCGCGCGGATCACCGGCGGCCGGGATGGGGCGGACCCCCGGTTTTCGCCGCACGGCGTGCTCGCCTTCACCACCCGCGAACTGCTCGGCGCGGCCGCCCTGCCGCCGCGGGTCCGGCTCGTCGGCCCCGCCCTCGGCGCGCGCCCGTCCACGACCGACTTCCCGTGGGAGTGGCTCGATCCGCTCCGGCCGACCGTGCTGGTCTCCCTCGGCACGGCGAACACCTCGGCGGGGGCCGGGTTCCTGACCGCGACGGCGGAGGCGTTCGCGGGGATGCCGGCGCGGGCGGTGATCGCCGACCCGGGCGGCGTGCTCGGCGAGGTCCCGCCGAACGTCCTGGTGCGGCCGCGGGTTCCGCAGCTGCCGCTGCTGTCGCGGGTCGACGCGGTGCTGTGCCACGCGGGCCACAACACGGTCTGCGAAACGCTGTGGCACGGCCTGCCGCTGGTGGTGGCCCCGATCCGCGACGACCAGCCGATCGTGGCGGCCCAGGTGGTGGCCGCGGGCGCGGGCGTCCGCCTGCGCTTCGGCCGCGCGGACGCGCCCCGCATCGCGGCGGCGGTCGAAGAAGTCCTGACGGAACCGGTGTACCGGCGCGCGGCCGAGACCGTGGCGGCGTCGTTCCACGCGGCGGGCGGAAGCGCGGCGGCCGCGGGGCACCTGGAACAGCTGGCCTTGGAGAGCCTGGCGCACCTGCGGCTCTGAACCCGGCCTGGACATGCGGACCACCGGAACGGGTGGCTATCCACAGTGGACCCCGCGCACTAGCTTGGAGGCCGAGCGAGGAGGGTGGGAGATGACGGCCACCGCGGAGGTCACCCCCGGCGCCGCGGCGCCACCCGCCCTGAGCCGTGGCCGGGTCAACGCCGTGTTCGGCGCCGTGCTGCTCGGGATGCTGCTGGCGGCGCTGGACCAGACGATCGTCGGGACCGCGCTGCCCACCATCGTCGGCGACCTCGGCGGCGCCGGGCACCTGTCCTGGGTGGTCACGTCCTACCTGCTGGCCGAGACGATCATGACCGTGGTCGTCGGCAAGCTCGGCGACCTGTTCGGCCGCAAGCCGATGTTCCAGCTGTCGGTGATCGTGTTCGGCATCGGCTCGTTCTGCGCCGGGTTCGCCGACAGCATGGTCTGGCTGATCGTCTGGCGCGCGGTGCAGGGCCTCGGCGGCGGCGGGCTGATGGTCACCTCGACCGCGCTCATCGCCGACGTCGTCCCGCTGCGCGAACGCGGCAAGTACCAGGGCGTGCTCGGCTCGGTGTTCGGCGTGGTGACGGTGGCCGGCCCGATGCTCGGCGGGTTCTTCGTCGACCACCTGTCGTGGCGCTGGGCGTTCTACGTCAACATCCCGCTGGTGCTCGTGGTGCTGGTGGTGGCGTCCTCGGCGATGCCGAACGTCCGCGCCGCGGTCAAGCCGGTCATCGACTACCTCGGCATCCTGCTCATCGGCCTCGCGGCGACCGGCCTGACGCTGGTCACCAGCTGGGGCGGCACGCAGTACGCGTGGGGCTCGCCGACGATCGTCGGGATGGCGATCGGCTCGGTGGTGCTGCTGGCGGCGTTCGTCGTCGCCGAGCTGCGGGCGCAGGAGCCGATGCTGCCGATGCGGCTGTTCCGGAACCCGGTGTTCACGGTCGGCGGGATCATGAGCTTCGTCGTCGGCTTCGCGATGCTCGGCGCCCTGTCCTACCTGCCGACGTACATGCAGTACGTGCAGGGCACCTCGGCGACCACGTCCGGGGTGCGGCTGCTGCCGATGGTGCTGGCGCTGCTCGTCGCGTCGATCGCGGCGGGCAACGCGGTGAGCCGCACCGGGCGGTACAAGATCTTCCCGCTGGCCGGCGCGGCGGGCATGACGATCGGGCTCTACCTGCTTTCGCGGCTCGACGCCGATACGGGGTTCTGGGAGGCGTCGGGGTACATGGCCGTGCTGGGCCTCGGGATCGGGCTCGGCATGCAGGTGCTGACCATCGCCGTGCAGAACACCGTCGACTACGCCGACCTCGGCGTCGCGACCTCGGGCGTGACGTTCCTGCGCTCGATCGGCAGCTCGTTCGGCGCGGCGATCTTCGGCACGGTGTACGCGAACCAGCTGACGCCGAACCTGGCCTCGATTCCGGTGCCGCCGGGGGTCGACCCGCGTGCCTTGCAGGTACCCACGGCCTTGCACGCGCTGCCGGACGCGGTGTCGGCGCCGGTCATCAAGGCGTACAGCGACTCCCTGCACGTCGTGTTCCTCGCCGCGGCCCCGGTCGGGCTGGTCGCGTTCGCACTGGCGTTCTTCCTCAAGGAGGTCCCGCTGCGCGACACGGCCCGCGCGGCGGCCCCGGACCTCGGCGACGGCTTCGGTATGCCGGAGGCCCGCACCGACGACCGCGAGCTCGAACGGGCGGTGGCCACGCTGTTCTTCCGCGAGCGCCGCGAGATGGCCCCGGCGATCGTCCAGCGGGCCGGGTCGGACCTCGACGAGGGCGGGATCTGGTGCCTGCTCCAGGTCCACCTGCGCCGCCGCCGCGGCTCGCCGGCGACGTTGGGGGCAATCGGCGACCACTTCGGCGTGCCGGCGCCGGTGCTGGAACCGGCGTTCAACCGCCTGGAGCTGACCGGACACCTCCGCTACACGCGGGACGGCTGGGAGCTGACGGCCGCGGGCCACGCGGAGTTCGCCAAGGTGGTCCGCGCGTGGCACGACTGGCTGGCTTCGCGGCTCGGCGACTGGGCCACGACGGACCGCGCCGAGCTCGACGCGGCGATCGGCAGGGTCGCGGCGCGGTTGCTGGACCAGAGCACGGAGTCCCGTGCGTACGGGCGCCACGCACTGGCGTGATCGCCGGCTCCGCTCGGCTCAGGCTGGCGCCCGGCTCGTGCGCCCCAAGGTGGCCTTGAGCCGCTTGGCGCCGGAGCCGGCCGTCAGCGGTGCCAGAAGTCGTGCGGAGTGCGGCCCCGGCGGAAGCCGCACGACTCGACCAGGGCCGCCGCCTCCGCGAACCCGTGGCCGACCAGGCCCGGCTCGTGCGCGTCGCTGCCGAAGGCGACCGTCTCGCCGCCCACCAGGAACCACCACCGCACCACCTCGCCCGGCAGGGGCACCTTCGTGTTGACCTCCAGCGCCCGGCCACTCGAAGCCAGCGCGCGCAGCACCGTCCGGAACTCCTCTTCGAAGTCCTCCGCCACGAACGGCGGACCTTCGGCCGGCCACGAGCGCAGCGCGTAGTCGATGTGGGCGAGCACCGCGAAATCCGCCGTCGACTCGACCAGGCCCAGCACCTCGGTCAGGTAGGCGCGCAGAATCTCGCCGGGCGGCCGATCGGACACCACGCTCAGCTCGTGGTGGTGGCCGTCGTCGCCCGGCAGGGAATGGACCGAGCCCAGCACGCGATCGAACGAGTGGGCCGCCAGCAGCGCATCGGCGCGCGGGCGGTGCCAGTGCGGCTCGCTCAGCTCCACGCCCGAAAGGATCCGCAGCGCGGGAAACCGCGACCGGCACTCCTCGACGCACGCCAGGTAGCCGGAAACGTCCAGGTCCGGTGGCTCCAGGACGCCGTCCGGGCGCAGCCGCACCCGGAAGTGGTCCGGCAGCAGCGGCCGGATCGGCTCCGGCATCAGCCACGGCGTCAGGTCCGCGTGCTCGGTGAACGCCACCGACGGCAGCCCCAGCGCCAGCGCCCGCTCACACGAGCCGATCATCGACCCGGTGACCGTGTCCCAGGACCATTCGGTGTGGACGTGACCGTCCGGCGGCAGGCTCACCGAACCACCGTAGCGGCCGTTTTGAGCTAGCGTCTCAGCCATGGCACAGAAGTCGGCGGCCGTGGAGCTGGAGGTCGGCCCGCACACCGTGCGGATCTCCAACCCGGACCGGGTCTATTTCCCGGCCCGCGGCGAGACGAAGCTCGACCTGGTCAACTACTACCTTTCGGTGGGCGACGGCATCGTCAACGCCCTGCGCGAACGGCCCTGTATGCTGCACCGCTTCCCGTCCGGTGTGGCCGGGGAGAAGGTGCACCAGAAGCGCGTGCCGAACGGCGCCCCACCGTGGCTGGAGACGGTCCGGGTCCACTTCCCCCGCTACGGGCGCCACGCCGACGAGCTGTGCGTCACCGAGCTGGCGCACGTCGCGTGGGCCGTGCAGATGTCCACAGTGGAGTTCCACCCGTGGAACTCGCGTCGCGCCGACACCGAGAAACCCGACGAGTGGCGCATCGACCTCGACCCGATGCCCGACTGCGGCTTCGACCGCGTCCGCCGGGTTGCGCACGTCGCCCACGAAATCCTCGACGAGCTCGGTGCGGTCGGCTGGCCGAAGACCTCCGGTGGCCGCGGCCTGCACGTCTACGTCCGGATCGAACCCCGCTGGGGCTTCTCCGACGTCCGCCGGGCGGCGCTGGCCTTCGCCCACGAGGTCGAACGGCGGGCCCCCGACGACGTCACCACGACCTGGTGGCGCAAGGACCGCGACCCGCGCCTGCTCTTCGTCGACTACAACCAGAACGCCCGCGACCACACGATCGCCAGCGCCTACTCGGTCCGCGGCAACCCCGAAGGCACGGTGTCGACGCCGATCCGCTGGGAAGAGATCGACGACGTCGAGCCGGGCGATTGCACCATCGCCACCGTCCCGGCCCGCTTCGCCGAGCTCGGCGACCTCCACGCCGGCATCGACGACGCCGTGTTCTCCCTCGACCCGCTGCTGGAGTGGGCCGACCGCGACGGCGTGGAGGAGCCACCCGAACCCGGCTGACGTATTTCCGCGCCACCCCGGACGCTGAAGATCGTGCTGTCCGGCTTCGACGAGGCCTTCCCGGTCGCCGCCGCGGATGCCGGGGGAGCCGTGGCGGCGGTGCGGGCGTACTTGGCGCGTCAGTCCAGGCGTTCGATGATCGTCGCGTTGGCGAGGCCGCCCGCCTCGCACATCGTCTGCAGGCCGTAGCGGCCGCCGGTCTGCTCGAGCACCGACAGCAGCGTCGTCGCCAGCCGGGCGCCGCTGCCGCCCAGCGGGTGGCCGAGCGCGATCGCGCCGCCGTTGACGTTGACCTTCGCCGGGTCGGCGCCGATCTCGGCCTGCCAGGCGAGCACGACGCTGGCGAACGCCTCGTTGACCTCGAAGGCGTCGATGTCCGCCACCTCGAGGCCCGCGCGCGCCAGCACCTTGCGGGTGGCCGGGATGATGCCGGTCAGCATGAGCAGCGGGTCGTCCCCGGCGACGGCGAAGCTGTGGATCCGGGCCCGCGGCTTCAGGCCCAGCGCCGCGGCCGTTTCGCTGCTGGTGATGAGCAGCGCGGCGGCGCCGTCGTTGATCGGCGAGGAGTTGCCCGCGGTGATGTGCCAGCCGAGGTCCGGGAACCGCTGCTCCCAGACCTCGGCGCGGAACGCGGGCTTCAGCCCGGCGAGGATCTCCGGCGTGGTCCCGGGCCGGACAGTCTCGTCGGTCGTGACCTCGCGCGGCGTCCCGTCGGGCCCGGGTGCCTTGAGCGGCGCGACTTCGCCGGCGAATTTCCCGTCCGCCCACGCCTTCGCGGCGCGCTGGTGGCTTTCCGCGGAGAACTCGTCGAGCCGGGCCCGGGTGAAGCCCCACTTCGCGGCGATCAGCTCCGCGCTGATGCCCTGCGGCACCAGCCCGTCCGGGTAGCGCGCGGCGACCTGCGGGCCGAACGGGTCGCGCCCGGCCACCTGGCTGCCCATCGGCACCCGGCTCATCGACTCGACACCGGAGGCGAGGACGACGTCGTACGCGCCGGCGATGACGCCTTGGGCGGCGAAGTGCACGGCCTGCTGGCTGCTGCCGCACTGCCGGTCCACGGTCACCGCCGGCACCGACTCCGGCAGCCCGGCGGCCAGCGCCGCCCAGCGCGCGGTGTTCATGCTCTGCTCGCCGATCTGGCCGACGGCGCCGCTGATGACGTCGTCGATCCGGGCCGGGTCGACGCCGGTGCGCTCGACGAGCGAGCGCAGGGCGTGGGCGTGCAGGTCGACCGGGTGCACCCCGGCGAGCGTGCCGTTCGGCTTGCCCTTGCCGATCGGGGTCCGTACCGCGTCGACGATCACCGCGTCCGTCATGACGTCTGCCTCCTCGCAGATCGGGGTGGCCCTTCGGTATACGCCCGGTGAGTTGGATTCCACAACTCGCGTGTTCGGCAGATCACACCGAATTGACGTGCTAGGTTGGATTTTCAACCCGTGGAGGTGGCATGGTCCGGCGTGGTCGCGAGTGCTCGGTCGCCGAGGCGCTGGAGGTCGTCGGCGAGCGGTGGAGCCTGCTGGCCCTGCGCGAGATCATGCTGGGGGAGCGGCGCTTCAACCAGATCGCCGAGAACACCGGCGCCAGCCGCGACATCCTGGCCGCGCGGCTGCGCAAGCTCGTCGACGCGGGCGTCCTCGAGAAGGTCCAGTACGAAGCCCACCCGCCGCGGCACGAGTACCACCCGACCGAAGCCGGCCGCGCGCTGCAGCCGGTCCTGCTCGCCCTGATGGCCTGGGGTGACAAGTACGTCCACCAGGGCGAACCGCCGACCCTCTGGCGCCACGCCTGTGGCGAGGTGCTGGAGCCGGCCACCGTCTGCGCCCACTGCGGCGAGCCGGTCGATGCCCGGGGCACCCACCCGATCCGCCTTGGTGCCGTGCACTGACGTTCCTCCTGCCCGGAAGGCCTCCTCGCACTGCGCGAGGAGGCCTTCCGGCGGTTTGGGCGTTGACTTGAGGCCAGCGCACTGCAACTCTTGAACGAATCACTGCAAGAACGAGACAACACCGCGATAGATCGCGGCAGATCCCGCTCAGCTCCTCGACGAAGAGGTGCCCATGACGGCTGTTCCCTGCTGCCCGCGTGCGCCACCGGCCGCGTCCGCCGCGTTTCCCGTTCCCCGGTTCTCGCCCGTCCCGAGTCGTCTCCCCTCCTCCCCGGATCAGAGGAACCCCATGAGAACGAAGCGACTTCTGTCGCGCGCGGCGACCTACGCCGCCCTGTCCCTGCTCTTGGCGGCCCCCGCCGTGGCGGCGAGCGGTGCCCCGGCCGCGGCCGTCCAGCCCGCCGCGCAAGCCGCCTCCGCGACCTACACGGCCAGCAGCCAGCTCGCCGGCTACCCCGCGGCGAACGTCGGCGACGGGAACCCGGCCACCTACTGGGAAAGCACGAACAACCAGTTCCCGCAGTGGGTCCAGGCCGACCTCGGCGGCCCCACCGACGTCGCCCGGCTCGTGCTCAAGCTGCCCGCGAACTGGGAAGCCCGCTCCGAAACCTTCAGCGTGCAGGGCAGCACGAACGGGACCGCCTTCAGCGATCTCAAGCCTTCGGCCGGCTACCGGTTCGACCCGGCCACCGGCAACACCGTGACCGTGGACGTCACCGGCAGCACCCGGTACGTCCGGCTGAACGTCACGGCCAACACCGGCTGGCCCGCCGCCCAGCTGGCGGAGTTCGAGGTCCACGGCCCCGCCGGTGGCGACACTCAGCCGCCGTCCGCGCCCGGCGACCTGACCTACACCCAGCCCGCGAGCGGTCAGATCCGGCTGACCTGGTCGGCCTCGACCGACAACACCGGGGTCGCCGGCTACGACGTCTACGCGAACGGCCAAGTGCGTGGCAGCGTCGGGGGCACGACCCTGACCTACACCGACACGCAGCCCGACACCGCGACCGTCTCCTACTTCGTCCGGGCGAAGGACGCCGCGGGCAACCAGTCGGCGAACAGCGGCACCGTGACGCGGGCGGGCACCCAGGCCGGCGCGAACCTGGCGCTGGGCAAGCCGATCACGGCGTCCTCGACGGAGTGGACGTACGCCGCGGCCAACGCCAACGACGACTCGCCAGCCACGTACTGGGAGGGTGGCGGCGGGACCTACCCGAACCTGCTGACCGTCGCGCTCGGCTCGAACGCCGAGCTGAACCAGGTCGTCGTCAAGCTCAACCCCGATCCGGCGTGGGGTCCGCGCACCCAGACGATCGCCGTCGAAGGCCGTGAGCAGAGCACGTCCGCGTTCACCACCCTCGCCGCCGCCCGGACCTACGGCTTCAGCCCCGCGAGCGGCAACACCGTGACCATCCCGCTCACCGGCCGCGCCGCCGACGTCCGCCTGCGCGTCACCGCCAACTCCGGTGCGGGCGGCGGGCAGGCCGCGGAGTTCCAGGTCTTCGGCGTCCCCGCGCCCAACCCGGACCTGACGATCTCCGGGGTGTCGTGGTCGCCGCAGAACCCCGTGGAGACCGACGCGATCACCGCGTCGGCGACCGTCCGCAACGCGGGGACGGCGGCTTCCGGCGCGACGAACGTCAACCTCTACCTCGGCGCCACCAAGGTCGGCACGGCCGCGGTCGGCGCGCTGGCCGCCGGAGCGTCGGCGACCGTGCCGGCGGACATCGGCACCCGCGACGCGGGCAGCTACCAGCTGACCGCGAAGGTCGACGAGGCGAACGCCGTCCTCGAGCAGAACGAGACCAACAACTCCTACACCGGCTCGACGGCGCTCGTCGTCAGCCCGGTCCCGAGCTCCGACCTCGTCGCGGCCACGGCGTGGTCGCCGGGCAACCCGTCGGCGGGCAACTCCGTCACCTTCACCGCGACCCTGCGCAACCAGGGCACGGTCGCGTCCGCGGGTGGCGCCCACGGCATCACGGTGACGATCACCGACCAGAACGGCACCGTCGTCAAGACGCTGACCGGCAGCTACTCCGGGACCATCGCCGCCGGAGCCACCGCGGCGCCGGTGACCGTCGGCACCTGGACGGCAGCGAACGGCCGGTACACCGTCAAGACGGTCGTCGCGGCCGACGCCAACGAGCTCGCGGTCAAGCAGAGCAACAACACCAGCACGCAGGCGCTGTTCACCGGCCGGGGCGCGAACATGCCCTACGACTCCTACGAGGCCGAGGACGGGGCCCTCGCGGGCGGCGCGGCCGTCGCCGGCCCGAACCGCACCATCGGCGACCTCGCCGGCGAGGCGTCGGGCCGCAAGGCCGTGACGCTGAACTCGACCGGCGCCTCGGTGGAGTTCACCACCCGGGCGTCGACCAACACCCTGGTCACGCGGTTCTCCATCCCCGACGCGCCCGGCGGCGGCGGGCTCACCTCGACGCTGAACGTCTACGTCGACGGCACGTTCCTCAAGGCCATCGACCTGACCTCGCACTACGCGTGGCTCTACGGTGCCGAAACCGGCCCGGGCAACTCGCCGGGCACCGGGCCGCGCCACATCTACGACGAGGCCAGCACGCTGCTCGGCACGACCGTGCCCGCCGGGCACCGGATCAAGCTGCAGAAGGACGCGGCCAACAGCGCGGACTACGCGATCGACTTCGTGAACTTCGAGCAGGTCGCCGCGACCGCCAACCCGGACCCGGCGCACTACGCGGTCCCGGCCGGGTTCACCCAGCAGGACGTGCAGAACGCCCTCGACCGGGTCCGGCAGGACCCGAACCTCACCGGCGTCTACCTGCCCGCCGGGCAGTACCCGATGACGAGCAAGATCACCGTGTACGGCAAGCCGATCACCGTGCTGGGTGCCGGGCCGTGGTTCACGAAGTTCACCGCCCCGGCCGGCCAGGAGAACACCGACATCGGCTTCGACGCCCCGGCGAGCGCGAACGGCACGAAGTTCAGCGGGTTCGCCGTGTTCGGGAACTACACCTCCCGCATCGACGGTCCCGGCAAGGTCTTCAACTTCGCGAACGTGTCCGGCATGACCATCGAGAACATCTGGGTGGAGCACCAGATGTGCCTGCTCTGGGCGACCAACGTGGACGACTCCACGGTGAAGGACGTCCGCATCCGCGACACGTTCGCCGACGGTGTCAACTTCACCAACGGCAGCACGGGCAACCACGTCACCAACAGCGAAGCCCGGTCCACCGGCGACGACAGCTTCGCGCTCTTCGCCGCCACGGACCTCAACCCGGGCAACCAGTACGGCAACGTGTTCGAGAACCTGACCGCGATCCTCCCGTGGCGCGCGGCCGGGCTGGCGGTCTACGGCGGGTACGGCAACACCTTCCGGAACCTGTACATCGCCGACACGCTGGCCTACTCCGGGATCACGATCAGCTCGCTCGACTTCGGCTACCCGTTCCTCGGGTTCGGCCCGCAGCCGACGACGGTCCAGAACGCCTCGATCGTCCGCGCCGGCGGCCACTTCTGGGGTCAGCAGACGTTCCCGGCGATCTGGCTGTTCTCCGCGTCCAAGGAGTTCCGCGGCATCCGGGTGTCCGACGTGGACATCCAGAGCCCGACCTACAGCGGCATCATGTTCCAGACCAAGTACACCGGCACCACGCCGGAGCACCCGGTCGAGGACACGGTGCTGACGAACGTGTCGATCACCGGCGCCCACCGCAGCGGGGACGCCTTCGACGCGAAGTCGGGGATCGGCATCTGGGTCAACGAGCTGCCGGAACCGAGCCAGGGCCCGGCCGTCGGCTCGGCGACGTTCACCGGGCTCACCCTGAGCGACAACGCCGAGGACATCCGCAACCGCACCACCACGTTCACCGTCAACCGCAACTGAGGCCGAGCGCGCCCGCCGGGAAACCGTTTCCCGGCGGGCGCCGCCGTGCCAGGATGACGCCGGAGGTGGTCGACGTGCGGATCCTGGTCACCGGCGGGACGGGGCAGCTGGGCAAGGCCGTGGTGGCCCGGCTGCGGGCGGCGGGCGAGGAGGTCCGCGTGCTGAGCCGCCGGGCCTCGCCGGACGTCGTCCCCGGCGACCTGCGGACCGGGCGCGGCGTCGACAGCGCCGTGGCCGGGGTGGACGTGGTCGTCCACTGCGCCACCGACTACCTCGGGCGGGAGGCGCAGCTCGCGCGCACCCTGATCGAGGCGGCGCGCTGGGCCGGCGGTCCGCACCTGGTCTACGTCTCGATCGTCGGCGTCGACCGGGTCCCGCTCGGCTACTACCGGGCCAAGCACGAGACCGAGCAGCTCGTCGCCGCTTCGGGACTGCCGTACACGATCCAGCGCGCCACCCAGTTCCACGGCCTCGTCCGCACCCTGCTCGCGGGCGCGTCCCGGCTGCCGGTCGTGCCCGTGCCGCGGATCTCGTTCCAGCCGGTGGACGTCCGGGACGTGGCGGGACGGCTCACGGACCTCGCACTGGCCGACCCGGCCGGCCGCGCCCCGGACTTCGGCGGGCCGGAGATCCTGCCGGCGGCGGAGCTGGCCGAAGCCGTCGGCGAGGTGAGCGGCCGGCCCCGGCGGATCGTGCCGGTGAAGGTGCCGGGGGAGACGTTCCGGGCCTACGCCGCCGGCGGCCACCTGACCCCCGAGCACCGGGAAGGCGAGATCACGTTCCGGCAGTACCTGCGAGGGTGAAGCCCGGGCGCGTGACTTTCACCGCGCCGGTCGTGGGCGCTGCCGGAGAGGGTCACTGCCCGGGCCGATTGCTGCCCCGTGCAGCGGTTGATCCCGCGGTCCGGCCCGGACCGGACGGCCTGGCTCCCGGTGGTCGAGCAGGTCCACGCCGCCGCCCGCCGACCGTCGTCACGGGTGCCGCACCTCGACCCGGCGGGGCGGGAACAATGCAGCCCACAGCACCTTCCACGGCCGCGAAGGCCGCCGATGCCGCGCCGCCCGCACCACCGGCGCCGGGGGACGCCCGGCCCGGTACTCCATCTCCACCTGCACCCAGTCGTGGATCCAGTCGCCTCGCATGGCCGCTCCTTCACGCCGTTTCATCGTGAAGCCCACGGTCGTCCTGAGGTCTCCCCGGCCGCATCGGGTGAACACGCACTCCGGGGCCGGCCGACCCCTTACCCCGCGATCGTGAAGCCGGACTCGGCCCGCGCCTCGGCCCCCAAGACTTGGGTATCAGTACGGTCGGGACGGGTTTGCCGGAGTTTCGGGCAAAACCGTTGACCGGCCCCCGGCCGGCTTGCACGCTGAGCCGGATCAGCCGACCCCGCGACCGGCGAGCGAGGTACTGATGGGCAGGGTGCGGCAGGCCGACATCGCGCGGGTGGCGGGGGTGTCCCAGGCGACGGTGTCGGTGGTGCTGGGCGGCAACCGCACCGGGGTCCGGCTGTCGGAGCGGACGCGGGTGCGGGTCCTGGAAGCCGCGGAGCGGCTCGGTTACCCCGCCGACCCGGTGCCGGTCCGCACCGGCCTCTTCGGCGTCTACACCTGCGCGCCGGTGTTCGGCGCCGAGGCGCACAACCCGATCCTGGCCGGGGTCGAGGCCGAGGCGGCGGCGCTCGGCAAGGACCTGATCGTGTTCACCGCGCCCCGCCCCACGCGGCTGCGCCGCAGCCACCTCGCCGAAGGCGGCCTCTTCCTGGGCCGGCACGTCCCGGGCGAACTGCTCGCCGCGGGCTTCCCGGTCGTCTCGATCGGCCGCGCCGAACCGGCCGGCCGCGTCCCCCACGTGGACGTCGACTACGCGGCCGCTTCGGCCGAGGTGCTCACCCGGCTGGCGCGGGCCGGGCACCGGCGCGTCCGCTACCTGCGTGACCCGGACGACAGCCCGGCTGCACAGGACCGGGACCGCGGGGTGCGGACCGCGGCCGCCGAGACCGGTCTGGAGGTCCGTACGGACGGTCCCGGCCCGGGGGCGATCCACCGCTGGCTCGACGAGGGCGTGACCGCGCTGCTGGTCGAGGAAACCGAAACCGGTGCGGTGTTCGACGCGACGCAGCAGGCCCTGCGTGCGGCCGGGGTCTCGGTACCGGGCGACCTTTCGCTGGCCGTCCTGGGCCGCCCGCCGGCCGGCACGGCGGGCCCGGAGATCAGCGGCTTCGAGGTCCCGCGGCGGGCACTCGGGCGGGCGGCGGTGCGCCTGCTCGCGTCCCTGGTGGACACCGGGGCGGGCGAGCCGACGCCCCGGCTGCTCACCTGCCCGCCGGTGGCGGGGGAGACGATCGCCCCGGTCACCTGAACCGCGTCCCCCGGCCGTCGCGAGTCTCGCAGTCGTGAGCACTCCACCACGCAGGCCGCCGGCGTCATCGCGAGGCCGGCACCGTGCGGCTGAAGAAGCCGGTGACCGCTGTCTCGTAACGGGCAGGGGCGGAGTTCCACGACTCGACGTGTTCCGCGCCGGGGAACTCCTCGTACTCCACCGGCCAGTTCATCCTCTTGGCCGCCTCGACGAAATCACGGTCCATCTGCACCGGCGCCTGGGAGTCCCGCGCACCGGCGATGAGCAGTGTCGGCGGCTTCGTGGCCGGCGGGTGGTTGATCAGGTCCAGCCGGTCCAGGTCGACGCCGGTGCGCCACTGGATGACCTTGCCGGTCAGCCAGATCGCCGGGGCGGGCGCTCCGTACTGTTGCCCGTTGAACTCCGACACCATCGGCATGCTGATCAGCGGCGAGTCCAGCATCGTCGCGGTGACGACATGCGCCAGCGACGAGCGGACGAGGAACTGGCCGGCGATCAGGCCGCCCATCGAACTGCCGTACAGCACCACGTGCTTCGCGCCGTTGCTCTGCGCGTAGCGGACCGCCGACTCCACATCCCGGTACTCGGACTCGCCGTAGTGCAGGAAACCATCCGGGGCGGCCGGCGCGCCCTCGTCGTTCCGGTAGGTGATCGCGAGCACCGGCAGGCCGAGCCGGTGGAAGACCGGGATCGCCGACAAGGAATTGCGGCGCCCGTTCTGGCCGTGGACCGCGATCACCCAGGTCGAGTCGCGCGGTCCGGATGCCGGGATGTACCAGGCGGGGGCCGGGCCGAGTTCGGTGGCCACCGAGACCTCCGAGTAGTCCAGCCCGAGCGACGTCTTCGGGTCGCTGATCATCACGCTGGTCACGTCCACCGTCGTGCCGACCGACGGCGCCGGGCCGGCGAGGATCGGGCGCTCCACGGAGTCCGGCGACTCGGCGACGATCTCGCCGACGGTCGCTTCGACGCCGTCCCACACCATCCGGTACGTCCCGTGCCGGCGGGCGTGCTCGCCGGGAGAGCCGATGACCACGGTCTTCCCCGCACCGGATCCCTTGATTTCGCGCACGACGTCGGAGTGGTCGGGGTGCGTGTAGTACTGGTGGTCCGGCTTGAACTGCGCTTCGCTCACCCACCAGCCCAACCCGAAGACCCCGCCGACCACGAGCACCAGCAGCCCGGAAACCGTCACGATGACGATCCGCCGCCGGTTCCGCTTGCGTTTCGTCTTCTTCCGGTTCTCGGCGCGGTCCGCGTCGGCGATCTCGATCGTTCCTGATTCCATTCCCCAGTTCCCCCTTGCGCACCTGCGGCGATACCGGTATCGCCGGCCGGGATTCAACCCGGTCGAACGCTAGGGATGTCCCGGAGCAGGAACAATGGAGTGAGCCACCGGCACCCTGGTGGGGCTCACCCCACCCTTGCCGGGCAGCGCGATCATGCCGGCTTCAGGTCGTTCCCGGCTTGTCGGCGAGTTCGTGGTGTGCCGCCGCGTAGTGAGCGGTGCCGATCGCGCCGGCGATGGCGAGGACGAATCCCGCGGCGGCCGCGGCGGTGAAGCCGTCGCGGACCCGGTCGTCGAGGAAGAGCACGCCGATGAAGGAGGACACGGCGGTGTTGGTGGTGAACATGGTGGCGGTGACCGCGGTCGCGCGGCTTCGTTGCAGGGCCATCGCGAACGCCGTCGCGGCGACGAGGCCGTTGACGATCATCGCCCAGATCGCGGGATTCCCGGCCAGGTGCCAGATCGGCCCCGAAGCGCCGAGGGTGCGCGCCGAGACACCGACGACGCTGAAGCCCAGCCCGGCGCAGAACCCGAGCACGGGAGCCGACCAGCGGCGGTCCCGGCGTTCGGTGTAGAACGCGATCGCCGCGATCGGGATCGCCGCGCCCAGCAGGAGCAGCTTTCCCCCGGACGGCAGGGGCTGTGCGGGGCTCGGGTTCGCGGACAGCCCCAGCAGCACGAGCCCGGTCGCGCCGACGCCCAGCGCCGCCCAGCCGGCGGCGGCCAGCCGGATGCCGAGGACGGCGGAGATCGTCGCGGTCACGCCGACGCTGAACGCGAGGACCGACTGGACGAGGAACAGTGGCAGGCGGTGCAGCGCGGCGGCGGCGGAGACGAACCCCAGCAGGTCCACTCCCAGACCGAGGAAGTAGAGCGGCTGGCGCCGCAGCGCGACGAGGTCCTGGGGCGTGCCGCCGTAGGCGCCCGCTCGCCGAACGCCGGCGGACTCCAGGATCGAGCCACTGCCCGAGGCGACGGCGGCCAGGACGGCGAGGAGGTATCCGAAGATCACCGGCCGAGTTTGCCAGCCCGGCCCCGATGGCAGGAAACGCCCGGGGTGGTGGTGTGATCAGGCGCGTCCACGCCTCCGGCCGAACCGGAGGCGTGGACGACGCCGTGGTTCCTCGGCCGGCGGTGCGGTGACGGCGATGACGTCCTGGTCGTCGACCCAGGAGACCGAGGCGGGAAGGCTGTCGTCGGCGATGACGGGGACGCGGACGCCCCGGGCACCGAACTCGGTCCGGCCGGCGAGGGTGCCGGTCCGGGGCGATGGTTGATCTTTTGCGGTGTAGGTGACCAGCCAGCTCCCGGCACTGAACGCGATCTGCCGCCGCGGCGGGTGGGGAGTGCGTGGGCTCGCCGGGGCACTGCGGTCCGGGTCCCCGGCCGTCATCGGCTTCTCCTCGGACGCTGGTGCGCTCTACGCAGAGCATGGAACAGCGGACGCGCCGAGGTCTGGGGCGATGCGGACAGCCTAAGCGCGTTACGCCGTTCGCCAGAGAAGGATCCCCCGGATGAGTGACCCAGGGCCGGGATCGGGCCGGCTTGCCGCGCGGCTGACAGCCGGCTTTAGGGGTTCTTCCAGACTTCCGTCCCTCTTGCGGGAAGGGGACGCCGCGGCGGGGTAGAACCGGTTCATGGTGAGCACGGAACCCGGTGTCGTCGACTTCCCGCGGCGGGCGCCCGGCCAGGTCACTCCGCCCGACGGCTACGCGGACCTGCGGGCGCGGCCCGGGCTCTGCCGGACCGTGCTGCCCGGCGGTACCCCCGTCTGGCTCGTCGCGCGGCACGAGGACGTGCGGGCCGCGCTGACCGACCCGCGGCTGAGCTCCGATCCGTCGAAGCCGGGGTTCCCCGCCACCGGGGGCGCCCCGGAGGCCCTGCCCGGGTGGTTCGTGGCCATGGACGCGCCCGAGCACACGCGGTACCGGAAGCTGCTCATCCCCGAGTTCACCGTGCGGAAGGTGCGGGAGCTGCGGCCCGGCATCCAGCAGGTCGTCGACGAGCGGATCGACGCCATGCTGGCCGCCGGGAACTCCGCGGACCTCGTCTCCGCCCTCTGCCTCGTGCTGCCCTCGCTCGTCATCTGCCAGCTGCTCGGGGTGCCCTACGAAGACCACGAGCACTTCGAGTCCCGCACCCGCGTCCTGGTCAGCCTCGCATCGACCGCCCGGCAGCGGGAAGCGGCGCTGGGCGAGATCAACACCTACCTCACCGAACTGATCGCCGCGAAACGGGAGCGGTCCGGTGAGGACCTGATCAGCCGCCTGATCGCCGGTGGTGCGCTGGACGACGCCGAGCTGCTGGGCGTGGCCATGCTGCTGCTCGTCGCCGGGCACGAAACCACCGCCAACATGCTGTCCCTCGGCGTCGTCATGCTGCTGGAGAACCCGCAGTGGATCGGGCACGAGGGCGTCGTCGAGGAACTGCTGCGGTTCTTCTCCATCTCCGACGTCGTCAGCCTGCGCGTCGCCACCGAGGACCTCGAAATCTCCGGCCAGGTCATCCGCCGCGGCGAAGGCGTCGCGCCGCTCGGGCTGGCGGCGGGCCACGACGGCACCGTCTTCGAGGACGCCGGCGAGTTCTGCCCGGCCCGCTCGGCGCGCCACCACGTCGCCTTCGGCTACGGGATCCACCAGTGCCTCGGGCAGCACCTGGCGCGGCTGGAGATGGAGGTCGCTTTGGGGACGCTGTTCGAGCGGGTGCCGCGGCTGCGCCTGGCGGTGCCGGCGGACGAGCTGGAGTTCAAGCACGACGGAGTCCTCTTCGGACTCTACGAGCTGCCGGTGCGCTGGTAGCTCAGGCGGTCCGGACGTTCACGCCTTCGCGCTCGATCTCGGCGGCCACCGTCGAGTCGATGCCGCCGTCGGTGATGAAGGTGTCCACATCGGACAATTCGGCGAAGCGGGCGAAGTGGTCATTGCCCACCTTCGTGTGGTCCGCCAGCAGCACCACGCGGCGGGCGCCGGCGATCGACGCGCGCTTCACCATCGCTTCCGCCGGGTCCGGGGTGGTCAGGCCGCGCTCGACGGACAAGCCGTTGGTGGCCATGAAGGCCACTTCGACGAACGTCTCGCTGAGCGAGTGCAGCGCCCACGAGTCGACGGAGGCGAGCGTGCGTGCCCGCAGGCGGCCGCCGACCAGCATCACCGTGAGGTTGGGCCGCTTGGACAGCGTCAGGGCGATGTTGACGGAGTTGGTGACCACCGTGAGGTTGCAGTCGAGGGGCAGCGCCTCGGCCAGGTGCGCGGTGGTCGTGCCCGCGTCGAGCAGGATCGCGCCTTCGGCCGGGAGCTCGGCGAGCGCGGCCTTGCCGATCCGCTTCTTCTCCGCCGTCATCACGCTTTCGCGGGTGTTCAACGCCGGTTCGAAACCCAGGCGCTCGATGGGGATCGCCCCGCCGTGCACCCGGCGGAGCGAGCCGTGGCGTTCGAGGGTGGTGAGGTCGCGGCGGATCGTCTCCGTCGTCACCGCGAACTCGCCGGCGAGCTCGGCCACGTCGACCCGGCCGAAGGACCGGGCCCGTTCGAGGATCAGCTGCTGACGCTCTTCCGCGTACACCGCGACCCCCGCCCGTGTCGTTCTGTCATGTCGTTCTGTGTGGCTGACGATGTTACTTTATGTTGAATCACGCCCGGAAGGCAATGCCGCCGCGGGCGCGGCGAGGGCGTGCAGCTCACGCTCGAGCTCCGCGTTCACCGCGCTCTGGTGCCGGGCGAGGAAGAAGTGCCCACCGGGGAAGACCGCCAGCCGGAGGCCGCCTTCGGTGTGCTCGCCCCAGTTCCCGGCCTCCTCCGCGGTCACCTTCGGGTCGCGGTCGCCGATCAGCACGGTGACCGGGCAGCGGACGCGGCGCCCGGCCGGGCAGGCGTAGGTCTCGATCGCCCGGTAGTCGGCGCGGATCGCGGGCAGGGCCATCCGCAGGATCTCGTCGTCGCCGATGACCGCGGAGTCCGGCCGGTTCAGGTCCCGGACCTCGTCGAGCACCCCGTCGTCGTCGCGTTCGTGGATCCGCTCGTCGCGGAAGGTCGACGGCCCGCGCCGGCCGGACGCGACGATCGAGCCGGGGGCCCGCAGGCCGCGCTGTTCGAGCCGCCAGGCGGTCTCGAAGGCCAGGACCGCGCCCATGCTGTGCCCGAAGAACACGGCCGGCTTGTCCGACAGGCCCGCCAGCTCGTCGGCGATCAGGTCCGCCAGCGCGGCGATCGAGTCGACCTGCGGCTCCCGGCGGCGGTCCTGGCGCCCCGGGTACTGCAGCGAAACGACGTCGACGTCCGGCGCGAACCGCGCCGAAACCGGGTGGAAGTAGCTGGCCGAACCGCCCGCGTGGGGAAAACAGACCAGCCGGGTGCCCGCGCCGGGGGCCGGGTGGTAACGGCGGATCCACGACGTCGTGGCGTTGTCCGCGATGTTCACGAGAGCGTTTCCCTTCGACGCGGTATCAGGTTCGTCAGTGAACCCCGCCCCGGCCAACGGATTCCCTAGTGTTGCCGGTCACACGGCGGGGACGCGGTGCCCCCGCCGTCGATGTCCGGGGTTTTCCGGGTGGCGGACGACCTAACGTCGGCGCGGCACGCGATCCGGTGTGCCCGGCCCGAGAGGAGTCCTGATGACCGCTGACGCGCTCACCGCCGCCCGGCGCAAGGCGACCGAGCTGCGCCGCGCCATCCAGTCGCTGCACCGGATCCACGGTGACACCCCGCCGATGCGGCGCCTGATGAGCGACCTCGGCTGGATCGAGAACGGGCTGGGCGAGCTGCCCTCGGCACCGCCGGCCGGCGGTGCCGACCGGATTCCCGTGCCCGATACGCCGTACGCGCGCGAAATGTGGCACGGCGCCGACGACGAGGGGCTCGGCGGCCGCCGTCTTCCGTGAGGGTGGGGGGGGAGCATGGCGGAGGTGACGGGCGTGGCCGGACGCGTGGCCGGCCGGCAACGGGAGCTGGCGGTCCTCGCTTCGGCGTTCGCCAACGCGCGGGCCGGTTCGGCGACCCTGGTGCGGGTGCGCGGCGCGACCGGGACCGGCAAGACGGCGTTGCTGGCGGAGTTCGCGCACGCGGTCGGCGACCGCGCGGTCGTGCTGTCGGAAACCTGCCGCCGCCCGGGCGGCGGGAGTGCCGGACGGGCGGCCGAAGGCCTGCTCCCGGACGCCGGGGGCCGTTACGGCATGCCGGTGCCGGTGCTCTCGCGGCGGCTGGGCCGCCGTTTGACCGACCTGACCGTGGCCGGCCCCGTCGTCGTCCTGCTCGACGATTTCCACCACTGCGACGAGGCCTCCGTGCGGGTGCTGGCGCACCAGGCGCACCGAGGCGCGGAGCAGCCCCTGCTCGTCGTGGTCGCGCAGCGCCCCGCCGGCCAGCCGCTGTGGCCGCCGATGACGCTGCCGCCCGGCGACGTCGCGACCATCGATCTGGCGGCCTTCACCGAAACCGAGGTCGCCGAGGTGACCGCCGCGTGGTGGGCCGAACCACCCGGACCCGGCTTCGTCCGTGAGCTGGCCGGGCTGACCGGCGGCAACCCCACCCTGCTCGGCGAAGTCTGCGCGGCCCTGCACCTGGAGGGGCTCGCCCCGGACGACCTGGCGCTGAACCGCGCCCGCGTGCTCGCCCCGGGCGCCCGCGCCCGGCTGGTCGAGCGCGTCCTCGCCGGCCGCCCGGAGCACGTGCGGCGCGTGGCCGAGGCGGTGGCGGTGTTCGGCGGGTCCGATGTGGAGCTCGCCGCCCTGCTCGGCGGCGTGCCCGAACCGCTCGCCGCCGACGCGCTCGGCGTCCTGGCCGCCGAGCAGCTGCTGGGCGGTGACGGCCGGGAACTCGCTTCGCCCGCGGTCCGCGACGCGATCCTGGCCGGGGTGCCGGACCGGCGGCTCGGCCCGCTGCGGCTGACCGCGGCCCGGCTGCTCAACGACCGCGGGTGCCCGCCCGAGGACGTCGGCGCGCACCTGCTCGGCCGCCGGCTGCTGCCCGAGCGGTGGATGCGCGAAGTGCTCGCCGAAGCCGCGCGCACCGCGGAACGGGCGGGCCGGCCGCACGACGCCGCCCGCTACCTCGGGGTGCTCGTCGCAGACCGGCCCCAGGACATGCCGGTGCGGATCGAATTCGCCCGCCTCGTCGGCGTGCGCGACCCGCTGGCGGCGTACGCGACGCTCGCCGGGATGTCCGCCTTGGCCGAAGACCCCCGCAGCCGGGCGCGGATCTCCTTGCAGCTGGCCATCGCCGCGCTGTCGGCGCGCGAGCCGCACGAGGCGACGCGGCTGCTGACCGGCGCGCTCGAGCAGCTCGACGCCGACCCCGCCGGGGACGCCGACCGCGGCCTGCGGACCGAGCTGGAAGCCGCCCTGCTGGCCGTCGCCTTCGAGCAGCCCGGCTCCCTGGAGCTCGCCGGGGGACGCCTGCCCGCGATGTCCGGGCTGACCGGCCAGACCCCGGCCGAGGTCGCGGTGCTGGCCCTGGCGTCCGTGGCCCACCTGATCCGCGGCGCCGACCGGGACCTCGCCGTCTCCTGCGCGCGGCGCGCGGTCGAACGCCCGGAACCCGCGGTGCGGTGGGCGTGCTCGCTGGCCGCCTACGTCCTGTTCGCCGCCGACGAGGTCGACGAAGCCCTGCACGCGCTGGGCGGCCTGGCCCCCGGGCCCGTGCGCGGCGACACCGGCTGGACGGAAGTCATGGCCCTGACCGCCCATTCGTGGCTCGCGTGCGGTGCGGGCGACCTGGCCCGGGCGCTCTCGGACGCGTCGGCGGCCGTGCGCGCCGCCGAGCGCGACGACCGCGCCGAGCTCGCGACCGCACCCCTGGTAGCGCAGGCGCTGGTCCTGCTGCAGCAGGGCGACACCGAGGGTGCGGCCGCGGCGATGGCCCGCGCCGACCGCCACGGCCCCGACGGGTCCGTGCTCCGCTTCCCCTTCCACTTCCTGGCCCGGGGACGGCTCGCCGAGGCCCGCGGGGACCTGGCGGGAGCGCTGGCCCACCTGCGCCGGTGCGGCGCCGGGCTGCGCGCGGAAGGCGGCGCGAACCCGCTGTTCGTCCCGTGGTGGCTCGACGGCGCCCGGGTGCTCGTCCGGCTCGGCCGGCGGGCGGAGGCCGCCGAACTCGTGGCGCACGGGGAAGAACTGGCCCGCGCCTGGGGATCGGTGTCGGCGCGGGGGCTGGCGCTGCTGGGCCGTGGCCTGGTGGCCGAAGGCGGCGCCGCGGTCGACGGGCTCACCGCGGCGGCCGAAGTGCTCGGCCGGACGCCGGCGTCGTGGTACCTCGCCGAAGCGGAAACCGCGCTGGGGCACGCACTCCTGCGTGCCGGCGACCACCAGGGCGCGCGCCGGGCCTTCCGGGCCGCCGTGGACCGCTCGGTGCGGTCGGGGTTCTGGGGCCGGGCCGAGGAGGCGCAGGCCGGCGTGACGGCGGCCGGTGGGCGCAACTACCCGGTCACCGGCAGCGTGACCGACGTGCTGACGCTGGGGGAGCGGCGGGTCGGGGAGCTGGCCGCGGCCGGCGCCACCAACCGGACCATCGCCGACGCCCTCCAGCTCGCCGTGCGGACCGTCGAGATCCACCTGACGAGCGTCTACCGCAAGCTGGGCGTCAGCGGCCGCACCCAGCTGCAGGAGCAGTTCCCCAGCGGCCTGTTCACCCCGGAACCCGCGCTGTGACCGGGAACCGGCCGCGGTGACGCGCGGAGAATGCGGGGGAGCGTGATGCGTCCGGTGCCCGGACTCGCGGTGATCGTCGACGACACCGGAGTGCTCGAAATGGTGCTGCCCACCGGCGAGCACCGCGTGCTCGCCAGCGGGCTCGGCACGGCGATGTGGATCGCGCTGGCCCAGCACGACTGGGATCCGGTCGCCGCGGCGCTGGCCCTGGCGCCCACGTGCGACGTCGAACCGGGCGAGCTGACCGGTTCGCTGCGCGCGTGGATGGGCGACCTGGTGGCGCTGGGGGTGCTGAGCGCCGATCCGGTCACGGGCGAGCCCGACGGAAAACCCTAGATATGCGCGCCGTTCGTTGACCGGTGCCGTCGCGGTGACCGACGCTTCCTTGGCACACGGAAAAAAATCCCGGAGACCAAGGGAGGCGCGGTGGGCGGACAGGCGCAGGATCGGCCGGCCGTGATCGGCGGCGGGGTGATGGGCTCGGCCATCGCGGCGATGGCACTCGGGCACGGGGTTCCGGTCACCCTGGTCGAAATCGACGGCGAAGCGGTGGAACTCGCGAAGGGGCGCGTGGCGCAGCAACTGCGGCACGGCCGCCTGATGGGCGCGTTCCCCGACGTCGCCGAAGGCGAACTGACCGCGACGACCGACCTGAGCGCGGCGAAGGACGCGACGGCGGTCATCGAAGCGATCATCGAAGACGACAAGGTCAAGGCCACCGTGCTCGGCGAGCTCGCGGCCCTGGTGGCCCCGGGAACGCCGTTGATCACCAACACCTCCGGCATCCCGGTCGACGAGCTGGCCGAAGCGGTCGAGCGGCCCGCGGACCTGCTGGCGACGCACTTCATGAACCCGGCGTACCTGATCCGCACCGTCGAGGTCGTCCGCGGCCCGCGCACCGGGCAGTCCACTCTGGACGCCGTGCTGGGCCTGCTGGAACGGCTGAGCCGCAAGCCGATCGTCGTGGGCGACTCGCCCGGGTTCGTCACCAGCCGCCTGCTGCACCCCATGATCAACGACGCCGCGCGGCTGGTCGAAGAAGGCACCGCGTCGGTCGAAGCGGTCGACGAGCTCATGCAGGGCTGCCTCGGTCACCCGACCGGCCCGCTGCGCACCGCCGACCTGATCGGCCTGGACAACCTCGCGGACGCGCTGCGGGCGCTCGCCGAACGCACCGGCGACCCCCGGCACGCACCGTGCGCCCTGCTGCAGTCCAAAGTGGCCGACGGCCACCTCGGCCGGAAGACCGGACGGGGTTTTTACGAGTACGGGAAGGTGTTCTGAGTGAACGACGTCTCCACCACCGCAACCCCGGCGCGCACGCCGGCGGCCGTGACGCGGGAGATCCGGGAGTTCCTGACCGGGCGCATCAAGCAGGACGTCCCGGTCGACCAGGACCTTTTCCGCACCGGACTGGTCTCTTCGATGTTCGCCATGGAGCTGGTCGTGTTCCTCGAGCAGACCTACGGCATCGCCATCGTCGGACCGGACCTCAAGCTCGACAACTTCCGCACCGTCGAAGGCATGACGGCGCTCGTGGGGCGCCTGCTCGATGAGTGACCCCACGCTCGAAGCGGCCGCCGCCGAGCTGACCGCGCGGGTGGGTGACCGGGCGGCGGCGTGGGACGTCGACGGCCTGCTGCCCGAGGACCTGCTGCGCGCGCTGGGTGCCCGGGGCCTGCTGTGCGCCGAGGTGCCCGCCGAATTCGGCGGTCTCGGCGCCGGCAGCGTCCACAGTGGGCAGTTCACCGCGCACGCCGGCTCGCTGTGCAGTTCGCTGCGCAGCGTGATGACCTCGCAAGGCATGGCGGCCTGGACCATCCAGCGCTTCGGCGACCGCGCCCAGCGCGCCCGCTACCTCGGCCGGCTCACCTCCGGCGACCTGGCCGCGGTGGCGTTCAGCGAACCCGCGGCGGGCAGCGACCTGTCCTCGGTGGCCACCACCGTCCGCGTCGACGGCGACGGCGTCGTGGTCAACGGCGAAAAGGTCTGGATCACCGCCGCCGCCTACGCGGACCTGATCGTGGTCGTCGGCGAGCTCGACGGCCTCGGCACGGCGGTCGTCGTCCCGGCGAACGCCGCGGGCGTCACGATCGAGCGCGTCCCGCACCCCAGCGGGTGCCGGGCCGCCGGCCATTCGACCGTCCGGCTCCACGACGTGCGGCTGCCGCGCTCGGCGGTGCTCGGCGGCGGCGGGGTCGAACTGTCGATGCTCGTCACGACCGCACTGGCCTACGGCCGGATCTCGGTCGCGTGGGGCTGCGTCGGCATCCTGCGGGCCTGCCTGGCCGCGGCCGGCGCGCACGCGGCGAACCGGTACCAGGGCGGGGTGCCGCTGGCCGACCGCCAGCTCGTCGCCCGCCACCTGGCCGACCTGTACGCCGACGAGCAGGCCGCGACCCGGGTCTGCGAGCACGCCAGCCGGGCCTGGGACGACCGGTCACCGGAGATGGTGGTCGCCACCGTGCTGGCCAAGTACGTCAGCTCGACCGCGGCGGCCCGCGGTTCGGGCGCGGCGGTGCAGGTGCTGGCCTCGGCCGCGGCCCAGGACGGCCACGTGGTCGCCCGCGCGCACCGCGACGCGAAGCTGATGGAGCTCATCGAAGGCAGCAACGAGATCTGCCAGCTCATCCTGGCGGGGCACACCCGTGTCCTCGTGAATTCCGGCGACTGAGGAGGAGTCCGGTGGCAAGCACGACCATGGTCAAGTGCCTGGTGTGGGACCTCGACGACACCCTGTGGAACGGCACGCTGCTGGAGGACGGCGCGGTCGAGGTCGCCGAACCGGTCCGCGAGCTGGTGAAGACCCTCGACGCGCGCGGCATCCTGCAGTCCGTCGCGAGCAAGAACGACCACGAGCACGCCTGGGCGCGGCTGGAGGAACTGGGCCTGGCGGAGTACTTCGTGCTCCCGCAGATCGGCTGGCACCCCAAGTCCCAGTCGGTCAAGGCGATCGCGGACGAGCTCAACTTCGCCCTCGGCACCATCGCGTTCGTCGACGACCGCGACAGCGAGCTGGCCGAGGTGACCTACCACCACCCGGAAGTGCGCACCTACCGCGCGGAAGACGTGCTGGAGCTGGCCGGCCTGCCGGAGTTCAGCCCGGAGACGGTCACCGTCGATTCGCGGCGGCGGCGTCAGATGTACCAGGCTTCCTTCCGCCGCAAGGAAGCCCAGGCCGGGTACGCCGGCCCGGACGAGGACTTCCTGCGCTCGCTGGACCTGCGCATGACGATCCAGCCGGCCACCGACACGGAGCTGTCCCGCGTCGAGGAGCTCACGCGGCGCACGAGCCAGATGAACGCCACCGGCATCCACTACTCCGACGAAATGCTGCGCAGCTTGCTCGACGACCCGTCGCACCGGGTGCTGGTGGTCAGCATGCAGGACCGCTTCGGGCCGCACGGCGCGGTCGGGGTGCTGTTGCTGGAGACGTTCGAGGAGTTCTGGCACCTCAAGCTGCTGGCCACCTCGTGCCGGGTCGTGTCGTTCGGCGCGGGCTCGATCATCCTGCGCTGGCTGGCCGACCAGGCCGCGAACGCCGACGCGCACCTGGTCGCCGACTTCCGCCCGACCGACCGCAACCGGATGATGGAGATCGCCTACCGCTTCGCCGGGTTCGCCGACGACGCGTGCGCCTGCACCGCCGTGCTGCCCGGCGGCGAGGTGCCGGGCCTGCAGCGCCTGCACCTGGAGCCGGTGCCGCAGGAGGAACCCACGACGGTGACCCTGGTGGCGCCCGACCTCACCGAGCCCGTCGCGGTGCACTGAGCGCTCGCGAAAAGGCCCGCCCCCGGCTTCCGGGGGCGGGCCTTTTCGTTGCCTCGACGCGCAGAAGGGGCCCCTCCTCTCGGAAGGGCCCCTTCGGTGCTTTCAGCCCGCCTTGCGGATGAGGGTGATGCCGTCGGCCATCGGCAGCAGCGACATCTCCACGCGCGGGTCGTCGCGCACGAAGCGGTTGAACTCGCGGATGGCGACCGTGTCCGGGTCCTGGGCGGCGGGATCGGCGACGCGGCCGAAGAACAGGGTGTTGTCGACGACGATGAGCCCGTCGGGGGCGAGCAGGCCGAGCGCGGCCTCGTAGTAGGCGGCGTACCCGACCTTGTCGGCGTCGATGAAGACCAGGTCGACCGTGCCCGGCCCGTATTCGTAGAAGAGGGCGTCGAGCACCTGCACGGCGGGTTCGATCCGCAGGTCGATCCGGTCCTCGACCCCGGCGCGCCGCCAGTAGGGCCGGCCGAACGCCGGCCAGCGGTCGGTGACGTCGCAGGTCACGAGCAACCCGTGGGCGGGCAGCGCGCGGGCCATGCAGAGGGAGCTGTAACCGGTGAAGGTGCCGACCTCCACCACCAGGCGCGCCCGGGTCAGCTTGACCAGCATCGCGAGCAGCCGGCCTTCTTCCGCGGACACCTGCATCGCCGCCCCCATGGGCAGCGAGGCCGTCTCGTCGCGCAGTTCGCGCAGGATGTCGTCCTCGGCTTGCGAATGCTCGCTCACGTAGTCGAGTACGCCGGAGGACGCCAGTAGTTGGGTCGCCATGGCGGAAGCATAGGTTCGCCGGTTCCTGGAAGTGTCTAGTTCACAACCGCAGCAGTCCCTGGTGGACGCGGTGCAGCAAGGCCAGCGGCGGCCGCCCGGCGCGCCCGAGCTGCGCGACCTCGGCGACGAGCAGCCCGCAGTCGATGCCGCGCTGCACGAGAGCGCGGGTGTCGTCCAGCGACCGGATCAGGTAAGCGGAGACTTCGGCGATCGAGGTGGGGATCTGACACATCCGGCACAGGGCGGCGAGGTCCGGCTCGAGCCGGCCGGCGCCCCGGTGCCGCCCGGTGGCGAACAGCATGACTTCCGGCGGGAGGACGTGCCGGGCCCGTGGGGGTGGTGGTGCGGTGCCGCGGACGTAGGGCCTCGGACGCGGCGGCTCGGGCCCGTCGAGGGGTTCGCGGGTGGGCGGCCCGGGGACGGGTGGGCCGGGTTCTTCGGGGCGGGTGCCGAGGCCGGCCGCGCGCCGGCCGCGGGTGCGGTGGTGCTCGACGGATTCGCCGGGCTCACCGGGCCGCCGCGGGCGGGCGGCTTCGTGTGGGCGGGTTCCGGACGTGGGTTCGGCCAGGTTGATCCGGTCCGGGCCGGGGACGGCCGCGCCTTGGCCGGTGCGGGCGGGACCGGCGGTCTCGCCGCGGCGGGTTGCTGCGCGGGGGGTGGGGTCGGCCTTGCCGGGGCGGGTCGCGTGGGCGGCCTCTCCGCCGGTGCGGTCGGCGGCCTGCCCGGCCTTCGCCTTGCGCGTGCCCTTGCCCCGCCCGGCCGCGCCGCCGGCCGCGCTACCGCCCGCGCCGCCGCCCGCGCCGCCGGCCGCGCTACCGCCCGCGCCGCCACCCGGATCGCCGCCTTCGGCCGCCTTCACCTGGGGATGTGTCGGGTCGGACTTGGGTTTGGGTGTGAATCCGTGCGCCGCCCACACCTCGTAGTCGCCCCAGCCGCCGAAGGACAAGGCAGCCGTTCCGATCTTCGCGGCGCGGCGATTGTGGGTGTTCTTCATGTACACGGCCTCGAAACCGGTCGAACGGGCTGATGAGCCACCTTCACCCACGGCCCCGGCCGGGTGTCAAGCCACGTTGCCTTAATGTAGGGATTTCTGGGTCTTCGTGGGTAGTGCGTTGTCGCTGGGGGCAAAGTACAGACAAAACGAAGGTCGTGGACTTGTTAAACCAACATTCATGGTCCTACCCTGGGCAGCCACGTCACCCCCTTGGTGAACCACGGTGCGGTGACGGCAAGCAAGCCGCTGCGGGGCGGAGGGTGATGGTGGTGTCCGGACCAGGTGGAACCGGATCGGCGTTGCCGGTCGCGTCTGCCCTGTGCGCCGCCGCCGTCCGGGAGCCCGGTGCTCTCGACACGCCCGTCGCCGCGCCGGTGCTGACCGTTCCCTGGCTGGGGGAGCGGGACGATCGCTCGCGCCGGACCGCCGAAGCGCGCCTGGTCGAGCGGGAGGACGAGCTCGCCGTGCTGCGGCGCGGGATCCGTGGGGTGCTGACCGGGCGATCCGGCCAGGTGACCGTCGTGGGCCCGCGCGGGGCGGGGCGCAGCGCCTTGCTCGTCGCCGCCGTGCGGGAAGCGCGGGTCGCGGGCGTGATCACCGCCTTCGCCTCCTGCTCGCCGGGTGAATCCGCCGTGCACCGGGGTGTCATCAACCGGCTCTTCGCCGACATCGCCGACGCCGACTGCCGGCTCGACGGCGGCCGGCGCTCCTGCGGCCGCGCCTCGGCCGACCGGTCCATCCCGACCCTGTGCGGCGACTTCGTGGGCGTCGCGAGCCAAGGGCCACTGCTGATCGCCGTCGACGACGTCCAGTGGGCCGACCCCGGCTCGAAAGCCTGGCTCGAAGCCATGGAGCACCGGCTGCAGCAGGCGCCGATGCTGCTGGTCCGCTCGGTGCTCGCCACCGGTGAGCACGCGGCCGCGCCCGGCGGGGACACCGCCGCCGTCCGGCTGCTCACCCGGGACGGCCTGCGGCAGCTGGTCGGCGACCGCTTCCCCGGCAGCGTGCCCGACCCCCGGTTCACCGCCGGGCTGCACGAAGCCACCGGCGGGCGGCCCGCACGGGTCGTGCCGGTGCTCGAGCGGCTCGCCGCCGCCGGACAGGACCCGGTGGCCGAGCACCTGCCCGCCGTCACCGCGCACCTGGCCGACGTCCGCGCCGCCGAACTGGCCGTGTCGATCGCGGCCCTGCCCGCCGACGCCCTGAACCTCCTGCGCGCCATCGCGGTGTCCCGCGGGCTGCTCGACTTCGACCTCGTGACGAACCTGGCGGGCCCGCTCGCCGGCCGGGTCGGCGACGCCCTGCGCCAGCTGGCCGGGTTCGGCCTGGTGCGCGAAGACGCGCCGACGCGCATCGCCGACGCCGCCACCGCGGACGCCGCCCTCGGCACGCTGAGCGCCGCGGACCGCGGCCAGCTCGCGAACCGGTGCGTCGAACTGGCCTACCGCGCCGCGGTGCCCGACGACCAGCTCGCCGAGCTGCTCGCCGCGGTGCGCCCGGTCGGGGCGTCCTGGGCGGTCGCGACGCTGCGCCGGGCCGCGGAGCGCCGCCGGTCCCTCGGCGACGACGCGGGCGCGGCCCGGCTGCTGGGCCGGGCGCTGCGGGAACCGGTCAGCCCGGCCGAACGCCGGAAGCTGATGCTGGGGCTGGCCCTGGCCGAGGTCGCCGACGAACCGGAGCTGAGCGACCAGCGCCTGCAGCGCGTGCTGCTCGACACCGGTCCCGAAGTCTCCGGCGCGGTCCTGCTCGAAGCGGCCGACCACCTGCTCGCCCGTGGCGACACCCGCACCGCGTACCGGGTGATCGCCACGACCTGCCGCCGCCGCAGCGGGTTCGAGGCCGGCACCTCCGCGCTGGCCGCCCTCGGCCGGCTGGCCCAGGAAGACTGCGCGGCCGGTCCGGTGGGCCCGGCCCCCGTCTTCGACGCGCCGCGGCCGGGGCCCGGGGACCCCGATCCCGTGCGCGCGGCGACGACCGCGGTGGAACTCGCCCGCCGCGGCCGGCATCCCGGCCGGGCCCGGGAACTCGCCCGGCTCGCACTCGAACCGCGCGCGAACCTGCCGCACACCTTGCGCCTGCAAGCCGCGTGGGTGCTGCTGTGCACCGACGACCTGTCCGAGGCCGTGCTCAGCCTCACCGACGTCCACTCCGACGCGATCCGCGCCGGGGCGCGCGCGGTCGCGGCGAACGCGGTGCTGCTGCGGGCGCGCTGCGAACTGCGCCGCGGCAACCTCGGCCAGGCCCAGGCCGATCTCGAAGCCGCGATCGCGCGGCTGCCCGAACGCGCCTGGCACCCGCGGGTCCGGCCCGGCCTGCGCGCCGTGCGCGCGGAGGCGGCGCTCGCCGCGATGCGGCTCGACGAAGCCGAACGTGCGGTGGGCCCGGTGCTCCCGGCCGGCGCGGACGACGGGCCGGCCGCCGGGTACCTGCTGCTGCAACGCGGGCGCGTGCACCTGGCGAAGGGCGACGCGCAAACCGCGCTGGAAGCGTTCCGCGCGGCCGGCCGCGGGACCACCGGGCGGCGCGAAGGCAACCCCGTCGACCTGCCGTGGCGGACCGGCGCGGCACTGGCCCTGGCCCGTTCCGGGGCCGGCGGGGCCGAGGAGCTGGCGCGGGAAGCCTTGGCGCGCGCGGAAACCTGGGGGGTGCCGGGGGCGCGCGGGGCCACCAGCCTGCGCCTGGCCGACGTCTTCACCGGCAGCGAACGCCGGGCGCACCTCGAACGCGCGGTCCTGCTGCTGGAGGGGACGGCCCGGCGCGTCGACTTCCTGACCGCCGTCACCGAACTCGCCGCCACGCGGCTCGACGACGGCGCCGTCACCGAGGCCGCCGCACTGCTCGGGCGGGTGGCGACGCTGCGGCCGCAGCTGCTGCCGGCGGGACTGGCGGAGAAGATCCGCGACGTCTCCGGCCGGCTGGCGCGCCGCGGGCCGGACGCCGCCGCGCGGCCCGCGCCCGGCGACTCCGCCGGCGCACTGTCCGAACAGGAGGCCCGGATCGCCGCGCTCGCCGCCGCGGGCCGGACGAACCCCGAGATCGCGCGGGCGCTGCAGCTGAGCAGCCGGCTGGTCGAGCTGCGCCTGACCCGGATCTACCGCAAGCTGACCGTGACCGGCCGGGGGCAGCTCGCCGAGCTGATGAGCCCCGGATCCGCTGCGAGTTGATGACCGGTGCTGCTGGAGCGTGACACCGAACGGGCCGCGATCGCGACCGCGCTGAACGCGGCCGCGGGCGGCGACGGCTCCCTGCTGCTGATCAGCGGCCCGGCCGGCAGCGGGAAGTCCGCGCTGCTGCGGGACACCATGACGGCGGCGCTCGGCGCGGGCGCCCGGGTGCTGCGCGCGGACGCCACCCGGCTCGAAGAGGACTTCGCCTTCGGCATCGCCCAGCAGCTGTGCCGCCCGGTACTCGTCGCGGCCGGTGAAGCCGAACGGGACCGGTGGTTCCAGGGCGCGTCCGAGCAGATCCTGCGTGCCCTGACCGAAGAGCGGCTCATCACCAACGGGCACGAGCACTACCTGCCGACCGAAGCCGTCCTCTATGGACTGCACACGGTCGTGCACGCGATGTCCCACGACGACCTGGTCGTGGTGATCGTCGACGACCTGCAGTGGGCCGACCAGGGATCGCTGCGGTTGCTGGGCTACCTCGCCAAGCGGCTGAGCGGGTCGCGGATCCTGCTGGCGCTGGCGCTGGCCGACGAGTGCGAGGCGCCGAAGTACCCGCTGGTGCACGAACTGGTGACCGCGGCCGCGCGGATCGTCGTGCCCGCGCCGCTTTCGCGGTCCGCGGTCGCATCGATGGCCGAGATCGCGTTCGGCGAGGCCGCCGAGGAACCGTTCACCGCGATGCTGCACGAAGTCTCCGGCGGCAACCCGGCCGCCGTCGCGACCGTCCTCACCGGACTGGTCGCCGAGGGGTTGCGGCCGGTCGCCGCGCAGACCGCGGCGGCGGAGACCGAAGCCGTGCGGTTGCTCGACCACCGCGTCCTGATGTCGCTGGGTTCGCAGCCGCCCGCGGTGCTCGCGCTGGCCCGCGCGGTCGCGGTGCTGGGCGACCGCGCCGAGCCCGCCCTCGCCGCCGACCTCGTCGGGCTCGACGACGTCGAGTACTCCTCGGCGGTGCAGCACCTCGAACGGCTGCGCCTGGTCGAGCGCGAGGACGACCGGATCGGCTTCGTCACCACGAGCGTGCGCGACGGCATCGAGTCCGCGATCCCGGTGGAACTGCGGGAAAACCTCTACCGGCGCGCGGCGCGGCTGCTCTACGAGCACGGCCGCCCGGCGGAGCGGGTGGCCGAGACGCTGATGAAGGTCGGCATCGCCGAAGACCCCTGGGAAGTGCGGATCCTCAGCTCGGCCGCGGCGACCGTGCTGGAGCGCGGGGCCGGCGAGCTCGCGGCGCGCTACCTGCGCCGGGCCCTGCTGAACACCGCGCCCGACAGCGAAGAACGCGGCCGGCTGCTCGTCGAACTCGCCGCCGCCGAACGGGGATTCGACCTCGTCGCCGCGGCCCGGCACCTGTCGCAGGCGCTGTCGCTGCTGCCACCCGGCCCGCAGCAGGCGGAAGCGGCGCTGTGGATCCCGCCCGCGTTCGCCGCGTCGGCGCCGAACGTCGGCGCGGCCGTGCGCGCCGCCGTCGAACCCGTGCTGCGCGAAGGGGAACCGGTGGAGCTGGCGTTGCGGGCCGAAGCCCGGGCCTGGTACCCGGGGATCGGGCAGCCGGGCGGCGGCGAGGCCGCGCTGGCCCGGCTCACCGAACTCGAGCACGCCGAACGCCTGGATTCGCCGGCCGGCCGGGAGCTCGCGGTGGTGCTGCTGCACAGCGCGGTGCTCTCGGGCAGCGTGGCGGTCGACGACGTCGAGACCGTCCTCAAGCGACTCGTCAGCGAAGAGCCGCTCGATCCGCGGCACGCCTACACGTCCCTGCCGTTGCTGGTGTCCACCACGGTCCTCGCCGATCACGCCGCGGTGCTCGAGCCCGCGCTGATCGCGGCCGCCCAAGCGGCCCAGGACCACTGGCCGGACACCGCGCCGCTGATCGCCGCCGAAACCGCGGAAGTCAAGCTGGCGCAGGGGGAGCTGGCCAAGGCGCGGCGCATCGCGCTCGGTGTCATGGAGGGCACCGACCACGAAGCCTGGCCGGACGCGCTCGCGCTGTCGGTCACCACCCTCGCCCAGATCGCCTTGGAGACCCAGGATCCCGAGCTCGGCGAACGCCTGCTGGGCACGCCGATGGACAGCACCGACCACCGCGTGTTCGCCGCCCGGCGGCTGACCCGCGGCATGATCGACCTGGTCCGCGGCGACCCGGCGACCGCGCTGGGCCGCTTCCTCGACTGCGGGCGGCGCTTGGAGCGCGAAGGCTGGCTCAACACCCCGCAGTACCCGTGGCGGATCTGGGCGGCACTGGTGGGCCAGCGGCTCGGCGACCTGTCCGCGGCCCAGGCGCACGCGGCCGAAGAGGACCAGTTCGCGCAGCGGTGGGGCACCCCGCTGAGCGTCGGGCGTTCCCTGCGCCTGCAAGGGATGCTGACCGGCGGTGCGGACGGCATCGCACTGCTGCAGGAGGCCGCCGGCATCCTGCGCGAGTCGGAGAACGTCGTCGAGCGGGCCCGCACCGCGGTGGTGCTGGGCACCCGGCTGCTCGGCGCCGGGCTGCCCGGCGCCGAAGACCTGCTGGCCGAGGGCCGGGAACTGGTCAAGGCGATCGGCGCGTCCTGGCTGGACGGCAGCGGCGAAACCGAGCTGAACGGCCCCGTGCTGCGGGTTTCCGGCGACAGCTTGGGAAACCTGACCAAGACCGAGGCCGCGGTCGCGCGGCTCGTGGTGCGCGGCTGGACGAACCAGCGGATCGCCGATTCCCTCGGCGTCACGCGGCGGGCGGTCGAGAAGAACCTCACCGGCACCTACCGCAAGCTCGAGGTCAGCGGCCGCGCCGAGCTCATCGAGCGCCTCGGCGCGCTCGACCAGGAGAGCTGATTCCCCGTGCCGTACTCCCGCACCGCGGGTCCGCACCCCCGAGGTTCGGTACGCGGGTGCGGTGCGGGGTGCGGGGTACGGACCCCCCTTTCCCCGGATTTCCCAGGTCGGGAGCCAAAAGGGCACCTCGGTGCCCGCGGGAGTGCGGGTTCGGTACCGCACCGCACCGCACCGCACTCCGAACCTCCGTACCCCCGGCCCCACCGCACCACAGTGTTAAGACCGGGTTTCCGGATGGTGTTGCCCGTGCTAATCAAGCGTGCATAACATGATCTGCATCACCCCGGAGACGCGGCTCACCCAGTGAGTGCCAGCCGTCGGCCTTCTTGCCCCCGGGGCTTCAGCTTCCAGCCGGAGAAAGGAATGCCTTCATGAGTGCGGACGTCGCGGATCTGGCTGAAGGTGTCGGTGTGGCCGTGGTGGACCGGGTTTCCCGGACCGCGACGCGCATGCCGGCGCTGCGGGCGATCACCCCCGAGATGTGCATGGTGAACCTCGACCACCGGCTGCGGATCGTGTCGGCCAGCATGGAGTTCTTCCGCGTCTTCGAGCGCAGCTCGGACGCGGTCACCGGGACCGGTCTCTGCGACCTGCTGCACCCCAGCGTGCGGAGCAAGGTCGAGAACCAGCTGCGGCTGCTGGCACGCGGGGAGCGCAGCCGGTTCGTCGAGCGGATCCTGGTGATGCGGGTGAACGGCACGACGCTTTCCGGTGAGTTCATCGGCTCCACGGTGCACGGCGTCGGTGACCGCCTCGACAGCCTGACGGTCGTGTTCCGGCCGGACAAGAACGAGCGCGGCAACCAGGTCGCCTGCAGCAAGAAGAAGATCCTGTCCGAGATCGACGCCCGCATCCTCGAGGGCGTCGCCTCCGGGGTCTCCACGATCCAGCTGGCGGCCAACCTCTACATGAGCCGCGGCGGCGTGGAGTACCACGTGACGACGTTGCTGCGGAAGATGAAGGTGAAGAACCGGCCGGCGCTGATCTCGAAGGCCTATTCGATGGGCATCTTCGGGGTCGGGTCGTGGCCCCCGCGTGCGCTGCCGGATTTCGTGCGGTGACGCGGCCATGGCTGCGACGGCCCTTCCGGCGGGCGAGCTGACCGACCGGGCCCGGGCGATGCTGCTGGCGGTCGCGTCCGGCCGGGCGGAGACCGCCTGCAGCTGCGAGCCGGACCTCTACATCGACGGCCTGGTCTGCTGCGACCAGTACACCGCCCACCTGCTCGCCCACCGCGGCCTCGTCGAGCCGGCGCGGCTGGGCCGCGTGGGACAGCGGGTGCGGGCCCGGCTGACCCCCGCGGGGGCCGCGGCGCTCGGGACGGTGGACGAAACGGCGTGACGTGCGAAAACCGCTTGGCGGGCCGGGTGCCCCTCCGGAAATCGGAGGGTCGCCCGGCCCGTCTTGTCGTGGCCCGGCGCCCGGGGGTGTCCTATATGGCTTTGTGTTGGTTTGGGAATACGCGCCGTGGTCGGCATTCTTCCAGGCTCAGGCGTCAAGACTGCGGGTTCGGGAAGATAACGGTTGAACTTTCGGTGAAGCAGGGTCTTGCAAACCCATACGAACACAGGCAATATCAACCAAATCAACGAGGACCCCGGCGGAGGTGTGCTGAAGTGTTCGTGACCCTGACGGCGAACCCGAGCGTCGACCGGACGATCGAGGTCGACCGGCTCATCCGGGGCGAGCTGCACCGGGCGACGGGTGCGCATGTCCAGCCGGGAGGCAAGGGCATCAACGTCGCACGCGCCTTGGTGCGCAACGGACTCAAGGCCCGGGCCGTCGTCCCGGCCGGTGGGGCCGACGGCGATCACCTGATCAGCCTGCTGCGCGCCTACAACATCGACGTGGTCCGGGTGCGGACCGCGGAACCTGTGCGCAGCAACATCAGCGTGGTCGAACCCGACGCGACCGTCACCAAGGTGAACGAGAGCGGCCCGCACCTTTCCGGCGCGGAGCTGGAAACCCTCTGCGACACCTTGATGTCCCACGTGGCCGACGCGGAATGGGTGGTGGCGGCGGGAAGCCTGCCGCCCGGCGCCGGGGAGGACTTCTACGCCGACCTGATCGCGCGCCTGGCCCCGACCGGCGCCAAGGTCGTCGTGGACACCAGCGGCCCGGCGTTCCGCACTTCGGTCAAGGCCGGCCCGGCCTTGGTGAAGCCGAACCTCGACGAGCTCGAGGAAGCGGTCGGCCGGCAGTTGGACACCGTGCGGGACGTCGTCGACGCCGCACAGGAGCTCCGCGCGCTCGGCGCGGGCACGGTTCTCGCCAGTCTCGGCAGCAAAGGTGCCGTGCTGGTGGAAGACGCGGGAGTCTGGTGCGCCAACGCATCGGCCGAACCGCGGAGCTCGGTCGGGGCCGGCGACGCGATGCTCGCCGGTTTTCTGGCGGCAGGGGGGAGTGGCCCGCAGGCGCTGGCCACCGCCGTCGCCTGGGGAGCGGCCGCCGTGTCGCTGCCCGGGAGCACGATGCCGGGTCCCGAAGACGTGGGGGCGCGTCGAGTACGGGTGGACCCGCGTCCGGAGTGGGACGAGAAGGTGCGCGAGTAGCGCACCGGACCGGACCGCTCACGCCATCGCTGGATGGCGATCCCTCCGAAAACCCTTTCCAGAGAAGGAAGCCAACGATGACTACCACTACGGAGCGCGAAGAGGAAGCCACTCCGTCGAGGGCGGAACGCGCGCGGGTCACCATCCAGCGGTTCGGCGGGCACCTCGCCGGCATGGTCATGCCGAACATCGGCGCGTTCATCGCCTGGGGGCTGATCACCGCGCTGTTCATCCCGAGCGGCTGGACGCCCAACGCGCACATCGCCGAGCTCGTCGACCCGATGATCAACTTCCTGCTGCCGGTGCTGATCGGCTACACCGGCGGCCGGATGGTGCACGGCCAGCGCGGCGCCGTCGTCGGTGCGGTTGCCACGGTCGGCATCGCGGTCGGCGCGTCGATCCCCATGTTCCTCGGCGCGATGATCGTGGGCCCGCTGGGCGGCTTCCTGATCAAGCTGTGGGACGAGAAGGTCGGCAGCAAGACCGCGCCGGGCTTCAAGATGCTGGTCGACAACTTCAGCGCCGGCATCATCGGCGGCACGCTGGCGGTGCTGGGCATGCTGGGCATCGGCCCGGTCGTGCAGGGCATCACCAAGGCACTCGGCAACGGCGTCCAGGGCCTGATCGACGCCCACCTGCTGCCGCTGGTCTCGCTCATCGTCGAACCGGCCAAGGTGCTCTTCCTCAACAACGCGATCAACCACGGCGTGCTGAGCCCGCTGGGCGTGGCCGACGCGCTGAAGGACGGCAAGGCGATCGAGTTCCTGATCGAGCCGAACCCCGGCCCCGGTCTCGGCATCCTGCTGGCCCTCACCTTGTTCGGCGCCCGCAGCGCCAGGGCCACCGCGCCGGGCGCGATCGTCATCCAGTTCCTCGGCGGCATCCACGAGATCTACTTCCCGTACATCCTGGCGACCCCGCGGCTGATCCTGGCCGCGATCGCCGGTGGCGCGGCGGGGGTCGCGACGTTCAGCATCTTCGGCGCGGGCCTGACCGCCACGCCGTCGCCGGGCAGCATCATCGCGGTGCTCGCCGTGACGCCGAAGGGCGGCTACCTGGGCGTCGTCGCCGGGGTGCTGGTCGCCGCGGTCGTCTCGTTCATCGTCGCCGCCGCACTGCTGAAGTTCGGCCGGGACGCGCGCAGGGAAGAGCGCGAGGCGGCCATCGCCTCCGGGGGAACCGTGGCGGCGTGACGATCACCGTCGATCGAAGGAAGGAAGCACGGGAATGAGCAGCATCGAAGGCAAGGAAGTCAAGAAGGTCATCATCGCCTGCGACGCCGGCATGGGCAGCAGCGTGATGGTCGCCTCCCAGCTGGCCAAGCGGCTGAAGCCGTACTCGGTGAAGGTCGAGCACACGCCGGTCAACGAGATCCCGGGGGACGCGCAGGTCGTGCTGTGCCAGTCCACCCTGGTCAGCCGGGCGCGCAAGGCCAACGGCACCGCGGTGATCCTGGGCTTCCAGAGCTTCCTCGGCGACCCGGTCTTCGACCGCGTCGAGCAGGCGATCCGGGACGGCGGTTCCCTTGCCGACTGACGCGACCATCCTCGGCGCCGAGTCCGTGCTCATCGGCTGCACCGCCCCCGACCAGGCGGACGCGATCACCCAGGTCGGGCGGAAGCTCCTCGAACTGGGGGCGGTGGAGCCGGGGTACCTCGACGCGATGCACGAACGCGAAAAGTCCGTGTCGACCTACCTCGGCGAGGGCGTCGCGATCCCGCACGGCACCGACGAGTCCCGCAAGTTCGTCAAGCGCACCGCGCTGGCGATCCTCCAGTTCCCCGCCGGGGTCGACTGGGACGGCAACGACGTCCGGCTCTGCGTCGGCATCGCGGCCAAGGGTTCGGAGCAGGTCGGGATCCTGTCCTCGCTGGCCCGGATCCTGATGGATTCCGAACAGGTCAAGCAACTGCGCGAGGCACCGGACGCCGAAACGATCCTGCGACTGTTGAACGAAGTGGACGAGGAGTTTTCCCGATGAAGGTGGCACGTTTCTACGCGCCGGGCGACCTGCGGGTCGAGGACGCGGACGAGCCGAACCCCGGCCCGGACGAGATCAAGATCCGGGTGCACAACACGTCGACGTGCGGCACGGACCTGAAGATCTTCCGGCACGGGCACCACCACATCGACCCGCCGCGCGTGATCGGGCACGAGATCGCCGGCGAAGTCGTGGAAACCGGGGCCGGCGTGTCCGGCTGGGCGCCCGGCGACCGGGTCCAGGTCATCGCGGCCATCCCGTGCGGCGAGTGCAAGCAGTGCCGCAAGGGGCTGCAGCAGGTCTGCCCGAACCAGCTGTCGATGGGCTACCACTTCGACGGCGGGTTCGCCGAGTACATGATCGTGCCGAAGCAGGTCCTCAAGGTCGACGGCGTCAACCGGATCCCCGACGGCGTCAGCTACGCCGAGGCCTCGGTGGCCGAGCCGCTCGCGTGCGTCCTCAACGGACAGAACTTCGCGCAGGTCGGCGAGGGTGACGTCGTCGTGGTCGTCGGCGCCGGCCCGATCGGCTGCCTGCACGTGCGGCTGGCCCGCGCCAAGGGCGCGGCCGCGGTCTACCTGGTCGAGCTCAACCGCAACCGGCTGGACCTCGCGGCCGAGCTCGTCAAGCCGGACGCCGCGATCTGCGGCAGCGAGGTCGACGTGGTCGAGAAGGTCCTCGAGCTCACCGGCGGCGACGGCGCCGACGTGGTCATCACGGCCGCGGCGGCGGGCAAGGCGCAGGAGGACGCGCTGAAGATGACCGCGCGCCGCGGCCGGATCAGCTTCTTCGGCGGCCTGCCGAAGGACAACCCGATCATCGCGTGCGACTCGAACCTGGTGCACTACCGGGAGCTGACCATCTACGGCGCCAACGGGTCCAGCCCCGACCACAACCGCCAGGCGCTGGAGCTGATCTCGTCGGGCAAGGTCCCGGTCGACGACCTGATCACCCACCACCTGCCGCTGTCGGACGTGCTGAAGGCGATCGACATCGTCAGCAGCGGCGAGGCGATCAAGGTGACGATCGAGCCGGGCACCGTCTCCGCGTAGGCGGTGCGGCGCGGATTTGAGGAGGCGACCAACGGTGGTTGACGAACTGCGCGGCAACCCGGCGAGCCCGGGCGCGGCCGCCGGCCCGGTGGTGCGGCTGACGCCGCCCCCGGTGCTGCCGGAGCACTGGGACGCCCCGGCGGCTCCCGAAGCGGAGCTGGCGGCGGCGACCGAAGCGCTCGACGCGGCGGTGGCGGACCTGGAGAAGCGCGCGGCTTCGGTGTCGGGCGAGTCGAAGTCCATCATGGACACCCAGATCATGATGGCGCAGGACCCGTCGCTGCGGACCGGCGTCGCCGACGGGGTGGCCGGCGGCCGCCCCGCGGCCTGGGCGATCCGCGACGCGTTCGGCAAGCACGTGGCCGCGCTCGAGGCCATCGGTGGTTACCTCGGCGAGCGGGCGGCGGACCTGATCGACATCCGCGACCGCGCGATCGCCGCCGCGCTGGGCCTGGCCCAGCCGGGCATCCCGGCGGTCGACGGGGCGTTCGTCCTCGTCGGCCAGGACATCGCGCCGGCCGACACGGTCCTGCTCGACCCGGCGAAGGTGCTCGGCATCGTCACCGAGAAGGGCGGGCCGACCAGCCACACGGCGATCGTCGCCCGGGCGCTGGGGATCCCCGCGGTGGTCGGCTGCGCCGGCGCCGCGGGCCTGGCGGACGGCACGAGGATCGCGGTCGACGGCACGCGCGGCACCGTCGCCGTCGACCCGGACGACGAGTACGTCCGCCGGATCGAAGCGGAATCGGCTTCACTGAAGGAAAAGCTCGCGGCGCACAGCGGTCCCGGTGCCACGGCGGACGGTCACCCGGTCAAGCTCCTGCTCAACGTCGGCAGCGCCGGCGGGGCGGAGTCGGACGCCGCGGCCGACGCCGAAGGGGTCGGGCTGTTCCGCACCGAGTTCCTGTTCCTGGACCGCACGGAGGCCCCGACGGTCGAGGAGCAGCGGGCGGCGTACGGCGAGGTGCTGCGCGGGTTCGGCGGCCGGCCGGTCGTCATCCGCACGCTCGACGCCGGGGCCGACAAGTACATCCCGTTCGCCAACACCGAAGACGAGCCGAACCCGGCTCTGGGGGTGCGCGGGTACCGCGTCGGCGTCCGCAACCCGGGTCTGCTCACCGCGCAGCTGGAGGCGATCAGCCTCGCGGCGGGCGATCACGACGCGGACGTGCGGGTGATGGCGCCGATGATCGCCACTCCCGCGGAGGCGGCGGCGTTCCGCGACCTGGCCCGGGAACACGGGATCACCAAGACCGGCGTGATGATCGAGGTGCCGGCCGCGGCGATCCGGGCGCGGGACATCCTCGCGGAAGTCGACTTCGTCAGCATCGGCACCAACGACCTCTCGCAGTACACCTACGCCGCCGACCGCATGCTCGGCGAACTGGGGGAGCTGCTGGACCCGTGGCAGCCGGCGCTGCTGGCCCTGGTGGCCACCGTCGCCGCGGCGGCGAAGGAGGCCGGCAAGAGCGCCGGTATCTGCGGCGAGGCGGCGAGCGACCCCGGCCTGGCGCCGGTGTTCGCCGGGCTCGGCATCACCAGCCTGTCGATGTCGGTGTCCGCGGTCCCGGCGGTGCGGGCCGCGTTGAAGGACTACACGTTGGAGCAGTGCGAAATCCTGGCCGGGGAGGTGCTGACGGCACCGGACGTGCCGTCGGCGCGCAAGGTCGTCGAAGAGTTCTCGGCCCGGTCGGTCGACTAGCGATCACGAGATGGGAAGTTCCTGATGTCCAGTAGGAAAGTGGTGATCGGCTCGCCCGTCGGGCTGCACGCGCGGCCGGCGAAGCTGCTCGTCGAGCTGGCGGGCCGCCTGCCGGTCCCGGTGAAGATCGGCCGCGACGAGAACCAGCTGGTCGACGCGGGCAGCATCCTCGGGGTGATGGCCCTCGGCGTCCGCGGCGGCGAAGAGGTGCTGCTGACCGCGGAAGGCGAAGGCGCCGAGGAGGCGCTGGCGGAGGTGGCGGAGCTGCTGGCCCGCGACCTCGACTCGGCGGAGCAGCCGGCCGGCTGACGCAGCCGGACCCTTCGACTTCCGGCGGGCCGTCCGTTCACTGTACGGGCGGCTCGCCGGAGCCCCACCCGAGAAGCGCCCACCACCCCGGTGGGCGCTTCTTCGCGGGTTCAGCGCACTCCGTAGAACTCCGCGACGCGGGCCGCGATGAAGTCCTGGTCCGCTTCGGACAGTCCGGTGTGCGTCGGCAGGCACAGGCCGGCGGCCGAGAACTTCGCCGCGTTCAGCTCCGGCCACGACGGATCGAGGTACATCGGCTGGCGGCTCATCGGGGGGAAGAACACCCGCGTCTCGATGCCCGCCGCGGCCAGGTGGGCCTTCAGCTCGTCGCGGTCCTCGGCCAGCACGTCGTACATCCACAGGACGTCGCGGCCGGGCATGCGCGTGATCCCGGGGAAGTCCAGGCGCTCGTCGTAGCGCTTCTCGACCTGGGCGCGCAGCTCCAGGATCTCGTCGAGCTTCTCGACCTGCGCGAGCGCCACGGCGGCCTGCAGGTTGGTCATCCGGAAGTTGTAGGCCAGGTTCTTGTGCACGAAGTCGTGGGCCTTGCCGGTCGCGAACCCGCGCAGGTGGGCCATCTGGGCGGCCAGCCGCGGGTCGTCGGTCAGGCAGATCCCGCCCTCGCCGGCCGTCACGATCTTGTTGGCGTAGAGCGAAAAGCAGGCGATGTCCCCGACCGGGCGGACCCCGTGCGCCTCCGCGGTGTCCTCGACCACCCGCAGGTTGTACTCGAAGGCCAGCTCCATGACGGCGTCCATGTCGCAGCGGCGGCCGTGCACGTGGACCGGCATGATCGCCTTGGTGCGGGGCGTGATCGCCGCCTCGGCCGGAACCGGGTCGATCGTGAGGTCGTCGCGGCAGTCCACGAACACCGGTGTCGCGCCGGTGTAGGTGACCGCCCACGCCGAAGCGACGAAGGTGCACTCGGGCACCAGGACCTCGTCGCCCGGGCCGATGCCCAGTGCGCGCAGCGCGAGCGTCAGCGCCGCCGTGCCGGACGAGCACGCGACGCCGTGCGCCTGGCCGTTCCACGCGGCGAACGCGGCTTCGAACCGCGGGACGAACGGACCCTGCGCGGAGATCCAGCCCGTGCCGACCGCTTCGGTCACGTATTCGCGCTCCCGGCCGGTCAGGTACGGCTGGGACACGGGGTAGGCAAAGGCCATCGGTTCCTCGCTCGCTTCGGGGATGGGAGGAAAGCCCCAGGATGGGCCCACCCGCGACGGGAAAACACCAGTGATCGCTGCGGAACACCGGGATTGTCCAATGATTTCCCGAGTCGGCGGGGCGTCCAATGGACCCGATCAGCGGCAATCTCGGTTAGCCGTGGGCACAGCCGGCCGGTGGATGTGGGAGAACCATGACGAAACGAGCTTTGATCACGGGCATCACGGGGCAGGACGGCTCCTACCTGGCCGAGTACCTGCTGAAGCTGGGTTACCAGGTGTGGGGCCTGGTGCGCGGCCAGGCCAATCCGCGCAAGCTGCGCGTCAGCAGGCTGGCCACGGAGCTGAGCTTCGTGCACGGCGACCTGCTCGACCAGGCGAGCCTGGTCGCGGCGGTGGACCTGGTGCAGCCCGACGAGATCTACAACCTGGGCGCGATCTCGTTCGTGCCGATGTCGTGGCAGCAGGCCGAGCTGACCTCGGACGTCAACGGCATGGGCGCGCTGCGGGTGCTCGAGGCGATCCGGATGGTCTGCGGGCTCGACAAGTCCCGCCCGGCGCCGGGCGGCCAGATCCGCTTCTACCAGGCGTCCTCGTCGGAGATGTTCGGCAAGGCCGCGGAAACCCCGCAGAACGAGCGGACGTTCCTGCACCCGCGCAGCCCCTACGGCGTGGCGAAGGCCTACGGGCACTACATCACCCGCAACTACCGCGAGTCGTACGGGATGTTCGGCGTCTCGGGCATCCTGTTCAACCACGAGTCGCCGCGGCGGGGGATGGAGTTCGTCACCCGCAAGATCTCCAGCGCGGTCGCGCGGATCAAGCTCGGGGTGCAGGACGAGCTGCGGCTGGGCAACCTCGACGCGGTCCGCGACTGGGGGTTCGCCGGCGACTACGTGCGCGCGATGCACCTCATGCTCCAGCAGGACGAACCCATCGACTACGTCATCGGCACCGGCCGGATGCACACCGTCCGCGAGGCGGCCGAGATCGCGTTCGCCTCGGTCGGGCTCGACTGGCGCGACCACGTCGTCGTCGACCCGAGCCTGGTGCGCCCGGCCGAGGTCGAGGTGCTCTGCGCCGACGCGACGCTCGCCCGCACCGGCCTGGGCTGGAAACCGACCGTGTCGTTCGAAGAACTGATGCGGATGATGGTCGAGTCCGACCTGACCCAGTCCAGCCGTGAGCTGGACCTGGGCGAGGCGCTGACGGCCGCCGTCTGGTAGCCGGGCGCTTCCTCCCGCGAGGGAAACCAAAAGACATTCGCGCCCCGGGTGGCCACGCCGCCGGGCGCCGGGTTGCCGGAGCAGCAGCCGTCACCGGGGCGCACCGCTCGCCGTCGTGTCGGGATGGGTTGCTGATTCATGGACAACGAACAGAAGCTGCGGAGCTACCTCAAGCGGGCGAGCGCGGACCTCGTGCGCACCCAGCAGAAGCTGGCCGAGCTGGAGAGCCGCGCGGCCGAGCCGATCGCGATCGTCGGGCTCGGCTGCCGCTACCCCGGCGGGGTGACCGGCCCCGAGGAGTTCTGGGAGCTGCTGAGCGCCGGGCGGGACGGCGTCACCGGGCTGCCCGCCGACCGCGGCTGGGACCTCGGCGCGCTCGCCGCGGACGGCGGCGAGGCGGCGATGTCCGGCGGCTTCCTGCTCGACGCCGCCGAGTTCGACGCGGGCTTCTTCGGCATCTCCCCGCGGGAGGCGGCCGAAATGGACCCGCAGCAGCGGATCCTGCTCGAGACGGCGTGGGAGGCGCTCGAACGCGCCGGCATCGTGCCTTCGGCGCTGAAGGGCACCCGCACCGGCGTGTTCGTCGGCGCGATGGCGCAGGAGTACCTGACCGGCGCCGCGGGCCCGTCCGAAGGCTTCCTGCTGACCGGCAACACGAACAGCGTGCTGTCCGGCCGGCTCGCCTACGTCCTCGGCCTGGTCGGCCCGGCGGTCACCGTGGACACCGCGTGCTCGTCGTCACTGGTCGCGATCCACCTGGCCGCGCAGTCGCTGCGCTCGGGGGAGTCGGAGCTGGCGCTGGCCGGCGGGGTCACGGTGATGTCCGCGCCGACGACGTTCGTCGAGTTCAGCCGCCAGGGCGGGCTGTCCCCGGACGGCCGCTGCCGCTCGTTCGCCGACTCCGCCGCCGGCACCGGCTGGGCCGAGGGCGCGGGCGTGCTGGTGCTGGAGCGGCTGTCGGACGCGCGCCGCCACGGGCACCCGGTGCTGGCCGTGGTCCGCGGCAGCGCGGTCAACTCCGACGGGGCCACCAACGGGCTCACCGCCCCGAACGGGCCGTCGCAGCAGCGCGTCATCCGGGAAGCGCTGAAGACGTCGGGGCTCGCGCCCGGGCAGGTGGACGTCGTCGAGGCGCACGGGACCGGCACGACGCTCGGCGACCCGGTCGAAGCGCAGGCGCTGCTGGCCACCTACGGGCAGGACCGTCCGGCGCCGTTGCTGCTGGGTTCGGTGAAGTCGAACTTCGGGCACACCCAGGCCGCCGCGGGCGTGGCCGGGGTGATCAAGGTCGTGCTCGGGATGCGCCACGGCGTCGTCCCGCCGACGCTGCACGTCGACGCGCCGTCGTCCCACGTGGACTGGACGGCCGGGCGCGTCGAGCTGGCGACCGCGGCCACGCCGTGGCCGGAAACCGGACAGCCGCGCCGCGCCGGCGTTTCGTCGTTCGGGCTGAGCGGCACGAACGCGCACGTGATCGTCGAGCAGGCGCCGGCCGTCGAGGAGCCGGTCCGGGAGTACGCCGCGCGCCCACTGCCGGTCCTGGTCTCGGGCAAGTCCGAGGACGCCGTGCGCGCGCAGGCCGCGCGGCTGGCCGACCTCGTCGAGCAGGGCGTCCCGCTCGCGGACATCGCGTTCTCCGCGGCCACCGCGCGGACGGCGTTCGACGTCCGGTCCGCGGTGGCCGGGGCGGACCCCGCCGTGGTCGCGGAAGCCCTGCGGGACCTGTCCGCGTTCAGCTCTCCGCGGGCGAAGGTGAAGACGGCGTTCCTCTTCACCGGCCAGGGTGCCCAGCACCTCGGGATGGGCCGGGCGCTGCACGCCGCGTACCCGGTGTTCGCGGCCGCGTTCGACGAGGTCCTCGACCGGCTCGACCCGGGTCTGCGGGACGTCGTGTGGGGCGAGGACGCCGAGCGGCTCGCCGACACCGCTCAGGCCCAGCCGGCCATCTTCGCCGTCGAGGTCGCGCTCTTCCGGCTCCTGGAGTCCTGGGGTGTCCGGCCCGCCGTGCTCGCCGGCCACTCGGCCGGCGAGATCGCCGCCGCCCACGGCGCCGGGGTGCTGTCCCTCGACGACGCTTGCGCGCTGGTCTCGGCCCGCGCCCGCCTGATGGGCGCGCTGCCCGCCGGTGGCGCCATGGTCGCCATCCGCGCGTCCGAAGAGGACGTCCGGGCGGCCCTCGTGACCGGCGTGGACATCGCCGCCGTCAACGGACCTGCCGCCGTGGTCGTGTCCGGTGTGGAGGACGCCGTCCTCGAGGTGGCCGGCCGGTTCGAGCGCACGACCCGGCTGCGCACATCCCACGCGTTCCACTCGCTCCTGATGGACCCGATGCTGCCCGCCTTCCGCGAGGTCGTCTCGGGGCTGACCTTCGCCGAGCCGTCGGTGCCGCTGGAGGCCGCGGGTGAGGTCACCGACCCGGAATTCTGGGTGCGGCACGTCCGCGGCACCGTCCGGTTCGGCGACACCCTCGCCCGGCTCGCGGAAGCGGGCGTGCACCGGTTCGTCGAGGTGGGGCCGGAAGCCGCGCTGACCCCGATGGTCGACGTGCCCGGCGCGCTCGCCGTGCCGCTGCTGCGCAAGGACCGCGACGAGACCACATCGGTCGCCGAGGCGCTGGGCCGGCTCCACGGTGACGGCGTCGCCGTGGATTGGCCCGCCTTCTTCGCCGGCGCCGGTACCCGGGTCGACCTGCCCACGTACGCCTTCCAACGGCAGCGGTTCTGGCCGCGCGACACCGGCCGCGGCCGCGGCGACCTGCGCTCGGCCGGGCTGCGCAGTGTCGACCACCCGCTGCTGGGCACGGCGGTCGAGGTCGCCGACGCCCGCGGCCTGCTGCTGACCGGCCGGCTCGACGCGGGCACCCACGCCTGGCTCGCCGACCACCGCGTCGGCGGCGCCGTCGTCGTGCCCGGCACCGCGCTGCTGGAGCTCGCGGTGCGCGCCGGCGCCGAGACCGGCTGCCCGGACGTCGAGGACCTGACGCTGACCCGCCCGCTGGTGCTCGGCGCGGCGGGGGAGCGCGTGGTCGTGCAGGTCTGGGTCGGCGCCCCCGACGAGCGGGGCCGCCGCCCGGTGGCCGTGCACTCCCGCCCCGACGGCGAGGTCAGCGGGAACTGGACCTCGCACGCCGTCGGCCGGCTGGCCGAACGGATCGAGACCGCCACCGGCTTTCCCGCCAGCTGGCCGCCGGCGGACGCCACCGCCGTCGACCTCACCGGCTTCTACGACGAACGCGAGTACGGCCCGGCGTTCCAGGGCCTGCGGGCGGCCTGGCAGCACGGCGACGACGTCTTCGCCGAGGTCGCGCTGCCCGACGACGTCGAGGCCGAGTCCTTCGACCTGCACCCCGCGCTGTTCGACGCGGCCCTGCACGCCGCGGCTCTCTTCGCCGGTCCGGGTGGCGTGCCGTTCTCGTGGCAGGACGTCGCCGTGCGCGCGGTCGGCGCGACCGCGCTGCGCGTCGTGCTGCGCAAGACCGGCGAGGACACCCTGGCGTTGTCCCTGGCCACCCCCGAAGGCGACATCGTCGCGACCGCCGGATCCCTCACCGTGCGCCCGATCGCGGCCGAGGCCCCGGTCACCGGTGGCGGCGTCCACCGGGTGGACTGGACCGAGCCGGTCACCGGCGTCACCGACGCCGATACCGACGTCGTCACCCTCGCCGTGCCCGGCGGGCCGCCGCCGCAGGCGGCCCGTGCGCTCGCGAGCGAGGCACTGGCCTTGCTGCGCGAACGGCTGACCGAGGACGCGCGCCGGTTGGCGCTGGTCGTCCCGGCCGGGCTGCCCGCGGCCGCCGTGCGCGGGCTCGTGCTTGCCGCGCAGCAGGAACACCCCGGCCGGTTCGTCCTGGTCGAGTCCGCCGGGCCGGTGGCCGCGGACGTCCTGGAGGCGGCCCTGTCGACCGGCGAGCCCCGGATCCTGGTCCGCGACGGGCGGATCCTGGCGCCGCGGCTGGTGCGCACCACGACCGGCGAGGCGCCCGGCTGGAACCCGGACGGGACCGTCCTGATCACCGGCGGCACCGGCGAGCTGGGCCGCGCGCTCGCCGCGCACCTCGTGCGCGAACACGGCGTCCGGCACCTGCTGCTGGTGAGCCGCCGTGGCTCCGCGCCCGAAGGCCTGGTCACCGAGCTGGCCGGGCTCGGCGCGGCCGTCACGGTCGCCGCGTGCGACGCGAGCGACCGCGACGCACTGGCGACGCTGCTGGCCGGCATCCCGGCCGCGCACCCGCTCACCGCCGTCGTGCACGCCGCCGGGGTCCTCGACGACGGCCTCCTCGACACCCTCGACGCCGGCCGTCTCGCCAAGGTGCTGGCGCCGAAGGCCGATGCCGCGTGGCACCTGCACGAGCTCACCCGCGACCTCGAGCTCGACGCGTTCGTGCTGTTCTCCTCGCTGGCCGGCACGCTCGGCGCGGCCGGGCAGGCCAACTACGCCGCCGCCAACGCGTTCCTCGACACCCTCGCCCACGAGCGCCGGGACGCCGGGCTGCCCGCGGTTTCGCTGGCCTGGGGCCCGTGGGGCGGCGACGGCATGGCGGGCGGCGCCGGCAGCCGGTTCGCCCGGATGGGCATCCCGGCGCTGACCGAAGCCGAGGGCCTGGCCCTGTTCGACGCCGCGCTGGCGGCCGGCGAACCGGCCGTCGTGCCGGTCCGGTTCGACCTGCCGGTGCTCGCCGCGCAGCCGGACCCGCCGGCCCTGCTGCGGTCGCTGGTCGGTGGCCGCCGGGCGGTGCGCGCCGCCGGGGGTGCCGGGCGGCTGGCCCAGCAGCTGTCCACCTTGGACGACGCCGGGCGCGTCGCGCGCGTGGCCGACCTGGTGCGCCGCGAGGTCGCCGCCGTGCTCGGGCACGCCGGCGCCGCGGCCATCGACCCGTCGCGTTCCTTCGCCGAGCTGGGCTTCGATTCGCTGACCGCGGTGGAGCTGCGCAACCGGCTCGACACCGCGACGGGCCTGCGGTTGTCCGCCACGACGGCGTTCGACTACCCGACCCCGGCCGCGCTCGCCGAGCACCTTCGCGACCGGCTGCTCGGCGCCGGCGCCGGACCGGCCGTCACCCGGACCGCGGTCGCCGCCGCCGACGACGACCCGATCGTCATCGTCGGCATGAGCTGCCGCTTTCCCGGCGGCATCGCGTCGCCGGAGGACCTCTGGGCGGCGGTCGCCGAAGGCCGCGACACGACGTCGCCGTTCCCGGTCAACCGCGGCTGGGACCTCGGCGCGCTGTACCACCCGGACCCCGACCACACCGGCACGTCCTACACCCGTGAAGGCGGCTTCCTGCACGACGCGGGCGAGTTCGACGCCGCGTTCTTCGGCATGAGCCCGCGCGAAGCCGAGGCCACCGACCCCCAGCAGCGCCTGCTGCTGGAGGCGTCCTGGACGGCGATCGAGCGCGCCGGGATCGACCCGCGGACCCTGCGCGGCAGCGCGACCGGCGTGTTCGCCGGCGTGATGTACAACGACTACGGCCTGGTCCTGGCCGGTGGCGACTTCGAAGGTTTCCAGGGCAGCGGCACGGCGTCCAGCGTCGTGTCCGGCCGGGTGGCCTACGCGCTCGGCCTCGAAGGACCCGCGGTCACCGTGGACACGGCGTGCTCGTCGTCGCTGGTGGCCCTGCACTGGGCGGCGCACGCCCTGCGGTCGGGGGAGTGCTCGCTCGCGTTGGCCGGCGGCGTGACGGTGATGTCCACGCCGAACTCGTTCGTCGAGTTTTCGCGCCAGCGCGGCCTTTCCCCGGACGGCCGGTGCCGGTCCTACTCGGACGACGCCGACGGGGTCGGCTGGTCCGAAGGGGTCGGCGTGCTGGTGCTGGAGCGGCTGTCCGACGCACGCCGGCACGGGCACCGCGTGCTCGCCGTGGTGCGCGGCTCGGCGGTGAACTCCGACGGCGCGTCGAACGGCCTGACCGCGCCGAACGGGCCCTCGCAGCAGCGGGTGATCCGCGCCGCGCTGGCCACCTCCGGTCTGTCCACCGCGGACGTCGACGTCGTCGAAGGGCACGGCACCGGAACGACTCTGGGTGACCCGATCGAAGCCCAGGCGCTGCTCGCGACCTACGGGCAGGACCGGGAGACGCCGCTGCTGCTGGGCTCGGTGAAGTCGAACATCGGGCACACGCAGGCGGCCGCCGGGGTCGCGGGGATCATCAAGATGGTCCTCGCGATGCAGCACGGCACCGTGCCCGGTTCGCCGCACGCCGGCACGCCGTCGTCCCACGTGGACTGGACGGCGGGTGCGGTGTCGCTGGCTTCCTCTTCGACGCCGTGGCCCGCTCTTGACCGGCCACGGCGTGCGGGTGTGTCTTCGTTCGGCATCAGCGGGACGAACGCGCACGTGGTGCTCGAAGCGGGTCCGGCGGTCGCGCCGGTCACTTCCTCCGCGGCCGAGGACGCTCCGCTGGTGCTGTCGGCGCGGACCGCCGAAGGGTTGCGCGCCCAGGCCGCGAACCTGGCCGGCCTCGACGTTCCGCGCGGAGACCTCGCGTGGTCGCTGGCGACGACGCGGACGGCGTTCGAGCACCGGGCAGTCGTCGTCGGCCCGGACGCTTCCCTGGCGCTCAGGGCGCTGGCGGCCGGGGCTCCGGCGCCCGGCGTGGTGAGCGGCGTCGTCACCGAAAACGGCCTCGCCTTCGTCTTCCCCGGCCAGGGCGCGCAGCGGCTCGGCATGGGGCGTGGGCTGGCCGAGCGGTTCCCGCTGTTCGCGTCCGTGTTCGGCGACGTGCTCGACCGGTGCGACCCGGGCCTGCGCGACGTCGTGTGGGGCGACGACCCGGCCGCGCTGGAGCGGACCGGGAACGCGCAGCCGGCGCTGTTCGCGTTCGGCGTGGCGGCGTTCCGGCTGCTGGCATCGTGGGGCGTGCGCCCGGACGTCGTGGCCGGTCACTCGGTCGGCGAGATCGCGGCCGCGCACGTCTCGGGGGTGCTGTCGCTCGACGACGCGTGCACGCTGGTGTCGGCCCGCGCCCGCTTGATGGAGGCGTTGCCCTCCGGTGGGGCGATGGTCGCGGTGCGAGCGTCCGAAGAGGACGTTCGCGCGGCCCTTGTGGACGGTGTCGACCTGGCGGCGGTGAACGGGCCGGAGTCGGTGGTGCTGTCGGGCGTCGAAGAAGCGGTGCTGGCGGTCGCGTCCCGCTTCGGCAAGACGACGCGGCTTGCGGTGTCCCACGCCTTCCACTCGCACCTGATGGATCCGATGCTGGACGCGTTCCGCGCGGTGGTCTCTTCGCTTTCCTTCGCCGCGCCGTCTCTCGCCTTCGTGTCCCACGGCGACGTGTGCTCGCCGGAGTACTGGGTCGAGCACGTGCGCGCGACGGTCCGCTTCACCGAGACGGTGACGGACGCGGCGTCGACGTACCTGGAGCTGGGCCCGGACGGCACGCTGTCGGCCTTGCTCGACCGGCCCGGGACGGTGCCGCTGCTGCGCAAGGACCGGCCGGAGGCCGAGTCCGCGATCGCGGCGCTGGCGACGCTGCACACGCGCGGGTGCGCAGTGGACTGGCGCGCGTACCTGGGCGGCGGCCGGACGGTGGACCTGCCGACGTACCCGTTCCAGCGCGAGCACTACTGGGCGGCTCAGGTGCCTCCGCGGGCGCCGGAGCAGCCGGACGGTCCGCTGTGGGAGGCGATCGGCCGTGGGGACGCGTCGGAGCTGGCAGGGCTGCTGGACCTGGGCGACGAGCAGCGGTCGTCGCTGGAGACGCTGCTTCCGGCGTTGACGGGCTGGCGCGACCGCCGCGCGGCCGAGGAGACCGCGAAGTCTTGGCGGTACCGGGTGCAGTGGACCCCGTTCCGGACGGCGGAGACCCCGGCGTTGACCGGCCGCTGGCTGCTGGTGACCTCGGGCGCGGAGGAAGGCGCGGAGGTCGAGGCGGCTTTGGCGGCCCACGGCGCCACGGTGACCCGCATCGCGACGGCCGGCCTCGGTGCAGCTCCGGCGGGTGGCGAGCACGCCACCGCTGCGCCCGCGACTGGCGAGGGTGCCGTCGCCGCACCGCACCCCCACCGCACTGCCCTCGCCGCCGCGCTGACCGCCGCCGGTCCGGCCGAAGGTGTCCTCCACCTGCCCGCCCCCGGTGACCAGGGCCTGCGCGACCTCCTCACCCTCGTCCAAGCCCTCGGCGACGCCGACCTCGGCCTGCGCCTCTGGTGCCTCACTTCCGGCGCCGTCGCCACCCCAGGCGATCACGCGCCCGACCCCGCCACCGCCCGCATCTGGGGCTTCGGCCGGACCGTCGCGCTCGAACAGCCCGCTGTCTGGGGCGGCCTGGTCGACCTGCCCGCCACCCTCGACCTTCCCGCCACCCGCCGCCTGGCCGCCGTGCTGGCCGGCACCGGGGAAGACCAGATCGCCCTCCGGCCGCAAGGCGCCTTCGGCCGCCGGATCGCGCGCTACCGGCCCACCGGAGCCCCGGGCCGCTTCCAGGCCCGCGGTACCGTCCTGATCACCGGCGGCACCGGCGCCCTCGGGGCGTCCGTCGCCCGGTGGCTCGCGGCCGCCGGGGCCGACCACCTGGTGCTCGTCAGCCGCCGGGGCCCGACCGCGGAAGGCGCCGCCGAACTCGAAGAAGAACTCACCGCCGCCGGCGCGCGCGTCACCATCGCCGCAGCGGACGTCGGGGACCGAAAAGCCGTCGAAGCGCTGCTGGCGGAGCACCCGGGCCTCACCGGTGTCGTGCACACCGCCGGCGTGGCACAGGCCATGGACCCCGTGCACACCACGGACTTCGCCGAAATCACCCGCGTCACGGCGGCCAAGACCGACGGCGCCGCGCACCTCGACGCCCTCCTCGCCGGGCACGACCTCGACTTCTTCCTGCTCTTCGGCTCCGTCGCCGGTGTCTGGGGCGGCGGGGGCCAGGCCGCCTACGCCGCCGGGAACGCCTACCTCGACGCCCTCGCCGAGGCGCGCCGGGCCCGGGGCTCCCGGGCGACGTCCATCGCCTGGGGTGCCTGGGCCGGGGAAGGCATGGCCACCGACGAGCACGTCGCCGGCCAGCTGAGCCGCCGCGGGCTCGGGTTCCTGCCGACCGCCGGGGCCCTCGCCGAGCTGGAACGCGCCCTGGTGCGCGACGACACGACCGTCGTCGTCGCCGACGTCGTCTGGGACACCTTCCTGCCCGTCTTCACCGCCACCCGTGCCACCCGGCTCTTCGACGAGTTCGCCGAGGCGCGGCCCGAGCCGGTCAGCGCCGTGGTCAGCGCCTTCGCCGCCCGCTTCGCCGGGATGTCCGAGGACGAACGCGACCGCGCGCTGCTCGACCTCGTCCGCACCGAAGCCGCCGCCGTGCTGGGGCACGTCACCGCGGACGCCGTCGCCGAAGAACGCGCCTTCCGCGACCTCGGCTTCGACTCGCTCACCGCCGTCGAGTTCCGCCGCCGCCTCGCCGAAGCGACCGGCCTCGCCCTGCCCGCGACGCTCGTCTTCGACCACCCGACCCCGCTCGGCCTGGTCGCGTTCCTGCGCGCGGAGATCGACGGCTCCGGCACCGCTGACGCCGTCGTCGCCGCGACCGGCGCCACCGACGAGCCGATCGCCATCGTCGGCATGGGCTGCCGCTTCCCCGGCGGCGTCACCACGCCCGAGGACCTGTGGACCCTGGTCGCCGGGGGAGTGGACGCGATCTCGTCGTTCCCCGGCGACCGCGGCTGGGACGCCGCCGGTTTGTTCGACCCCGACCCCGAACGCGGCGGCAAGACCTACTCGACGCTGGGTGGGTTCCTCGAGAACGCCGCCGAGTTCGACGCCGGCTTCTTCGGCATTTCGCCGCGTGAAGCGCTGTCGATGGATCCGCAGCAGCGGCTGCTGCTGGAAGTGTCCTGGGAGGCCTTCGAACGCGCGGGTGTCGACCCGGCGGCCGTGCGGGGGAGCCGGACGGGCGTGTTCGTCGGCTCCAGCTTCCAGGACTACGGCGTCGCCACCGGCGACGGCACCGAAGGCCACCTCGTCACCGGCACCATCCCGAGTGTCCTTTCCGGACGGCTGTCGTACCTGTTCGGCTTCGAAGGGCCGTCGGTCACCGTCGACACGGCGTGCTCGTCGTCGCTGGTCGCGCTGCACCTGGCCTGCCAGTCGCTGCGCTCCGGCGAGTCGGAGCTGGCCATCGCGGGCGGTGTCACGGTGATGGCCTCGCCCGACCCGTTCATCGCGTTCAGCCGCCAGCGCGCGCTGGCCTTCGACGGCCGCTGCAAGGCGTTCTCCGACGAAGGCGACGGCATGTCGCTGGCCGAGGGCGCCGGGATGCTCGTGCTGGAACGGCTTTCCGAAGCCCGGCGGCACGGCCACCCGATCCTCGCCGTCGTGCGCGGCACCGCGGTCAACTCCGACGGCGCGTCCAACGGCCTCACCGCGCCCAACGGCCCGTCGCAGCAGCGCGTCATCCGCCAGGCGCTGGCCAACGCCGGGCTCGACGCGGCCGAGGTCGACGCGCTCGACGCGCACGGCACCGGCACCGCCCTCGGCGACCCCATCGAAGTCCAGGCGCTGCAGGCCACCTACGGCCGCGACCGCGAACGCCCGCTGCTGATCGGCTCGGTGAAGTCCAACATCGGGCACACCCAGTCCGCCGCCGGGATCGCCAGCCTGATCAAGATGGTGCACGCCATGCGCCACGGCGTGCTGCCGCGCACCCTGCACGTCGCCAAGCCGTCCACGAAGATCGACTGGCCGGCCGGGGCGGTCGAGCTGCTGAGCGAGCCGACGGCCTGGCCGGAGACCGGGCACCCGCGCCGCGCCGGCGTTTCGTCGTTCGGCATCAGCGGCACCAACGCCCACGCGATCATCGAAGCCGCTCCCGCACCTGAAGAAGCCCCGAAGCCCGAGCGCACCGGCCCGGTCGTGTGGCCGCTGTCGGCGAGGAGCGCACCGGCGCTGAAGGCACAAGCGCTGCGATTGCTGGATTCCCTCGACGAGCAGCGCCCGGTCGACGTCGGCTGGACGCTCGCGCACCACCGCTCGGTGTTCGAGCAGCGGGCCGTGGTCGTCGGCGAGGACGTCGCCGACCTGCGCCGCGGTCTGACCGCGCTCGCCGGCGGCACCGCCGACCCCGCGCTGGTGCAAGGCGTGGGCAAGCGGTCCGGTGCGCCGGTGTTCGTCTTCCCCGGCCAGGATTCGCAGTGGCCGGGGATGGCCCGCGAGCTGCTGACGACGTCACCGGAGTTCGCCGGCCGGCTGGCCGAGTGCGCCGCCGCGCTCGAGGCCTTCACCGACTGGTCGCCGGCGGACGTGCTCCACGACGACGCCGCGCTGGCCCGCGTCGACGTCGTCCAGCCCGTGCTGTGGGCGGTACTGGTGTCGCTGGCCGGGCTGTGGCGCGCGCACGGCGTCGAGCCGGTCGCGGTGATCGGGCATTCGCAGGGTGAGATCGCGGCTGCCTGCGTCGCGGGTGCCCTGTCCCTCGAGGACGGTGCGCGCGTGGTGGCGCTGCGGTCGAAGCTGATCGCCGAGCGCCTGTCCGGGTGCGGCGCCATGCTGTCGGTCGTCGCGGGTGGCGAACAGGTGCGCGAGCTGATCGGCGACCTGGCCGACCGGATCGCCGTCGCCGCGGTGAACGGGCCGCGCTCGGTCACGGTGTCCGGCGAGCCCGAGGCGCTGGCCGCGCTGGAGGTCCGGCTGGCCAAGGCCGGGCTGATGCGCTGGCGGCTCGACGGGGTCGACTTCGCCGCGCACTCACCCCAGGTCGACGGCATCGCCGCGGAACTGGCCGAGCTGCTGGCCCCGGTTTCGCCGCGCGACACGGGTGTCCGCTTCTACTCGACGGTGACCGGCGGGCTCGTCGAGCCCACCGAGCTGACGGGGGACTACTGGTGCCGCAACCTGCGCGGCACGGTCGAGTTCGCCGCGGCCCTGTCGGCCGCGGTCGGCGACGGTCACTCGGTGTTCGTCGAGGCGAGCCCGCACCCGGTGTTCGGCATGGCGATCGGCGAGCTGGCCGAGGCCGCCGGCGTCCCGGTGACCGCGCTGGGCACGCTGCGCCGTGACGACGGCGGGGTCGACCGGTTCCTCAAGTCCCTCGCCGAGGCCCACACCCGTGGGGTGCCGGTCGACTGGGCGGACACGCTGACCGGCGGCCGGCGGGTCGACCTGCCCACCTACGCGTTCCAGCACGAGCACTACTGGGCCATCGACGAGTCCGAGGCTGCGGCGGCGGCCCCGGCCGGCGACGAGCTGTGGCAGGCCATCACCCGCGACGACCGGGCGGGGCTGACGAGCCTGCTGGAGCTGGACGACCGCCAGCAGACCGCGCTCGACGACCTGCTGCCCGCGTTGTCGGCGTGGCACGCCCGCCGCGACGAGGAGTCCACGGTGGACTCGTGGCGGTACCGGATCGCTTGGCGGCCGGTCCGCCCGTCGGGGGCCGCCCTGCCGGGCACCTGGCTGGTGGTCGGCACCCACGACGACGAAGTCGCCGATGTCCTGCGCGGTCACGGCGCCGAGGTGCGCGAAATCGTGCTCGACGAGGATCAGTCCGTTGCCTCGGCGTTGGGTGACCTCGACGGCGTCACCGGGATCGTCTCCCTGCTGGCCGCCGACCACGCCACGACCGACCACCCAGGCCTCGACCGTGGCCTCCTCCGCACGCTTTCGCTCGTCCAGGCCGTCGCCGGGACGGAGCCGGCGCCGCGCGTGTGGGCGCTGACCCGCGGGGCCGTCTCCACCGGACCCGCCGACCCCGTCCGCGATCCCGCCCAAGCCCAGGTGCACGGCCTCGGCTGGTCCGCCGCCCTCGAACACCCCGCGCACTGGGCCGGGCTCGTCGACCTGCCCGAGACCCTCGACGCGGCGGCCGCCCGGCGGCTCGTCGCGGTGCTCGCCGGCGCGGGAGACGAAGACCAGCTCGCCGTCCGCGCCGGAGGTGTCTTCGCCCGCCGGCTCGTGCCCGCGCCCGTCGCGAACACCAGGCCCGCCCGCCCTTGGCAAGCCCACGGCACCGCGATCATCACCGGCGGTACCGGCACCCTCGGCCCGCACCTGGCCCGCTGGCTCGCGGCCGAAGGCGCCGAGCACATCGTCCTCACCGGCCGCCGCGGGCCGGACGCCCCCAACGCCCCGGCCCTCCTGGGCGAACTGCGCGAACTCGGCACGTCCGCCGAGGTGGTCTCGCTCGACGTCACCGACCGGGAAGCCGTCGCCGAACTGATCACCAGGCTCAAGGGCGAAGAACGGCGGATCACCACCGTCGTGCACACCGCCGCGCACATCGCGCTGGCCCCGCTCACCGGCACCGACGCGACCGCCTTCGCCGAGGTCCTCGACGCCAAGGTGACCGGCGCCGCCAACCTCGACGCCGTCCTCGACGAACTGCTCGACGAGGGCGAGCTCGAACACTTCGTCCTGTACTCCTCGACCGCCGGCCTCTGGGGCAGCGGCGACCACGGCGCCTACTCCGCGGCCAACGCCCACCTCGTCGCGCTCGCCGAGCAGCGGCGCGCCCGCGGGGTCCCGGCCACCACCGTCGCCTGGGGCATCTGGGCCGACGACCGCGAGCTGGGCCGGGTCGACCCCGGCCGCATCCTGCGCAGCGGCCTGCGGTTCATGGAGCCGCGCCTGGCACTCGCCGGGCTCAAGCGCGCCCTGGCCGACGACGAGACGTCGCTGCTCATCGCCGACCTCGACTGGGACCGCTACCACCCGGTGTTCACGTCGGTGCGGCCCAGCCCGCTGTTCTCGGAGCTGCCGGCCGTCCGCCGGCTCGCCGAAGCGGCCGACGACACCGCGGACGCTTCGGCGTTCGCGGGCCGGGTCCGGGCGCTGCCCGCGAACGCCGGGCGCCGGCTCGTCGTCGACCTCGTCCGCGCCGAAGCGGCCGCCGTGCTCGGTCACTCCGGTGGGGACGCCGTCGAAGCCGACCGCGCCTTCCGCGAGCTGGGCTTCGACTCGCTCACCGCGGTCGACCTGCGCAACCGCCTGGAGGTCGTGACCGGCCTCAGCCTGCCCAGCACCGTCGTGTTCGACTACCCGAACGCCGGCACCCTCGCCGGGTTCATCCTGTCCACCTTGGACGGACCGGTGCCGGGCGAGACCGTCGTCGCGGCCACCGCCGTCGACGAGCCGATCGCCATCGTCGGGATGAGCTGCCGCTTCCCGGGTGGGGTCACCTCGCCGGAAGCGCTGTGGGACCTGGTCCTCGGGGGTGGCGACGCGATTTCGTCGTTCCCGCCCGACCGCGGCTGGGACGCCGCCGGCCTGTTCGACGCCGACCCCGACCGCAGCGGCAAGACCTACTCGACGCTCGGCGGGTTCCTCGACGGCGTCGCCGACTTCGACGCCGGGTTCTTCGGCATCTCGCCGCGCGAGGCATTGTCGATGGATCCGCAGCAGCGGCTGCTGCTGGAAGTCGCCTGGGAAGCCTTCGAACGCGCGGGCCTCGACCCGGCGGCGGCGCGGGGGAGCCGGACCGGCGTGTTCGTCGGCGCCGGCTACCAGGACTACGGCTCGACCGTGCTCAACGCGGCCGAGGGCTCCGAAGGGCACATGATCACCGGCGCGGTGTCGAGTGTCCTCTCCGGCCGGATCGCCTACCTGTTCGGCCTGGAGGGCCCGGCCGTCACCCTCGACACGGCGTGCTCGTCGTCGCTGGTCGCGCTGCACCTGGCGTGCCAGTCGCTGCGCTCCGGCGAAAGCTCGCTCGCGCTCGCGGGCGGCGTCACGGTGATGGCGACGCCGGCGCCGTGGATCGGGTTCAGCCGTCAGCGCGCGATGGCCCCCGACGGCCGCTGCAAGGCCTACTCCGACGACGCCGACGGCATGAGCCTCGCCGAGGGCGTCGGGCTCGTGCTCGTCGAACGCCTTTCCGACGCCCAGCGCAACGGCCACGAGATCCTCGCCGTCGTCCGCGGCTCGGCGATGAACTCCGACGGCGCGTCCAACGGCATGACCGCCCCGAACGGGCCGTCGCAGCAACGCGTGATCCGCCAGGCCTTGGCGAACGCCGGGCTGTCCGCTGCGGACATCGACGCGGTCGAGGGCCACGGCACCGGCACGCCGCTCGGCGACCCGATCGAGGTCCAGGCCCTGCAGGCGACCTACGGCCGGGACCGCGAGCGGCCGCTGCTGCTCGGCTCGGTCAAGTCCAACCTCGGCCACACGCAGATGGCCTCCGGCATCGCCGGGGTGCTCAAGCTCGTCATGGCCATGCGCCACGGCGTGCTCCCGCAGACCCTGCACGCGGACACGCCGTCGTCGCACATCGACTGGTCCGGTGGCGCGATCCGGCTGCTCGACGAAGTCACCGGCTGGCCGGAGACGGGTGCGCCCCGGCGGGCCGCGGTGTCGTCGTTCGGCTTGAGCGGCACCAACGTCCACACCGTGCTGGAGCAGGCGCCCGAGCCGGTTCCCGCCGAGGAGACCGAGCCGGTGGTGCTCGGGACCGTGCCGCTGGTCGTCTCGGCCCGGACGCCGGAAGCCCTGCGCGCCCAGGCCGCCCGGCTGCAGGAGTGGCCGGGCGAGCCGGCCGACCTCGCTTTCACCCTGGCCACCGCCCGCGCCGACCTGAGCCACCGCGCGGTGATCCTGGCCGCCACGCCCGGCGACGTCCGAACCGGACTCGCCGCGATCGCCGAAGACGAGCCCGCCGCGCACGTCCTGCGGGGCACTTCGACCACCCGGCCCACGACCGCGTTCCTCTTCACCGGTCAGGGCAGCCAGCGCCCCGGCGCGGGCCGGGAGCTGTCCGAGCGGTTCCCGGTGTTCGCCGAGGCCCTCGACGAGGTCGTCGCGCACCTCGACGCCGGGCTGGACCACCCGCTCCGGAGCCTGCTCTTCGCCGAGCCGGGCACGCCGGAAGCCGCCCTGCTCACCGAAACCCGATACGCCCAGCCGGCGCTGTTCGCGATCGAGGTCGCGCTGTTCCGGCTCCTCGAATCGTGGGGCATCCGGCCCGACTTCGTCGCCGGGCACTCCGTCGGCGAGGTCGCCGCCGCGCACGTCGCCGGGGTGCTGTCCCTGGGCGATGCGGCCACGCTGGTGCAGGCGCGCGGCCGGCTCATGCAGGCCCTTCCGGCGGGCGGCGCGATGATGGCCATCCGCGCGACCGAGGCCGACGTCCGCGCGCAGCTGCCGGACGGCGTCGACATCGCCGCGGTCAACGGGCCGGAGTCCGTGGTGGTCTCCGGACCGGAGGACGCGGTGCTCGCCTTCGCCGAACGGTTCGAGAAGACCCGGCGGCTGACCGTGTCCCACGCGTTCCACTCCGCGTTGATGGAGCCGATGCTGGACGAGTTCCGCGCCGCCGTCGCCGGGCTCACCTTCTCGGCACCGGAGGTGTCGTTCGTCTCCACGGTCGCCGGTGCGGACCTCGCCGACGGCCCGGACTACTGGGTGCGCCACGCCCGTGACGCCGTCCGCTTCGGCGACGCGCTCACGACCCTGGACGAAGCCGGGGTCACCGCCTACGTCGAACTCGGGCCCGACGCGGTGCTGTCGGCGATGACCGGCGCGCGGCCGATGCTGCGCAAGGGCCGCCCGGAGCACGAGACCGTCGCCGCCGTGCTCAGCGACCTGCACGCCCGCGGCTACCGGCCCGACTGGGCCGCGTACTTCGCCGGCAGCGGCGCCCGCCGGATCGCCCTGCCCACGTACGCGTTCCAGCGATCCCGCTACTGGCCGGAACCCGCACCCGCGGCTCCGGAAGCCGACACGGGCTTCTGGACCGCACTGGAAGCCTCGGACGTCGAATCGCTGTCGACCACATTGGACGTCGACCGTGACGCGCTCGGTACCGTGCTGCCCGCGCTCACCGCGTGGCGCCACCGCGTGCGCGAAGAGTCCGAAGTGGACGAGTGGCGCTACCGCGTGGTCTGGAGCCCGGTCCGCGCCGAGCCCGCCGCCCCGAGCCGGGTGCTGGTCGTGGCTCCGCCGACGCCGTGGGCCGAGTCGGTCACCGAAGCCGTCGGCGGCACCCGCTTCGAACCGGGTGGCGACCTGGCCGAAGCGAGCGAATTCGACCACGTCCTCTCGTTGCTGACCGACCCCGCCGAGTCCTTGCTCCTCGCCCAGGCGGTCGGGGACAAAGCCCCGCTGTGGTGGGCCACCCGCGGCGCCGTCAGCACCGGCGCGGCCGACCCGGCGCCCGACCCGCGCGCGGCCGCGCTCTGGGGTCTCGGCCGCGTGCTCGGCCTGGAACAGCCGCACCGCTGGGGCGGGCTCGTCGACCTGCCCGAGGTCCTCGACGCCCGCGCGGTCGGCCGCCTCTTCGCCGTCCTGCGCGGGATCGGCGACGAGGACCAGGTCGCCATCCGCCCCTCGGGAGTCTTCGCGCGGCGGCTCACCGCCGCGCCGGCCGGCCGTATAACGGACTACACCCCGCGGGGTACGGTGCTGATCACCGGCGGCACGGGCGGACTCGGCGCAGAGGTCGCGCGACGGCTGGCCGGCGCGGGCGCCGAGCACCTCGTGCTGCTCAGCCGCCGAGGCATGGACGCTCCGGGCGCGGCCGAGCTGGTCGACGAGCTGACGATCGGCGTCACCGTCGAGGCCTGCGACGTCGCCGACCGTGACGCACTGGCCCGGGTCGTCGAGGCCATCCCGGACCTGACCGCCGTGGTGCACACGGCCGGCGTGGTCGACGACGGCACCACCGACTCCCTGACCGCCGAGCAGTTCGCGACCGTCTTCGGCCCGAAGTGCCTCGGCGCGGAACACCTCGACGAGCTGACCGCGGACCTCGACCTCGACGCGTTCGTGCTGTTCTCTTCGACCGCCGGCACGTTCGGCGCGGCCGGGCAGGGCAACTACGCGGCCGCCAACGCCCACCTCGACGCGCTCGCCGCCCGTCGCCGGGCGGCCGGCCGGGTCGCGACGTCGATCGCGTGGGGCCCGTGGGCGGGCGCCGGGATGCTCGGCGGGGACGCCGCCGTGCAGGACCGCGTCGGCCGGGGCGGGCTCGCGCTGCTGCCGCCGGACCGGGCCGTCGCGGCCCTGCGACGCGCGGTCGGCGCCGGGGACACCGAGATCCTGGTCGCGGACATCGACTTCGCGCGGTTCGTGCCCGCGTTCACCCTCGGCCGGCCGTTCCCGTTGCTGGCCGATCTGCCGCGGGCCAAGGCCGTGCTCAGCGAGGTGCGGGAAGCGGGGGAGCGCGGGGATCTGCGCGGCACCCTCGCCGGATTGCCGCCCGCCGACCGCGAAAAGCACCTGCTGGGCCTGTTGCGCACGCAGGTCGCGCTGGTGCTCGGGCACGCCGACGCCGGTGCGGTCGCGCCGGACGCCGCGTTCGCCGACCTCGGGTTCGACTCGCTCACCGCGGTCGAGCTGCGCAACGGCGTCGGCGCGGCGACCGGGCTCGCGCTGCCGTCGTCGCTGGTGTTCGACCACCCGACCCCGCGCGCGCTCACCACGTTCCTGCTCGGTGAGCTGCTCGGCACCGACGCGCCGGTCACCACGGCGGTCACGCCGCGCGCCACCGCGGACGACCCGATCGTGATCGTCGGCATCGGCTGCCGCTTCCCCGGTGGCGTCACCTCACCGCGCACGTTCTGGCAGCTCCTCGAAGACGGCGGCGACGCGATCGGGCCGTTCCCGGCCGACCGCGGCTGGGACCTCGCGAAGCTCGGCGACGGCCACGGCGGGTTCCTGCCCGACGCGGCCGGGTTCGACGCCGGCTTCTTCGGCATCTCCCCGCGCGAGGCGCTGGCGATGGACCCGCAGCAGCGGCTGCTGCTGGAGACGGCGTGGGAGTCGCTGGAGCACGCCGGGATCGACCCGGCGAGCCTGCGCGGCACCGCCACCGGCGTGTTCGTCGGCACCAACGGCCAGGACTACACCGGGCTGCTGCTCAACTCCGACGCCGACGTCGCCGGGCACATGGCCACCGGCACGACGGCGAGCGTCCTGTCCGGCCGGCTCTCCTACACCCTCGGCCTCGAAGGCCCGGCCGTCACCGTGGACACCGCGTGCTCGTCGTCGCTGGTCGCCCTGCACTGGGCCGCCCGCGCGCTGGCCGACGGTGAGTGCTCGCTCGCCCTGGTCGGTGGCGTCACGGTGATGACCAGCCCGTTCTCCTTCACCGAGTTCGACGCCCAGGGCGGCCTCGCCACCGACGGCCGCTGCAAGGCGTTCTCCGACGACGCCGACGGCACGGCGTGGTCGGAAGGCGCGGGCGTGCTGGTGGTCGAGCGGCAGTCCGACGCGCTCCGCCACGGCCACGAAATCCTCGCCGTCGTGCGCGGGTCCGCGATCAACTCCGACGGCGCTTCCAATGGCCTGACCGCGCCGAACGGCCCGTCGCAGCAGCGGGTCATCCGCGCGGCGCTGGCCGACGCCGGTCTGTCCACATCGGAGGTCGACGTCGTCGAGGCGCACGGCACCGGCACGACCCTGGGTGACCCGATCGAGGCCCAAGCCCTGCTGGCCACCTACGGGCAGGACCGCGAGACCCCGGTGCTGCTGGGGTCGGTGAAGTCCAACCTCGGGCACACCCAGGCGGCCGCGGGTGCCGCGGGGGTGATCAAGGTGATCGAGGCGATGCGGCACGGGATCGTGCCGAAGTCGCTGCACGTCGGCGAACCGTCGTCCCATGTGGACTGGACGGCCGGGGCGGTCGACCTGGTCACCGAGGCGACCGCCTGGCCGGAAACGGGCCGCCCGCGCCGCGCCGCCGTCTCGTCCTTCGGGGTCAGCGGCACGAACGCGCACGTCATCCTGGAGGCCCCGCCCGCGCGGGACGCCGTGCCGGGGACCGCGCCCGCGGTGGTGCCGTGGCCGGTGTCGGCCCGTTCGGCCGCGGCCCTTGACGAACTGGTCTCGCGCTTGTCCACTGTGGATGCCGAAGTGCTCGACACCGGCTTCACCCTCGCCACCGGCCGGGCCGCGCTCGATCACCGGGCGGTGCTGCTCGACGGCGAGGTCGTGCGCAGGGGAGTGGCCCGCGAGCGCGTCACCGCCTTCCTGTTCCCGGGTCAGGGTGCCCAGCGCCTGGGCATGGGCCGCGAGCTGTACGCGCGGTACCCGGTGTTCGCCGACGCGTGGGACGAGGTCTGCGCGCACCTCGAGATGACGCTCGGCGACGTCGCGTGGGGCGAGGACGCGGCCGAGCTGGACCGCACCGGCTGGGCCCAGCCCGCGCTGTTCGCGTTCGAGGTCGCCGCGTTCCGGCTCCTGGAGTCGTGGGCCGTGCGCCCGGACTTCGTGGCCGGGCACTCGATCGGCGAGGTCGCCGCGGCTCACGTGGCCGGGGTGCTGTCGCTCGAAGACGCCGCCACGCTCGTCACGGCCCGCGCCCGGCTGATGCAGGGACTGCCCGAGGGTGGCGCGATGGTCGCGCTGCGGGTGTCCGAGGTGGACGTTCGCGCGCGGCTCACCGACGGCGTCGCGATCGCCGCCGTCAACGGCTCGGAGTCCGTCGTGATCGCCGGCGACGAGGGCGCCGTGCTCGCGGTGGCCGAGTCGTTCGGTGGGGGGCGGCGGCTGACCGTGAGCCATGCCTTCCACTCGCCGCTGATGGACCCGATGCTCGGCGAGTTCCGCGCTGTCGTGACCGGGCTGCGATTCGCGGCCCCGGTCATCCCGCTCGTGACCGGCGGGGACGTCACCGATCCCGAGTACTGGGTACAGCACGTCCGCGAGACCGTCCGCTTCGGCGACGCGCTCGACCGGTTGGCCGATGCATCGCTGTTCGTCGAGGTCGGACCCGACGCCACGCTGGCGCCGCTGGTCGAACCGGCCGGCGACCGCGTGATCGTGCCGCTGCTGCGCCGCGGACGGTCCGAAGAGGACAGTGTCGTCACCGCGCTGGCCGCGCTGTTCACCGCGGGCGTGAACCCGGACTGGGCCGCGTGGTTCGCCGGCACCGGCGCCCGCCGCGCCGAGCTGCCGACCTACCCCTTCGAGCACGAGCGGTACTGGCCCGAGGTGGTCACGAGCGCCCCGGCCGACGCCGGGTTCTGGGCGTCGGTCGACCGCGCCGACACCGCCGGCCTGGCGGAGCAGCTGGCCGTCGACCCGGCCGCCCTCGACGCGGTCCTGCCCGCGCTCGCCGCGTGGCGGCGCAAGCAGGCCGAAGCGGCCGCGGCCGACGACCTGCGCTACCGGATCACCTGGCAGCCGGTCACCGTCGCCGAGCCGAAGGCCGCGAACATCGTGGTCGTCCCGGGCGAAGACGCCGGGTGGGCCACCCGCGTCGCCGACGCCCTCGGCGCGAGCCTGGGCGACCCGGCCGGGGCCGATGTGGTCGTGTCGCTGCGGGAAACCGTGGCGGGCACAAGGGAACTTTTGGCCGAGGTCGACGCCCCCGTCTGGTGCGTGACGCGCGGCGCCGTCGCGGTCACCCCGGCCGAGCGCCTCGACGGACCGGCCGCGCTGTGGGGCTTCGGCCGGGTCGCGGCGCTGCACGACCCGGTGCGGTGGGGCGGGCTCGTCGACGTCCCGGCCGAGCTGGACGCCCGGGCCGCGGCCCGGCTGCGCGCGGTGCTCGGCGGCGGCGAAGACCAGGTCGCCGTCCGCGCCGCCGGGGTCTACGGCCGCCGCCTGACCCGGGCCGCCGCGGGCGGGGAGCGCTGGGTGCCGCGGGGCACCGTGCTCGTGACCGGAGACGGCCCGGCCGCGCTCCTCGCCGACCGCCTGGCCGGACTCGACGGGGTCGACGTCGTCCGCGACCCGGCCGCGCTGACGTCCCCGCCGGACGCGGTCGTCCACGGCGGCAGTCTCGAAGACGCCCGGCGGTTCGCCGACTGGTCGCTTGCTGCGTTCGTGCTGCTCACCTCGGTTTCCGGGGTGTGGGGCGTGCGCGGTCGCGGCGACGAAGCGGCGGAAGCGGCGGAGCTGGAGGCCTTCGCCCGGCAGCGGCGGGACCGTGGTGAACCCGCGGCCGTCGTCGCCTTCTCGGCCTGGGCGGGCACCGGCGAGGACGAGGCCCACCTGCGCGACAGCGGGCTGCCCGTGCTCGACCCGGCCGCCGCCACGGCCGCGCTGACCGCCGCCGTGGGGTCCGCCGACCTCACCACCGTCGTCGCCGACGTCCGGTGGGAGCGCTTCGGCCCGGCGTTCACTTCGGTCCGCCCGAGCCCGCTGCTGTCGCCGCTGTACCCCCCGGCCCCGGTGACCGTCGCTCGGGACCGGTTCGCGAACCGGTCCCGGGCCGAGCGGTCCGACCTCCTGCTGGACCTGGTCCGGACGGCCGCCGCGGGCGTGCTGCGCCACACCGGTACCGACCGGATCGAGCCCGACCGGGCGTTCTCCGCGCTGGGCTTCGACTCGCTCACCGCGATGGACCTCCGCACCGCGCTGAGCACCGAAACCGGGTTGCGGCTGCCGGCGACGCTGGTGTTCGACCACCCGACCCCGCGCGAGCTGGCCGCGTTCCTCCTCGGCGAACTGTTCGGCGAAGAGGACGTCGTCACCGCCGAAGCCGCCCCGGCGGCCCTCGGCGACGACCCGGTGGTCATCGTCGGCATGAGCTGCCGCTACCCCGGCGGCATCGGCTCGCCCGAGGACCTCTGGCGCGCGGTCGTCGACGAACGGGACGTCGTCGGCGGCTTCCCGGCCGACCGCGGCTGGGACCTGGCCACCCTGACCGGCGACGGCCCGGGCAGCAGCGCCGCCAAGGAAGGCGGGTTCCTGCACGACGCGGCGGAATTCGACCCCGGCTTCTTCGGGATCGCCCCGCGTGAAGCGATCGTGATGGACCCGCAGCAGCGGCTCGTCCTCGAAGTGGCGTGGGAAGCGTTCGAACGCGCCGGCATCGACGCCACCGGCCTGCGCGGCAGCGACACCGGCGTCTACATCGGCGGCGGCTCGGGCGACTACACCCCGCCCACCGACACCCCGGGCCACCAGGCGACCGCGCAGGCGGCCAGCCTGCTGTCGGGCCGCGTCTCGTACACCTTCGGGCTGGAAGGCCCGTCGGTCAGCGTCGACACGGCGTGTTCGTCGTCGCTGGTCGCGCTGCACCTGGCCGCGCAGGCGCTGCGGGCGGGGGAGTGCTCGCTCGCCGTCGCCGGCGGTGTGATGGTGATGTCGACCCCCACCGGGTTCGTCGAATTCGGCGAGATGGGCGCGCTGTCGGAGGACGGGCGCTGCAAGGCCTTCGCCGACGCCGCCGACGGCACCGGCTGGTCCGAAGGTGTCGGCATGATCGTGCTGGAGCGTGAGTCCGACGCCCGCCGCCACGGCCACCAGATCCTCGCCGTGGTCCGGGGTTCGGCGGTCAACTCCGACGGCGCGTCCAACGGGCTCACCGCGCCCAGCGGCCCGGCCCAGCAGCGCGTGATCAGGCGCGCGTTGGCCGTGTCCGGCCTGGCACCGTCCGAAGTGGATGCCGTCGAGGCGCACGGCACCGGCACGAAGCTCGGCGACCCGATCGAGGCGCAAGCCTTGCTGGCCACCTACGGCCGGGAGCGCGAACGGCCGCTGCTGCTCGGCTCGGTCAAGTCGAACCTCGGCCACACCCAGGCCGCGGCCGGCGCGGCCGCGGTGATCAAGATGGTGCTGGCCATGCGGCACGGGCTGCTGCCGAAGACCCTGCACGTGGACAAGCCGTCCGAGCACGTCGACTGGGCGGCGGGCAGCGTCGCGCTGCTCACCGAAAGCACGCCGTGGCCGGAGGCCGGGCACCCGCGCCGGGCCGGGATCTCCGCGTTCGGCGCCAGCGGCACCAACGCCCACCTGGTGCTGGAGCAGGCACCGCCGGTGGACCCCCGGCCGGGCGCCGACCCGGCGACGGTGCCGGTGCGGCTGTCCGCGCGGACCGACGACGGGCTGCGCGCCCAGGCCCGGGCCCTGCGGGAGCACCTGCTCGCGCACCCGGAGCTCGCACTGCCGGACGTCGCCTTCTCCGCGGCGACGACCCGCGCCTGGTTCGAGTCGCGTGCGATCGTCGTGGCCGGGGACCGCGAAGAGCTGCTGACCGGGCTCGGCGCGCTCACCGCCGGGACGCCGTCGCCGCTGGTGCACACCGGCAAGCCCGCGCCCGGCAAGCTCGCGTTCCTGTTCTCCGGTCAGGGTTCGCAGTACCCGGGCATGGGCCGCGACCTCTACGCGCGCTTCCCGGTCTTCGCGGACGCGTTCGACGAGGTCTGCGCGCACCTGGACCTCGAGCTGCCCGGCTCGCTGCGGGACGTCGTCTTCGGCGACGACGGCGACGTGCTGGCCCAAACCCGGTGGTCGCAGCCGGCCGTGTTCGCGGTGGAAGTCGCGCTCTACCGGCTCGTCGAGTCGTGGGGCGTGCGGCCCGACCACCTGGCCGGGCACTCGATCGGCGAGTTCGCCGCCGCCCACGCGGCCGGCGTGCTGACGCTGGCCGACGCGGCCCGGCTGGTCGCCGCCCGCGGCCGGCTCATGCAGGAGCTGCCGGGTGGGGCGATGGCCGCGCTGCAGGTCACCGAGACCGAGGCCGAAGCGCTGATCAGCGGACGGCCGCTGTCGATCGCCGCGGTCAACGGGCCCCGGTCGGTGGTCGTCTCCGGCGACACCGGCGCCGTGACCGAGGTGGCCGGGCTCGTCGCGGCCCGCGGCGGAAAGTCTAGGCTTTTGCGAGTCAGCCACGCGTTTCACTCATCGCATATGAACGCGATGGTGGACGAGTTCGGGCGGATCGCCGCGGGGGTGCAGTTCGCCCCGCCGGCGCTCCCGGTCGTATCCACCGTCACCGCCTCGCCGGTCACCGGCGAGCTGGGCACCCCGGAGTACTGGGCCGGCCACGTCCGCCGTCCGGTGCTGTTCGCCGGCGCCGTCGCCGCCCTGGACGAACTCGGCGTCACGAAGTACCTCGAACTGGGCCCGGACAGCACCCTCGCGGCGCTCACCCGGACGCTCACCGGCGAGTCCGCCACCGTGACCGCCGCCCTGCGCGCCGGCCGCGCGGACGAACCGACGCTGATCTCGGCCCTCGCGCGGCTCGACGTCGGCGGCACCCCGGTCGAGTGGGCCGGGCTGTTCGCCGGCGCACGCCCGGTCGACCTGCCCACCTACCGGTTCCACCGCGAGCGGTTCTGGCCGGACACCCCGGTTGTCACTGCCACGCCGGACTTCCTGACCGGTTGGGACGCCGACACGCTCGCCGAGGAGATCGACGTCGACCGCGCCGCGCTCGACGCCGTGCTGCCCGCCCTGCTGGACCTCAAGCACCGCCGCGCGCGTCAGTCCAGTGTGGACGACCTGCGGTACCGGGTGGCCTGGAAGCCGCTCGGCGGCGCTTCGGGCGCGATGCCGGACGGCACGTGGCTGGTCGTCGTGCCCGCCGGCTTCGCCGGGGACCCGTGGGTCGCCGGGGTGGTCAAGGCGCTCGGGGCCGGGCGGATGGACGTCGCCGGCACCGACCGCGAGACCCTGACCGCGGCGCTCGAGGGCTTCGCCGACGTCACCGGCGTCGTTTCCCTGCTGGGCCTGGACAAATCCACGCCGACGGCGGGCGCCGCGGCCACCACCGCGTTGCTGCAGGCCCTGGCCGGCACCGGGAGCACGGCCCGGCTGTGGTGCCTGACCCGCGGCGCGGTCGCCGCCGTGCCGTCCGATCGGGTCACCTCGGTCGCGCAGGCCGCGCTGTGGGGCCTGGGCCGCGTCGCGGCGCTGGAGCAGCCGCAGCGCTGGGGCGGCCTCGCCGACCTGCCCGCCGAGGTCGACGAGCACGCCTTCGCCCGGCTGGGCGCGGTGCTCGCCGGGACCGAGGACCAGGTCGCCGTGCGCGCGGCCGGCGGGTTCGCCCGGCGGCTCGTGCGCGCCCCGGCCGGCCCCGCGGCCCGGGCGTGGCAGCCTCGCGGCACCGTCGTCGTCACCGGTGGCACCGGCGCGCTCGGCAAGCACGTCGCCCGCTGGGTGCTCGACGAAGGCGCCGAACGAGTCGTGCTCACCGGCCGCCGCGGCCCGGACACCCCGGACGCCGTCGCACTGCTGGCCGAGCTGGGCCCGCGCGCCTCGGTCGTCGCCTGCGACCTGACCGACCCGGCCGCCGTCCGGACGCTGCTCACCCCCGACGTGACCGCGGTGATCCACGCGGCCGGCGTCCTCGACGACGGTGTCCTCGAAGGTTATGGCCCGGACCGGTTCGACACCGTGTTCGCGGCCAAGGCCGCTTCGGCGCTCGTGCTCGACCAGGTGAGCCGCGACCGGAACCTCGACGTCTTCGCGTTGTTCTCCTCGGCGTCCAGCTCGGTCGGCAACGCCGGCCAGGCGAACTACGCCGCGGCGAACGCCGTGCTCGACGCCGTCGCCGAAAGCCGGCGCGCGGCCGGCCTGCCGGGCACCTCGATCGCTTGGGGTGCCTGGCGAGCGGGCATGGCCGAGACCGCCGACGCGGCGGCCCGGGCCCAGCGCACCGGTACCCGCCCGGTGCCGCCGGAGCTCGCGCTCACGGCATTCGCGCAGGTCGTGGTGGCGGCCGACGCGGCGCCGGTGGTCGCCGACATCGACCACGCCACGTTCCTGCGCGCGTTCACCGCGGCCCGGCCGGCGCCGCTGCTGACCGACCTGCCGGAGTACCACCGCCTCACCGCGGCCGCACCGGCCGCGGCGGATGCGGGTGCGGTGCTGCGGGAGCGGCTGGGCAAGCTGCCGCCGGCCGACCGCGAGAAGGCCGCGCTCGACGTCGTCCGCACCCAGGTCGCCGCGGTGCTCGGCTTCGCCGGGCCGCACGCGGTCGATCCGGAGCGGCCGTTCTCCGGGCTCGGGTTCGACTCCCTCAGCGCGATCGAGCTGCGCAACCAGCTCGCCGCGGCGACCGGGCTCGACCTGCCCGCGACCCTCGTGTTCGACCAGCCGTCCCCCGCCGTGCTCGCCGCCGACCTCGTGCGGCAGCTCGCCCCGGCAGCGGACGCCGATGACGTGGACCCCCAGGCATTGAACGCCGAGCTGCGGGCCCTGCTCGCGGCCGTCCCCCCGGCCCGCCTGCGGGAAAGCGGCGTGCTGGACACCTTGCGCCGCCTGGCCGGGCCCGACCCGGCCGGGGACGAGGCCGCCGACATCGACGGCATGTCGGTCGACGACCTGGTCCGCGCGGCGCTCGACGGCGAGGCCACCTGATCCCGATGAACCTACGGAGCTGACACATGTCCACCCCGAGCGACCGGGTCGTCGAAGCACTCCGTGCCGCGATGAAGGAGTCCGAGCGGCTCAAGCGGCAGAACCAGCAGCTGCGCGCCGCCGCCACGGAACCGATCGCCATAGTGGCCATGGGCTGCCGGTTCCCCGGCGGCGTCCGCGGCCCCGAGGCGCTGTGGCGGTTCCTCGAGGACGGTGGCGACGCGATCGGGCCGTTCCCGGCCGATCGCGGCTGGGACGTCGAGGCGGTCACCGGTGCCGGGGTCGACGAGCGGGGCATGGGCGTCAGCCAGGCCGGCGGGTTCCTCGACGGCGTCACGGACTTCGACGCGGGGTTCTTCGGGATCTCGCCGCGCGAGGCGGTGTCCCTGGACCCGCAGCAGCGGCTCCTGCTGGAGGTGTCCTGGGAGGCGATCGAGCGGGCCGGTATCGACCCGCGGCGGCTGCGCGGCAGCCGGACCGGGGTCTTCGCCGGGACGAACGGGCAGGACTACGCCTACCTGATGGTCCGCTCGCTGGCCGACGCCGACGGTTCGGTCGGCACCGGCATCGCGGCGAGCGCGCTGTCCGGCCGGGTGGCCTACACGCTCGGGCTCGAAGGCCCGGTCGTCACGGTCGACACGGCGTGCTCGTCGTCGCTGGTCGCGGTGCACCTGGCCGCCCAGGCGCTACGGGCGGGGGAGTGCACCCTGGCGCTGGCCGCCGGTGTGAACGTGATGTCGACGCCCGGGTCGCTGCTGGAGTTCAGCCGCCAAGGCGGGCTTTCCGCCGACGGCCGCTGCAAAGCCTTCTCCGAGGCAGCCGACGGCACCGGCTGGTCCGAAGGCGTCGGCGTGCTGGTGCTGGAAAAGCTGTCGGACGCGCAGCGCCACGGGCACGAGGTGCTCGCCGTGGTCCGCGGCACCGCGGTCAACTCCGACGGCGCGTCCAACGGCTTCACCGCCCCCAACGGTCCTTCGCAACAGCGGGTGATTCGCGCCGCGCTCGCCGCGTCCGGACTGGCTGCGTCCGACGTCGACGTCGTCGAAGCGCACGGCACCGGCACGAAGCTCGGCGACCCGATCGAAGCCCAGGCCCTGCTGGCCACCTACGGCCAGGACCGGGACATCCCGCTGTTGCTGGGCTCGATCAAGTCCAACATCGGGCACACCCAGGCCGCCGCCGGGGTCGCCGGGATCATCAAGGTGGTCGAGGCGATCCGGCACGGCGTCGTGCCGCGGACGCTGCACGCGGACCCCCCGTCGTCCCATGTGGACTGGTCGGCGGGCGCGGTCCGGCTCGCCACCGAAACCCAGCCGTGGCCTGCGGTGGACCGCGCGCGCCGCGCCGGTGTCTCGTCCTTCGGCGTCAGCGGCACCAACGCCCACGTGCTCATCGAACAGGCGCCCGCCACGCCGGCCACCTCGATCGAACGGGCTGAGATTCCGGCGCCGTGGCTGCTGTCGGGGCGTACCCCCGCCGCGTTGCGCGCGCAGGTCACCCAGGTCGTCGAGGCCACGTCGGGCGCCGAGGTCCTCGACGTCGCCTTCTCGCTGGCCACCACCCGTTCGGCGTTCGAAGAGCGCCTGAGTGTCCTCGGACCCGACCCCCGGGCCGCGCTGACCACCTGGCTGGCCGACGGAGACGCTCCCGGCGTCGTCACGGGTTCGGTGGCCCGGCCACCCGCGCTGGCCTACGTGTTCACGGGGCAGGGCGCCCAATGGCTCGGCATGGGCAGCGCTCTGGCCGAGCGGTTCCCCGTGTTCGCCGACGCCCTCGCCGCCATCCTGGACCGGCTCGACCCGGCCGTTCGCGAGGTGCTGCGGGGCAGTGACGCGGCCGCGCTCGACCGGACCGGGCACGCGCAGCCCGCGCTGTTCGCGGTCGAGGTCGCCCTGTTCCGGCTCCTCGAATCCTGGGGCATCCGCCCCGACTCCGTCGCCGGGCACTCCGTCGGCGAGGTCGCCGCCGCGCACGTCTCCGGCGTGCTGTCGCTCGACGACGCCTGCCTGCTGGTCGGCGCGCGCGCCCGGCTGATGCAGGCGCTGCCCGCCGGCGGTGCGATGGTCGCCGTCCGCGCGAGCGAAGAAGACGTGCGGCCGTACCTGAGCGACGACGTTTCCCTCGCCGCGGTCAACGGGCCGCGCTCGGTGGTGCTGTCCGGCGCCGAAGACGCCGTCCTGGCCGCGGCCGCGCACTTCGAGCGCCCGCGCCGGCTTTCGGTGTCGCACGCGTTCCACTCCTCGCGGATGGACCCGATGCTGGCGGACTTCCGGCAGGTCGTGTCCGGGCTGACGTTCGCCGAGCCGGTGCTGCCGTTCATCGCGGCGGGCGACGTCACCTCGCCCGAGTACTGGGTGAGCCACGTCCGGGAGCCGGTCCGGTTCGCCGACTCCGTGCGCCGGCTCGCCGAGGCCGGTGTCTCGGTGGTCGCCGAGCTGGGCCCGGACGCCGCGCTGACCCCGCTGATCGGCCTCACCGCCCCGGACGTCACCGCGATTCCGCTGGTGCGCCGCGACTCCGACGAGACCGCGGCCCTGACCGCGGCGCTGGCCGGGTTGCACACCGCCGGCGTGCGCGTCGACTGGACGACGTTCTTCGCCGGTACCGGCGCCCGCAGCGTGCCGCTGCCGACGTACCCGTTCCAGAGCGAGCGGTTCTGGCCATCCACAGTGGACGTCGCGGCCGACGCCGCCGGGCTCGGCCTCGACCCGGTCGCACACCCGCTGCTCGGCGCGTCCCTGGCTCCGGCCGGGTCCGACGGCCTGCTGCTGACCGGGCGCATCTCCGCGCGCACCCACCCGTGGCTCACCGATGGCCCGTTCCCCGGCACCGGGTTCGTCGAACTCGCCCTGCGCGCGGGCCTCGACCTCGGCTGCGACCTGGTCGAAGAACTCACCCTCGGCGCGCCGCTGGAGCCGGCCGCCGACGAGGCCGTCGACCTGCAGCTCTCGGTCGGCGAGCCGGACGCGACCGGCCGCCGTCGCCTCGACATCCACACCCGGTCCGCCGGTGCCGGCAGCTGGACCCGGCGCGCCGAAGGCGTCCTCGCCACCGGGGCTCACCACGAGGACTTCGCGGACGGCGACGAGGACATCGAAGTCGCCTTCGGTGAGGACGAGTCCGAGACGGCTCGCTTCGGGCTGCACCCGCGGCTCCTCGAGAACGTTCTGCGAGCGGCCGGGGAATCCGGTTACCCGACGCGGTGGACCCGGGTGTCCCTGCACGCGGCCGGCGCGGCCCGGGTCCGGGTCCGGATCCGCCCCGGCGACGGGCTGTCGCTGGCCCTCACCGACACCGCGGGCCGGCCGGTGGCGTCGATCGGCTCGGTGCGCTCGGAAGCCGTCTCTGCGCAGTCCGAGGTGGACTCGCTGTTCGAGCCGCGCTGGGTGCCGGTCGTGCTGCCCCCGGAGGGCGCCACCGACGTCACCCTCGTCCGGCTGACCACCGACGGCGGCACCCTCGACGGTCTCACCACGCTGACCACGCGCGCCCTCGAACTGGCGCAGGAATGGCTGGCCGGCGAGCGGTCCGCGGCTTCCCGGCTGGTCTTCGTGACCGAAGGCGCGATCGACGGCGAGGACCTCGCCGCCGCGGCCGTGTGGGGCCTGATCCGCACCGCCCAGACGGAGAACCCGGGCCGCTTCGTCCTGGTCGACGCCGACGCCGAGACCTCGGACGACGTGCTCAAGCGCGCCCTCGCCCTCGACGAACCCCAGCTCCTGCTGCGCGGCGGCACCGCCCGCGCCGCCCGCCTCGCCCGCGCCCGGACCGACGGTGCCGAGCCGCGGTCGTGGGACCCCGGCGGGACGGTCTTGATCACCGGCGGCACCGGCGGCCTCGGGGCCGAATTCGCCCGGCACCTCGTGCGCGAGCACGGCGTCCGGCACCTGCTGCTGCTCAGCCGCCGCGGCCCCGACGCGCCCGGTGCGCGGGAACTGCGCGACGAACTCGGCGTCGACGTGCAGATCCGCGCCTGCGACGTCGCCGACCGCGCCGACCTGGCCGCCGCGCTCGCCGCGATCCCAGCCGAGCACCCGCTGACCGCGGTCGTCCATGCGGCCGGCGTGCTCGACGACGGCGTCGTCACCGCCCTCACCCCCGAACGGCTCGCCCCGGTACTGGCCGCCAAGGCCGCGGCCGCGTGGCACCTGCACGAGCTGACCCATGACCTGGCCGCGTTCGTGCTGTTCTCCTCGGTCGCCGGGATCATGGGCGGCGCCGGGCAGGGCAGCTACGCCGCCGCCAACAGCTTCCTCGACGCCCTCGCGGCCCACCGCCGCGCCACCGGCCAGCCCGGGCTGGCCCTGGCCTGGGGCTCCTGGACGGTCGGCATGGCCGGCTCGCTCACCGAAGCCGACCGCGCGCGGATGGCCCGCTCGGGCATGCCGCCGCTGGCACTCGAGCACGGCCTCGCGCTGTTCGACACCGCCGTGACCCTGCCGCAGCCGGTGGTCGTGCCGGTCGCCGTCGACCTCGCCGCGCTGCGCCTCCTGGAGGAGCTGCCGCCGCTCCTGCGCGGGCTCGCCGGCGGGATCCGCCGCTCGGCCTCGACGACGTCCGCGGCCGCCGCCGGCCTCGCCGGGCAGCTGCGCGTCTTGAGCGACGACGAGCGGCTCGCGAAGGTCACCGACCTCGTCCGCGGCCGCGCCGCGACCATCCTCGGCCACCCCGGCCCGTCCGCCGTCGGCGCCGAGAAGTCCTTCTCCGAACTGGGTTTCGACTCGCTGACGGCGGTCGAGCTGCGCAACCGCCTGGCCGCGGTCACCGGGCTGCGGCTGCCCTCGACGCTGGTGTTCGACCACCCGACGCCGGTCGCGGTCGCGCGGCTCGTGCTGGCCGAGCTGTTCGGCGGGCCGGCCACGCCCACCGCGGTGACCAGCGGCCGGCGGGACGACGACCCGATCGTCGTGGTCGGTGTCGCCTGCCGGTTCCCCGGCGGGGTCGAGAGCCCCGAAGACCTCTGGGACCTCGTCGCCGAGGGCCGCAGCGGGGTGTCGAGCTTCCCGGCCGATCGCGGCTGGGACGCGGCCGCGCTCGCCGCGTCCGACACCCGCGCGGGCGGCTTCCTCTACGACGCCGCCGAATTCGACGCGAGCTTCTTCGGCATCTCACCGCGCGAAGCCGTCGCGATGGACCCGCAGCAACGTCAGCTGCTCGAAGTCTCCTGGGAGGCGCTCGAACGCGCCGGGCTGGACGCGACCGGCCTGCGCGGCTCGCGCACCGGCGTGTTCGTCGGCACCAACGGCCAGACCTACTCCGACCTGTTCCTCACCGGCGACGTCGAACTGCGCGGGCAGACCGGCACCGGCATCGCCGGCAGTGTCGTGTCGGGGCGGTTGTCCTACGTGCTGGGTCTCGAGGGCCCGGCGATGACGATCGACACCGCTTGTTCGTCGTCGCTGGTCGCGATGCACCTCGCGGCGCAGTCGCTGCGGGCGGGGGAGTGCGACCTCGCCCTGGCCGGTGGTGTCACCGTGATGGCCACCCCGGGCGGGTTCGTCGGCTTCAGCGGCCAGAACGGCTTGGCTCCCGACGGGAACTGCAAGGCCTTCTCCGACGACGCCGACGGCACCGGCTGGTCCGAAGGGGTCGGCGTCCTGGTGCTGGCCCGGCAATCCGAGGCGATCCGCGCCGGGCACGAGATCCTCGCCGTCCTGCGCGGGTCCGCCGTCAACTCCGACGGTGCGTCGAACGGCCTCACCGCGCCGAACGGCCCGTCGCAGCAGCGGGTCATCCGCGCCGCGCTGGCCGACGCCGGACTGTCCACTGCGGACGTCGACGTCGTCGAAGCGCACGGGACCGGGACGACGCTGGGTGACCCGATCGAAGCGCAGGCGCTGCTCGCGACCTACGGCCAGGACCGGTCGAGGCCGCTGCTGCTGGGGTCGGTCAAGTCGAACATCGGGCACACCCAGGCCGCCGCCGGCGTCGCCGGGGTCATCAAGGTGATCGAGGCCATGCGGCGCGGGATCGTGCCGCAGTCGTTGCACGTCGGCGAGCCCTCGTCCCATGTGGACTGGGCAGCGGGGGCGATCGAGGTCGTCTCCGAGGCTGTTGAGTGGCCCGCGGTGGACCGGCCGCGCCGGGCCGGGGTTTCGTCGTTCGGGATCAGCGGCACCAACGCCCACGTCATCCTGGAAGCCCCGGAGCCGCGTCCGGTCGAGGCCACGCCCCGGCGCCAACTCCCGGTCGTGCCGTGGGTCGTCTCGGCCAAGACCGAGGACGCCCTCGCGGCCCAGATCGAGCGGATCGCCGAGGCCGGGCTCGACCCGCTCGACACCGGGTACTCCCTGGTCACCGCCCGGGCGGGCTTCCCGCACCGCGCGGTGCTCCTGGCCACGCCGGACGGCGTCCGCGAGGTCGCGCGCGGAGCCGGGGACGCGCCCTCGGTGGGCTTCCTCTTCACCGGGCAGGGTTCCCAGCGGCTCGGCATGGGCCGCGAGCTGTACGCGACCTCGAAGCCGTTCGCCGACGCGCTCGACGAGGTCCTCGGGCACCTCGACCCCGGCTTGCGCGACGTCCTGTGGGGCGACGACGCGAGCCTGCTCGCCGAGACCGGCTGGGCGCAGCCCGCGCTGTTCGCGCTCGAAGTCGCCCTCGCCCGGATGGTCGAGGCGCACGGCGTCCGGCCCGCCCGGGTCGCCGGGCACTCGGTCGGGGAGATCGCGGCCGCCCACCTCGCGGGTGTCCTTTCCCTGGCCGACGCGGGCACCCTGGTGACGGCGCGCGGCCGCCTGATGCAGGCCCTGCCGCGCGGCGGGGCGATGGTCGCGGTCGAAGCGTCCGAAGAGGACGTTCGCGCGCGGCTGGTGGACGGCGTCGACATCGCCGCGGTGAACGGCCCGCGCGCGGTGGTGCTGTCCGGCACCGAGGACGCCGTGTTGCGCGTAGCGGCGCAGTTCGAAAAGGACAAGCGGCTCAAGGTGAGCCACGCGTTCCACTCGCACCTGATGGACCCGATGCTCGACGAGTTCCGCGCGGTCGTCACCGGGCTCACGTTCGCGCCGCCGCGGATCCCGGTCGGCACGGCCGGCGACGTCACCGACCCCGAGTACTGGGTCCGCCACGTCCGCGACACCGTCCGCTTCGCCGACGTGCTCGCGGAGATGGACGTCACGGCGTACGTCGAGATCGGCCCCGACGGGGTCCTCTCGGCGATGGTCGACGAGCCCGGCGCGCTCGTGACGCCGTTGCTGCGCAAGGACCGCCCGGAACCGGAGACCGTCCTCACCGGACTGGCGCGGCTGCACGTCGCCGGCACCGACGTCGACTGGACCCCGTGGTTCACCGGCGCCCGGCGGATCACCCTGCCCACCTACCCCTTCCAGCGGCAGCACTACTGGCCGCGGGTCGTGCCGGGCCGCGGCGCGGTCGAGCGCCTCGGGCTCACCCCGGCCGGGCACCCGCTGCTGGACTTCGCCGTCGACCTCGCCGACTCCGGCGGTGTCGTGCTGTCCGGGCTGCTGTCGACGGAGGCGCAGCCGTGGCTGGCCGACCACGTCGTCGGCGGGCACGTGCTGTTCCCCGGCACCGGGTTCCTCGACCTGGCCGTCCGCGCGGCGGACCAGGTCGGCTGCTCGGCCGTGCAGAGCCTCTCCATCGCCGCGCCGCTGTGGCTGCGCCCGGACGAGCCGGTGCTGCTGCAGATCGCGGCCGGCGGCCCCGACGACGCCGGGCGCCGCGAGCTGACCATTTCGTCCCGCGGCACCGGCCCGCACGCGGAGTGGGTGCAGCACGCAGTCGGTTTCGCCGCGGTCGGCGAGCACCCGGCCGCCGCGGTGGGCGAGTGGCCGCCCGCCGGGGCGACCGAAGTCGACGTGTCCACTGTGTACGCCGAGCTGACCGCGACCGGCCTGGTCTACGGACCCGTCTTCCGCGGCCTGACCCGGGCCTGGCTCGACGGCGACGCGCTGCTCGCCGAAGCCGAGCTGCCCGGCGAAGCCGACGGCGACTACGGCCTGCACCCGGCCCTGTTCGACGCGGTCCTGCACGCCCTCCAGCGGCTCGACACGATCGCGGGCGGTCTGCCGTTCGCGTGGTCGGGGGTGTCGCTGCACGCCTCGGGCGCGACCCGGATCCGCGCCCGGATCACCCCGGTCGACCGCGAGTCGGTGGCGATCGCCGTCACCGACGAGACGGGCGCGCCGGTCCTGACGGTCCAGTCGCTGCAGCTGCGCGAAGCGGCCCAGCGCGACGAGGACGACGACTCCCTCTTCCAGACGACGTGGGTCCCGGCGGCCCTGGCCAAGGACGCGCCCGCCGGAACGTGGGCGCTGCTGGGCGACGACCCCCTGCTGGCGACGGTCGCCCGCCCGTGCGCGGACCTCGACGAGGCACTGGCCTTGGAGCCGGATGTCCTCCTGGTCCCGATCGGCGATGGCCCGGACGAGCCGTTCACGGCTTCTGGCCCGGCTGCGCTCTCGGCTGGTGGTCCGGGCAGCGGTGGCTCGGCCGCCGTGGCGGCCGGCGGTTCCGGTAGCGAGGCCTCCGGCGCGGCCGATCTCGCGAACGGCAGTTCCGCCGGTGCGGTCGCCGCGCCCCAGCACCCCCTGCTCACTTCGGTCCGCGAAGTCACCGCCCGCGCGCTGTCCGTGCTGCAGAGCGCAGACGAACGGGCCCGCCGGGTCGTCTTCGTGACCCGCGAAGCCGTCGCCGTCGAACCCGGCGACCGGATCGCCGACCCGGCCGCCGCGGCGGCGTGGGGCCTGATCCGCTCCGCCCAGTCCGAGCAGCCCGACCGGTTCGTCCTCGTCGACCTCGAAGCCGGCGCCGCCCTGCCCGGCACCGGGTTCGTCGTCTCCGGTGAACCGCAGTTCGCCGTGCGCGGTGAAAGCGTCCGCGTCGCCCGGCTCGGCCGCCTGGCCGGCAACGGCGACCTCCTGCCTCCCGCGGGACCGGCGTGGCGGCTCACCGCCGGCCCCGCGGGGATCGACGACCTGGGTGCCGAGGCGTGCCCGGACGTCCTCGACGACCCGCCCGCCGGGCACGTCCGGGTCCGCCTGGAAGCGGCCGGGCTCAACTTCCGCGACGTGCTGTCCGTGCTCGGCATGTACCCGGGCAAGCTCGGCGACCTCGGCGCGGAAGGCGCCGGCGTGATCGAGGCGACCGGCCCGGGCGTCGACCCGGCCCGCGTCGGCGAGCGCGTCTTCGGGATGCTGCCCGGCTCCTTCGGCACCCACAGCGTCTCCGACGTGCGCTACCTCGCGCCGGTGCCCGCCGGGTGGTCCGCGCGCACCGCCGCGTCCGTCCCGCTGGTGTTCCTGACCGCCTACTACGCGCTGGTCGACCTCGCGGACCTCAAGCCCGGCCGGAAGGTCCTGATCCACGCGGGCGCCGGCGGTGTCGGCATGGCCGCCATCCAGCTGGCCCACCACCTCGGCGCCGAGGTCTTCGCCACGGCGAGTGCGGGCAAGCAGCACGTCCTGCGCGAGCTCGGTGTCGCCGACGACCACATCGCCTCCTCCCGCTCACTCGAATTCGAAGCCGACTTCCGCCGCGTCACCGGCGGCGCGGGCGTCGACGTCGTGCTCAACGCCCTCGCCGGCGAGTTCGCCGACGCCTCCCTGAACCTGCTCGCCGACGGCGGCCGGTTCCTCGAGATGGGCAAGACCGACATCCGTGACCCCGCCGCGCTGCCGCGGGTCCGCTACCGCGCGTTCGACCTCGGCGAGGCCGGGCCCGACCGCACCGCCGAGCTGCTCGGCGAGCTGCTGCGGCTCTTCGCCGACGGCGTCCTGACGCCGCTGCCCATCCGGAGCTGGGACCTGCGCCAGGCCCCGGCCGCGTTCCGGCACATGAGCCGCGCGAAGCACGTCGGCAAGATCGTGCTGACCCTGCCGCCGCGCTGGGAACCCGACGGCACCGTGCTCATCACCGGCGGCACCGGCGGGCTGGGCCGCGAGCTGGCCCGGCACCTCGTGCGCACCCACGACGTCCGGCACCTCGTGCTCACCAGCCGTCGCGGGCTCGACGCCCCGGGTGCGGTCGAGCTGCGCGACCAGCTGGGTATCGACGTCACCATCGAGGCCTGCGACGTCGCCGACCGCGACCAGCTCGCCGCCGTCCTCGCCCGGATCCCGGCCGCGCACCCGCTGCGAGCCGTCGTGCACACCGCCGGCGTCCTCGACGACGGCGTCGTCGCCTCGCTCGACCCCGCACGCCTGGACACCGTGCTGCGGCCCAAGGCCGACGCCGTCGTCCACCTCGACGAGCTGACCCGCGACCTCGACCTGACGGCGTTCATCGTCTTCTCCTCGGTCGCCGGCACCGTCGGCTCGGCCGGGCAGGGCAACTACGCCGCCGCCAACGCCTTCCTCGACGCCTTCGCCCAGCGCCGCCACGCCGGGGGCCGCGCCGCGCTGTCCCTGGCCTGGGGTGGCTGGGAAACCGGCATGGTCGGCACGCTCACCGACGCCGACCGCGAGCGGATGGCCCGCGGTGGCGTGCCGCCGCTGACCGTCGAGCAGGGCATCCGCCTGTTCGACCGCGCGACCCGCTCGCCGAGCGCCGTGGTCGTCCCCATGCGCGTCGACATGACGGCCATGCGCGCCCAGGGCGAGCTGCCGTGGCTGCTGCGCCCGGTCGCCCGGCCGGGCCGCCGCCGCGCGGGCGGCGACGCCGAGCACGTGCGCGGCTCGCTGCGCGAGCAGCTGGCCGGGATGCGCCCGGCCGAGCAGCTGCGCCTGCTCGCCGGCCGGATCGCCACCGAGGTCGGTACCGTCCTCGGCCACGCGCCCGACGACGTCGAGACCGCGCGGGAGTTCCGCGAGCTCGGCTTCGACTCGCTGACCGCGGTCGAGTTCCGCAACCGGCTCGTCGCCGTGACCGGGCTGCGGCTGCCCTCGACGCTGGTGTTCGACTACCCGACCCCGGGCGCGGTCGCGCAGTTCCTGCGCGGCGAGCTCGTCGGCTCGGCCGGCACCGGCCCCGCCGTCGTGGCGACCGGCCCGGTGTCCGACGACCCGGTCGTGGTCGTCGGCATGGCCTGCCGGTTCCCCGGCGGCGTCACCGGACCCGACGGGCTGTGGGACCTGGTCGCCTCGGGCGGCGACGCCGTCTCCGGCTTCCCGGCCGACCGCGGCTGGGACACCGCCGCGCTGGCCGCCAGCGACACGCAGGCGGGCGGCTTCCTGGACGACGCGGCCGAGTTCGACGCCGCGTTCTTCGGGATCTCCCCGCGCGAGGCGGTCGCGATGGACCCGCAGCAGCGGCTGCTGCTCGAAGTGTCCTGGGAGGCCTTCGAACGCGCCGGGCTGGACGCGACCGGCCTGCGCGGCTCGCGCACCGGCGTGTTCGTCGGCACCAACGGCCAGACCTACTCCGACCTGCTCATGACCACCGACGCCGACCTGCGCGGGCAGACCGGCACCGGCCTGGCCGCGAGCGTCGCCTCGGGCCGTCTGTCGTACGTGCTGGGCCTGGAGGGCCCGGCGATGACCATCGACACGGCGTGCTCGTCGTCGCTGGTGGCGCTGCACCTGGCGGCGCAGTCGCTGCGGGCGGGGGAGTGCGACCTCGCCCTGGCCGGTGGCGTGACCGTGATGGCCACCCCGGGCGGGTTCATCGGGTTCAGCGGCCAGAGCGGCCTGGCGCCGGACGGCCGCTGCAAGGCCTTCTCCGACGACGCCGACGGCACCGGCTGGTCCGAAGGCGCGGGCCTGCTCGTCGTCGAGCGGCAGTCCGACGCGCTGCGCCACGGCCACCGGATCCTCGCCGTGGTCCGGGGTTCCGCGGTCAACCAGGACGGCGCGTCGAACGGCCTCACCGCACCCAACGGGCCCTCGCAGCAACGCGTCATCCGCGCCGCGCTCGCCAACGCCGGACTGTCCACCTCGGACGTCGACGTCGTCGAAGCGCACGGGACCGGGACGACGCTGGGTGACCCGATCGAAGCCCAGGCGCTGCTCGCCACCTACGGCCAGGACCGGGTGAAGCCGCTGCTGCTGGGCTCGATCAAGTCCAACATCGGGCACACCCAGGCCGCCGCCGGCGTCGCCGGGATCATCAAGGTGATCGAAGCGATGCGGCACGGAATCGTGCCGCAGTCGCTCCACGTCGGCGAACCGTCGTCCCATGTGGACTGGGAGGCCGGCGCGGTCGAGGTCGTGTCCGAAGCCGTCGAGTGGCCCGCGGTGGACCGGCCGCGCCGGGCCGGGGTTTCGTCGTTCGGGATCAGCGGCACCAACGCCCACGTCATCCTCGAAGCCCCCGAGCCGCGCCCGGAAAAGCCGCGCGAAGAGATCGCCGCGACGCCGGTGCCGCTCGTCGTCTCCGGCCGGACCGCCGAGGCGCTGCGCGACCAGGCCGCCCGCCTCGCCGCCCGGCTGGAGGCGTCCGGCGAGCTGCTCGACGTCGCCTTCGCCGCGGCCACGACCCGCGCGAGCTTCGCGCACCGCGCCGCGGTCGTCGCCGGCGAACCGGAAGCGGCGATCCGTGAGCTGCGGGCGCTGACCGGGTCGACCGAGGCCGGCCGCCCGCCCGTGCAGGCGTTCCTGTTCACCGGCCAGGGCGCGCAGCGGCTCGGCATGGGCCGCGAACTCTCGGAGGCCTACCCGGCCTTCTCCGCCGCGCTCGACGAGGTGCTCGCCTTCTTCGAACCCGGGCTGCGAGAGGTCATCTGGGGCGTGGACGCCGACGCCCTGGCGCAGACCGGCCACGCGCAGCCCGCGTTGTTCGCGATCGAGGTCGCCCTGGTGCGGCTGCTCGAGTCGTGGGACGTGCGGCCGGACTTCGTCGCCGGGCACTCCGTCGGTGAGATCGCGGCCGCCCACGTCGCCGGGGTGCTGTCCCTGGCCGACGCGTGCGCGCTCGTGTCGGCTCGTGGCCGCTTGATGCAGGCCTTGCCCGCGGGTGGCGCGATGGTCGCGGTCGAAGCGTCCGAAGAGGACGTTCGCCCGCTGCTGACCGGCGAAGTCGCCCTCGCGGCGGTGAACGGCCCGCGCTCGGTCGTGCTCTCGGGCACCGAGGACGCCGTGCTGGAAGTGGCGGCGCACTTCGGGAAGACCAAGCGGCTCACCGTGAGCCACGCCTTCCACTCGCCCCTGATGGACCCGATGCTCGACGGCTTCCGGGCGGTCGTCACCGGGCTGGCGTTCGCCGAGCCGGAGATCCCGGTGGTCACTTCCGGCGACGTCACCGACCCGGAGTACTGGGTCCAGCACGTGCGCGGGACCGTCCGGTTCGCCGACGCCGTCGCCGGGCTCGCCGAGCGCGGGGTGCGGTCGTTCGTCGAGGTGGGCCCGGACGCCGTGCTCACCGGAATGGTCGACGTCCCGGGCGCGACCGTCGTCCCGGTGCTGCGCCGCGACCGCGACGACCGCGCCGCCGTGGCCGCCGCGGTGGCCGCCCTGCACACCGCCGGTACCCGGATCGACTGGGCCGCGTGGTTCGCCGGCACCGGCGCCCGCGGCACGGACCTGCCCACCTATGCCTTCCAGCACCGCCGCTACTGGCCGGAACCGGCCGCGCGCACCGCCGCGGACGACTCCTTCTGGTCGGTGGTCGAGCACGGCGACCTCGCCGAGCTGGCCGCCGACCTCCAGGTCGACGCCCCGGCCCTGGCATCGGTCGTCCCGGCGCTGTCCGCCCTGCGCGCCCGGCGACAGCGGCAGTCCGTCGTGGACGGCTGGCGCTACCGCGTCGAGTGGCGGCCCCTGACCACCACGACCGCGACCACTGCCGGCCGGCTGGTCCTCGTCCCGGCCTCGCTCGCCGACGACCCGTGGGCCCGCGAGGTCACCGATGCGCTCGGCACGTCGCTGACCGTGTCCACCGTGGATCGCGCCGAACTGGCCGAATTGCTGCGCGACCACCTGGAGCCGACGGTCGTGTCGCTCCTCGCGCTCGACGAGACCACCGGCCTCACCGGCACCACCGCGCTGATCCAGGCCCTGGACGACCTCGGCGCCGACACGGCGTTGTGGTGCGTCACCCGCGGCGCCGTGTCCACCGGCCCGGCCGACCCGCTCACCGCGACCGCGCAGGCCGCCGTCTGGGGTCTCGGCCGCGTCGCCGCGCTGGAGTACCCGCGCCGGTGGGGTGGCCTCGCCGACCTCCCGGCCGACCTCGACGCACGCCTGCTCGCCCGGTTCGCCGGTGCTCTCGCCGGGGACGACGACCAGATCGCCGTCCGGGCCTCGGGCGTCTACGGCCGCCGCCTCACCCCGGCCACCGCCGCGAGCACGCCGTGGCGGCCGCGCGGCACCGTCCTCGTCACCGGCGGTACCGGCGCGCTCGGCCGGCACGTCACGAAGTGGCTGCTCGACCAGGGCGCCGGCCGGGTCGTGCTGGCGAGCCGCTCCGGCGGCGAACCCGGCCCCGACGAGCGGGTCGTCGTCGCCCGCTGCGACGTCGCCGACCGCGCCCAGCTCACCGGGTTGCTCAGCACGCACCGGCCCGACGCCGTGGTGCACGCGGCCGGCGTCCTCGACGACTGCGTCCTCGGCGGCCTCACCCCGGACCGCTTCGACGCCGTCTTCCGCGCGAAGGTCGAGTCGGCGCAGTTGCTCGACGAGCTGGCCGGCGACCTCGACGCGTTCATCCTGTTCTCCTCGGTCGCCGGCGCCGTCGGCAACCCCGGCCAAGCCAACTACGCCGCCGCCAACGCCGTGCTCGACGCGCTCGCCGAAGCGCGGCGCGCCCGCGGGCAGGCCGCGACGGCGATCGCCTGGGGCGCTTGGGCGGGCGACGGCATGGCCGCCGGCCTCGGCGGCGGGCTGGACCCCGCCCTCGCCGTCACCGTGCTCGCCGACGCGGGCGGCCCGGCCGCGCAGCTCGTGGTCGCCGACATCCAGAACGCCGACGTCCTGCGGCCGCTGCTGAGCGTCCGCCGCAGCCCGCTGCTGGCCGACCTGCCGGTCGTCCGCCGGGTCGTCGCCGAGCTGGCCGCCGCACCCGCGGCCGTCGGGGCGCTGGCGACGCGGTTGCTCGCGACGCCCGCCACCGAACGCGCGAGTGTGCTGCTGGACCTGGTCCGCGAACACGTCGCCACGGTGCTCGGGCACGCGGGCACCGCGGAAATCGGGGCCAGGCGGGCGTTCTCGGACCTCGGGTTCGACTCGCTCACCGCGATCGAGCTGCGCAACCGGCTCGACGCCGCGACCGGGCTGGGCCTGCCCGCGACACTGGTGTTCGACCACCCGAACCCCCTCGCACTGGCCGAGTTCCTCCTCGCTGAAGTCCTCGGCGGCGACGCGCCGGTGTCCGCCGTGGCGGGCCCGGCCGGGGACACGAGCGACCCGATCGTCGTGGTCGGCATGAGCTGCCGCTTCCCCGGCGGCGTCCGCACGCCCGAGGACCTCTGGACGCTGCTGGCCGAGGGCCGCGACGCGATCACGGAATTCCCCGCCGACCGCGGCTGGGACATGTCGGCGCTGGCCGGTGAGGGGCGCGGCAGCAGCTACGTCGACCGCGGCGGGTTCCTGTCCGACGCCGCCGAGTTCGACCCCGAGTTCTTCGGGATCTCCCCGCGCGAAGCCCTCGCGATGGACCCGCAGCAGCGCGTGCTGCTCGAGACGTCGTGGGAGGCCGTGGAGCGCACCGGCATCGATCCGGCCGGCCTGCGCGGCAGCCGGACCGGCGTCTTCGTCGGCACCAACGGCCAGGACTACGCCGGGGTGATCGTGCGCTCCGCCACCGATGTCGAGGCCCACGCGGGCACCGGTGTCGCGGCGAGCGTCGTCTCCGGTCGTCTGTCGTACGTCCTGGGGCTCGAAGGCCCGGCGATGACGATCGACACCGCGTGTTCGTCTTCGCTGGTCGCCCTGCACCTCGCGGCGCAGGCGCTGCGCGCGGGAGAGTGCGATCTTGCGCTCGCCGGCGGCGTCACGGTGATGGCCACGCCGGTCGGCTTCGTCGGCTTCAGCCGGCAGAACGGCCTCGCGCCGGACGGGCTGTGCAAGGCGTACTCCGACTCGGCCGACGGCACGAGCTGGTCCGAAGGGGCCGGCGTCCTCGTCGTCGAGCGGCTGTCCGACGCGCGCCGCCACGGCCACGACGTCCTCGCGGTGGTGGCCGGTTCGGCCATCAACTCCGACGGCGCGTCCAACGGCCTCACCGCGCCCAACGGGCCCTCGCAGCAGCGGGTGATCCGGCAGGCCCTGGCCAGTGCCGGGCTGCGGCCGTCCGAAGTGGACGTCGTCGAAGGCCACGGCACCGGCACGACCCTCGGCGACCCGATCGAGGCGCAGGCGCTGCTGGCCGCCTACGGGCACGAGCGCGAACGGCCGCTGCTGCTGGGTTCGGTGAAGTCCAACCTCGGCCACACCCAAGCCGCGGCCGGCGTCGCCGGGGTGATCAAGATGATCCTGGCCCTGCAACGGGACCGGATCCCGGCGTCCCTGCACGTGACCGAGCCCTCCACCCACGTCGACTGGACTTCGGGTGGCGTCGAGCTGCTCACCGAAGCCGTCGACTGGCGGGAGAACGGGCACCCGCGCCGGGCCGGCGTCTCGTCGTTCGGGCTGTCCGGCACCAACGCGCACGTGATCATCGAGCAGGCTCCGGCGGCCACGCCGGTCTCGCCGGAGCGTGTCGTCACACCGGGTGTGGTGCCGTGGGTCGTCTCCGGCCGGTCCGAAGCCGCGCTCGACGCCCAGCTCGCCACCCTGCCCCACGACCTCGACCCGGTCGACACCGGCTTCTCGCTCGCCACCACGCGGTCGGCGTTCGAACACCGCGCCGTGCTGGTCGACGGCTCACCGGTCGCCCGCGGGGTCGCGCGGGACCGGACGGTCGCCTTCCTGTTCACCGGCCAGGGTTCGCAGCGGCTCGGCATGGGCCGCGGGCTCTACGAGCGGTTCGGAGTCTTCGCCGACGCCTTCGACGCGGTCTGCGCGCACCTCGACGCCGCCTTGCCGCGTCCGCTGCGCGAAGTCGTCTTCGGCGACGACCCCGCGTTGCTCGACGAGACCGGCTGGGCCCAACCCGCGCTCTTCGCCCTCGAAGTCGCCCTCTTCCGCCTGCTGCGCTCCTGGGGCGTGCGGCCGGCGTTCCTCGCCGGGCACTCGGTCGGCGAGATCGCCGCCGCGCACTCCGCCGGAGTGCTGTCGCTGGCCGACGCGTGCACGCTCGTCGCGGCGCGCGCCCGGCTCATGCAGGCCCTGCCGTCCGGCGGCGCGATGGTCGCCGTGCGCGCCACCGAGGACGACGTGCGGCCGCTGCTGTCGGACGACGTCTGCCTCGCCGCGGTGAACGGGCCGTCGTCGGTGGTGCTGTCCGGCACCGAGGACGCGGTGCTGACCGCGGCCGCGGGCTTCGAGCAGACCAAGCGGCTCACGGTGTCCCACGCGTTCCACTCGGCCGCGATGGACCCGATGCTGGCCGAGTTCCGCGTGGTCGTCTCCGGGTTGACGTTCAGCGAGCCGGAGATCCCGGTGATCGGCGACTTCACCTCGCCCGAGTACTGGGTGCGGCAGGTCCGCGACACCGTCCGGTTCGCCGACACGACCGCGCGCCTGCTCGAAGCCGGTGTCACGGCGTTCGCCGAACTGGGCCCGGACGCCGTGCTCACCGCGCTCGTCGACGGGGAAGTCCTGGCCCCGGTGCTGCGCGCCGGACGCGACGAGGAGACCACCGCCGTCACCGCACTCGCCGCGCTGCACGTCAACGGCGTGCCGGTCGGCTGGGAAGCGTTGTTCGAAGGCACCGGCGCCCGGCGTGTCGCGCTGCCGACGTACGCGTTCCAACGGCAGCGGTACTGGCCGCGGCTCGTCCCGGACGCGCACCAGCTCGGCATCACCGCGGCCGGGCACCCGCTGCTCGGCGCGATCACCGAGGTGGCCGGCTCCGGCGAGGTCGTCTTCTCGGGCCGGCTGTCGCCGTCGTGGGTCGACGAGCACGTGATCGGCGGCCAGGTGCTGTTCCCCGGCGCCGGGTTCCTCGAACTGGTGGTGCGAGCCGGTGACCAGGTCGGCTGCGGCCGGGTGGAGGACTTCACCGTGGCGGCGCCGCTGGTGCTGTCCGGCACGACGCTCGTGCAGGTCGTGGCCGGCGCCCCGGACGCGGACGGCCGACGAGAGGTGAGCGTGTCTTCACGCGCCGACGCCGGGTGGGTCCGGCACGGCACCGGCGTCCTGGCCCCGGGCACGCTCCCGACCGGCCTCCCGGGGCCCTTCGGGGAGTGGCCGCCCGCCGGAGCGTCCGAAGTGGACCTGACCGGGTTCTACGACAACTTCGCCGAAGCGGGTTTCGCCTACGGCCCGCAGTTCCGCGGCCTGCGGCGGGTCTGGCTGCGCGACGGCGAGGTCTTCGCCGAAGCCGAGCTCCCGGGCGACGACGCCGAAGAATACGGCCTGCACCCGGCCCTGCTCGACTCCGTGCTGCACGCGATCTCTTTCGCTGGCTCAGTACCCGGCGGGCTGCCCTTCTCGTGGGCGGGCGCGGAGCTGCACGCGGCGGGCGCGAGCCGGGTCCGCGCGCGGATCACCCGCGCCGGCGACGACTCGGTGACCCTGGACCTCGCCGATGAGACGGGTGCGCCGGTGCTGTCGGTGGACTCGCTGACCCTCCGGGCGGCGACGCCGGTCGAGTCCGGTCCGGAGACGCTGTTCCGCCTCGACTGGGTGCCCCTGCCCGGCGCCGAACCGGAGGGGACCTACGCGGTGCTGGGCTCCCGGCTCGCGGACCTGGGCACGGAGTACCCGGACCTCACCGCGGCGCTGGCCGCGGAGCCGGACGTGCTGCTGGTCCCGGTGCACGGCGGCACCGACGTGCTCGCCGACGTGCGACGCGTCACCACCGACGTCCTCACCATCCTCCAGACCCCGAACGAGACCACCCGCATCGTCTTCGTCACCGAAGGCGCCGTCGCCGGGGAAGACCTCGCCGCGGCCGCCGTCTGGGGACTGGTCCGCTCCGCGCAGACCGAGAACCCCGGCCGGTTCGTGCTCGCCGACGTCGACGACGCATCCCTCGCGGGCTTGCCCGCCGCCGTCGCCACCGGGGAACCGCAGCTGCTCCTGCGCGACGGCGCCGCCCGCGCCGCCCGGCTCGGCCGCGCTCCGAAGGCTTCCGATCGGCCACGGTGGAACCCGGACGGCACCGTCCTCATCACCGGCGGCACCGGGGGCCTCGGCCGCGTCTTCGCCCGGCACCTGGCCGCCGAGTACGGCGTCAAGCACGTCCTGCTCGCCAGCCGCCGGGGCGGGGACGCCGACGGGATCGTCGAACTGGTCGCCGAACTCGCCGCGCACGGCACCGAAGTCACCGTCGCCGCCTGCGACCTCGCCGACCGCGACGCCGCCGCGAAGCTCCTCGGCAGCATCCCGGCCGACCGCCCGCTGACCGCCGTCCTGCACGCCGCCGGCGTCCTCGACGACGGCGTCATCGGCTCGCTCGACGCCGGCCGCCTCGAAACCGTGCTGCGCCCGAAGGCCGACGCCGCCTGGAACCTGCACGAGCTCGCCGGGGACGTCGCCGCCTTCGTGCTGTTCTCCTCGGTCGCCGGCACCATCGGCTCGCCGGGCCAGGCGAACTACGCCGCCGCCAACGCCTTCCTCGACGCGCTCGCCGCCCACCGGCACGCCCGCGGCCTCGCCGCGACGTCCCTGGCGTGGGGCGCGTGGGCGACCGGCATGGTCGGCACCCTCACCGACGCCGACCGCGAGCGGATGACCCGCGCGGGCATGCCGCCGCTGCCGGTCGAGCAGGGCTGCGCGCTCTTCGACCGGGCCGTCGCGCTCACCGAACCCGTGCTCGTCCCGGCGCTGATGGACCTGCCGCGGATCCGCGCCCTGGCCGAGCCGCCGTGGCTGCTGCGCCCGGTCGGCCGCAAGGGCCGCCGCGGCGCGGGCCGCGCCACCCCGGCCGCGAACGCCCTGCGTGACCGGCTCTCCGGCCTGCGCGAGGGCGAGCAGCACAAGGCGCTGCTGGAGGTCATCCGCACCCAGGTCGCCGCCGTGCTCGGCTTCGACGCCGCGAGCGTCGACGTCGAGCGCGAGTTCCGCGGCCTCGGCTTCGACTCCCTCACCGCGGTCGAGTTCCGCAACCAGCTCGCCGGCGCGACCGGCCTGCGGCTGCCGGCCACGCTCGTGTTCGACCACCCGACCCCGGTCGTGCTGGCCGGGTTCCTGCGCGGCGAGCTGGCCGGGGAGGACGCCCCGGTCGCGCGCACCACGGTCAAGGCACCGGTGTCCGACGACCCGGTCGCCATCGTGTCGATGGCCTGCCGCTACCCCGGCGGGGTCACCTCGCCCGAGCAGTTGTGGCAGCTGGTCCTCGACGGCGGTGACGGCGTCGGGCCGTTCCCGGCCGACCGCGGCTGGGACCTCGCCGGGCTCTTCGGCGCCGACCGCGGCCGCTCCTACGTCCGGGAAGGCGGTTTTCTCGGCGAGGCCGGGATGTTCGACCCCGGCCTGTTCGGGATCTCGCCGCGCGAGGCCCTCGCGATGGACCCGCAGCAGCGCCTGCTGCTCGAGGTCTCCTGGGAGGTCGTCGAACGCGCCGGCGTCGACCCGCTTTCCCTGCGCGGCAGCCGGACCGGCGTCTTCGCCGGCGTCATGTACCACGACTACGGCCAAGGCGTGCAGTTCCCGGAGGAGGCCCTCGGCTTCCTCGGCATCGGCACCGCGGGCAGCGTCATGTCCGGCCGCGTCGCCTACGCGCTCGGCCTCGAAGGCCCGGCCGTCACGATCGACACGGCGTGCTCGTCGTCGCTGGTGGCGATGCACTGGGCCGCCCAGGCCCTGCGCGCCGGCGACTGCGAACTCGCGATCGCCGGTGGCGTCACCGTCATGGCGACCCCGGGGGCCTTCGTGGACTTCTCGGCGCAGGGTGGCCTGGCCGCCGACGGCCGGTGCAAGTCGTTCTCCGACTCCGCCGACGGCGTCGGCTGGGCCGAGGGTGTCGGCGTGGTCCTGCTCGAACGGCTTTCCGACGCCCGTCGCAACGGCCACGAGATCCTCGCCGTGGTGCGCGGGTCGGCGGTCAACCAGGACGGCGCGTCCAACGGTCTCACCGCGCCCAACGGTCCCTCGCAGCAGCGGGTGATCCGGCAGGCGCTGACGGTCTCGGGCCTCTCGACGTCCGACGTGGACGTCGTCGAAGGCCACGGCACCGGCACCCCGCTCGGCGACCCGATCGAGGCGCAGAGCCTCCTGGCCACCTACGGCCGCGACCGGGAAACCCCGCTGTTGCTGGGATCGGTGAAGGCCAACATCGGGCACACCCAGGCCGCCGCGGGGGTCGCGGGGGTGATCAAGATGGTGCAGGCCATGCGCCACGGCGTCGTCCCGAAGTCCCGCTACTCGGCCGAGCCGTCGTCGCACGTGGACTGGACCGAAGGCGCGGTCGACCTGGTCCCGGAGACCACCGCCTGGCCCGAGACCGGCCGCGTCCGCCGCTCGGCGGTCTCGTCGTTCGGGATCAGCGGCACCAACGCCCACGTCATCCTCGAACAGCCGGCCGACCGGCCCGCGTCCCGGCCCGCCGCGGCCGACCCCGGTCCGGTGCCGGTCGTGGTCTCCGGCCGGACGCCGGAAGCTCTGCGGGACCAGGCCGCCCGCCTGGCCGACCACCTCGAGGCGGCCGGCCCGGCGCCGGCCGACCTGGCCCACGCGGCCGCGGTGACCCGTGCGGCGTTCACCCACCGCGCGGCCGTCGTCGCCGGTGACCTCGCCGAGGTCGTCGCCGGGCTGCGCGGGATCGCCGCCGGGGACACCCCGGCCGGGGTCGTGCGCGGCGAGGCCCGCGTCGCTCCGCCGGTCGCGTTCCTCTTTGCCGGCCAAGGTTCGCAACGCACTCGCATGGGCCGTGGGCTCGCCGCCGCGCACCCGGTGTTCGCGGCCGCGTTCGACGAGGTCCTCGCCCTGCTGGACCCGGCTGTGCGCGCGGCGCTGGACGATGAGGACCGGATCGACCGCACCGAGTTCGCGCAGCCCGCGCTGTTCGCCTTCGAGGTCGCGCTGTTCCGCCTCCTGGAGTCGTGGGGCGTGCACCCGGACTTCGTCACCGGCCACTCGGTCGGCGAGATCGCCGCCGCCCACGTCGCCGGGGTGCTGTCCCTGCCGGACGCGTGCGCGCTGGTGTCCGCGCGGGCCCGGCTGATGGGTGCGCTGCCCACCGGCGGCGTCATGGTCGCGGTGCGGGCGTCCGAAGAAGACGTTCTTCCGTTCATCAGTGAGGGGGTCGACGTCGCGGCGGTGAACGGACCGGGCTCGGTCGTCCTTTCGGGACACGAAGAGGCCGTCGTCGCGGTCGCGGCGAAGTTCTCCAAGCAGCGGCGCCTGCGCGTCTCGCACGCCTTCCACTCCGTGCTGATGGAACCGATGCTCGCCGAGTTCGGCGAGGTCGTCGCGAAGCTGGACTTCGCCGAGCCGCGGGTGCCGGTCGTGTCGGCGGGCGACGTCACCTCCCCGGCGTACTGGGTCAGCCAGATCCGCGACACCGTCCGCTTCGGCGACGCGATCGGGCGGCTCACCGCGTCCGGCGTGACGGTGTTCGCCGAACTGGGCCCGGACGCCACGCTCACCGCGGTCGTCGACGAGCCGGCCGCGCACGTGATCCCGGTGCAGCGCAAGGACCGCGACGAAGCCGCCGCGGTCGCCGAAGCCCTCGCCCGGCTGCACGTCGCCGGGGTCGCCGTCGATTGGGCCGCCCGCTTCCCGAAGGCCCAGCGGGTGGCGCTGCCGACGTACGCCTTCCAGCACGAGTGGTTCTGGCCGCTGCCGGCCGCCGGCGGCGACGCCACCGGCCTCGGCCTCGCCCCGGCCGGGCACCCGCTGCTCGGCGCGACCCTCGCCCTGGCCGACTCGCCGGGGGTGGTCTTCTCCGGACGCCTGTCCGCGGCCACTCAGCCGTGGCTGCGCGACCACGTCGTCGGCGGCACGATCCTGTTCCCCGGGGCGGCTTTCCTCGAACTGGCGGTCCGCGCGGCCGACGAGGTCGGCTGCGCCGCGGTCGAAGACCTGACCCTGGCCGTGCCGCTGGTCCTCGACCCGGACGGCGCCGTCGTGCTGCAGCTGGCCGTGGGGGAGCCGGACGAGGCCGGCCGTCGCGAGCTGACGATCTCCTCGCGGGCCGACGACGCCTGGACCCGGCACGCGACCGGCACCCTGGCCCCGCGCGCCGTGGCCGCCGAGCCACTGCCCGAAGCCTGGCCGCCGGCAGGGGCCGTCGAAGCGGACCTCGCGGACTTCTACGCTCAGGCTGCCGAAGCCGGGTTCGCCTACGGGCCCGCGTTCCAGGGCCTGCACCGCGTCTGGCGCTCCGGCGCCGAGGTCTACGCCGAACTGGCCCTGCCCGACGGCGTGGAAGCCGGCCGGTTCGGCTTGCACCCCGCGCTGCTCGACGCGGCCCTGCAGGCCATCGGCTTCGGCGAGGGCGCCCCGGCCGGGCTGCCGTTCGCCTGGACCGGCGTGACCCTGCACGCGTCCGGCGCGCGCCGCGCCCGCGTCCGGATCACCCCCGCGGGCGGTGACTCCGTGACCCTGGCGCTGGCCGACGACGCCGGGAAGCCGGTCCTGACCGCCACCGGCGTCACCCTCCGCGCGGCCGAAGCCCCCGCCGAGGCCGACGCGCTGTTCCGGCTCACCTGGACCCCGGTCCCGGTGCCCGAGCCGGGCGAAGAGACCTGGGCGGTCGTCGGCGACGGCCTCGCCGGAGTCCTCGGCTGCGAGGCGCACCCGGACCTGGCGACCGCGCTGGCGTCCGGCGCCGACGTCGTCGCCATCCCGGTCACCGGCGCCCCGGACGCGGCGGCTTCGGCCCACGCGCTCACCGCGGAAGTGCTGGAGCACCTGCAGAGCCCGGCCCCGCGGCTGGTGTTCGTCACCCGCGGCGCCACGACCGGGGCCGACCTGCCCGCGGCCGCCGTCTGGGGCCTGGTGCGCTCGGCGCAGTCGGAGGAGCCGGGCCGGTTCGTGCTGCTGGACGTCGACGAGCCCGACGGCGACAGCATCCGCGCGGCCCTGGCCACCGGCGAACCGCAGCTGCTCCTGCGCAACGGCACCCTGAGCGTCGCCCGCCTGACCCGAGCGGCCCTTCCCCGGGAAAGTGCCGCTTGGGACCCCGACGGCACGGTGCTCATCACCGGCGGGACCGGTGGCCTGGGGCGGGTCTTCGCCCGGCACCTCGTGGCCGGGGGCGCCCGCCGGTTGCTGCTGCTGAGCCGTCGTGGCCCGGCCGCCGACGGCGTCGACGCGCTGGTCGCCGAGCTGGAAGAAGCCGGGGCGGACGTCCGGGTCGAAGCCTGCGACGTCAGCGACCGGGACGCGCTCGCCACCGTGCTGGCCGGAGTGCCCGACCTGACCGCTGTCGTCCACACCGCCGGTGTCGTCGACGACGGGGTGCTCGCGTCGCAGTCGCCGCGGCGGCTGGAGACGGTCTTCGCGCCGAAGCTCGACGCGGCCTGGCACCTGCACGAACTCACCGCGGACCGGCCGCTCGCGGGGTTCGTGCTGTTCTCCTCGGTCGCCGGCACCATCGGCACCCCGGGCCAGGCCAACTACGCCGCGGCCAACGCCTTCCTCGACGCCCTCGCCGAGCTCCGCCGCGGGCGGGGGCTGGCCGGGCTGTCGCTGGCGTGGGGCGCTTGGGACACCGGCATGACCGGCGACCTGGCCGACGCCGACCGCGAACGGATGGTCCGCGGCGGCATGCCCCCGCTGGCCGCCGAGCAGGGCACGGAGCTGTTCGACCGCGCGGTGGCCGGTGACGTCGCGAATCTCGTCCCGGTGCGCGTCGACCTGCCGGCCCTGCGCACGCGCGGCGAGCTGCCGTGGCTGCTTCGCCCGGTGGGCCGTCCCGGACGCCGCAGTGCGGCCGCCGGGCCGAACCGGGCGGCCGCGGCGGACCTGCGGGTGCAGCTGGCCGGGATGCGGGAGAGCGAGCAGGAACGGACGCTGCTGTCCCTGGTGCGCACCCAGGTTTCGGCGGTGCTCGGGCACCCGGTCGACCAGGTCGGGGCCGGGCTCGAGTTCCGTGAGCTGGGCTTCGATTCGCTGACCGCGGTCGAGTTCCGCAACCGGCTCACCGCGGCGACCGGGCTGACCCTGTCGGCGACGCTCGTCTTCGACTACCCGACCCCGGCCGGGCTCGCCGGGCACCTGCGGGCGGAACTGGCGCCGGCCCCGGCCGCCGCGACCTCGCTGCCGGCCGAGCTCGACCGGCTCGAAGAGCTGGTCGCCGCGGCGGGCGGGTTCGCGGAGGCGGACGTCGCGGCCCGGCTGCGCCGGCTCCTGGCGAAGATCGCCGACGCGGAGCCCGCCGGCGAAGACGTCTCCGAGCGGCTCGACGCGGCCAGCACGGACGAGGTGTTCGCCTTCATCGACCACGAACTGGGCCGGCTCGGCGACGGGTCCGGACTCGAGCGGGAGGGCTGAGGCCGTCATGACCGAGGACAAGAAGCTCGTCGAGTACCTGAAGTGGGTCACCGCCGACCTGGCCAAGACGCGCAAGCGCGTCGAAGAGCTCGAAACGGCGGAACCGGAACCCGTGGCGATCGTCTCGATGGCCTGCCGCTACCCGGGCGGGGTCACTTCGCCCGAAGGGCTGTGGGACCTCGTGCTCGACGGCGGCGACGGCATCGGTGGATTCCCCGAAGACCGGGGCTGGGACCTGGGAGGTCTGTTCGGTGATGAAAGAGGACGTTCGTACGTTCGTGAAGGCGGTTTTCTCGACCGTGCGGGCCGGTTCGATCCTGGCCTCTTCGGCATCTCCCCGCGCGAAGCGCTGGCCATGGACCCGCAGCAGCGCCACCTCCTCGAGGTCTCCTGGGAAGTGATCGAACGCGCCGGCCTCGACCCGCTTTCGCTGCGCGGCAGCAAGACGGGTGTGTTCGCCGGGGTGATGTACCACGATTACGGCCAGGGCGCGCAGTTCCCCGAGGAGGCCCTCGGCTTCCTCGGCGTCGGCACCGCGGGCAGCGTGCTGTCCGGGCGCGTCTCCTACACCCTCGGCCTCGAAGGCCCGGCCGTCACGATCGACACGGCGTGCTCGTCGTCGCTGGTGGCGATGCACTGGGCGGCCCAGGCGCTGCGGGCGGGGGACTGCGAGCTGGCGATCGCCGGCGGCGTCACGATCATGGCCACGCCCGGGTCCTTCGTGGACTTTTCGGCCCAGGGCGGGCTCGCGCGGGACGGGCGGTGCAAGTCCTACGCCGAGTCCGCCGACGGCGTGGGCTGGGCCGAAGGAATCGGTCTCGTCCTGCTGGAACGGCTCTCGGACGCGCGTCGCCACGGGCACGAGGTCCTCGCCGTGCTGCGTGGTTCGGCGGTCAACCAGGACGGCGCGTCCAACGGTCTCACCGCGCCGAACGGTCCCTCGCAGCAGCGGGTGATCCGTCAGGCGCTCACCGGCGCCGGGCTCACCGTGTCCGATGTGGACGTCGTCGAGGGGCACGGCACCGGCACCCCGCTGGGCGACCCGATCGAGGCGCAGAGCCTCCTGGCGACGTACGGCCGGGGCCGGGAAACGCCGCTGCTGCTGGGATCGGTGAAGTCCAACATCGGGCACACCCAGGCCGCCGCGGGCGTCGCCGGTGTGATCAAGATGGTCCACGCCATGCGCCACGGCGTCGTGCCGAAGTCGGCGCACTTCGACGAGCCGTCGTCCCACGTGGACTGGGCCGCGGGCGCCGTCGAGGTCGTCACCGAGAACCGGCCGTGGCCCGAGACCGGGCGTCTGCGGCGCTCGGCCGTGTCGTCGTTCGGCATCAGTGGCACCAACGCCCACGTCATCCTCGAACAGCCCGAACCGGTCGAGCAACCGGCCACCGAAGCGCGACCCGGTGTCCGCGCGTTCGCCGTGGCCGGGCGCACCGAGGCCGCGCTCGCCGCCCAGGCCGCCCGCCTGCGCGACCACCTCGACTCCCACGACACCTCCGCGGCGGACTTGGCGTGGTCCCTGGCGAAATCGCGAGCCGCGCTCGAACACCGCGCCGTCATCGTCGCCGAGGACCCGCGCGACGGCCTCGCCGCGCTGGCCGCCGGCACCCCGGGCCCGGCGGTCACCACCGGCGTCGCCGACATCGACGGCCGGGTCGTGTTCGTCTTCCCCGGCCAGGGCGCGCAGTGGGCGGGCATGGGCGCCCGGCTGCTCGACGAGTCGCCGGTGTTCGCCGCCCGCATCGCCGAGTGCGAAGCCGCGCTGTCCGCGCACGTCGGCTGGTCGCTGACCGACGTCCTGCGTGGCGTCGAAGGCGCACCCGGGTTCGATCGCGTCGACGTCGTGCAGCCCGCGTCCTTCGCCGTGATGGTCGCGCTCGCCGCGCTGTGGCAGGCCCACGGGATCACCCCGGACGCCGTCGTCGGGCACTCCCAGGGCGAGATCGCCGCGGCCTGCGTGTCCGGTGCGCTCGACCTCGCCGACGCCGCCCGCGTCGTCGCCCTGCGCAGCCAGGCCATCGCCCGCCGGCTGGCCGGCGCGGGGATCATGCTGTCGGTGTCGGTGCCCGCCGCCGACGTCGAAGCCCGGCTCGCCCGGTTCGAGGGCCGGCTGTCGGTCGCGGTGGCCAACAGCCCGTCGTCCGTCGTCGTCGCCGGCGACCCGGCGGCGGGGGAGGAGCTCCTGGCCGAGCTGGCCGAGGCGGGCCTGCGCGCCCGCCGCATCGACGTCGACTACGCCTCGCACTCCGCGCACGTCGAGCTGATCGAAGACGAGCTGGCGACCGCGCTGGCCGGGCTGGAGCCGCGGCAGTCGGACATCCCGTTCTTCTCCACCGTGGACGGCGACTGGCTCGACACGACCCGGCTGGACGCCGGCTACTGGTACCGCAACCTGCGGCAGCGCGTCCGGTTCGAAGAAGCCATCCGGGAGCTGCTCTCGCTGCAGTACCAGGCGTTCCTGGAGATCAGCTCGCACCCGGTGCTCAACGTGCCGCTGCAGGAGATCGCCGAGGACGCCGGCGCCCGCGCGGTCGTCACCGGGACGCTGCGCCGCACCGACGGCGGCCTCGACCGGTTCCTGACGGCGGTCGCGAAGGCCCACGTCCGCGGCGTCAGCCCCGACTGGGGGAGCTTCCTCGCCGAGGGCGCGAAGGTCGTCCCGCTGCCGACGTACGCCTTCCAGCACGAGAACTACTGGCCCGAGCCCGCTCCGGCGAACACCGTGGACCCGGCGGAAGCCGAGTTCTGGGCCGCGGTCGACGACGCCGACTTCACCGCGCTCAGCAGCACCCTCGACGTCGAAGAGGACGCCCTCACCCGGGTCCTGCCCGCGCTGTCGTCGTGGCGCCGCCGCCGCGGCGAGCAGTCCGTTGTGGACGGTTGGCGGTACCGCGTCACGTGGAAGCCCCTGCCCACCGGTACTTCCGCGGCCGGCCGCTGGCTCGCGCTGGTGCCCGAGGGCCTGGACATCCCCCTCGACGCCGATCGGCTCGTGGTGGCCACGGATGCCGACCCCGTCGAGGTCCTGCGTGCGGGATTCGGCGGCGAGTACGCGGGCGTCGTCTCGTTCCTGGAGCTGGACGGAACGACGTTCAGCACGACCGCCGCGCTGGTCGAAGTCTTGGCGGAGGCCGACCCGGTGCGGCCGCTGTGGGCCGTCACCCGCGGCGCGGTGTCCGTCGGCCGCTCCGACCCACCCGCCGACCCCGCCCGCGCCGCGCTCTGGGGTGCCGGCCGCGTCCTGGCCCTGGAGTACCCGCGGGCCTGGGGCGGCCTGATCGACCTGCCCGAAACCCTCGACGAGCGCGCCGCCGCCCGCTTCGCCGCCGCCGTCGGCGGCCCGGAGGACCAGGTCGCCGTGCGCGCGTCCGGCCTTTTCGGCCGCCGGCTCGTGCACGCCGCGGCCGGTGCCGCCGAACCGTGGCGCCCGCACGGCACGGTGCTGGTCACCGGCGCCGAGGAAGGCTTCGGCGCTCGCGTTGCCGAATGGGTCGCCGAGTCCGGCGCGCACGTCGTGACCGGCCTGGCCGACGTGCCCGAGGACCGGCCGCTGACCGCCGTGCTGCACACCGCCGGGATGACCGGCGACCCCGACGCGTGGGCCACTGCCGTCCTGCTCGACGACGTCCTCGCCGACACCGACCTCGAAGCGTTCGTGCTGTTCACCTCGGTGAGCGCGGTGTGGGGGGCCGAAGGCCAGCGTGACCGCGCTGCCGTCGACACCGGCCTCGAAGCGCTCGCCCGGCACCGCCGCGACCGCGGCCGGACCGCCACCGCCGTGGCGTGGAGCGCCTGGGCGGACACCGGCGTCGCCGAGGACGCGGAAACCGCCGGGTTCCTGCGGGCCCGCGGCCTTCCACCGCTGCCGGTCGAGCAGGCGCTGCTCGCACTCGGCCAGGCCGTCGCCCACGACGACACCGCCGTCGTGCTCGCCGACGTGCAGTGGGACCGGTTCGTCCCGGCCCTGACCTCGCGTCGCGACGGCACCCTGCTCGACGAGCTGCCCGAGGTCCGCGCGCTCGACGTGGCGCCCGGGGCCGACGTCACCTCGACCTCGGCCCTGCTGGCCCGCCTGCGCGAAGCCGGCTCGCGGGAGCGGGAAAGCCTGCTGCTGAACCTGGTCCGCGAGCAGGTCGCCGGCCTCCTCGGCTACGCGGGCGCGGCCGCGGTCGAACCCCGCCGCCCGTTCAAGGAGCTGGGCTTCGACTCGCTGACCTCGGTCGAACTGCGCAACCGGATCAACGCCGCCACCGGCCTGACGTTGCCGTCCACGCTGGTCTTCGACCACCCGCGCCCGGACGCCGTCGCGCGTCTGCTCGCCGCCGAACTGCTCGGCGACGACGACCAGGTGGCCGCGCCCGCCGCCGCCGGGGTGGTGGACGGCGACCCGATCGTCGTGGTCGGCATGAGCTGCCGCTACCCGGGTGGCGTCCGCTCGCCCGAGGACCTGTGGCGGCTGGTCGCCGACGGCACCGACGCGATCACGGAGTTTCCCGGCGACCGCGGCTGGGACCTGCTCGGCCTCCGCGACGGCGCGTCCTACGTCCACGAAGGCGGCTTCGTGGACGGCGTCGCGAACTTCGACGCCGGCTTCTTCGGCATCTCCCCGCGCGAGGCCCTCGCGATGGACCCGCAGCAGCGCCAGCTCCTGGAGGTGGCGTGGGAGCTGTTCGAACGCGCCGGCGTCGATCCCGAAGGGCTGCGGGGCAGCACCACCGGCGTCTACGTCGGCGGCTCCGGCAACGGCTACTCGCCGCCCCCGGAACTGGCCGGGCACCTGCTCACCGGCGCCGCCACCAGCGTCCTGTCCGGCCGGATCTCCTACCTGTTCGGGCTGGAAGGCCCGTCGGTCACCGTCGACACCGCGTGCTCGTCTTCGCTGGTCGCGCTGCACCTGGCCGCGCGCGCCCTGGCGTCGGGCGAGTGCTCTCTGGCCGTCGCGGGCGGGGTCACCGTGATGGCCACGCCCAGCGCGTTCGTCGAGTTCAGCTACCAGGGCGGCCTCGCCCCGGACGGCCGCTGCCGGTCGTTCGCCGAGACCGCGGGCGGCACCGGCTGGGCCGAGGGCACCGGCCTGCTCCTGCTGGAGCGGCTGTCCGACGCGCGCCGCAACGGCCACACGCCGCTTGCGGTGCTGCGCGGCACCGCCGTCAACTCCGACGGCGCGTCCAACGGCCTCACCGCCCCCAACGGCCCCTCGCAGCAACGCGTGATCCGGCAGGCTCTCGCCAACGCGGGACTGTCCACTTCGGACGTCGACGCCGTCGAAGCGCACGGCACCGGCACCTCTCTCGGCGACCCGATCGAAGCCCAGGCACTGCTGGCCACCTACGGCCGGGACCGATCGGAGCCGCTGCTGCTGGGGTCGATCAAGTCGAACCTCGGGCACGCGCAGTCGGCCGCGGGCGTCGCGGGCGTGATCAAGATGGTCGAAGCGATCCGCCACGGCGTGCTGCCGAAGACCCTGCACCTCGACGAACCGACGTCCCAAGTGGACTGGACGTCGGGGTCGATCTCGCTGCTTACCGAGCAACGCTCATGGCCCGAAACCGGCCGTCCGCGGCGCGGCGCGGTGTCGTCGTTCGGGGTCAGCGGCACCAACGCGCACGTGATCCTGGAACAGGCCGAGGACAGGGAAGTGACTCCCGCCGCGGTGCGGGGCCCGGTGCCGGTGGTCCTTTCCGCTCGCACCCCGGAGCGGCTCGCTGCCCAGGCCGCGCAGCTCGCGGACTTCCTCGCTACCGAGCCGGATCTCACCGACCTCGCGGCGGCGCTGGCCACGACCCGCACGCCCTTCGACCACCGCGCCGCGGTGGTCGCCACCGATCGGGACGAGCTCCTGGCCGGGCTGCGCGGACTCGACGGGCCGACCCTCGCCGGACCGGAGGGCAAGCTCGCCGTCCTGTTCGCCGGACAGGGCAGCCAGCGCCTCGGCATGGGCCGCGAGCTGGCCGCCACCCACCCGGTGTTCGCCGACGCGCTCGACGCCGTCCTCGCCCACCTCGACGTCGAACTCGACCGTCCGCTGCTCGAGGTCATGCACGGCGACGACGCCGAACTGCTCAACCGGACCCAGTACGCGCAGGCGGCGATCTTCGCGTTCGAAGTCGCGCTGTTCCGGCTCCTGGAGTCGTGGGGCGTCACCGCCGATCAGCTGGCCGGGCACTCGGTCGGCGAGATCGCGGCCGCGCACGTCGCCGGGGTGTTCAGCCTGGCCGGCGCGTGCCGTTTGGTCGCCGCGCGCGGGCGGCTCATGCAGGCGCTGCCGCCGGGCGGCGCGATGCTGTCGGTGGTGGCGAGCGAGGAAGAAGTCCTCCCGCTGCTCGGCGACGACGTCGTGATCGCCGCCGTCAACGGCCCACGGTCGATCGTCGTCTCCGGCACCGAAGCCGCCGTGCTCGCGGTGGGGGAGCATTTCGCCAAGACGAAACGGCTCGCCGTCTCGCACGCCTTCCATTCGCCGCTCATCGAACCCGCGCTCGAGGAGTTCGGCCGGGTCGTGGCCGGGCTGGACCTGGCGGCGCCGTCGATCCCGATCGTCTCGACCGTCGCCGGCCCCGCCGACTTCAGCTCGCCGGAGTACTGGGTGCGGCAGGCGCGGGAAGCCGTGCGCTTCGCCGACGCCGTCACGATTTTGGCCGAAGCGGGCGTGACGACGTTCCTCGACGTCGGCCCGGACGGGGTCGCCGCCGCGATGGCGGCCGAAAGCCTGACCGCCGGCGAGGCCGTCGCGGCCGTGCGGGCCGAGGACGAACCCCGGTCGCTGGTCACCGCGCTCACCCGCCTCCACCACGCGCGCGTCTCCTTCGACTGGGCGAAGTTCTTCGGCGGCGGCCGCCCGGTCGCGCTGCCGACGTACCCGTTCAGCCCGGACCGCTACTGGCCCGAAGGCTTCCACGGCGCGGGCGGCGACCTGCGCCTGTCCGGCCTGCACTCCGCGGGGCACCCGTTGCTCGGCGCCGGGGTCGCGCTGCCGGAGTCCGGCGGGTTCCTGTTCACCGGCGCGCTGTCGCCGCAGCTGCAGCCGTGGCTGGCCGACCACACCGTGGACGGCGTGATCGTGTTCCCGGAAGCCGGGTTCGTCGAGCTGGCCGTGCGCGCCGGCGACGAGGTCGGCTGCGACCTCATCGAGGAACTGACCGTCGAGGTCCCGCTCACGCTGCCGCCGGTCGGCGGGGTGCACGCGCAGGTCGTCGTCGGGCCGGAAGGGGCCGCGGGGACACGGGAACTGACCGTCTGGACCCGGCCCGAAGGCGCCGGTGAGCAGGTGTGGACGCGGACCGCGGCCGGCCGGCTCGCCCCCGGCACCCCGGAACCGGCGGTCGACCCGGCCTGGCCGCCGTCCGCGGGGGAGCTGGTCCTCGACGGCTTCTACGAGGATCACCCCGAGGTCGGTGCGGCGTTCCGCGGCCTGCGGTCGGCGTGGCGGTCGGGCGACGACGTCTTCGCGGAGGTGGCGCTGCCCGCGTCGCGGCAGGACGACGCCGCCGCGTTCGGGCTGCACCCGGCACTGCTGGACGCGGCCTTGCAGGCCGTGACGCTGCTGGACGCCCCGCTCCGCCCGGCGACGGGCTGGACGCGGTTCGCGCTCCACGCCGGTGGCGCGGCGGCCGCGCGGGTCCACCTCCGCCGGACCGGCGACACGATCACCCTCGTCCTGACCGACTCCGCCGGTGCGCCGGTCGCGTCCGCGGAAGCCGTGGCGTTCGGGGAAACCCCCACTCCGCGGCAGCAGGGGCACGACTCGCTGTTCCACCTCGAGTGGACGCCGCTGCCGGAGGTCACGCCGACGGGCCGGCGGCTCGTCGTGCTGGGGGAGGACGCGGACGACCTGGCCGGCCTGGTGGCCGCGGCGAAGGACGGCGCCGTGGCCGTCGTCCCGGTGGACACGAGCGGAGACCCGGTCGCCGCGACCCACCGCGCGACCGCGCTGGTGCTGGACCAGCTGCAGTTCTTCCTGGCCGTCGACGACGTCCAGGTGGTGTTCCGCACCGGCGTCGGCCCCGCGGCCGCGGCGGTGCAGGGCCTCGTCCGGGCGGCGCAGTCGGAGAACCCGGGCCGGTTCGTGCTGGTCGACGCCTCCGAGGCGGTCGATGCCGCACTGGCGTCCGGCGAACCGCAGATCTCGGTGCTCGACGGCGTCCCGCACCGCGCCCGGCTGGTCCGGGCGCCCGCGGCGGACCGGCCGGAACCCGGCTTCGGGCACCCGTCCGGCACGGTGCTCGTCACCGGCGGCACGGGCGGGCTGGGCCGGTTGCTGGCCCGCCACCTCGTGACCCACCACGGCGTCCGGCACCTGCTGCTGGCCGGCCGCCGGGGCCTCGGCTCCGCGGGCGCCGCCGAGCTGGTGAACGAGCTGAAGGGCCTGGGCGCGGACGTGCGCGTCGCGGCGTGCGACACCGCCGACCGCGAGGACGTCGCCGACCTGCTTTCGGCCGTCCCCGAAGGCCACCCGCTGACGGCGGTCGTGCACGCGGCCGGCGTCCTCGACGACGGCGTCGTGGGGTCGCTGACGCGAGCGCGGCTGAAGAAGGTGCTGCGCCCGAAGGTGGACGGCGCCTGGCACCTGCACGAACTGACCCGCGATCTCGACCTGACCGCGTTCGTCCTGTACTCGTCGGCGAGCGGCCTGCTCGGCGGCGTCGGCCAGGGCAACTACGCGGCGGCGAACTCGTTCCTGGACGCCCTGGCGGCTTCGAGGCGTGCGGAGGGCTTGCCGGCGGTGTCGCTGGCGTGGGGCCCGTGGGCGCAGGAGGACGGCATGGCGGGCACGCTCGCCGACGTCGACGCGCAGCGGCTGGCGAAGTCCGGCATGCGCCGGTTCACCCCGGAAGAGGGCTTGGCGCTGTTCGACACGGCGCTCGGTTCCCCGGCCGCCATGGTGGTCCCGGTGGGGCTGAACCTGGCGGTGCTGCGCGGGCACATCGTCCCGCCGGTGCTGGGCGACCTGGTCCCGAAGACCCGCCGCACGGCCCGCATCGACGCCGACGGCGTCCGCTCGTTCGTCCCGCAGCTGGGCGAACTGGCGCCCGACGCACAGAGCCGCGAGCTGCTGAACCTGGTCCGCGAACTGGCGGCGAGCGTCCTGGGCCACGGCTCCCCGGCGGCGATCGACCCGGACACGGGCTTCACGGAGATCGGCTTCGACTCCCTGACGGTGGTGGAGCTGCGCAACCGCCTGGGTTACGCGACGGGCCTGCCCCTGCCGGCGACGGTCCTGTTCGACCACCCGAATCCGCGGGTGCTGAGCGCGCACCTGCTCTCGCTCTTGAGCCCGGAGCCGGGGGATCCGTCGTCGCGGGTGCTGGACGAGCTGGGCCGCTTCGAGCAGCTGGTGGCGGACCCGGCCCTGACCCCCGAGACGGTCGGCTTCGTGACCACCCGCTTGCGCTCGTTGCTGGACCGCCTCGGCGGCGACAGCGACTTCCTCGAGTCCCTGGACACCGCGAGCGACGGTGAGCTGTTCCGGCTGATCGACTCGGAGCTGGGCACCGACTGACCGAAGCCGTGAATGCCATCTTCAGGGACACTTGGTCCCGCAAGGTGGCATTCACGGCTTTGGGCACGGAAAACCGGGCCGGGGAGAGGTCCCCGGCCCGGTCGGTGAGAGAGGTCAGGCGGCGACGGCCTGGAATGTCCGCGAGTTCCAGCGCACCGCCAGCCCGGTCAACGTGATGATCACCGCCGCCCCCAGCAGCGTCGGTACCAGCGGCAGCGTCTCGCGGAAGCTCGCCCGGCTGATGTCCACCACGTAGGCCAGCGGGTTGAACCGCGACAGCACGTACAGCCACATCGGCGCCCGGTCCGGCGTGATCGGCAGCAGGATCCCCGACAGCAGCGTCAGCGGCAGGATCACGATGTTCACGATCGACGTGAACGTGTCCTCCTTGCGCAGCTTCAGCACGATCGCGTCCGCGCAGCAGGCGATCGTCAACGCCGTCAGTGCCGTGATCACCAGGACCAGCGCCACCCCCACCACGCTCAGCGCGACGCCGAACACCAGGCTCGCCAGCAGCAGGATGATCACGCCCTGCACCAGCGACAACGTCACCGACGGCAGCGCCTGGCCGAGGCTCAGCGCCGTCCGGCTCACCGGGGTCACCCGCAGCCGGTCGACCGCGCCCGCGCGGATGCCCGCCAGCAGGACGAATCCACAGTAGACACCGTTGGTCGCCGCGATCTGGATGATCAGCGCCGGGGTCAGGTCCACCCAGGACGTCTGGGCCGGCACGCCCGGCGTCTTGCTGACCAGCACCGCCAGCAGCGGCCCGCACAGCACCAGGTACAGCACCGGCTGGATCATGCCCAGCACCAGGTACGGCTTGTTCCGCAGCGTCACCGCCAGCTCGGCCCGGTAGACCAGGATCGCTTCACGCAGCATCGGTCACTCCTTCGGTCTGCTGCTCGCGCAGGCCCCGGCCGGTCAGGGTGAAGAACACGTCGTCGAGGGTCGGGCGGCGCACGCGCAGCGCCACCAGCGGGATGTCCTGCTGATCGAGGGCCCGCACCAGCGGCGACAGCACCTCTTCGCTGTGCGCGACCTGGAACCGCAGCGTCTCTTCCTCGCGGCGCAGGCCGCGCACCCCCGGCAGCCCGGCCACCAGCAGTTCCGCGTGGTCCGCACGCTCGGGCGGCACCGTCACCTCGACGCCGTCGCCGAGCAGGCGGGACTTCAGCGCCTCCGGGGTGTCCTCGGCGACGATCACGCCGTCGTCGATGACCTGGATCCGGTCGGCCAGCGCGTCCGCCTCGTCGAGGTAATGGGTGGACAGGAACACCGTGACCCCCTGCTCGTCGCGCAGGCGCCGGATGTGGCTCCACAGGTGGGCCCGGCTCTGCGGGTCCAGCCCGGTGGTCGGCTCGTCGAGGAACAGCACCACCGGCAGGTGCACCATGCCCAGGGCCAGGTCGAGCCGCCGCCGCTGCCCGCCGGACAGCGACGCCGTCAGGCGGTCCTCCAGGCCGCCGAGACCCAGCTGACCCGAAACCTCCCGGACGCGCTCGGCGGCGTCGGTCTTGTTCAGCCCGTACAGCCGGGCCTGCAGCATGAGTTCCTCGCGGACCTTGCGCTCGTCGAGCGTGCCGCCGCCCTGGGCGACGTAGCCGAGGTGCCGGCGCACCCGCCCCTGCTCGGTCAGCAGGTCGGCGCCCGCGATCCGGGCCTGCCCGGAAGTCGGCCGCAGCAGGGTCGTGAGCATCCGCATGGTCGTGGTCTTGCCGGCGCCGTTCGGGCCGAGGAACGCCACGATCTCCCCGGCTTCGACCCGCAGGTCGACCCCGCGGACCGCGGCGACCTCGCGGCCGTCGGCGACGAAGGTGCGGGCCAGGCCCGCGGCCTCGATCACCGGGCCGACCGGGCCGGCTCGGACCCGGCCTTCTCGTCGGCGACCAGCGCGAGCAGCGCGTCGGCCGCGCCCTCCCGGCCGCGGCCCGGCTCGTGCTGCAGCCGGGCCATTTCCCGCGCCCGGGTGGTGAAGGACGGGTTCTCGAGCACCTCGGTCAGCTTCGCGGTGACGTCGTCGGCGTCGATGCCGTGCGAGGACTCGACGACCAGGCCGACCCCGGTGTCGCGGGCGCGCACCGCCTGGTCGTGGCCGTCGACGAACAACGGGCGCAGCAGCAGGGGCTTGCCGAAGTACAGGCTCTCGATGTAGCCGTTGCCGCCGCCGTGGGTGAAGTGCGCGCGCACGTGCGGGTGGGCGAGGACGTCCAGCTGCGATGGAAGCCACTTCTCGGCCCGCAGGTTCGACGGCAGCCGGTCGGCCGGCGGCAGCAGGTGCCACGACTGGGCCGGCAGCCGCCAGAGCACCGCGTGCCGGCCCTCCAGCCGCCGCGCGACCTCGACCAGGCCCTCGATCTCGGCCTCGCTCATCCGCACCACCGTGCCGAAGCCGATGTAGACGACCGATTCGTGCCGGTCGAGCCAGCCCTTGACGTCCTGCTCGTCCGGCAGCTCGGGCAGCGGCGGCACGATCGCGCCGAGCATCCGGAAGTGCCCGGGGATGTCGACCGGGTACTCCAGCTCGGCGAGTGAGTAGACGAGCACCAGCGCCGCTTCGTCGATCCGCGACGTGTACTTCGCGGCCAGCCGCGAGACGCCGAGCTCCTTGTTGGACTTGACATATTCGACGACTCGCTTGCGCAGCAGGGAATCGGTGAGGTACAGCGTCTTGCGGCGGAACCCGAACAGCGCGTTCGCCCGGCGCTGCTGGGCCGTCATCTCCAGCGGCAGGCCGGAGTGGGGGACGGGGAAGCCCTTGGGCAGCTTCGTCAGGTGGTTGCTCACCGAGAACGGCACGCTCACCACGTGCGGGATCCGCTGGGTCACGGCCAGCTCGAAGCCGGCGTGCAGCAGCGAATCGATCACCATCGCGGCCGGCTCGACCTCGCGCACGATCTCGGCGAGCGCGCGGTAGGACGGGTCGCGGAAGCGCGTGTCGAAGGTGTGCCGCATCAGCGCCTTGTGCGCTTTCCAGCGGGACTCCTGCGTGACCGCGCGGTAGGTCTCGTCGTCCCACGAGCCCGAGGACAGCTCGGGGATCGGCGCGCCGAGCGACCGGAACCGCACGCGGCTGCCGGTGCCGTCGGCGCCGATCGCCTCGACCTCGGCGCGGCGGTTGTCGAAGGTGGCGAACCAGAGATCCGGTACTCCACGCCGGGACAGCTCCGCCGCCAGCACCAGCAGGGAGTTGACCAGCCCGCTGTCCGGTGAGCTGACGAACAGGATCGGACGCCGTTGTCGGCTCATGGGGAAACACCTTTCCTCGGACGGGAGCACACGGCCGCCGCGACCGTAACAACGGCGTTTCCGGGAATCACCTACATTCCGCCGGCGGTCACCGGGCGGCCGGCCGGGGCGAAGACTAAGGGTTTGCGGGCGCCGGACGCGGTTGACTCACGCGATGCGGAACCCGGACCGCGGTGCCGCGAGTCCCGACCGGACGACACCGAGAGGCCAGGATGGCTAGCGAGAGCCAGCTGCGTGACTACCTCAAGCGCGTCACCGCCGACCTGCACCGGTCGCGCCGGCGCGTGCGTGAGATGGAGGACGCCGCCGCGGAGCCGATCGCGATCGTCGGCATCGGCTGCCGCTTCCCCGGCGGGGTCGAGACGCCCGGGCAGCTGTGGGACCTGCTCGCGGCGGGCACCGACGCGATCGGCCCGCTGCCGGCCGACCGCGGCTGGTCGGCGTTGCTGGCCGGGGTGGACCGCAGCACGATCAGCCTGGGCGACGTCGACGCGTGGCGCGGCGGGTTCGTCGAGGCACCGGACCGGTTCGACGCCGGGTTCTTCCGCGTCTCCCCGCGCGAGGCCCTCGCCATGGACCCGCAGCAGCGGCTGCTGCTCGAAGTCACCTGGGAAGCCCTCGAGCGCGCCCGGATCGTGCCCGCGAGCCTGCGCGGCAGCCGCACCGGCGTGTTCGTCGGCACCAACGGCCAGAGCTACGGCAAGCTGCTCGCCGCGTCCGGCGAGACCGTCGAAGGGCACGCCGGCACCGGCACCACCGCGGCCGTCCTCTCCGGCCGGGTCGCCTACTCCTTCGGGTTCGAAGGCCCGTCGGCCACCGTCGACACGGCGTGTTCGTCCTCGTTGGTCGCCGCGCACTGGGCCACCCAGGCACTGCGCTCCGGCGAGTGCACGCTGGCGCTCGCCGGTGGTGTCACGGTGATGGCGACCCCCGAAGCGTTCGCCGAGTTCAGCAAGCAGGGCGGGCTCGCGCCGGACGGGCGCTGCAAGGCGTTCGCCGACGGCGCGGACGGCGTCGGCTGGGCCGAAGGCGCCGGGATCCTGGTCCTGGAACGGCTTTCCGACGCCCGGCGCCACGGCCACCCCGTCCTCGCGGTGCTCCGCGGAACCGCCGTCAACTCCGACGGCGCGAGCAGCGGCCTGACCGTCCCGAACGGACCGTCGCAGAAACGGGTGATCCAGCAGGCGCTCGCCGCCTCTGATCTGTCCACTTCGGACATCGACGTCGTCGAGGCGCACGGCACCGGCACCCGGCTCGGCGACCCGATCGAAGCCCAGGCCCTGCTGGCCACCTACGGCCGGGACCGCGAGCACGAGCTGCTGATCGGCTCGGTCAAGTCGAACTTCGGGCACACCCAGGCCGCGGCCGGGGTCGCCGGGATCATCAAGGCCGTGCTGGCCATCCGCCACGGCGAGGTGCCGCGCACCCTCCACGCCGAGCCGCTCTCGTCCGAAGTGGACTGGAGCGCCGGGGCCGTCCGGCCGGTGACCGCGGCGCAGCCGTGGCCGGAGACCGGCCGCCCGCGCCGCGCGGCCGTGTCCTCCTTCGGCGTCAGCGGCACCAACGCCCACACGATCGTCGAACAGGCCCCCGAGCCGGAACCGGCCGACCGCGGCCCCCGGGCGACCGGACCGGTGTCGTGGTTCGTCTCCGCGCGCTCCGCACCCGCGCTGCGGGCCCAAGCGGAAGCGCTGCTGGCGGCCACCACCGACGACGCGGACGCGGCCGACCTCGCGTGGTCGACCGCGGTGACCCGGACGGCGTTCGACCACCGCCTCGCGGTCACCGGTCCCGGCACCCCGACCTTGCGCGAAGGCTTGCGTGCCTGGCTCGACCGGGGTGTCGCCGCGAACGTCACCACCGGGACCGCCACGCGCGGCGAGACCGCGTTCCTCTTCTCCGGGCAGGGCGCACAGCGGGCCGGGATGGGGACCCGGCTCGCCGCGGTGTACCCCGTCTTCGCCGAAGCGTTCGGGGAAATCGCCGGACGCCTGGGCGGAGTGGCCACCGACGACCGGCTCGACCGGACCGAGCACGCGCAGCCCGCGCTGTTCGCCTACGAGGTCGCGCTCTTCCGCCTTCTCGAGTCGTGGGGCGTGCGTCCGGCGTTCCTGGCCGGGCACTCGGTCGGCGAGATCGCCGCGGCACACGTCGCCGGAGTGCTGTCCCTGGAGGACGCCTGTGCGCTCGTCGCGGCTCGCGCGCAGCTCATGGGCGCGCTGCCCGAAGGCGGCGCGATGATCGCGATCCGAGCGTCCGAAGAGGACGTTCGCGCCGAAGACGTCGACCTCGCCGCCGTGAACGGCCCGGATGCGGTCGTGCTCTCCGGTCCCGAGGACGCGGTCACCGCCGTCGCCGCACGGTTCCCCGGGGCCCGGCGGCTCAAGGTGTCCCACGCGTTCCACTCCCGCCTGATGGACCCGATGCTCGACGACTTCCGGTCCGTGGTCGCGGAACTGTCGTTCGCCGAGCCGGAGATCCCGATCGTCGCGGGTGGCGACGTCACCGATCCGGAGTACTGGGTCCGGCAGGTCCGCGACACCGTCCGCTTCGGCGACGCCCTCGGCCGGCTCACCGAAGCCGGGGTGACGCGGTTCGCCGAGCTGGGCCCGGCCGCCGTCCTTTCCGGACTCGTCGAAGGGGCGATTCCCCTGGCCCGCCGCGACCAGGACGAAGCCACCGCCCTGATCGCCGGGCTGGCCGCGCTGCACGTCGCGGGCGGCACCGTCGACTGGGCGGCCGTGCACACCGGCGCCCGCCCGGTCGACCTCCCGACCTACGCCTTTCAGCGCGAGCGGTACTGGCCGACGCTCACCCCGCGCACCGGCGACGCGGCCGGACTCGGCCTCACCCCGGTGCGGCACCCGCTGCTCGGCGCCGCCCTCGACGTCGCCGCGACCACCGAAACCGTGCTCACCGGCACGGTGTCCCCGGCCACCCAGCCGTGGCTGACCGGCCGGGACACCTTCCCCGGCACGGGATTCCTCGAACTGGCCCTGCGCGCGGCCCGCAACCTCGGCTGCCCGGAGATCGCCGAGCTCACCCTCACCACGCCGCTCGCCCTGGCCCCGAAGGACGTCGTCGCGCTGCAGGTGCGGGTCGGCCCGCCCGGCGCCGACGGTCGTCGTGCGGTCGACGTCCACTCCGCGCCCGCCTCCGAGGAGACTCCCGAGTGGACGCACCACGCCACCGGCAGCCTCGCGGCGGCCGCCGGTCCGGCACCCGCCGTGCTGGCCGAAGGCGCGTACCTGACCGACGTCACGCTCACCGGCGACCCGGGCGCGTTCGACCTCCATCCGCTTCTGCTCGCCGAAGCCCTCCAGGCGTGCGGCTCGGACGCCGTGGCCTGGCGCGGGGTTTCGCTGCACGCACGGGGACTGTCCACGCTCCGGCTGCGGGTCGCCCCGCTCGGCGGCACCACGGTCAGCCTCGCGCTGCTCGACTCCGCGGACCGGCCGGTGCTGCTCGCCGGCGAGGTCGAGTTCGCCGGCGCCGTCACGCCCGGCGCCGTCACGCATGTCACACCCGTGACGCCGGTGCGCGTCCCGGCGAGCCCGGTGGCCGGGGGCTGGGCCGCGCTCGGCGAGGCCGACCGCGTCCGCGCGGCCGAAGACCTCGTGCGCACCACGGTCGCCGCCGTGCTCGGTCACGGCGACAGCGGCGCGGTCGGTACCGCCGACCCGTTCACCGACCTCGGGTTCGACTCCATGCTCTCGGTCGAGCTGCGCAACCGGCTCACCGCGGCCACCGCCCTCGAGCTGCCGGCCACGCTCGTGTTCGACCACCCGACCCCGGCCGCCGTCGCCCGGCTGCTGCTGGCCGGGCTCTTCGGCGAAGACGAGCGCACCGGGCCGGTCCGCCGCGGCCGGGCCCGCACCGACGACCCCGTGGTGATCGTCGGGATGAGCTGCCGCTACCCGGGCGGGGTCCGCTCGCCGGACGACCTCTGGACCATGGTCTCCGGTGGTCACGACGCCGTCGGCCCGTTCCCGGCCGATCGCGGCTGGGACCTGGCGACCCTCGCCGCGGGCGCGTCCGCGACCACCTACGGCGGTTTCCTCGACGGCATCGACCGCTTCGACGCCGCGTTCTTCGGCATCTCCCCGCGGGAAGCCCTGGCGATGGACCCGCAGCAGCGGCAGGTTCTGGAAACCGCGTGGGAGGCCCTGGAAGACGCCGGGATCGACCCGCTCGGCCTGCGCGCCACCCCGACCGGGGTGTTCGTCGGCACCAACGGCCAGGACTACGCGAGCGTGCTCGCCGGCAGCGACGCCGACGTCGGCGCGCACGCCGGGCTCGGCAACGCCGCCAGCGCGGTGTCCGGCCGGGTGTCCTACGTGCTCGGGCTCGAAGGTCCGTCGATGACGGTCGACACGGCGTGCTCGTCGTCACTGGTGGCGCTGCACCTGGCCGCGCAGGCGCTGCGGGCGGGGGAGTGCGAGCTCGCGCTGGTCGGCGGGGTGCTCGTGATGTCCAGCCCCAACTACTTCCTCGGCACCAGCCAGCAGGGCGGCCTCGCCCCGGACGGGCGCTGCAAGGCGTTCGCGGACGCGGCCGACGGCACCGGCTGGGCCGAGGGCGCCGGGATGCTCGTCGTGGAACGGCTGTCCGACGCCCGCCGCCGCGGCCACGAGGTCCTCGCCGTCGTGCGCGGTTCCGCGGTCAACTCCGATGGCGCGTCCAACGGCATCACCGCCCCCAACGGCCCGTCGCAGCGCCGGGTGATCCGGGCCGCGCTGGCCGACGCCGGTCTGTCCACTGCGGACGTCGACGTCGTCGAGGCGCACGGCACCGGCACGACGCTGGGTGACCCGATCGAAGCCCAGGCGCTGCTCGCCACCTATGGCCAAGACCGCGAGACGCCGTTGCTGCTGGGTTCGTTCAAGTCCAACATCGGCCACACCCAAGCCGCCGCCGGGGTCGGCGGGGTGATCAAGGTGGTGCAAGCGATGCGGCACGGCGTCGTGCCGCCGACGCTGCACGTCGACGCGCCTTCGTCCCAGGTGGACTGGACGGCCGGGTCGATCGACCTGGTCACCGAAGCGACCCCGTGGCCCGAGGTGGACCGGCCGCGCCGCGCCGGGGTGTCCGCGTTCGGCGTCAGCGGGACCAACGCCCACGTCGTGCTGGAACAGGCTCCCGAAGGTCCCGCGCCGGCCCCGGAACCCCCGGCCGCCGTGGTGCCGTGGGTGCTCTCGGCCCGCAGCCGGACCGCGCTGCGCGCCCAAGCCGCCCGCCTGGCGGATGCCGCACCGACGTCCCTCGCCGCGACCGGGCTGGCCCTGGCGACCCGCCGGGCCGCGCTGGAGCACCGCGCGGTCGTCGTCGGAGCCGATCCGGAGACGCTGCGCTCGGCGCTGGCCGCCGGCGACCTCGTCGAGGGCACCGCCCGTGACGGTGGCACGGCGCTGCTGTTCACCGGCCAGGGTTCGCAGCGGCTCGGCATGGGCCGCGGGCTGTACGACCGGTTCCCCGAGTTCCGCGCCGCCTTCGACGAGGTTTGTGCCGAGTTCGGCGACGACCTGCGCGACGTCGTCTTCGGGGACGACGCCGCCTCGCTCGACACCACCGGCTGGGCCCAGCCCGCCCTCTTCGCCGTCGAGGTCGCGCTGCTGCGGCTGCTCGACGCGTGGGGCGTCCGGGCCGATCACCTCGCCGGGCACTCGATCGGCGAAATCGCCGCCGCCCACGCCGCCGGGGTGCTGTCGCTGGCCGACGCGTGCACGCTCGTCGGCGCCCGTGCCCGGTTGATGCAGGAGCTGCCCGAGGGCGGCGCGATGGTGGCCCTGCGCGCCAGCGCCGCCGACGTCGAGCCGCTGCTCGGCCCGGACGTCGCGCTCGCCGCCGTCAACGGGCCCGAGTCGGTCGTCATCGCCGGGGCCGAAGCGGCCACGCTCGCCGTGGCGGAGCGGTTCGAGAAGGCCCGCCGGCTCACCGTCAGCCACGCGTTCCACTCGCCGTTGATGGAGCCGATGCTGGAGGACTTCGCCAAGGTGGTCGCCGGGCTCGACCTGCGGGTGCCGCGGCGGTCGCTGCTGTCCGCGGTCACCGGGCAGCCCGAACACGAGCTGTTCGCCACCGCCGGGTACTGGGTCGACCACGTCCGCCGGACCGTCCGCTTCGGCGACGTCGTCGCGGACCTGGCCGCCCGTGGGGTCACGCGGTTCGTCGAGGTCGGCCCGGACGCCGTGCTCTCCGGCATGGCCGCCGAGACCGTCGACGCCACTTTCGTGCCGCTGCTGCGGGCGGGCCGCGACGAGGAAACCACGATCGTCACCGCGCTGGGCCGGTTGCACGTCGACGGCCTCCCGATCGCCTGGGACCGGTTCTTCGCCGGGGCCGACGCGCGCGGGCTCCGGCTGCCGACCTATCCGTTCGAGGGCGAGCGGTTCTGGCCGGAACCCGCCGCCGCCGTGCCCGCCGAGCCCGCCGACGGTTTCTGGGCCGCGCTCGAAGGCACCGACGTCTCGGCGCTGGCGGCCGAGCTGGGGGCCGACGCCGGGGAACTGGCGCGGGTCCTGCCCGCGCTTTCGGCGCACCGCAGGGGACACCTCGACCGGACCACGACCGACGGCTGGCGCTACCGCGTCGGCTGGCAACCCCTGGCGGGCACGGCCGCCCCGCGTCGCGAGGACTGGCTGATCGCGGTCCCGGCCGCGCTGGACGGCGACGAGCGCGTCGAGGTGCTGGTCGACGTGCTCGGCGCGGACACGGTCCGGCTGGTCGTCGACGGCCCGGACCGCCCGGCGCTGGCCGACCGGATCACGGCCCTGCTCGAGACGTTCCCGAGCCCGGCGGGAGTGCTGTCCCTGCTGGCCCTGGACGAGACGCCGGCTCCCGGGACGCCGTCGGTGCCGAGCGGCCTCGCCACGACCGCGGCACTGGTGCAGGCGCTCGGTGACGCCGGGGTCGACGCCCCCCTGTGGTGCCTGACGACCGGCGCTGTGCGGGCCGGGCCGGGTGACGCGGCGGGCCGCCTCGCGCAGGCCGCCGTCTGGGGCCTGGGCCGGGTGGCGGCGATGGAGTACCCCGGCCGCTGGGGCGGGTTGATCGACGTCCCGGCGGACTTCGAACCCCGCGCCCTGACCCGGCTGCCGGGAACCCTCGCGGCGGCGGGCGAAGAGGACCAGATCGCGCTGCGCGCCAACGGCGCGCTGGTCCGGCGGCTCGTGCCCGACCCGGCCGGACCGGCCACCGAACGCGCCGGAGCCGTACCCACCGACGGCACCGTGCTCGTCACCGGCGGCACCGGCGCGCTGGGCGGGAAGCTCGCGCACTGGCTCGCCGACGCCGGCGCCGGGCACATCGTGCTCACCAGCCGCCGCGGCCTCGACGCTCCGGGTGCCCGGCAGCTCGCCGACGAGCTGACCGCCGCCGGAGCCCGGGTCACCGTCGCCGCGTGCGACGTCGCCGACCGGGACGCCGTGGCCGAGCTGATCGCCGGACTGCCCGACGAGTTCCCCCTCCGCGGGGTCGTGCACGCCGCCGGGGTGCTCGACGACTGCGTGGTCGACGCCGTCGACCCGGGCCGGCTCGAAACCGTGCTGCGGCCCAAAACCGCGGCCGCGGTGCACCTGCACGAACTGACCGCCGGGCTCGATCTCGGCATGTTCGTGCTGTTCGCTTCGATCGCCGGCACCGTCGGCGGCCCCGGACAGGGCAGTTACGCGGCCGCGAACGCCGTGCTCGACGCCCTCGCCGAACAGCGAGCCGCCGCCGGGCTGCCCGCGTTGTCGGTCGCGTGGGGTGCCTGGGGCGAGGTCGGCATGGCGGCCGACCCGGCGATCCGGGAACGCATGCGCCGCAGCGGCGCCGCCGCTCTCGCTCCGCGCCGGGCGCTGCTGGCCCTCGGGGAAGCGTTGCGGCGGGGGGACACCTCGGTGACCGTCGCCGATATCGACTGGACCCGGTACGCACCCGGCATGGCCCTGATGCGGACCACGCACCTGCTCGACGGCATCCCCAGCGCCCGCACGGCCATCGAGGCCGCCCACCGCGCGCCGGAAACCGCCGAGGAACCGCTCGCCCGGCAGCTCGCCGGGATGTCCGAGCCGGAGCGCGTCAGCACGCTGGCGAAGGCGGTGCGGACGGCGGCCGCGATGATCCTCGGGCACGCGTCCGGCGACGCGATCGAGCCCGAGGCGAAGTTCGGCCTGCTCGGCTTCGACTCGCTGAGCGCGGTCGAGTTCCGCAACCTCCTGGCCCGGCGCACCGGGCTGAACCTGCCGCAGGGCCTGGTCTTCGACCACCCGACCCCGCTCGCGCTCGCGGAGTACCTGCGGGCCGAGCTGGTGCCGGCGGCCCGGCCCGTGGCCGACCCCCTGGACACCGAGCTGGCCGGCCTGGAACGGGCCGTGGCGGCCGGTGCCCTCGACGACACCCGCAGAGACGACGTGGCCCGCCGGCTGCACCGGCTGCTCGACGGGCTGCGGCCGGACCGCGCGGACGGCGAAGTCGTCCTCGCGGCTTCGGACGACGAAATGTTCGACCTGCTCGGCAAGGAGTTCGGGATCTCGTGAGCACGCAGGATGGACGAGCGCTGATGGACAACGAAGAAAAGCTCCGGCACTTCCTCAAGCGCGTCACCGTGGAGCTGCAGGAGACGCGCGCGAAGCTGCGGGAGGCCGAGACGGCCGACCAGGAGCCGATCGCGATCGTCGGCCTCGGCTGCCGCTTCCCGGGCGGGGCGTCGAGCCCCGAAGCGTTGTGGGACATGCTGTCCGCCGGGCGGGACGCGGTCACGGAGTTCCCCGGGGACCGCGGCTGGGACGTCGACCGGCTGCACGACCCGGACGGCGCCGCCCGCGGCACGTCCTCCGTGCGCCACGGTGGCTTCCTGCACGACGCCGGCGACTTCGACCCCGCGTTCTTCGGGATCTCGCCGCGCGAAGCGCTGGTCATGGACCCGCAGCAGCGGCTGATGCTGGAAATCTCGTGGGAGGCCGTCGAGCGCGCGGGCATCGACCCGGCGTCGCTGCGCGGCTCGGCCACCGGCGTGTTCACCGGCACGAACTTCCAGGACTACATCCACCTCGCCGCGAGCGCGGCCGAAGGCGCCGAGGACTACCTGTCCACGGCCAACGCCTCCAGCGTCCTTTCCGGCCGGGTCGCCTACGCGCTCGGCTTGGAGGGACCCGCGATCACCGTCGACACGGCGTGCTCGGCGTCGCTGGTCGCGATGCACCTGGCCGCGCACGCGCTGCGCCGCGGCGACTGCTCGCTGGCCCTGGCCGGCGGCGCGACCGTGATGGCCACCCCGACGTTGTTCATCGCCTTCAGCCGCCAGCGCGGCCTCGCCCCGGACGGCCGCTGCCGGTCGTTCGCCGAGGGCGCGGCGGGCACCGGCTGGGGTGAAGGCGCGGGCGTGCTCGTGCTGGAACGGCTGTCCGACGCCGAGCGCAACGGCCACCGGATCCTCGCCGTCCTGCGGGGCAGCGCGGTCAACCAGGACGGCGCGTCCAACGGCCTGACCGCCCCGAGCGGCCCGGCGCAGGAACGCGTCATCCGCGCCGCCCTCGCCGGCGCCGGGCTGACCCCGGCCGACGTCGACGCCGTCGAAGCGCACGGCACCGGCACCACCCTCGGCGACCCGATCGAGGCCCGCGCGCTGGCCGCCACCTACGGCCGCGACCGCGACGGCGAACCGCTGTGGCTGGGCTCGGTCAAATCGAACCTCGGCCACACCCAGGCCGCCGCCGGCGTGGCCGGCGTGCTGAAGATGGTGCTCGCGCTGCAGCACGGCGTCCTGCCGGAAACCCTGGGTGTCGACGCGCCGACGTCCGCGCTCGACTGGGACACCAGCGGGCTCGCGCTGGTCACCGGCACCCGGCCGTGGCCGGAGACCGGCCGGGTGCGCCGCGCGGGTGTTTCGTCGTTCGGGCTGAGCGGCACCAACGCGCACGTCGTCCTGGAGCAGGCGCCCGCGGTCGAGGCCGTCGCCGAGCCGTCGCCGCGGGTGCCCGGGGTGCTGAACTGGCCGGTGTCCGGCAAGAACGCGGCCGGGCTGCGGGGCCAGGCCGCGCGCCTGCTGTCCTTCCTGGATTCCGCGCCTTCGCCGGTGGATCTGGCCTACTCGCTGGGGGTTTCGCGGGCCGCGCTGCCGCACCGCGCGGTCGTGACCGGCTCCACTGTGGACGATCTGCGGGCCGGGCTCGCCGCGCTGGCGGACGGGAGCGGCTCTTCCGGCGTCGCCACCTCCGGCGCCGTCGCGTTCTTGTTCACCGGGCAGGGCGCGCAACGCGCCGGGATGGGCCTCGAACTGCGCGAAGCGTTCCCGGTGTTCGCCGAGGCGTGGGACGCCGCGTGCGCCCACCTCGATCCGGAGCTCACCGAGGTCGTGCGCTCGGGCACCGGTCTCGACGAGACGAAGCACGCGCAGGCCGCGCTGTTCGCGCTGGAGGTCGCGCTCTTCCGGCTCGCCGGGTCGTGGGGGCTGAAGCCGGACTACCTGCTCGGGCACTCCGTCGGCGAGCTGGCCGCGGCGCACGTCGCCGGCGTGTTTTCGCTGGAAGACGCCTGCGCGCTGGTCTCCGCGCGTGGCCGGCTCATGCAGGAGCTGCCGGCCGGTGGCGCGATGCTCGCCGCCGGGATTCCCGAAGCCGAGGCCCTCGAGCTGATCGCCGGAAGCGACGTTTCGCTGGCCGCGGTCAACGGGCCGGATTCCGTGGTCTTCTCCGGCGGCTCGGCGGCGATCGATGCGCTGGCGGCGTCGCTGGGGGACCGGCGGACCAAGCGGCTGCGGGTCAGCCACGCCTTCCACTCGTCGCTGATGGAGCCGATGCTCGGCGAGTTCGCCGCGGTCGCGCGCCGGATCTCCTACGGCGAGGCGACCATGCCGGTCGTGTCGAACCGCACCGGCCGCGTCGCGGCGGCGGGGGAGCTGCAGGACCCGGCGTACTGGGTGTCGCACGTGCGCGACGCCGTCCGCTTCGGCGACGGCGTGCGGTGGCTGGCCGACCGGGACGTCACCCGGTTCGTCGAGCTGGGCCCGGACGGCGTGCTGTCCGCGATGGCGAGCGGGGTGGGTGACGACGTCAAGTGTGTGCCACTGCTGCGGTCCGGGCGGCCGGAGGAGCAGTCCATCGCCTCGGCGGTCGCCGCTCTGCACATGGCGGGGGTGCCGGTCGATTGGGCCGGGTTCTACGCCGGCACGGGTGCGCGGCTGATCGACCTGCCGACGTACGCGTTCCAGCACGAGCGGTACTGGCCGGAGGCGGCCCCGCCGGGCGCGGCGGCGACCGACCCGGGCGGCCTCGGCCTGACCGCGGCCGGTCACCCGTTGCTGGGCGCGGCCACCGGCCTGGCCGACGGCGAAGGCCACCTGTTCACCGGCCGGCTCTCCGCGGCGGCGACGCCGTGGCTGGCCGACCACGTCATCATGGGCGCGATCCTGCTGCCCGGCACGGCTTTCCTGGAGCTGGCGATGCGGGCGGGCGACAGCGTCGGCTCCCCGCGCGTCGCGGAGCTGACCCTGGAAGCCCCGCTGGTCCTGCCGTCGCAGGGCGGGGTGCGGCTGCAGTTGCTGGTCGGGGCCCCGGACCACGCCGGGCGCCGGGCGTTCACCGTCCACTCGCGACTCGAGGACGAGCCCGAGGACACGGCCTGGGAGCGGCACGCGGGCGGGGTGCTCGCCCCGGGTGGTGCGGCCCCGGCGCCGGTGGAGTGGCCGCCCGCGGACGCCGAGGAGGTCGACCTCACCGGCTTTTACGACGGCCTGGCGTCGGCCGGGTTCGGCTACGGCCCGGCGTTCCGGGGTCTGGAGCGGGTCTGGCGCCGCGGCACCGAGGTGTTCGCGGAGGTGACCCGCCCGGCCGAGGCGGGCGCGACGGACGCGTACGGCCTCCACCCGGCCATCCTCGACGCGGCCCTGCACGCCCTGGGCGCGGCGGACCGCGGCGAGGACGCGGACCGGCTGCTGCCGTTCGCCTGGTCGGGCGTGACATTGCACGCGCCGGGAGCCTCGGCGCTGCGGGTCCGGATCGACGCGGCGGACCCGGTGTCGGTGGCGATCGAGGTCGCGGACGCGGCGGGTGAGCCGGTGGCCTCGGTGGAGGCGCTGGCGCTGCGCCCGGTCGCGGCGGGCACGGGCGCGGGCCGCAAGTCCCGGCACGAGTCGCTGTTCACGGTGGACTGGGTCCCGGTCCCGGCCAGCGCGGCGGCGGGTCCGGTGGACTGGCCGATCATCTGCACCGGCCGCCCGTCGGCCGAGCCCGGCGAGGCGCGGCAAGCCGGCCCCACCACGGGGCCGCGGCACGCCGACCTGGCCGCGCTCGGTGCGTCCCTGGGGGCCGCAGGCCCTTCGCACGTGGTCTACCGGCCTGCCGTTCCCGCCGGTGACACCCCCGAAGCCGTCCGCGAGACACTGCGCGAGGTCCTCCACACCGTCCAGACCTGGCTCGAAGACGACCGGTTCACCGACTCCCACCTGGTCGTCCTCGCCAGTTCCACCGACCTCACCACCGCCCCGATCTGGGGCCTCCTCGGCTCCGCCCAGGCCGAGCAACCCGGCCGCATCACGCTCGTCGACCTCGAGGACGGCTCCGACCTGCTCGGCGCCGCCGCCGCCCTCGACGAGCCGAAGGTCGTCGTCCGCGATGGACGGCTGCACGTCCCGCGGCTCGGCCGGGCCGCCGTCGCGCCCGCCGCCGAGGGCCGTTTCGACGGCACCGTCCTCATCACCGGCGGCCTCGGCGGCCTGGGCTCGCACCTCGCCCGCCACCTGGTCGCCGAGCACGGCGCCCGCCGCCTGCTGCTGCTCGGCCGTCGCGGCCCCGACACCCCGGGGGCCGCCGAGCTGATCGCCGAGCTGGGGGTCGATGCCACCGCCATCGCCTGCGACGTCACCGACCGCGAAGCCCTGAGCCGGGTCTTCGCCGAACACGACGTCACCGCTGTCGTGCACACCGCCGGCGTCCTCGCCGACGCCACCTTCGGGGCGCTCACCGGTGACCGGCTCGACGCCGTCCTGCGCCCGAAGGTCGACGCCGCCTGGCACCTCCACGAACTCGCCGAACACGCCGAAACGTTCGTCCTCTTCTCCTCCGTCGCCGGGGTCTTCGGCGCCGCCGGGCAGGGCAACTACGCCGCCGGCAACGCCTTCCTCGACGCCCTCGCCGCCCACCGGCGCGCGCACGGCCTTCCCGCCGTGAGCCTCGCCTGGGGCGCCTGGGAAACCGGCATGGCCGGCACCCTCACCGACGCCGACCGCGACCGGATGACCCGCGCCGGCACCCCGCCCCTGACCCTCGACCAGGGCCTGAGCCTGTTCGACGCCGCCCTCGGTGCCGACAGGGAGGCTCAAGCCCTGCTCGCCCCCGTCCGGCTCGACCTCGACACGCTCTCGGCCGCGCCCGAGGTGCCGCCGCTGCTGCGCCGCCTGGTCCGCGGGACCGCGCGCCGCCGGTCCCGCGCCGACTCCGGGCTCACCGCGCGGCTCGCCGGGCTCGCTCCGGCCGACCGGCAGCGCGCCCTCGTCGACCTCGTGCGCACGCACGTCGTCGGCCTGCTCGGCTACAGCTCGATCGGCCAGGTCGAACCCGGCCAGTCCTTCGCCGACCTCGGCTTCGACTCGCTGTCGGCGGTCGAGCTGCGCAACGCCGTCCAAGCCGAGACCGGGCTGCGGCTGCCCGCGACGCTCGTCTTCGACTACCCGACCGTCCTCGCCCTGGCCCGCCACCTGCACGACGAACTGGTCGGCAAGCTGGCCGACGCACCCACCCCGGTGCGGACGACCCCGGTCGAGGCCGACCCGGTCGTCATCGTGTCCATGGGCTGCCGCTACCCGGGCGGCATCACCTCACCCGACGAGCTGTGGGACTTCGTGCTCCGCGACGGCGACGGCGTCTCCCGCTTCCCGGGCGACCGCGGCTGGCCGGTCGACGCGCTCTACCACCCGGACCCCGACCACGCGGGCACCAGCTACACCCGCGAAGGCGGCTTCCTCGACGACGTCGCCGGGTTCGACCCCGGCTTCTTCGGCATCTCCCCGCGTGAGGCGCTGGCCATGGACCCGCAGCAGCGTCAGCTGCTCGAGACGTCGTGGGAAGCCCTGGAGCGCGCCGGGATCCGGCCGGAAACCCTGCGCGGCAGCCGCACCGGCGTCTACGCGGGCATCATGTACCACGACTACCTCGGCGCGAACGTCGAGTTCCCGGCCGACTCGCTCGGCTACCTCGGCACCGGCAACGCGGGCAGCGTGCTGTCCGGGCGCCTGTCGTACGTCTTCGGTCTGGAAGGGCCGTCGGTCACCGTCGACACGGCGTGCTCGTCCTCGCTGGTCGCGCTGCACATGGCCGCGACCGCCCTGCAACGCGGCGAGTGCGAGCTCGCCCTGGCCGGCGGCGTCACCGTGATGGCGACACCGGGCACGTTCATCGACTTCAGCCGCCAGCGCGGCCTCGCCGCCGACGGCCGCTGCAAGTCCTACGCCGACGCCGCCGACGGCGTCGGCTGGTCCGAAGGCGTCGGTGTCCTCGTCCTGGAACGGCTGTCGGACGCGAAGCGCAACGGTCACCCCGTGCTCGCCGTGGTCCGCGGCAGCGCGGTCAACTCCGACGGCGCGTCCAACGGCCTGACCGCGCCGAACGGCCCGTCGCAGCAGCGGGTCATCCGCCAGGCGCTCAGCGCCGCCGGTCTGTCCACCTCGGACGTCGACGTCGTCGAGGGGCACGGCACCGGCACCACGCTCGGCGACCCGATCGAAGCCCAGGCGCTGCTGGCGACCTACGGCCAGGACCGCGACGAGTTCCGGCCGCTGCTGCTCGGCTCGGTCAAGTCGAACCTCGGTCACACCCAGGCGGCCGCGGGCGTGGCCGGCGTGATCAAGTCCGTGTACGCGCTGCGCTCCGGCGTCGTGCCGAAGACCCTGCACGTCGACGCGCCGTCGTCCCACGTGGACTGGACGGCCGGCGACATCGAGCTGGTCACCGCGACCCGGCCCTGGCCGGAGACCGGGCGCCCGCGCCGGGCGGCGGTGTCGTCGTTCGGCATCAGCGGCACCAACGCCCACGTCGTGCTGGAGCAGCCCCCGGCCGCCGAGTCCGAGCCCGCGCCCGCCGAGCGGCCCGCACCGTGGTTGTTGTCCGCCCGCACGCCGGAAGCCCTGCGCGCGCAGGCGACCCGGCTGCTGTCCACAGTGGTCGGTCAGGAACCCGGCGATGTCGCGTGGTCGCTGGCCACGACCCGCACCACGTTCGAGCACCGCGCGGTGCTGACCGGTGACCCCCTGGCCGCGCTCGCTGCCCTCGCGGCGGGCACCGAAGCACCGGGTCTGGCGGTCGGCGAGGCGATCTCCGGCGCACGCACGGCGTTCCTGTTCACCGGCCAGGGCGCCCAGCGCGCCGGGGCCGGGCGCGCGCTGTACGAGCGGTTCCCGGTGTTCGCCACCGCGCTCGACGAGGTCTGTGCGCACTTCGATCCGGCCCTGCGTGCGCGGATGTTCGACCCCGAAGCGTCACTGGAGCCGACCGACGTCGCCCAGCCCGCCCTGTTCGCGATCGAAGTCGCGCTCTTCCGGCTCGTGCGCTCCTGGGGCGTCACGCCGGACCTGCTGCTCGGGCACTCGATCGGCGAGCTGGCCGCGGCGCACGTCGCCGGGGTCTTCTCCCTCGAAGACGCCTGCCGCCTGGTCGCCGCCCGCGGCCGGCTGATGGCCGCCTTGCCGGCCACCGGCGCGATGGTCGCGATCAACGCGCCGGAAGCCGCGGTCGCGGAGGCGCTCGACGGCACCGTGTCCATCGCCGCGGTCAACGGGCCAGGGTCGGTGGTCGTCTCGGGCGACGAAGACGCCGTCACGCGGATCGCCGCCGCGTTCGCCGCGGACGGGTACCGCACCCGTCGCCTCGACGTCAGCCACGCCTTCCACTCGCCGCTGATGGACCCGATGCTCGACGACTTCCGCGCGGTCGCGGAGACGATCGAGTACGCCCCCGCGGACCTGCCGGTGGTGTCGGACCTGACCGGCGCGGTCGCGGGCGAAGAACTGGCCACGGCGGACTACTGGGTCCGGCACGTCCGCGCCGCCGTCCGGTTCGCCGACGGGATCGCGACCCTGCTCGCCGACGGCGTCACGGCGTTCCTGGAGCTCGGCCCGGCTGGGGTGCTCAGCGCGCTGGCCGCGGAAACCCTGCCGCCGGAGGCGGTCGCCGTGGCGTGCCTGCGCCGCGACCGCGACGAGGGCGACTCGGTCGTCGACGCCCTCACCGCGCTGCACCTGCACGGCGTCGACGTCGCCTGGGAGTCCTATCTGGACGCTGGTCGTCCGGTCGCGCTGCCGACGTACCCGTTCCAGCACGAGCGGTTCTGGCCGCGCGTGGCGCTGCTGACCGGCGGCACCGGCCTCGACGCCGTCGCCCACCCGCTGATCGGCGGGGGCATCGAGCTGCCCGAGTCCGGCGGCTTCCTCTACACCGCACGCCTTTCCCCGGCCACGCACCCGTGGCTGGCCGGGCACCGGATCGCCGGTGCGGTGCTGCTGCCCGGCACCGGGCTGCTGGAACTCGCGGCGGCGGCCGGCGAGCAGGCGGGCTGCCCGGCCGTCGGCGAGCTGACCCTCGAAGCACCGCTGGTGCTGGCCGAGGAAACCGGCACGCACGTCCAGGTCGCTGTCGGCGCCCCGGACGAGGACGGCGCACGAGCGGTCGCGATCTACTCGCGCCGCGAGGACAGCCCCGACGAGCTGTGGCTCCGGCACGCCGGCGGCACGCTGCACCCCACCGGCGACCCCGCTGCCCCCGTGACCCGGCCGGCGGAGGCCACCGAGATCGACGTCGACGGTCTTTACGACCGCTTCGCCGACCAGGGTTTCGAGTACGGCCCGGCCTTCCGCGGCCTGACCGCGGCCTGGCGCCACGGCGAAGACGTCTACGCCGAAGTCGAGCTGCCCGAGGACGAACCCGCCGAGACGTTCGGCCTGCACCCGGCGCTGCTGGACGCGTGCTTGCACGCGGCGTCGTTCAGCTCCGCCGTGCGGCCGGGCGCCCTGCCGTTCTCGTGGGAGGGCGTCAGTGTGCACGCTTCGGGCGCGACCGCGGTGCTGGTGCGCGTGTCGCCCGCCGGGGACGACGCGGTGTCCCTGCACCTGGCCGATCTCGACGGCGAGCCGGTCGCGACGGTGCGCAGCCTGACGCTGCGGCCCCAGTCCGCGGCCCTCGCCGTCGACCGCGACTCGCTGTTCCAGCTCGACTGGACGCCGATCGCCGTCGGGGCGCCCGAAACCGGCGCGGTCGCGGTGGTCGGCGTCGACCCGTTCGGCGTGGCCGGTGTGTTCCCGGCCGCCGCCCGGCTTCCCGGCCCCCTGGAACCCGACGAGGGCGTCGTCCTGTGGCCGATCGCCGCCGACGAGAACGCCGACGTCGTCCAGGAGACGCACGAGCTGACCACGCACGTGCTGGGCTTGCTGCAGGACTGGCTGGCCGACGAGCGGTTCGCCGCCGCCCGGCTCGTGCTCGTCACCCGCGGCGCGACGACCGGCGCCGACCTGCCCGCGGCCGCCGTCTGGGGCCTGGTCCGCACCGCCCAGGTCGAGCACCCGGGCCGCATCGCGCTCGTCGACCTCGACGGCACCGAGGCGTCCCTGGCCGCGCTGCCGGCCGTGCTCGGTGCCGGGGAACCGCAGCTCACGCTGGTCGGCGGGGAACCGCGGGCCGCCCGGCTCGCCCGCGCCGACGCGCCGGGCGCGGAAAGCCCCGGCTGGAACCCGGACGGGACCGTGCTGATCACCGGCGGCACCGGCGGGCTCGGCGGGCTGCTGGCCCGGCACCTGGTCACCGAGCACGGCGCCCGGCGCCTGCTGCTGGTCAGCCGCCGCGGCCCGGCCGCCGACGGCGCGGCCGCACTGGCCGCCGACCTCACCGCGGCCGGGGCCCACGTCGACGTCCGGGCCTGCGACATCGCCGACCGCGACGCGCTGCGGGCCCTGCTCGACGACGTCCCGCCCGAGCACCCGCTGACGGCGATCGTGCAGACCGCCGGGGTGCTCGACGACGGCGTCCTCGGCTCGCTGACCCCGCAGCGGCTGGCGGCCGTGCTGCGCCCGAAGGTCGACGCAGCCTGGAACCTCCACGAGCTGACCCGCGACCTCGACCTGGCGGCGTTCGTCTCGTTCTCGTCGGTCGCCGGTACCTTCGGCGGTGCCGGCCAGGCGAACTACGCCGCCGCCAACGCGTTCCTCGACGCGCTCGCCCTCCACCGCGCGGCTGGCGGTCTTCCGGCGCAGTCGCTGGGCTGGGGCCCGTGGGCCGCGGCCACCGGCATGACCCGGACGCTCAGTGAAGCCGACTTCGCACGGATGGCCCGGCTCGGCATGCCCGTGCTGCAGCCGGAGCAGAGCATCCGGCTGTTCGACCGGGCGCTCACCACCGACCGCCCGGTGCTGCTGCCGGTCCGCCTCGACCTCCCGGTGCTCCGCACGCAGCCGGAGATCCCGCCGCTGCTGCGCGGTCTCGTGCGCGTGACCGGCCGCAAGCAGGCCGGCCGTGGTTCCGCCGGGCTGGTCCGCCGCCTCGCCGGTTTGACGCCGGAAGAGCGGGCCGAAGCGGTGCTGACACTGGTGCGCGAACAGGTCGCGCTGGTGCTCGGGCACGCCGACGCCACGGCCGTCCCGGCCACGAAGACGTTCCAGGAGCTGGGGTTCGACTCGCTCACCGCGGTCGACCTGCGCAACAAGCTGACCGCCGCCTCCGGGGTCGCGCTGCCGGCCACGACGGTCTTCGACTACCCGACCGTGACCGCGCTGGCCCGGCACCTGGCCGAGCAGCTGGGCGACGGCGACGGCGACCGCGTCGACGTCGCGCCGGTGACGGCCGCGGTGGCCGACGAGCCGATCGCCATCGTCGCGATGAGCTGCCGCTACCCGGGCGGCGTCACCACGCCCGAACAGCTGTGGTCGCTGGTCACCGGCGGCACCGACGCGATCACCGAGTTCCCGGCCGACCGCGGCTGGGACGTCGACGCGCTCTACGACCCCGACCCGGATCACCCGGGCACCTCCTACACCCGCCACGGCGGCTTCCTGCACGACGCCGCCGAGTTCGACGCCGCGTTCTTCGGGATGAGCCCGCGTGAGGCCGTCGCCACCGACACCCAGCAGCGGCTGCTGCTGGAGGTCTCGTGGGAGGCGTTCGAGCGGGCCGGGATCGACCCGCGCAGCCTGCGCGGCAGCCGGACCGGCGTGTTCGCCGGCGTGATGTACAACGACTACAACAGCCTCGTCGCGGGCGCGGACCTGGAGGCCTACCAGGGCAACGGCAGCGCGGGCAGCGTCGCTTCCGGGCGCGTCGCGTATGTGCTCGGACTGGAGGGCCCGGCGGTCACGGTGGACACGGCGTGCTCGTCGTCGCTGGTGGCGTTGCACTGGGCGGCCCAGGCGCTGCGCTCGGGGGAGTGTTCCCTGGCGCTGGCCGGTGGCGTCACGGTGATGTCGACGCCGGGCACGTTCGTCGGGTTCTCGCGCCAGCGCGGGCTTTCCGCCGACGGCCGCTGCAAGTCCTTTTCGGACGACGCGGACGGCGTCGGCTGGTCCGAGGGCGCCGGAATGCTCCTGCTGGAGCGGGTTTCCGACGCCAAGCGCAACGGGCACCCGATCCTGGCCGTCGTCCGCGGCTCAGCGGTCAACTCCGACGGCGCGTCCAATGGCTTGACCGCGCCGAACGGCCCGTCGCAGCAACGCGTCATCCGGCAGGCCCTCTCGGTCGCCGGCCTGTCCACTTCGGACGTCGACGTCGTCGAAGGGCACGGCACCGGAACGACGCTCGGTGACCCGATCGAGGCGCAGGCGCTGCTGGCGACCTACGGCCAAGAGCGCGAGACGCCGCTGCTGCTGGGTTCGGTGAAGTCGAACATCGGGCACACCCAGGCCGCCGCCGGCGTCGCCGGGGTGATCAAGGTGGTCACCGCGTTGCAGCACGGTGTCGTCCCGCGGTCGCTGCACGCCGGTGCGGTGTCTTCGCACGTCGACTGGGCGGCCGGGGACGTCGAGGTCGTCACCGAGAACCGGCCGTGGCCGGAGACCGGCCGCGTGCGCCGCGCCGCGGTGTCGTCGTTCGGCATCAGCGGCACCAACGCCCACACGATCATCGAACAGGCCCCGGAGCCGGTGCTCGCGGAAGCGCCGCCGGACGCCGGGGTCGTCCCGTGGCCGCTGTCGGCCACGACGGAACCGGCCCTGCGCGAGCAGGCCGCGCGGCTGGCCGGGTACGACGTCAACCGCGTCGATGCGGGGTACACCCTCGCCACCGGCCGGACCGCGTTCGACCACCGCGCCGTGGTCTTGTCGGAGCACCGCGCCGAGCTGTCGGCGGCCCTGCACGCCCTCGCCGCCGGCGAACCGCACCCGGCCGTCGTCACCGGGCGGATCGCCGAATCGGCGAAGCTCGCTGCGCTGTTCGCCGGTCAAGGCGCCCAGCGGCTGGGCATGGGCCGCCGGCTCTACGCGCGGTACCCCGTCTTCGCGCAGGCCTGGGACGCCGTCGCCGAGCAGCTGCCCGGCGAGTGGGCGGGCATCGTGTGGGGCGAGAACGCCCGCCGGCTCGCCGGCACGGCCGCGGCGCAACCCGCGCTGTTCGCGCTGGAAGTCGCGCTGTACCGGCTCTTCGAGTCGTGGGGCGTGCGGCCGGACTACCTGCTCGGGCACTCGGTCGGGGAGATCGCGGCCGCGCACGTCGCCGGGGTCCTGTCCCTGGCGGACGCGGGCACGCTGGTGCGGGCGCGCGCCGAGCTGATGGGTGCGCTGCCGGCCGGGGGCGCGATGGTGTCCGTGCGGGCCACCGAGGAGGAGGTCCGGCCGCTGCTGGGCGACGACGTCGCCATCGCGGCGGTCAACGGCCCGGACGCCGTGGTGCTCGCCGGGGCCGAAGAGGCCGTGCTCGCGGTCGCTTCCCGGTTCGAGAAGACCAAGCGGCTGACCGTGTCGCACGCGTTCCACTCGCCGTTGATGGACCCGATGCTCGCGCAGTTCCGTGCGATCGCCGAAGGACTGACGTACTCGCCGCCGCGGATCCCGGTGGTTTCGACCGTGACCGGGACGCTCGTCACGGACTTCTCCGCCGAGCACTGGGTGGACAACGTCCGCCGGACGGTCCGCTTCGCCGACGGCGTGACGACGTTGCAGGAGCACGGTGTGCGCGTGTTCGCCGAGTTCGGCCCGGACGGGGTCCTCTCCGCCATGACGGCCGGAACCCTCGCCGACGCGATCACGGTTCCGCTGCTGCGCAAGGAAACTCCCGAGCCACGGGCCGCGTTGACCGGGCTCGCCGGCCTGCACGTGGTGGGTGCCCGGGTCGACTGGCCCGCCGTGCTGCCGGGCGGGCGGCGGACCGGCCTGCCGACGTACGCGTTCCAGCGCGAGCGGTTCTGGCCCCGGGGCGGCGCGACCCCGCGCGGCGACGCGACAGCCGCGGGCCTGGGGGTCGGCGGGCACCCGATGGTCGGGGCCGTGGTGCGCCCGGCCGGGTCGGGTGAGGTGCTGCTGACCAGCCGCCTTTCGGTGGCGGGGCATCCGTGGCTGCGCGGCCACGTCGTCGGGGGCGCGGTGGTGCTGCCCGGGACGGTGTTCGCGGAGCTGGCGCTGCGGGCCGGGGACGAAGCCGGGACGCCGTGCCTGGACGAGCTGACCTTGGAGGCGCCGCTGGTGCTGCCCGAACGGGGTGGGGTCCAGCTGCAGCTGCGGGTATCCGCGCCGCGCGAGGACGGGCGCCGGACGTTGACGGTCCACTCGCGTCCCGAGGACGGCGACGACCTCACGTGGGTCCGGCACGCGACCGGGGTGCTCGGTCCGCAGCGGACCCCGGTGTCCGGTTTCCCCTGGCCGCCCGCCGCGGCGCCGGTAGAGCTGGCGGGACACTACGAGCGCCTGGCCGGCGCGGGGCTGTCCTACGACGGCACGTTCCGCGGCTTGACGGCGGCGTGGCAGTCGGGCGACGAGGTGTTCGCCGAGGTGGTCCTGCCCACCGGCGACGCGGGGGAGGCGGGCGCGTTCGGCCTGCACCCGGCACTGTTCGACGCGTGCCTGCACGCGATCGGCCTGCTCGGCGGCGAGGCGGGACTGCCGTTCGCGTGGGAGGGCGTGCAGTTGCACGCCACCGGCGCGGCTTCCGTCCGGGTCCGGATTTCCCGGGCCGGAGCGGGGGTTTCCCTGGCGATCGCGGACTCGTCGGGTGCGCTGGTGGCCGAGGTGGCGACACTGAGGTTGCGGCAGCCGACGGAGGTCGGGCCGGGCGCGGTGGGCCAGGAGAACCTGTACCGGCTCACGTGGACCCCGCTGGTTGTGGAGGCGGAGGAGCTCACTGACGTCGGAGTCCTTGGATCGAGTGAACTGCTCCCCAACGCCGCAACCTTCACCGATCTCGAAGCCGCCGCCGTCGCCGCACCCGGCCTCGTCGTCCTTCCCCTCCTCGACCCGCCCGGCGACGACCCCGCGGCCGCCGCCCTCGACGTCACCACCCGCGTCCTGGACCTGCTCCAGCGCTGGCTCGCCGAGGACCGTCTCCGCGAGACCCGCCTGGCCGTCCTCACCCGCGGCGCCACCGAAGGCAACCCGGTCGCCGCTGCGGTGTGGGGCCTGATCCGCTCCGCCCAAGCCGAACACCCCGGCCGGATCACGCTCGTCGACCTCGACGACACCGGCACCCAGCTAGGAGCCGCCCTCGCCGCCGACGAACCGCAAGTCGCCGTCAAGAACGGGCGCGTGCACGGCGGCCGCCTCGCCCGGGTCGTGGTCCAGGGACGAGCGACCTTCGGCGACCCCGACGGCACCGTCCTCATCACCGGCGGCACCGGCGGCCTCGGCGCGGTCTTCGCCCGCCACCTCGCCGCCGAGCACGGGATGCGGCGCCTCCTGCTGGTCAGCCGCAGCGGGGGAGACCCCGCCGAGGTCGCCACCCTCGTCGCCGAACTCGCCGCGCACGGCACCGAAGCCACCGCCGCCGCCTGCGACGTCGCCGACCGGGCCGCCCTCAAGGCCCTTCTCGACGGACTCGAGCGCCCCTTGACCGCCGTCGTGCACAGCGCGGGCGTCCTCGACGACGGCGTTCTCGGCTCCCAGACCCCGGACAGCCTCGAACGCGTCCTCACGCCGAAGGTCACCGGCGCCTGGAACCTCCACGAACTGACCCACGACCTGCGGTCGTTCGTCGTCTTCTCCTCGGTCGCCGGCACCGTCGGCACCGCCGGCCAGGCCAACTACGCGGCCGCCAACGCCTTCCTCGACGCACTGGCGAGGCTTCGCCAAGCCAACGGCCTGCCCGCCACCTCGCTGGCCTGGGGTCCGTGGGCGACCGGCTCCGGCATGACCAGCGCCCTGACCGAAGCCGACCTCGCGCGCATGGCCCGCGCCGGCACCCCCGCCATCCCCGCCGAGCTCGGCACCGCGCTGTTCGACGCCGCCCTCGCCGCGGAGGTCCCGGACGTCGCACCGGTCCGGCTCGACCTGCCGGTGCTGCGGGCCATGGGTGCCGTCCCGCCGGTGTTGCGCGGCCTCATCCGCGTCCCGCTCAAGCGGTCCGTGGCGGGCGCCGACGCGGCCGTCGGGCTCGTCCAGCGGCTCGGCGCGCTCGACGCCGCCGGGCGCACCCGGGCCGTCCGTGACCTGGTGATCACCCAGGTCGCGCAGGTACTCGGGCACGCCGACGGCGCCGGCGTCGACGCCGGCCAGACCTTCCAGCAGCTCGGCTTCGACTCCCTGACGGCCCTCGAACTGCGCAACCGGCTCGACGGCGCGACCGGCGTCCGGCTCGGCGCCACCGCCGTCTTCGACTACCCGACCGTCGCCGCGCTGGGCGAGCACCTCCTGGACGCCCTGCTCGGGTCCGGCGCTGTCGCCGACGAAACGCCGACGCCCGCCGCGGTCGCCGGTGATCCCATCGTCATCGTCGGGATGAGCTGCCGGTTCCCGGGCGGCGTCTCCTCGCCCGAAGACCTGTGGCAGCTGCTCACCGAGGAACGCGACGCCATCACCGCGTTCCCGGCCAACCGCGGCTGGGACATCGCCTCGCTCTACCACCCGGACCCGGACCACCCGGGCACGACGTACACCCGCGAAGGCGGCTTCCTGCACGACGCCGGCGAATTCGACCCCGAGTTCTTCGGCATGAACCCGCGCGAAGCCCTCGCCACCGACGCCCAGCAGCGCCTGCTCCTGGAAACCGGCTGGGAAGCCGTCGAACGCGCCGGGATCGACCCGGCCGGCCTGCGCGGCAGCCGCACCGGCGTGTTCGTCGGCGTGATGTACAACGACTACGGCCTCACCCTCAACCACCTCGCCGACACCGACGGCTACCAGAGCAACGGCAGCTCGCCGAGCGTCGCCTCGGGCCGCGTCGCCTACACCTTCGGCTTCGAAGGTCCGGCGCTGACCGTCGACACGGCGTGCTCGTCGTCGCTGGTCACCCTGCACCTGGCCGCGCAGGCCCTGCGCAGCGGCGAATGCGAGCTGGCCCTGGCCGGCGGGGTGACCGTGATGGCCACCCCCGGCACGTTCGTCGGGTTCAGCCGCCAGCGCGGGCTCGCCACGGACGGGCGCTGCAAGGCGTTTTCCGACGACGCCGACGGCCTGGGCTTCGCCGAAGGCGCCGGCATGCTGGTGCTGGAGCGGCAGTCCGACGCGATCCGCAACGGCCACGAGATCCTCGCGGTGGTCCGCGGCTCCGCCGTCAACTCCGACGGCGCTTCCAACGGCCTGACCGCCCCGAACGGCCCGTCGCAGCAACGCGTGATCCGCCAGGCCCTTGCCGCCGCGGGGCTGTCCACCAAGGACATCGACGCGGTCGAGGCGCACGGCACGGGCACGGCGCTGGGCGACCCGATCGAGGCGCAGGCCCTCATCGCCACCTACGGCCGGGACCGGGAAAACCCGCTCCCGATCGGCTCGGTCAAGTCCAACATCGGGCACACCCAGGCCGCGGCGGGCGTCGCCGGGATCATCAAGATGGTTCTCGCGATGCGGCACGGCGTCCTCCCGCGGTCGCTGCACGCCGGCACCCGGTCGTCCCACGTGGACTGGGACGACAGCGGCGTCGAGGTGCTCGCGCAGGCCCGGCCGTGGCCGGAGACCGGGCGCGTGCGCCGCGCGGCGGTGTCGTCCTTCGGCATCAGCGGCACCAACGCGCACGCCGTCCTCGAAGCCGGCCCGGCGCCGGTGCCCGCGCCGGAACCGGGGCGGCCGCCGTCGATCGTGCCGTGGGTGCTCTCCGGCCGGACGGCCGGCGCCCTGCGCGGTCAGGCCGGGCGCTTGCTGGCGCACTTGACCGACCAGGACGTCTCCGCAGTCGGCCGGGCCCTGTCCGGCCGGACGGTGTTCGCACACCGGGCCGTCCTCGTCGGCGAGGACCGGGCCGGGCTCACCGCCGCGCTCACGGCGGTGGCGGCGGGCGAGGCCGCACCGGACGTCGTCACCGGGCGGACGTTCGGCACGCGCACCCCGGCGTTCGTCTTCCCGGGCCAGGGGTCCCAGTGGGCCGGCATGGCCAAGGACCTCCTGGCCGCGTCGCCGGTGTTCGCCGCGACGATGGCCGAGTGCGCGGCCGCGCTGGCGGAGTTCGCCGACTGGTCCCTGCTCGACGTCCTCGACGACGCCGAAGCCCTCGAAGAGGTCGACATCGTCCAGCCGGCGCTGTGGGCGGTGATGGTGTCGCTGGCGGCGCTGTGGCGCGAATTCGGCGTCGAACCCGCCGCGGTCGCCGGGCACTCGCAAGGGGAGATCGCCGCCGCCTGCGTCGCGGGTGGACTGTCCCTTCAGGACGGTGCGCGCGTGGTCGTCCTGCGCAGCCGCCTGATCCGGCAGAAGCTGGCCCGCACCGGCGTCATGCTGTCGGTGGTGGCCCCGGCCGGCGAAGTCCGCGCGCTCGCGGGCGACGACGTCTCGATCGCCGCGATCAACGGGCCCAAGCTGGTCACCGTCTCCGCTGACGAAACCGCGATGGCGAAGCTGGAGAAGCGCCTTTCGGCCGCCGGCATGATGCGCTGGCGCCTGGCCGGGGTGAACTTCGCCGCGCACTCGCCGCAGGTCGAACTGCTGGAGGACGACCTGCTGGAGCTCCTCGCGCCGGTGACCCCGCGCAGCTCGAGCGTGCCGTTCTACTCGTCGGTGACCGGCGGGCTGCTCGACACCGCGGAGCTGGACGCCCGGTACTGGTACCGGAACCTGCGCCAGACCGTGCTGTTCGGCGAAGCGGCCGACGCGATGGTGGCCGGCGGCGCGAGCGCGTTCATCGAGCCCAGCCCGAACCCGGTGCTGAAGATGGCCCTCGAACAGACCATGGACCGCACCGGGGAACCGCTGGTGTTCCAGGAAACCCTGCACACCGGCGAGGGTGACTGGCGCCGGATGGTGACCGCGGTCGCCGGGGCACACGCCCAAGGCGTCACGATCGACTGGAGCGCCTTCTACGAGCGCGCCGGCGTCACCGCGCGGGTGCCGCTGCCGACGTACGCCTTCCAGCGCAAGAACTACTGGCCGGAACCAGCACCGCCCACCGCGGTCGAAGCGGGCGAGAGCGCGGCCGACGCCCGGCTGTGGGGCATGGTCGCGGCGACCGACGGCGAAGTACTGGCCTCGGCGCTCGACGTCGACCGGACCGCGCTGGACGCGGTGCTGCCCGCGCTGACGTCGTGGCGGGAGAAACTGCGCACCGAAGCCGCCGTCGACCGCTGGTGGTACCGCATCGACTGGACCCCGCTGAAGCCGCCGGCGGGCAGTGTCGAGCCGGGCCGCTGGCTGGCCGTCGTGCCCGAAGCCGGCGACGGCTGGAGCGCCCGGGTACTCGGTGCGCTGCCCGGCGACGTCACCGTCCTCACGGTGGCCGACCCCGACCCGGCCGCCCTCGCCGCCCGGATCGGGGAGCTGCCGGGGCCGTTCGACGGCGTCGTCTCGCTGCTCGCGCTCGGCACGCGGCCGATCGACGCGGCACCGACCGCGCCCCCTGGGGTCGTGCTCACCGCGGTGCTGGTCCAGGCGCTGGCCCGGGCCGGAGTCGAAGCCAAGCTGTGGTGCCTGACCCGCGAAGCGCTCGCGGTCGAGGACCGGCCCGCGGCCGCGGACACCGTCGGCCAGGCCGCGGTCTGGGGCTTCGGCCGCACCGTCGCCCTGGAACGCGCGGCGGCCTGGGGTGGGCTGGTCGACCTGCCCGCCGACCCCGGCGAGACCGCCCTGCGGCACCTGCCGCACGTACTGCGCGGCCTCGACGGCGAAGACCAGGTCGCGCTGCGCGACGGCCGCTTGCTGGGCCGCCGGCTGCGGCGCACCACGGCGGCCGAGACCCCCACGGTCACCCCGGCGCTGGCCGGACCCGGCACGGTGCTGATCACCGGCGGCACGGGCGCGCTCGGCGTCGAGACGGCCCGCTGGCTCGCCGACGCCGGTGTCCGGCGGCTCGTGCTGACCAGCCGCCGCGGTCCCGACGCGCCGGGGGCGACCGAGCTGGTCGAGGAGCTGACCGGACGCGGCGCCGAGGTGTCGGTCGTGGCGTGCGATGTCTCCGACCGCGACCAGCTGGCCGCGGTGCTGGCGGCCATCCCCGAGGAGAACCCGCTGCGCGGCGTCGTCCACGCCGCGGGGGTGGCCCAGGACGGCGCCGACGTCGTGGCGCTGAACCTGGACGAGGTCGAAGGCGTCCTGAAGGCCAAAGTGGCCGGCGCCCGGCACCTCGACGAGCTCGTCGGCGACCGTGAGCTGGACTTCTTCGTGCTGTACTCGTCGGTGTCCGGCATGCTCGGCAGCGGCAAGCTCGGCGCGTACGCGGCGGCGAACGCCTACCTCAACGCCCTGGCCGAGGACCGCGAACGCCGCGGCCTGCCCGGCGTCTCGATCGGCTGGGGCGTGTGGGGCGAAGCCGGCATGGCGTTGCAGGGCGACATGCTCGAGCACATGCAACGCCACGGCCTGGTGCCGCTGGTGCCGGGAGAGGCGATGGTCGCGTTCGGCCGCGCGCTCGGCGTCCGCGGCTCGGTGCTGGCGGCGGACTTCGACTGGAACCGTTTCGCGCAGACGTTCACGCTGCCGCGCGAGAGCGCCCTGCTGAGCGAGCTGCCGGAGGTCCGTCAGGCCCTTTCGGCGGCGGGCTCGGAGCGCGACGCGGTGGTGGCCGAGGCGACGCTGCACGAGGAGCTGGCCGGGCTGGAGCCGGCGGAGCGGCGCGACGCGCTGCTGCAGCTGGTCCGCACGGTGGCGGCGGAGCTGCTGGGTTACGGCGAGCCGGGCGACATCGAGCCGGCCCAGGCGTTCCGCGACATGGGCGTGGACTCCCTGGCGGCGGTGGAGGTGCGCAACGTCCTGGGCGAGCGCACCGGCCTGCGGCTGCCGTCGACGCTGGTGTTCGACCACCCGACGTCCCAGGCGGTGGCGGCCCACCTGCACCGGGAGCTGTTCGGTGATGAGGCCGAGGTGCCGGCGTCGGCGGAGGAGGCCCACGTCCGGAAGTTCCTGGCTTCGGTCTCGTTCGACCAGCTGCGCTCGCTGGGCCTGATGGACCTGCTGGCCGAGGCGGCCGACCGGGCCGACCGGCCGGAGGAGGACGCCCCCGAGGACTCCGACGGCGACGTGGGCGACATGGACGCCGACGACCTGGTCCGCTTCGTCCTCGGTGGCGACGAGGACTGATCCCCGGCGACCGGAGGCGGCACCTTCCCGGGAAGGTGCCGCCTTCGTCGCGTCCGGGGGCGGGTCAAGTCTGGGGGTTTCCGGGCTGGGCGTGCGGTTGACTCCCCGGCAAGTGGACGTTCGCTCGGCGCCGGTCCGTGAGGAACGCCGTCGCGGTGGCGTCACCCGGGTAAGACCACACTCACCCTGGAGATGTCTATGCCGGCCGGGTCGGATCGAGTCGTCGAAGCACTGCGCGTCGCCGTGCAGGAGAACAAGCAGCTGCGGCGGCAGAACACCACGCTGCTCGCCGCGGCGGCCGAACCGGTCGCCGTCGTCGCCATGAGCTGCCGGTACCCGGGTGGCGTGCAGTCGCCCGAGGACCTGTGGCGGCTCGTCGACGACGGGGTCGACGCCGTCACCGAGTTCCCCGACGGCCGCGGCTGGCCGGAGTCCCCGCACCAGGGCGGCTTCCTGCACCGCGCCGGGGACTTCGACCCCGCCTTCTTCGGCATCTCGCCGCGCGAGGCACTCGCCATGGACCCGCAGCAGCGGATCGTCCTCGAGCTGGCCTGGGAAGCCTTCGAACGCGCCGGCATCGACCCGCGCGAGGTCGAAGGCAGCACCGGCGGTGTCTTCGTCGGCGCCGGGTCCATGGGCTACGGCCGCGGTCTCGCCGCGCTGCCCGACGGCGTCGAGGGCTACCTCGTCACCGGCACCGAATCCTCGGTGATCTCCGGGCGGATCGCCTACTTCTACGGCCTCGAAGGCCCCGCCGTCACCGTCGACACGGCGTGCTCGTCGTCGCTGGTCGCGCTGCACTGGGCGGCTCGGGCGCTGCGGGCGCGGGAGTGCTCCTTCGCTCTCGCCGGCGGCGTCGCCGTGATGGCCACTCCCGGGCTCTACGGCGAGTTCGACCGTCAGGGCGGCCTGGCCTCCGACGGCCGCTGCAAGTCCTTCGCCGAAGCCGCCGACGGTGCCGGGTTCTCCGAAGGCGCCGGGCTCCTCCTGCTCGAACGGCTGTCCGACGCCCGCCGCAACGGCCACGAAGTGCTCGCCGTCATCCGCGGCTCCGCCGTCAACTCCGACGGCGCCTCCAACGGCCTCACCGCCCCCAACGGCCCCTCCCAGCAGCGGGTGATCCGCCAAGCGCTGGAAAACGCCGGCCTGACCACCGACGACATCGACACCGTCGAGGCCCACGGCACCGGCACCGTCCTGGGTGACCCGATCGAAGCCCAGGCGCTGCTGGCCACCTACGGCCGCGAGCGCGCGGGCGACCCGCTGTGGCTCGGCTCGTTCAAGTCGAACGTCGGGCACACGCAGTCCGCCGCCGGCGTCGGCGGGGTCATCAAGACCATCCAGGCCATGCGCCACGGCGTCCTGCCGCGGACCCTGCACGTCGACGCCCCGACGTCCCATGTGGACTGGACGGCCGGCCGGGTCTCGCTGCTGACCGAGCCGCGCCCGTGGCCGGAGACCGGGAAACCCCGCCGGGCCGCCGTTTCCTCGTTCGGCATCAGCGGCACCAACGCGCACGTGATCCTCGAACAGCCCGTCGCGGAGCCGGTCGAAGCGGCCCCGGTCAGCGAGCCACCCGGCTACCTGTGGCCGGTGTCCGGCCGCACCCCGGACGCGCTGCGCGAGCAGGCCGACCGCCTGCTGGCCCACCTCGACGCCCACCCGGAGCACACCCCGCTCGACGTCGCCCACTCCCTGGCCACCACGCGCGTCGCCTTCCCGCACCGGGCCGTGCTCACCGGCACCGGCCGCGGCGAACTGCTGACCGCCCTGCACGCCCTCGCCACGTCGGCTGCCGCGCCCGGGGTGCACACCGGTTCGGCGTTGCACCCCGGCGCGTCGGCGTTCCTGTTCACCGGCCAGGGTTCCCAGCGCGCCGACATGGGCCGGACGCTGAGTTTCCCGGTGTTCACCGAGGCCCGAAACGAGATCCTCGCGCTGCTCGACTTGCCCGGTGAGTCCAGTGTGGACGACACGGAGGTCGCGCAACCCGCGCTGTTCGCCTTCGAAGTCGCGCTCTTCCGCCTGCTGGAATCCCTGGGCGTGCGGCCGGACTTCGTCGCCGGGCACTCCGTCGGCGAGATCGCCGCCGCCCACGTCGCCGGGGTGCTGTCCCTGGATGACGCGGCCAAGCTCGTCCGAGCCCGCGGCCGCCTGATGCAGGCGCTGCCCGCAGGCGGGGCGATGGTCGCGATCCAGGCGTCCGAAGCCGACGTCCTGCCGCTGCTCACCGAAGACGTCTCGATCGCGGCCGTCAACGGCCCGGACGCGGTGGTCGTCTCCGGTGCCGAAGACGCGGTGCTCGCCGTCGCCGCGCCCTTCGAGAAGACCAAGCGGCTCGCGGTGAGCCACGCGTTCCACTCGCCGCTGATGGAGCCGATGCTCGGCGACTTCCGCGCGGTGCTGGAAACGCTGACCTTCGCCGCACCGTCGATCCCGGTGATCGCGGCGGGCGACGTGTCCACACCGGACTACTGGGTGCGGCACGTGCGCGACGCCGTCCGCTACGCCGACACCGTCACCGAGCTGGTTTCCCGCGGCGTCACGACGTTCCTCGAGGTCGGTCCGGACGCCACGCTGTCGGCGATGACCGCCGAGCTGACCGGCCCGGACACCGACTGCATCCCCACCGCCCGTCGCGGCCGCGACGAGACCACGACCCTGCTTTCGGCGCTGGCCCGCTGGCAAGTGCGCGGCGGCGCCTTCGACTGGACGGCCTGGCACGACGGCACCGGCGCCCGCGTCGTCGAGCTGCCCACCTACGCCTTCCAGCGCCGTACCTACTGGCTGGAAGGCGGCGCCGGCGGCGACCTCGGCCAGGTCGGCCTGGACCCGGCCGGGCACCCGTTGCTCGGCGCGGCCGTCGAGCTGCCCGAGTCCGGCGGTTTCCTGTTCGCCGGTGAGCTGTCGGTGCGCCGGCAGGCGTGGCTCGGCCAGCACGAGATCCTCGGCACGAAACTGCTGCCCGGCACGGCGTTCCTGGAACTGGCGGGCCGCGCCGGGGCGCAGGTCGGCTGCGCCCGCGTCGAGGAGCTGACGTTCGCGGCGCCGCTCGTGCTGCCCGCGTCCGGAGGCGTGCGCGTGCAGGTCGTCGCCGGTCCGCCCGCCGAGGACGGCAGCCGCTCGGTCAGCATCCACTCCCAGCAGGACGACGGCTGGGTCCGGCACGCCTTCGGCCGCCTCGGCGTCGGCGGCGCGCCCGCCGCGGTCCTGCCGGGGGAGTGGCCGCCCGCCGGCGCCGAGCCGATCGGGCTGGAAGGTTTCTACGACGGCCTGGCCGAACAGGGACTCGGTTACGGCCCGGCGTTCCGGGGCCTGCGCGCGGCCTGGCGGCTCGGCGACGAGGTGTACGCCGAGGTGGCGCTGCCGCCGGAGCACGAGACCGAGGCCGCGTCGTTCGGCCTGCACCCGGCCCTGCTGGACGCGGTCCTGCACGCCTGCGCGCACCTCGGCCGCGACGGCCTGCCGTTCTCCTGGAGCGGCGTCGGCGTGCAGCCCGCGCACGCCACCACCCTGCGCGCCCGGCTCACCCCGACCGGCGAGAACGCCGTCGCCCTCGCCGTCACCGATCCCGCGGGCACCCCGGTGCTCGCCGCCGACGCGCTGACCTTCCGCCCGGTCGCCGCCGGCGACCTGCGACCGACCCGGCACGAATCGCTCTTCCGTCCCGTGTGGACACCCGCGCCCGCCGTCGCCGTGACGCAGCCGGCCGACGACGCCGATTGGGTGGTCCTCGGCACCGGGCTGGGCTTCGCCACCCCCGCCGTGTTCCCCGACTTGGCCACCGTCCGGATCAGCGCGGACGCCGTCCCGGCCGTCGTGCTCGCCCCCGTCCCGCCCGGCGCGGGCGACGCGGAAGCCGCGCACGCCGCCACGGCCTGGGCCCTCGAACTCCTGCAGTCCTGGATCGCCGAACCGGACTTCGCCCGGTCGCGGCTGGTCTTCGTCACCTCCGGCGCCGTCCCGGCCGCCGACGGCGACACCGCCGACCCGGCCGCCGCGGCGGTCTGGGGCCTGGTCCGCTCGGCGCAGGCCGAACACCCCGACCGCTTCGTGCTCATCGACGTGGATGCGTCGGACAACCTCACCGCGCCGCTGCAGCGCGTCCTCGACTCCGGCGAACCCCAAGCCGCCCTGCGCGACGGCGGGATCGTCCTGCCGCGGCTGGCCCGGCTCCCGGTCGGCGACGGCCCGGCCGCGCACTTCCCGGACGGCGCCACCGTGCTGGTCACCGGGGGCACCGGCGGGCTCGGCGGCCTGGTGGCGAAGCACCTGGTCACCGCGCACGGCGTCCGGAGCCTGCTGCTCGCCGGCCGCCGCGGCCCGGATGCTCCCGGCGCCGAAGAGCTGCGCGCGGAGCTGTCCGCGCTCGGCGCCGACGTCACCATCGCCGCCTGCGACGCCGCCGACCGCGACGCCCTCGCCGCGCTGCTGGCCGCGCACCCGATCGGCGCCGTCGTGCACGCCGCCGGCGTCCTCGACGACGGCGTCGTCGAAACCCTGACCCCCGAGCGCGTCGCGACCGTCTTCCGCGCGAAGGTCGACGCGGCCTGGAACCTGCACGAGCTGACGCGCGACCTCGGCGCGTTCGTCCTGTTCTCCTCGGCCGCCGGCGTGCTCGGCAGCCCCGGGCAGGCCGGCTACGCCGCCGCCAACGCCTTCCTCGACGCCCTCGCCCAGCGCCGCCGCGCCGAGGGGCTGCCCGGCCAGTCCCTGGCCTGGGGTGCGTGGGCCGGGGACGCCGGCATGGCGGCCCGGCTGTCGCAGGCCGACCGTCGCCGGCTCGCCGCGGCCGGCCTGCCCCCGCTCGACCCGGCCCAGGGGCTGGCCCTGTTCGACGCCGCCCTGACCGAAGCCGAACCCGCTCTGCTGCCGATGCGCCTCGACGTCGGCGCCCTGCGCGGCCGCCCGGGTGTCCCGGCGCTGCTGCGCGCCCTGGTGCCCGGTGGTGCCGCCCCGAGCACGAGCCGCGGCCCGGCGACCGCGCTGGCCGAACGGCTCGGCGGGCTCGCCGAGGCCGACCGCGCCCGCGCGCTGGACGACCTCGTCCGCACCGAGGCCGGGTTCGTCCTCGGCTACGCGGCCACCGACACCGTCGACGTCCGCAGCGCGTTCAAGGACCTCGGCTTCGACTCGCTGACCGCCGTCGAGCTGCGCAACCGCCTCGACGCGGTGACCGGGCTTCGCCTGCCCGCCACGCTCGTCTTCGACTACCCGACGCCGGAAGCACTCGCCGCGTACCTCGGCCGGGAGCTGACCGGGACGGTCATCGAGGACGCCTCGGTGACCGTGCGCCCGGTGTCGGACGACCCGATCGTCATCGTCGGCATGGGCTGCCGCTACCCGGGCGGGGTCGGCTCGCCCGAAGACCTGTGGAACCTGGTCGAGAACGGCGTCGACGCGGTGTCGGGCTTCCCGGTCAACCGCGGCTGGGACGTCGAGGGCCTCTACCACCCGGACCCGGACCACCCGGGCACGTCGTACACGCGCCACGGCGGGTTCCTGCACGACGCGGGGGAGTTCGACCCGGCGTTCTTCGGGATGAGCCCGCGCGAAGCCCTCGCCACGGACTCGCAGCAGCGGCTGCTGCTCGAAGTGTCCTGGGAGGCCGTGGAACGCGCGGGGGTGGACCCGGTGTCGCTGCGCGGTTCCCGGACCGGCGTGTTCGTCGGGGTCATGTACTCCGACTACGGGATGCTGCTGCAGGGCAGCCCGGAAGCCGAGGCCTACCAGGGCAACGGCAGCGCGCCGAGCGTCGCGTCCGGCCGGATCGCCTACACGATGGGCCTCGAAGGCCCGACCGTCACCGTCGACACCGCGTGTTCGTCCTCGCTGGTCGCGCTGCACTGGGCCGCCCAGGCCCTGCGGCAGGGGGAGTGCTCCCTCGCGCTGGCCGGCGGCGTCACGGTCATGTCGACGCCCGGTTCGTTCGTCGCTTCCAGCCGTCAGCGCGGCATCGCCGCCGACGGCCGCTGCAAGTCCTTTTCGGACACCGCCGACGGCGTCGGCTGGTCGGAAGGCGCCGGGATCCTCGTCCTGGAACGGATGTCGGACGCGCGCCGCCACGGCCACGAGATCCTCGCCGTCCTGCGCGGGTCCGCCGTCAACTCCGACGGCGCTTCGAACGGCCTGACCGCGCCGAACGGCCCGTCGCAGCAACGCGTGATCCGCCAGGCCCTCGCCGCCGCCGGTCTGTCCACTGCGGACGTCGATGTCGTCGAGGCGCACGGCACCGGCACGACGCTGGGCGACCCGATCGAGGCGCAAGCCCTGCTGGCCACCTACGGCCAGGACCGCGAAACCCCCCTGCTGCTGGGTTCGATCAAGTCCAACATCGGGCACGCGCAGGCCGCCGCGGGCGTCGCCGGGATCATCAAGGTCGTCCAGGCCATGCGCCACGGCACCCTGCCGCGCACCCTGCACGTCACCGAACCCTCGACCCACGTCGAGTGGGCCGCCGGGCACGTCGAGCTGCTCACCGACGCCCGGCCGTGGCCCGCCGAGGCCGGTCGGCGGCGCCGGGCGGGCGTTTCGTCGTTCGGCATCAGCGGCACGAACGCCCACGCGATCATCGAAGAACCACCCGTCGTCATCCCGGCCCGCGACGAAGCCGAGCGCCGGCTGCCGTGCGTCCCGCTGGTGCTCAGCGGCCGCACCCCGGAAGCCCTCCGTGATCAGGCCGCGCGGCTCCGGGACGTCACCGCGGACCTGACGGACTTCGGATACTCCCTGGCCACCACGCGCTCGGCGTTCGACCACCGCGCCGTCGTCTTCACCTCCGAAGGGCTCACCGCGCTCGCCGAAGGACGGCCGTCGCCGCTGGTGATCACGGGTGAGGCGAAGTCGACGCCGAAGGTCGCGTTCGTCTTCACCGGCCAGGGTGCCCAGCGGCCCGGCATGACCCGCGGCCTCTACGACGCCTTCCCGGCGTTCGCCGCCGCCCTCGACGCCGTGCTCGACCGCCTCGACCCGCGGGTCCGCGAAGTCCTGTGGGGCGAAGACGCCGAAGCATTGTCGCAGACCGGATTCGCGCAGCCCGCGTTGTTCGCGGTCGAGGTCGCGCTCGTGCGGCTGCTGTCGGCGTGGGGTGTCCGGCCGGACTTCGTCGGCGGCCACTCCGTCGGCGAGATCGCCGCCGCGCACGTCGCCGGGGTGCTCTCGCTGGACGACGCCTGCACGCTGGTGACCGCCCGCGCGTCGCTCATGCAGGACCTCGAGCCCGGGGGCGCGATGGTCGCCGTCCGTGCCACCGAGGAACAAGTCGCGCCCTACCTGAGCGACGAGGTCGCGCTCGCCGCGGTCAACGGTCCGGACGCGGTCGTGCTGTCCGGGGTGGAAGCCGCCGTGCTCGCCGCCGCGGAGAACTTCAGAGAGACCAAGCGGCTGACCGTGTCGCACGCGTTCCACTCGCCGCTGATGGACCCGATGCTGCCCGCGTTCCGGGACGCCATCGCCGGCGTGACTTTCACCGCGCCGGCCGTGCCGTTCCTGGCCGAGGGCGAGGTCACCGACCCGGAACGCTGGGTCGCGCACGTCCGGGAACCGGTCCGTTTCGCTGACACCGCCGCGCAGCTGCGCGGAGCCGGCCTGATCGTCGAGATCGGCCCGGACGCGGTCCTGTCCGCGATGACCGGCGGCATCCCGGTGGCCCGCCGCGGCCGCGAAGACGTCGCCACTCTGGTCGCCGCGCTGGGGCAGTTGCACGTTTCCGGTGTGCGGATCGACTGGTCCGCCTTCTTCGCCGGGACCGGTGCCCGGCGGGTTCCGTTGCCCACGTACGCGTTCCAGCACGAGTGGTTCTGGCCCTCGGCCGCCGCACCCACCGGCGAGACGGCCGACGCCGAGTTCTGGGCCGCCGTCGATCGGGGTGACGCCGCGGGACTGGCCGCGCGGCTCGACGTCGATGACGCTTCGATGGGTGCCCTGCTGCCCGCGTTGTCGTCCTACCGCCGTTCGCGCCACGAAGAGTCCGTTGTGGACAGATGGCGGTACAAGGCCACCTGGGTCCCGGTCACCGCGACCCGCCCGGGCCGCGGGTCCTGGCTCGTGGTCGTCCCGGCCGCGCTCGCCGACGACCCGTGGGTCACCACCGTCGCCGGGTACTTCGACGGCGAGCCCTTGATCTTCGACGACACGATCGGCGACCGCCTGCGCGACCGCGACTTCGACCACGTGCTGTCCCTGCTGGCCTTGGACGAAACCGGCTTCCCGGGTGTCCCGGCCGGCCTCACCGCCACGGCCACGCTGCTGCAGTCCCTCGGGAACACCCCGCTGTGGTCCGTGACCCGCGAAGCCGTCGCCGTCTCGCCCGGCGACCCGGTCGGCCGACCCGTGCAGGCCGCCGTCTGGGGGCTGGGCCGCGCCGCCGCGCTCGAACTCCCCCAGCGCTGGGGCGGGCTCGTCGACCTGCCCGGCGAGCTGGACGCCGAGGTCCCGCGCCGCCTCGCCGCCGCGCTCACCGGCGCCGACGGCGAAGACCAGCTCGCGATCCGCGCGGCCGGGCTGTTCGGCCGCCGGATCGTCGCCGCGTCCCCGGCCCCGGGCCGCGCCCCCGAACCCGGCGACGGAACCACCCTCATCACCGGCGGCACCGGCGCGCTCGGCGCCGAGACCGCCCGCCGCCTGGCGAAGGCCGGGCGCGCGCACCTGGTGCTGCTCAGCCGCCGTGGTCCCGAAGCTCCGGGCGCGGACGAACTCCGCGAGGAGCTGACCGCGCTCGGCGCCGACGTGACGATCACCGCCTGCGACGTCACCGATCGGGACGCCCTCGCCGCCGTGCTCGCCGAGATACCCGACCTGACCGACGTCGTGCACACCGCCGGCGTCCTCGACGACGGCGTCCTCGACACCCTCACCCCGGACCGGTTCGAGGCCGGGTACCGCGCCAAGGTCACCGCTGCCGTCCACCTCCACGAGCTGACCACCGACCTGCGGAGCTTCGTGCTGTTCTCGTCCGTCGCGGGAACCTTCGGCTCGGCCGGCCAAGCCGCCTACGCGGCGGCGAACGCGACCCTCGACGCGCTCGCCGAGCACCGCCGCGGTCTCGGCCTGCCCGCGACGTCGATCGCGTGGGGCCCGTGGGCGGGCGGCGGCATGCTCGCCGCCGATCCCGCCGTCGCCGACCGCGCCCGCCGAGGCGGCCTCAACCCCCTCGATCCCGAGCGCGCGGGTGCCGCGCTGGACCGGGCCCAGGCGGACACCACCGTCGTCGTCGCCGACATCGACTGGACCCGCTACGCGCAGGTGCTGCGCCGCAGCCCGCTGCTCAGCGGCATCCCCGCGGCCGCGCGCCCCGAGGCCCCGCGCGGCGACGAACAGCTGCGCGCGCGGCTCGCCGCCGTCCCCGAGCACGACCGGTTCGACTTCCTGCTCGGGCTGCTGCTGGAGCAGGTCGCGCTCGTCCTCGGCCACAGCGGCACCGGGGGAGTGGCCCCCGACCGCGCGTTCCGCGACCTCGGGTTCGACTCGCTCACCGCTGTCGAGCTGCGCAACGTCGTCGCCCTGGCGACCGGGCTCGACCTGCCGCCCTCGCTGGTGTTCGACCACCCGACCCCGGAAATCCTCACCCGCCACCTGCTGGGCGAGCTGGCCGGGACCCTCGCCGAAGCCGCCGCGCCGGTGCGCGCCGCCGCCGACGACGACCCGATCGTCATCGTCGGCATCGGCTGCCGCTTCCCCGGCGGCGTCCGCGGACCCGAGGACTTCTGGCGGCTCCTCGCCGGCGGCGGCGACGGCATCGCCGGCTTCCCCGAAGACCGCGGCTGGGACCTCGCCACGCTGGCCTCGGGTTACGAGTTCGCGCTCACCGGCGGGTTCCTCGACGGCGTCACTGACTTCGACGCCGGCTTCTTCGGCATTTCTCCGCGTGAAGCGATGGCGATGGACCCGCAGCAACGGCTGTTGCTCGAAGTGTCCTGGGAGGCACTCGAACGCGCCGGGATCGACCCGGCGACGCTGCACGGCGGCGACACCGGCGTGTTCGTCGGCACCAACGGCCAGGACTACGCGAACCTGCTCGCCACCTCCGGCGAAGACGTCCAGGGCCACCTGGCCACCGGCACCACCGCGAGCGTCCTGTCCGGGCGGCTGTCCTACACGCTCGGGCTGGAAGGCCCGTCGGTGACCGTCGACACCGCCTGCTCGTCGTCGATGGTCGCACTGCACTGGGCTGCCCAGGCCCTGCGCCGCGGTGAGTGCACGACCGCGCTGGCCGGTGGGGTCACCGTCATGGCCACCCCGAACTCCTTCGCGGAGTTCGCTCGCCAGGGCGGCCTCGCCGCCGACGGCCGCTGCAAGCCGTTCGCCGACGGCGCCGACGGCACCGGCTGGTCCGAAGGCGCCGGGATCCTCGTCGTCGAACGCCTGTCGACGGCGCGGGAGCAAGGCCACCCGGTGCTCGCCGTGGTCCGCGGCACCGCCGTCAACTCCGACGGCGCGTCCAACGGCCTCACCGCCCCCAACGGGCCCGCCCAGCAACGCGTGATCCGCCAGGCGCTCGCCGACGCCGGATTGTCCACTTCGGACGTCGACGCGGTGGAGGCGCACGGCACCGGCACGGTGCTCGGCGACCCGATCGAAGCCCAGGCCCTGCTGGCCACCTACGGCCGTGACCGCGACGGCGAGCCGCTGTGGCTCGGCGCCGTCAAGTCCAACCTCGGCCACACCCAGGCCGCGGCCGGCGTCGCCGGGATCATCAAGATGGTCCTCGCGCTGCGCCACGGCGAACTGCCGAAGACCCTGCACGTCGACGAGCCGTCGAGCCGCGTCGACTGGACCGCGGGCGAGGTCCGGGTGCTCACCGAGCACCGCGCCTGGCCGGAGTCCGGGCGCCCGCGGCGCGCCGGTGTCTCGTCGTTCGGGCTGAGCGGCACCAACGCGCACGCGATCCTGGAGGAGGCCCCGGCGGTCGAGCACGCCGTCGCCGAGGAGCCCGCGACCGCGCCGCTGCTGCTGTCCGCCCGCACACCGCAGGCCCTGTCCGCCCAGGCCCGGCAACTGCACGCGCTGATCAGCGACCGCGCGCCCGCCGGGCTCGCCCGGGCGCTCGCCACCACCCGCACCGCCTTCCCGTACCGCGCGGCGATCGTCGGCGACCCCTTGGCCGAACTGGCCGCGCTCGCCGAGACGCCCACCGGGACCCCCGCGCGGACCCGGGCCAAGACCGCGTTCGTCTTCGCCGGGCAGGGTGCGCAGGGGCCGGGCATGGGAGCCGAGCTGTACCGGCGCTTCCCCGCGTTCGCCGAAGCCTTCGACGCCGTGTGCGCCCACCTGGACCCGCTGCTGGACCTGCCGCTGCGGGAGGTCGTCTTCGCCGAGGACGGCACGCTGCTGGACCGCACCGACTGGACGCAACCGGCGACGTTCGCCCTCGGCGTCGCGCAGTACCGGCTGCTGGAGTCGTTCGGGGTCACGCCGTCCTGGCTCGCCGGGCACTCGGCCGGCGAGATCGCCGCCGCGCACGTCGCCGGAGTCCTCTCCCTGGAGGACGCCTGCACGCTGGTCGCCGCCCGCGGCCGCCTGATGGCCGCGCTCCCGGCCGGCGGCACGATGGCCGCGGTCCGCGCGCCCGAAACGCAAGTCCGTGAGTGCTTGGTGGACGGCGTGACGATCGCCGCGGTCAACGGGCCCGCCGCGGTCGTGGTCGCGGGCCCCGAAGCCGCCGTCACCCGGACCACCGACGCGCTCACCGAAGCCGGGCACCACGTCCGCCGGCTCGCCGTCAGCCACGCCTTCCACTCGCCGTTGATGGACCCGATGCTCGAAGACTTCGCCGCGGTGCTGGCGGGCCTGGAGTTCGGCGAGGCACGGCTGCCGATCATCTCGACCGTGACCGGCGAACTCGCCGACCTGCGCACGCCGGAGTACTGGATCGGGCACGTCCGCGAGCCCGTCCGCTTCGCCGACGCCGTGCGCGTGCTCGGCGAGCAGGACGCCGCCGCCGTCGTCGAACTGGGTCCGGACGGGTCGCTGTCCGCCGCCGCGAGCGAAGTCCTCGGCTCCGCCGTCGCCTGCGTCCCGCTGCTGCGCCGCGACCAGCTTGAGGAGACCGCCTTCGTGACGGCGCTGGGCCGTCTGCACGTGGCCGGGGTGCGGGTCGGCTGGCCCGTGTTCTTCGGTCCCGCCGGCGGCCCCGGCCCGGACCTGCCGACCTACCCGTTCCAGCGGGAACGCCACTGGCCGCGCACCTCCGGCGCGGTGCCGGGCGACCTCGGCTCGGTGGGTCTCGACGTCGCCCGGCACCCGCTGCTCGGCGCGGGCGTCGAGCTGCCCGACTCCGGCGGGTTCCTGTTCACCGCCCGGCTCTCACTGCGCACGCAGCCGTGGCTGGCCGACCACTTCGTGCTCGGCGCGGCCCTGCTGCCCGGCACCGCCTACCTCGACCTCGCGATCCGCGCCGCCGACCGCGCGGGCTGCGACCGCGTCGACGAACTGACCCTCGAAGTGCCCCTGGTCCTGCCGGCCGAAGGCGCGGTGCGGCTGCAGGTCGTCGTCGGCCCGGCCGGTCCCGCGGGCGACCGCTCCCTGGCCGTGTACTCCAGCCCGGACGGCGGGGGCGAGCAGCCGTGGACCCGGCACGCCAGCGGCCGCCTCGGCACCGGCACCACTTCGCCGGGCGACTCGGCCGCCTGGCCGCCGCCTGAGGCCGAGGCCGTGGCCCTGGACGGGTTCTACGAGCGGCTCGCCTCGGGCGGGTTCGCCTACGGGCCGCTGTTCCGCGGGCTCAAAGCCGTCTGGCGCACCCCCGAGGCGGTGTTCGCCGACGTCGTGCTGCCCGAGGAGGCCGAGCGGGACGCGGCGGCCTTCGGGCTGCACCCGGCGCTGCTGGACGCGGTCCTGCACGCCGCCGAGCACGCCGGGCTGACCGATGTGGACGGTGGGCGGCTGCCGTTCGCGTGGAGCGACGTCACGCTGCACGCGGGCGGCGCGGCGGTCGTGCGGGCCAAGCTGACCCGGCGCGGCGAGGACTCCGTCGCCATCGAACTGCGCGACGCGGCCGGTGACCCGGTCGCCACGGTCGGCTCCCTCGTGCTGCGCCCCGCGGTCCCGGCCCGGACCCGGCCCGTCGACTCGCTGTACCGGCTGGACTGGGTCGCGGTCCCACGGCCGGCCGAGGAAGCCGACTTCGCCGTCCACCACGTTCCTGCCGGCGGACCGGCGGGGGTGCGTACCGTGACTGCCGACGCGCTCGCGGTGCTCCAGTCCTCCGAGGACTCCCGGCTGGTTTTCGTCACGAACGGAATGGACGATCCCGCCGCCGCGGCCGTCTGGGGTCTCGTGCGCTCCGCGCAGCGCGAGCACCCGGGCCGGTTCTTCCTGGCCGACGTGGACGGCAACCCGGAGTCGATCGCGGCCCTGCCCGCCGTGGTGGCCTCCGGGGAGCCGCAGGCGATCGTGCGAGACGGCGAAATCAGCGTCGCCCGCATCGCCCGAGTCTCGCCTGGCGACAGTGTTCCGCCGCGGTGGGACGAAGGGACCGTGCTCATCACCGGCGGCACCGGCGGCCTCGGCGCCACGCTGGCCCGCCACCTGGTGACCACCCACGGCGCCCGGCGGCTGCTGCTGGTCAGCCGCCGCGGGCCGGATGCCCCCGGCGCGGCCGAACTGGTCGCCGAGCTGACCGCGGCCGGCGCCGAGGTCGACGTCGCCGCGGCGGACGTCGCCGACCGCGCCGAACTGGCCCGCGTGCTGGGCGGCGTCACGCTGTCCGCCGTCGTGCACACCGCCGGCGTCCTCGACGACGGCATCCTCGGCTCGCTGACCCCCGACCGGCTCGACACCGTGCTGGCGCCCAAGTTCGACGCCGCCTGGCACCTCGACGAGCTGACCCGCGACCTCGACCTGGCCGCGTTCGTCGTCTACTCCTCGGTCGCCGGCACCTTCGGCGCGGCCGGGCAGGCCAACTACACCGCGGCCAACGCGGCCGTCGACGCTCTCGTCCGGCGCCGCCGGGCCCGCGGGCAGAAGGCGCTGTCGCTCGGCTGGGGGGCGTGGTCGCGGGCGGGCGGCATGACCGCCACCCTCACCGACGCCGACCTGCGGCGGATGGCTGCCACCGGCCTGCCCGCGCTCGAACCGGACCACGCCCTGACCCTGTTCGACGCGGCCTGCGCGGCCGGTCTCGACACGGTGTTGCCGGTCCGCCTCGACTTCGCCGCACTCAGCGCGCAGCCCGAGGTCACGCACCTGCTGCGCGGCCTGGTCCGCACCCCCGCCCGGCAGACCGCGGCCAACCTGCCACGGCTCGACGGCCCGCTGCTCGGCCGCACCGGAGCCGAACGGTCCCGTGCCGTGCTCGACCTCGTCCGCGCGCAGGTCGCCGCCGTGCTCGGGCACTCCGGCACCGCCGGCGTGGCCGCCGACCGGCCGTTCCGCGAGCTGGGCTTCGACTCGCTCACCGCGGTCGAGCTGCGCAACCGGCTCGACGCGGCCACCGGGTTGCGGCTGCCCGCCACGCTCACCTTCGACTACCCGACCCCGGCCGAGCTGACCGCGTTCCTGCTGGGCGAGATCGCCGGCGAGGCCGACGTTCCCGAGCAGGTCACCGCGGCCGCCGCCGTCGACGGCGACCCGGTCGTCATCGTCGGCATGGGCTGCCGCTACCCGGGCGGCGTCGGCTCGCCGGAAGACCTCTGGACCCTCGTCGAGCGGGGCGTCGACGCCGTCACCGACTTCCCGGCCAACCGCGGCTGGGACGTCGACGGTCTCTACCACCCGGACCCCGACCACCCGGGCACGTCCTACACCCGCAGCGGCGGGTTCCTGCACGAGGCGGGGGAGTTCGACCCGGCGTTCTTCGGGATGAGCCCGCGCGAAGCCCTCGCGACCGACTCGCAGCAGCGGCTGCTGCTGGAGGTCTCCTGGGAAGCCGTCGAGCGGACCGGCGTCGACCCGCGTTCGCTGCGCGGTTCCCGGACCGGCGTGTTCGTCGGGGTCATGTACTCCGACTACGGGATGCTGCTGCAGGGCAGCCCGGACACCGAGGGTTACCAGGGAAACGGCAGCGCGCCGAGCGTCGCCTCCGGCCGCGTCGCCTACGCGTTCGGCCTGGAAGGCCCCACCCTGACCGTCGACACGGCGTGTTCGTCATCGCTCGTCGCCCTGCACCTCGCGGCCCGTGCCCTGCAGAACGGGGAGTGCTCGCTGGCCCTCGCCGGCGGCGTCACGGTCATGTCGACGCCGAGCACGTTCATCGGCTTCAGCCGCCAGCGCGGCCTGTCCGCCGACGGCCGCTGCAAGTCCTTTTCGGACAGCGCCGACGGCGTCGGCTGGTCCGAAGGCGCCGGAATCCTCGTCCTGGAGCGGATGTCCGACGCGAAGCGCAACGGCCACGAGATCCTCGCGGTCGTCCGCGGCAGCGCGGTCAACTCCGACGGCGCGTCCAACGGCCTCACCGCCCCCAACGGCCCGGCTCAGCAACGCGTGATCCGCCAGGCACTGGCGGCGTCCGGACTGTCCACATCGGACATCGACGTCGTCGAGGCGCACGGCACCGGCACCACGCTGGGTGACCCGATCGAGGCGCAGGCCCTGCTGGCCACCTACGGCCGGGACCGTGCCGAGGGCGAGCCGCTGCTGCTCGGGTCGATCAAGTCGAACCTCGGCCACACCCAGGCCGCGTCCGGCGTCGCCGGGATCATCAAGATGGTGCAGGCCATGCGGACCGGCTCGCTGCCGCGCACCCTGCACGTCACCGAGCCGTCCACGCACGTCGACTGGGCGAGCGGCGCGATCGAGCTGCTCACCGAGCCGCGGGCCTGGCCCGACCGCGGCCGCCCGCGCCGCGCCGCGGTGTCGTCGTTCGGCATCAGCGGCACCAACGCCCACACCGTGCTCGAAGCCCCGCCGGTCGTCCCGGTGCCGCCGCGGCCCGAGCCGGCGCCGTCGGTGGTGGCCTGGCCGCTGTCCGGCCGGACCCCGGAAGCGGTGCGGGATCAGGCGTCCCGGCTGCTCACGCACCTCGCCGGGCACCGCGGGGCGAGCGCGACGGACATCGGGTTCGCCCTGGCCATCACCCGGACCCAGTTCGCCGAACGCGCGGTCGTCACCGGCGAAACCCGCACCGAACTCGAGACCCGCCTGGAGGTGCTGGCCCGCGGCGGCAGCGTCGCCGGGCTGGTCACCGGGACGGCGGGGGAGCAGGTGCCCGCGTTCCTCTTCGCCGGCCAGGGCAGCCAGCGCGCCGGGATGGGCCGCGACCTCTACGCGCGCTTCCCCGTCTTCGCCGAGGCCCTCGACACCGTGCTCGCGCGGCTCGACCGGGAGCTGGATCGCCCGCTGCGGGAACTGCTCTTCGCCGACGAAGCCGCCGCGCTCGACCAGACGCAGTACGCGCAGCCCGCGCTGTTCGCCTTCGAAGTCGCGCTGTACCACCTGGTCCGTTCGTGGGGCCTGACGCCGGAGTACCTGGCCGGGCACTCGATCGGCGAGATCGCCGCCGCGCACGTCGCCGGGGTGTTCACCCTCGACGACGCCTGCACGCTGGTCGCCGCCCGCGGCCGGCTCATGCAGCAGCTGCCCGAAGGCGGCGCGATGATCGCCGTGCAGGCCACCGAGGACGAGGTCCGGCCGCTGCTGGCCGGCTGCGAGGACGAAGTCGCGCTGGCCGCGGTCAACGGCCCGGCCTCGGTCGTCGTCTCCGGGGCCGCCGGCCGCGTCGAGGAGATCGCCGCGCACTTCGCCGCCGACGGCCGCAAGACCCGGCGGCTGCGCGTCAGCCACGCCTTCCACTCCCCGCTGATGACCCCGATGCTCGACGACTTCCGCAAGGTCGTGGCCGGGCTCACCGCCGCGGCGCCGGCGTTGCCGATCGTCTCGACGGTCACCGGCGACCTGGTCACCGCCGAGACCCTGGCCTCGGCCGACCACTGGGTGGAGCAGGTCTGGCGGCCGGTGCTGTTCGGTCCGGCCGTCCGGCGGCTGACCGAACTGGGCGTCACGGCGTTCGCCGAGCTCGGGCCCGACGCCACGGTGACCGCGATGGCCGCGGAATCCCTGGACACCGGCCGGGTCGCCGTTCCGTTCCTGCGCCGCGACCGGGCCGAAACCGACGCGGTCGCCGAGGCCCTCGGCCGGCTGCACGTGTCCGGCGTCGCCCTCGACTGGCCGGCGGTGTTCGGCCCGGTCGCGCGGGTCGTGCCGCTGCCCACCTACGCCTTCCAGCACCAGTGGATCTGGCCGGGCGGTGGGCCGGCCCCGGCCGGCGACGTCGCCGCGGCCGGGCTCTGGGCCGCCGGGCACCCCCTGGTCGGCGCTGCGGTCGAGCTGCCGGACTCGGGCGGCCTGCTGTTCACCGGGCGACTGTCGCTCGCCGCGCAGCCGTGGCTGGCCGGGCACACCGTCGGCGGGGCCGTGGTGGTCCCCGGGACGGCGCTGCTGGAGCTGGCCGTGCGCGCCGGCGACCAGGCCGGCTGCCCGCGCGTCGACGAGCTCACCCTGGAAGCCCCGCTGGTCGTCCCGGACGGCGGCCGGGTCGTCGTCCAGGTCGCGGTCAGCGCCGCCGGGGAGGACGGCGCCCGCACCCTGCGCGTCTACTCCCGCGACGACGGCGAGCCGGGCGCGGACTGGACGCGGCACGCGAGCGGCACGCTCGTGCCCGCGATCGACGAGCCCGTCGCCGCTGTGGGCGAGTGGCCACCCGCCGGTGCGGAAGCCGTCGACCTCAACGGCTTTTACGACACGATGGCCGACCGCGGCCTCGGGTACGGCCCGATGTTCCAGGGCCTGACCCGGGCGTGGCGGCACGGCGACGACGTCTACGCCGAGGTCGCGCTGGCCGAGGACGACCACGACGCCGCCGCGCAGTTCGTCGTCCACCCCGCCCTGCTGGATTCCGCGCTGCACGCGGCTTCGCTGCTGGACGTGGGCGGCGGCCTGCCGTTCAGCTGGTCCGGCGCCGCGTTCCTGGCCTCCGGCGCGACGAGCCTGCGGGTCCGCCTCACGCCGGTCGACGGCGCGGTCGAGGTCACCGCGACCACGCCGGACGGCACCCCGGTCGTCGCGGTCCGCTCCCTGGCCCTGCGGGCCGTGCCCACGCTGACCGCTCCGGCACCGACTGGCTATCAGCTCACGTGGCCGTTGCTGCCCGAAGCCCCGGTGCCTGCCGAAGTCCCCCCGGTGACGCTGCTCAGCGTTCCCCCCGCCGACGGACCGGTCCCGGCCGCCGTCCGCACTGCGACGGCCCAGGTGCTGGCGGACGTCCAGCGTGCCCTCGCCGAAGAGCCGACACTCGTCGTGCTCACGCGCAACGGCGTCGCCGTCGAACCCACCGAGCACGTCGACCTCGCCCACGCCACCGTCTGGGGCCTGCTGCGCGCGGCCCAGCTGGAGAACCCGGGCCGGATCGTCCTCGTCGACTCGGACACCGGCGAGGTCCCCGAGACCGCCATCGCGGGTGCCCTGGCCGCAGGCGAACCCCAGGTCGCGCTGCGCGCGGGCAAGCTCCACACCGCCCGCCTGACCCCGGCACTTTCCCGGGAGAGCGACGCGTCCTGGGATCCGGACGGGACCGTGCTCATCACCGGCGGGACCGGCGGGCTGGGGGCGACCTTCGCCCGGCACCTCGCCGGACGCGGGGTGCGGAACCTGCTGTTGCTCGGCCGCCGCGGCGACGCGGCTCCCGGTGCCGCGGACCTCGTCGCCGAGCTGGCGAAACTGGGTGCCCAAGCCCGGGTTGTCGCCTGCGACGTCAGCGACCGCGACGCGCTCGCGAAGGTCCTGGACACAGTCGAGCTGACCGCGGTCGTGCACGCGGCCGGTGTCCTCGACGACGGTGTCCTCGGAGCCCTGGACCCGGAGCGCCTGGACACCGTGTTCGCGCCCAAGGTCGACGCGGCCTGGCACCTGCACGAGCTGACCGCCGGCCACGACCTCGCCGCGTTCGTGCTGTTCTCCTCGATCGCGGGCACGCTCGGCGCGGCCGGCCAGGGCAACTACGCCGCCGCCAACGCGTTCCTCGACGCGCTCGCCCACCAGCGGGCCGCCGAGGGCAAGGCCGCGGTCTCGATCGCCTGGGGCGCCTGGAACTCCGGCAGCGGCATGACCGGCACGCTCACCGACGCCGAACTGGCCCGGATGCACCGCTCCGGCCTGCCCCCACTGTCCACTGAGGACGGAATCGCGCTCTTCGACGCCGCACTGGGCAGCAACGTCCCGGCGATCGCGGCCCTGCGGCTCGACCTCGCCGTGCTGCGCGGCCAGGATCCGCTGCTGCCCGCCCTGCGCGGTCTCGTCACCGCGGCGCCGAAGCGGGCCGCGGCCGTCGAACCCGGTGGTGACCTGGCCGCCCGGCTGGCGCCACTGCCGGTCGAGGAACGGCTCCCGGTCACCGTCGGCCTGGTCGGCAAGCAGGTGGAAGCCGTACTCGGGCACGACGGGACGGTCGGCGCCGACGTCAGCTTCACCGACCTCGGGTTCGACTCGCTGACGTCGGTGGAGCTGCGCAACCGCCTGGAGGCGCGCACCGGGCTGCGGCTGCCCGCGACGCTGGTGTTCGACCACCCGACGATCACCCGGGTCGCCGGATTCCTCGTCGCGTCCGCGCTCGGGGACGGCGCGGCGGCCCGCCCGGCCCTGGCCGAAATCGAAAAGCTGGAAAACCTGCTGTCGGCCGTCGCCTCCGACGACGACGCGCGCGCCGCGATCACCGTGCGGCTGCAAGCGCTGCTCGTCCAGTGGACCGGGCCCGGCGACGCGGGCGAAGCCCCGGCCGCCGACGAGCTCGGCGCCGACGAGCTCTTCGCGTTCATCGACAACGACTTGGGGGTGAAGTGACCCGTGGCGACCGAAGCCGAGCTGCTCGACTACCTCCGCCGGGTGACCGCCGACCTGCAACGCACCCGCGAGCGCCTGGTGGCCGCGGAGTCCGCGGGCGACGAACCGATCGCCGTGATCGGCATGAGCTGCCGCTACCCCGGCGACGCCGACACCCCCGAAGCCCTGTGGCGGCTGGTCGACGACGGCACCGACGCGATCTCCGGCTTCCCGGACGACCGCGGCTGGCCCCTGGCCGACCTGCTCGGTGCCGTCGGCGGCCCCGGCACGTCGGCGACCGCCGAGGGTGGCTTCCTGCACGGCGCCGGCGGCTTCGACCCGGCGTTCTTCGGGATGAGCCCGCGCGAGGCGCTGGCCACCGACCCGCAGCAGCGGCTGCTGCTGGAAACCGCGTGGGAAGCGTGCGAAAGCGCGGGCATCGACCCGCTTTCCCTGCGCGGCAGCGACACCGGCGTGTTCGTCGGCGTGATGTACAACGACTACGCGATCGCGTTGCAGGGCGTCGCCGAGGACCTGGAGGGCTACCAGAGCAACGGCAGCGCCGGCAGCGTCGCTTCGGGGCGCATCTCCTACACCTTCGGCTTCGAAGGCCCGACCGTCAGCGTCGACACCGCGTGCTCGTCGTCGCTGGTCACCCTGCACCTGGCCGCCCAGGCCCTGCGCCGCGGTGAATGCTCCCTCGCCCTCGCCGGCGGGGTCGCGATCATGTCGACGCCGATGGTGTTCATCGAGTACAGCCGCCAGGGCGCGCTGTCGCCGACCGGCCGCTCCCGCGCGTTCGCCGAGGGCGCCGACGGCACCGGCTGGTCCGAAGGCGTCGGCCTGCTGGCCCTGGAAAAGCTGTCCGACGCCCGCCGCAACGGCCACGAGGTCCTCGCCGTGCTGCGGGGTTCGGCCGTCAACTCCGACGGCGCGTCCAACGGCCTGACCGCGCCCAACGGCCCGTCGCAGCAGCGGGTGATCCGCGCCGCGCTGGCCGACGCGAAGCTTTCCCCGTCCGATGTGGACGTCGTCGAGGCCCACGGCACCGGCACCAGCCTGGGCGACCCGATCGAGGCGCAGGCGCTGATTTCGGTGTACGGCCAGGACCGGCCGGAAGGCCGGCCGCTGTGGCTCGGCTCGCTGAAGTCGAACATCGGGCACACCCAGGCCGCGGCCGGGGTCGGCGGGGTGCTGAAGATGATCCTCGCCATGCGCAACGGCGTCCTGCCGCGCACCCTGCACGCCGAACAGCCGTCGACGAAGATCGATTGGACCGCCGGCGACGTCGAGCTGCTGACCGAACCGCGCCCGTGGCCGCGGACCGGGGCGCCGCGCCGGGCCGCCGTGTCGTCGTTCGGCGTCAGCGGGACCAACGCGCACGTCGTCCTCGAACAGGCCCCGCCCGCCGAGCCCGCCGCGGCTGTGGCGGAACCGGCGGCGATCCCGTGGGTGCTGTCGGCGAAGTCGCCGGAAGCCCTCGCTGCCCAGGCGGCCCGGCTGCTGACCCACCTCGACGAGCACCCCACGCAGCCACTCGCGGGAATCGCCCGCACCTTGCTGGCCCGCAGCCGGTTCGACCACCGCGCCGTCGTCGCCGGGACCGGGCACGCCACCCTCCGCGAAGGCTTGTCCGCGCTCGCGGCGGGCGTCCCGGCCCCGACCGTGGCCACCGGCACGGTGAGCGCCGCGCCCGGCCCGGTGTTCGTGTTCCCCGGCCAGGGTTCGCAGTGGCCCGAGATGGCGAGGGCCCTGCTGGCCACCCAGCCGGTCTTCCGCGCCCGCATCGAAGAGTGCGCCGAAGCCCTGCAACCGTACGTCGGCTGGTCGCTGCCGGACGTCCTGACCGGCGTCGAGGGCGCGCCCCCGGTCGATCGGGTCGACGTCGTGCAGCCGGTGCTGTTCTCGGTCATGGTGTCGCTGGCGCACCTGTGGCGGTCCTACGGCGTCCGGCCCGCCGCGGTGCTCGGGCACTCGCAGGGCGAGATCGCCGCCGCGTGCTTCGCCGGGGTGCTGTCCCTGCCCGAAGCCGCGCGGATCGTGACCCTGCGCAGCCGCCTGATCGGCGACCGGCTGGCCGGGCACGGCGGGCTGCTGTCGGTGATGGCTTCGGAGGCCGAAGTCGGTGAGCTGCTCGGCGACTTCGAAGGCACGCTGTCGATCGCCGCGGTCAACGGGCCGCGCACGGTCACCGTCGCCGGCGAGCCGGAAGCACTGACCACGCTGGAAAAACGCCTGTCGGCGGCCGGGCTCATGCGCTGGCGCGTCGAAGGCGTCGACTTCGCCGCACACAGCCCCCAGGTGCGCGTGCTGCACGACGAACTCCTCGGCGTCCTCGGCGAACTGCACCCCGGTGCGTCGGAGATCCCGTTCTTCTCCACCGCCGACCAGCGCTGGCTCGACGGCCCGGAAATGGACGGCGAGTACTGGTACCGCAACCTGGAACGCACCGTGCGGTTCGACGCCGGAGTGCTCGCCGCGCTCGAGCGCGGCGCCCGGCACTTCGTCGAAATAAGCCCGCAGCCGGTGCTCAGCCTCGGCCTGCAGGCGCTGCTGGAGCAGTCGGGCACCGGGGCGACGGCGTCGGCGACCCTGCTGCTCGGCCACGGCGGCCCCGACCGGTTCCTGGCCGCGCTCGGTGCCGCCTTCGCGCGCGGCGCCGACGTCGACTGGCACCTCGTGGTCCCCGCCGAGGGGGAGCGCGTCGCGCTGCCGACGTACCCGTTCCAGCGCACGGACTTCTGGCCGCGCGGGACGCTGCAGGCGACCGGCGACATCACCGCGCTGGGCCTCGCTTCGGCCGGCCATCCGCTGCTCGGCGCCGTGACGGCGTTACCCGACACCGAAGGCTTCCTGTTCACTTCGCGGCTGGCCGTCCCGACCCACCCGTGGCTGGCCGAGCACACCTTCGGCGGCGCGGTCCTGCTGCCCGGCACCGCGTTCCTCGAGCTGGCCATCCGCGCCGGCGACGAGGCCGGCTGCCCGGTCGTCGACGAACTGACCCTGGCCGTGCCGCTGGTCGTCCCGCCCGGCCAGGCCGTGCGGACGCAGGTCGTGCTCGGCCCGCTGACCCCGGCCGGGCGGCGCACCCTGTCGGTCTACGCCCGGCCCGACGCCGGTGACGAGCCGTGGACCTGCCACGCCACCGGCGTCCTGCGCGCGGGCGAGGTGCCCGAGGCGGGGGAGTTTCCGGCCGAGTGGCCGCCGGCCGGTGCCGAACCGATCGACCTGACCGGCTTCTACGACCAGGCCGCCGAGAACGGCTTCGGGTACGGCCCGCTCTTCCGCGGTCTCGAAAAGGCGTGGCGGCACGGCGAAGACGTCTACGCCGAAGTCGCGCTGCCGGAAGCCAACCGCCCCGAAGCGGCCGCGTGCGCCCTGCACCCCGCGCTGCTCGACGCCGCCCTGCACGCGGCGTCGTTCACCGGCGAGGGCCGCAGCCGGCTGCCGTTCTCGTGGACCGACGTCGAGCTGTACGCGGTCGGCGCGTCCCGGGCCCGCGTGCGGATCAGCCCGGCCGGCACCGACAGCGTCCGTGTCGAGCTCGCCGACACCGCCGGCACGCCGATCGTGTCCGTCGGCTCGTTGCTGCTGCGGGCCGCCGGCGCCATCGAGACCGCTCCGGCCCACGGCGACAGCCTCTTCCGCTGGGAGTGGCAGCCGGTGCCGGCCCCCGAGCCCGGCCGGCTCGCCGACGGCACCTGGGTCGTCGCCGGGGCCGACGAGTTCGGGCTGACCGGCGCCGTCTACACCCTCGGCCGCGCGGTCGAGACGTTCCTCGGCATCGGCGCGCTGTCCAGGGCCCTGGACGACGGCCTGCCCGCGCCGCAGGTGATCCTGATGCCGCTGGTGCCGGTGCGGCCGGAGAACGACCGCGAAGCGGCTCGCGACCTGACGAAGTGGGTGCTGGGCGAGGTCCAGGCGTTCCTCGGGGAGGACCGGCTGCGCACCACGCGGCTGGTGTTCGTCACCCGCGGCGCCACCGAGGACGCCCTGGCCGGCGCGACCGCGTGGGGCCTGCTGCGCTCGGCGCAGACGGAGAACCCCGGCCGGATCGTGCTGGCCGACCTCGAACGCGAAGGCGACCAGTCCATCCGCGACCTGCTGCCGCTGCTGCCCGGCCTGCTCGCCTCCGGTGAGCCACAGGTCGTGCTGCGCGACGGCGTCCCGCACGTCGGCCGCCTGACCCGCGTGCGCGGTGAGGAAGCCACGGTGGACTGGACGGCGGCGGGGAAGGTGCTCGTCACGGGCGGAACCGGGGCGCTGGCGCGAGCGGTCGCCCGGCACCTGGTCACCGAGCACGGTGTCCGCGAACTGCTGCTGGTCAGCCGCAGTGGCCCGGCCGCGCCGGGAGCGGCGGAGTTCGCGGCCGAGCTCGACGCCACTGTGGACATCCGTGCGTGCGACGTGTCCGATCGGGACGCGCTGGCCCGGCTGCTGGACGCCGAGCCGTCGGTGCGGGCGATCGTGCACACCGCCGGTGCGTTGGAGGACGGCGTCCTCGGCTCGCTGACCCCGAAGAAGCTCGACACCGTGTTCGCCCCGAAGCTCGACGCGGCCTGGTACCTGCACGAGCTGACCCGCGACCGCGAACTGACGGCGTTCGTGCTGTTCTCGTCGTTCGCCGGTTTGGCGGGCAACGCGGGGCAGGGCAATTACGCGGCCGCGAACGCGTTCCTCGACGCGCTGGCCCGGCACCGCCGTGCCCTCGGCCTGCCGGCCACGTCGATCGCGTGGGGCACCTGGGCCGGCGACCGCAGCGTGATGGCCGCCCAGCTGGACGAGACGAGCCGCCGCCGCCAGGAACGCGGGGGCGCGCTGGCGCTGTCGGCCGAGCAGGGCCTGGCGTTGTTCGACGCCGCGCTGGCCCGCCCGGCCGAGCCGGTGCTCGCCGCCATCCGGCTCGACCTGGCCGCGATGCGCGCGGCCGGCGAGGTCCCGCGGATGATGTCCGCCCTGCTGCCGCCGCCGTCGCGCCGCTCGGCGGCCACGGTGGAACAGGACACGGGCTCGTTCGCCCGGACGTACGCGCGGCTGCCCGCCGACGACCGGCCGGCCGCGGTGCTGGAACTCGTCCGCGGCCTGGCCGCCGCGGTGCTCGGGCACCCGAGCGCCGCCGCGGTGCCGGTCGACGGCAGCTTCCCGGAGCTGGGCTTCGACTCGCTGACCGCGATGGACCTGCGCAACCGCCTGCAGGCGGCCACCGGGCTGATCCTGCAGGTCGGGGTGGTGTTCGACCACCCGGCACCGGAAGAGCTGGCCGCCCACCTCGCCGCTGAACTCGCCGTCGAACCGGCGTCCGGCGAGGTCACCACGACGGTGTCGGTGCAGGCCCCGGAGACGATCGCGGGCTTGTTCACCGAAGCGCTGAAGGCCGGGCAGCAGGCGGACGCGATCGCGTTCCTGCGCGCGGCGGCGACGTTGCGGCCGAAATTCCGCACGTCCGGGGAGCTGACCCGCCCGATCCGCCCGCTGCGGCTGGCCCGCCGGTCCCCGGACGCGGCGCCCGGCCCGCACCTGATCTGCGTCCCGGCGCTGGTGGCGATGGCGGGGGTGCAGCAGTACTCGCTGTTCGCGGCGTCCTGCCGCGGCCGCCACGACGTCTCGGCGGTGCCGATCCCGGGCTTCACCGACGGCGAAGCACTCCCGGCCGACCGCCAGGCCCTGGTCGCGGCGGAGGCCGACGCGATCTCGGCGTACACGGGCGGCGAGCCGGCGATCGTGCTCGGCGTGTCCACCGGCGGTCTGCTGGTGCACGCGATCGCGACCGAGCTGTGTCGCCGCGGAACCCCTCCGGCGGGCGTCGCGCTGCTGGACCCGTACGCGGTGGACAGCGAGTTCGTCGCGAGCGCGGGCGGCGGGCTGATGCAGGGGCTGTACAAGCGCAACCAGCAGTACACCGAGGTGACGAGCGCGGGGCTGTCGGCGATGGCGTGGTGCTTCGACCTGATGGAGGGCTGGGAGCTGGGGCCGCTGCCGTGCCCGACGCTGCTGGTCCGGGCGTCGGAGCCGATCGTCGCGGCCCAGGCGGCCGTGGACTGGCGGTCGGCCTGGGCCCACGCGGACACGGTGACGGACGTGCCGGGCAACCACTTCACGATCGTCGAGGAGCACATCGCGGACGCGGTCGCGGCGGTCCAGGCCTGGCTGCCCGCGGTCGGCTAGGTGTTCTGTCCCCTGAGTTGGGGACGCACTGAAGGGGGCTTTCCTCGCATGTGGCGGGAGGAGAGTCCCCTTCAGCGCTTCGGAGGTGACGAAGGTTCCCTTCAGCACAGGTAGCCGGCCGGTCGCCGAGGATGCGGCGGCGCGCGAAAAACCCCGGCACCTGGGGTTGTGCCGGGGTTCTCCGCCGCGGGAAGGCAGTCCGCGGGACTCAGGGGACGGGGTCGGGGGACCGCTCCAGGGCTGGCGTCTTGGTGTTCGGGGCCAACGCGGGCTCGACCGGGGCGGCGGGGACAGACACCTTCGCCGCCGTGCGCTTGGCCGCCTGGCGCCCGAGGGCCTGGTAACGGGCCCGGTGGTTGAACCACTCCGCGATCAGCAGGTTGACCACCCACGGGATCCACGACGTCAGCGTCGACACCTGGTCCTGCACCGCCGGCGGGCCGTCGACGCCCATCGTGAAGACCTCGGGCTCCAGCCAGAGGATCGCCGGGCCCAGCCAGAAGCGGGACGCCAGGATCGAGAAGCACAGCGCGAAGCTGCGCAGCATCCACTCGCGGTGCTCGACGATCCGGCCCTGCCGCGCCCGGCGGAAGCCGACGATCGTCGTGATCAGCCACAGCAGGCCCAGCAGCGCGTTGCCCGCCTTCTGACCCGCTCCGTGCGTGAGGAACGGCGTGATCGTCAGGATCGCCAGGCCCGCCGGCAGCGCACCGCCGAGGACGTAGACGCGGCCCGAGATGCGGTGCAGCTTCGGGTTGCGGTTGCGCAGCCACGGCCAGACCTGGATCGCCGCCGTCACGAACGCCACCGAGCCGAAGAGGATGTGCGCCACCAGCAGGGGGTAGTAGAAGGGCAGGTCGAGGCGGGTCGCCGCGGTCGACTTGCTCGGGTCGAAACCCAGGTAGCTGGGTAGCCGGAACGCGAGGAACCCGAACACCAGGAAGTAGAACGGGACGATCCAGGGGCGTCTCAACGCCGTTCCGATGCGTGACATGGCTCGCCTTCCTTACGGGACATCCGGCGCGACGAGCATGCCGCCGCGAAACCACGGAAAACCGCAGACTTCGCGCCCGCTCGGCCGGGGAGGCGCGCCGATCTCTGGGGAAAAACCGGCGCCGGCGGCGGCATAGTCGCCTTCGACCTGAACCCCGGCGGTGGCTCCGGCGTCGTGAGGCGACCGGGTGCCCGCCCGAACCGGATCACTGGGAGCGCCGCGGTGGATCGAGCCGAGCACGTTGCACGCGAAGGTGCCGTCGCGATCGTGGGCCTGGCCTGCCGCCTGCCCGCGGCGCCCGCGCCCGGCGCCTTCTGGACCCTGTTGCGCGACGGCGCCGACGGCACCACCGAGGTCCCGGAGAACCGCCGGTCCTCGGTCCCGCCGGAGACCCGTCGCGGCGGTTTCCTGTCTGCAGTGGACACCTTCGACGCCGCGTTCTTCGGCATCCCGGCCCGCGAGGCCGCCACGATGGACCCGCAGCAGCGCCTCGCCCTCGAACTGGGCTGGGAGGCCCTCGAAGACGCGCGGATCGTGCCGTCCCGCCTCGAAGGCTCCTCGACCGGCGTCTTCGTCGGCGCGAGCGCGGACGACTACGCCACGCTGCTCAAGCAGGGCGGCGCGAACGCGATCGGGCACCACACGCTCACCGGGCAGAGCCGTGCGGTCGTCGCCAACCGCATCTCCTACACCTTCGGCCTGCGCGGGCCGAGCCTGTCGGTGGACACCGGGCAGTCGTCGTCGCTGGTCGCCGTGCACCTCGCCTGCGAGGCCCTGCGCAGCGGCGAAGCCGAGCTGGCGCTGGCCGGCGGCGTCCAGCTGAACCTGGCCCCGGAAAGCACCATCGCCGCCGACCGGTTCGGCGGCCTCTCGCCCGACGGCCGCTGCTACACGTTCGACGAACGCGCCAACGGCTACGTCCGCGGCGAGGGCGGCGGCTTCGTCGTCCTCAAGCCCCTGGCCGCCGCCCTGCGGGACGGCGACCGCATCCACTGCGTCATCGAAGGCGGCGCGGTCAACAACGACGGCTTCAGCGAGACCCTCACGACGCCGAGCGCCGACGCCCAAGAAGCGGTCATCCGGGCCGCGCTGCGCCGCGCGGACGTCCCCGCCGACGCCGTCAAGTACGTCGAGCTGCACGGCACCGGCACCCGTGTCGGCGACCCCCTCGAAGCGGCCGCGCTCGGCGCCGTCTTCGCGCCCGGCCGAGGGGCGGACCCGCTGTGGGTCGGTTCGGTCAAGACGAACATCGGGCACCTCGAAGGTGCCGCCGGGATCGCGGGCCTGCTGAAGGTCGCGCTGTCGCTGTCCCACGGCGAAGTTCCGCCCAGCCGCAACCACGAGCACCCGAACCCGGCGATCCGGTTCGACGACTGGCGCCTGCGCGTCGCCGTCGCCCCCGTGCCGTGGCCCGGACGACACGCCTACGCCGGGGTCTCGTCGTTCGGCATGGGCGGCACGAACTGCCACCTCGTCCTCTCCGCCGCGCCCCGGGTCCCGGAGCCGCCCGAGCACACCCCGTCCGAAACCGCGCCCTGGGTGCTCTCGGCCCGCACCCCGGGTGGCTTGCGTGGCCAGGCCGAGGCCCTGACCACCCTCGACGCCGATCCGCTCGACGTCGCCCACTCCCTGGTCACCACCCGCGGCGCGTTCCCGCACCGGGCCGTCGTGCTCGACCCCGCCGCCCTGCCCGCGCTCGCGGCCGGCGAGCCGTCAGCCGACGTCGTCACCGGCACGGCGGGCGAACACCGGCTGGCGGTCCTGTTCCCCGGCCAAGGCGCCCAGCGGCCCGGCATGGGCCGCGAGCTATACGACCGGTTCCCGGTGTTCGCCGAGGCGCTCGACGAAATCTGCGCGCGCTGCGACACCGAACGCCCGCTGCGGGACGTGCTGTTCGCCGAGCCGGGCTCGGCCGACGCCGCCGTGCTCGCCGAAACCGGGCACACCCAGCCCGCGCTGTTCGCCTACGAAGTGGCGCTGTACCGGCTGTTCTCCTCGTGGGGGATCGAACCGGAGCACGTCGCCGGGCACTCGGTCGGCGAGATCGCCGCCGCCCACGTCGCCGGCGTGCTTTCCCTCGACGACGCCTGCGTGCTGGTCACCGCCCGCGGCCGGCTGATGGGTTCGCTGCCGCCGGGCGGCGCGATGGTCTCCGTCCGCGCCTCCGCCGCCGAGGTCGAACCCCTGCTGGGCGACGATGTCGTGCTCGCCGCGGTCAACGGCCCCGCTTCGGTCGTGCTCGCCGGCCCCGAAGAGCCGGTGCTGGCGCTGGCCGCCCGGTTCGCGGCCGACGGCCGCAAGGTGACGCGCCTGGCCGTCTCGCACGCGTTCCACTCGCCGCTGATGGACCCGATGCTGGCCGAGTACCGCCGGGTCGTCGAGCAGCTCGACCTGCGCCCGCCGCGGCTGCCGATGGTGTCGACGGTGACCGGCCGCGTCATCCGCCAGGCCCAGCTGTGCTCGCCCGAGTACTGGGTCCGCCAGGCGCGCGACACCGTCCGGTTCGCCGACGCCGTCACCACGTTGTCCCAGCAGGGCAGCACGGCGTTCCTCGAGCTGGGCCCGGACGGCACGCTCACCTCGCTCGTCCGTGCCAACCTGGGGAACGACCCGGTGACCGTGCGGTCTTCGCGGTCCCGGCGCCCGGAAGCCGTCGGTGCCCTCGCCGCGCTGGCCGAGCTGTACGTGGGGGGCATCGACGTCGACTGGACGGCGCTCACCGCCGGGGGCCGGCCGCTCGACCTGCCGACCTACGCCTTCGACCGCGAACGCCACTGGTTCGACGCGCCCGAGCTCGCTCCCTCCGCGGCGCCCGTCGATCGCGACCTGCTCAAGCTCGTGCGCGCGGAGGCCGCCGCGGTCCTCGGGGCCGAGGTCGACCCGGGGACGTCCTTCCGCGAGCTGGGCTTCGACTCGGCGATGAACGTCGATCTCGCCGTCCGGCTGGGCGCCGCCACCGGCCGCACCCTGGCCACGACGGAGCTGTTCGACCACCCCACCGCCCGCGCGCTCGCCGAGCACCTCGCCGGCGCCGCGCCGAAGACGGCACCCGCGATCGCCGCTTCCGGCGACGCCGATCCGGTCGTCATCGTCGGCCTCGGCTGCCGCTACCCGGGCGGAGCCGGTTCGCCCGAGGAACTCTGGCGGCTCGTCGAGTCCGAAGTGGACGCGATCACCGCGATGCCCGCCGACCGCGGCTGGCCCGCGTCCGTGCTCGGCACCGGGCGGCCCGGCGGGTTCCTCGCCGACGTCGCCGGGTTCGACGCCGGCCTGTTCGGCATCTCGCCGCGGGAAGCGCAGGCGATGGAGCCGCAGCAGCGGCTGGTACTCGAAGTCGTGTGGGAGACCCTCGAACGCGCCGGGATCGCCCCGTCCTCGCTGCGCGGCACCCGGACCGGCGTGTTCGTCGGCGCCACCGCGCAGGACTACGGCCCGCGGCTGGCCGAAGGCACCGGCGACGCCGAGGGGTACGTGCTCACCGGCACCTCGCCGAGCCTGGTCTCCGGCCGGGTCGCCTACGTGCTCGGCACCGGCGGCCCGGCCGTCACCGTGGACACGGCGTGCTCGTCGTCGCTGGTCGCGCTGCACCTGGCGGTGCGGTCGGTGCGCTCGGGGGAGACCTCGCTGGCCATCGCCGGCGGCGTCACGGTGATGGCCGAGCCCGGCATCTTCGTCGAGTTCGCGAAGCAGGGCGGCCTGTCCGAAGACGGGCGCTGCAAGGCGTTCGGCGACGGCGCGGACGGCACCGGCTGGGCCGAAGGCGTCGGCATGGTCGTCGTCGAACGGCTCTCGCGCGCCCGCGAACTCGGCCACGACGTCCTCGCGATCGTGCGCGGCTCCGCGGTCAACTCCGACGGCGCGTCCAACGGCCTCACCGCGCCCAGCGGCCCGGCGCAGCAGCGCGTGATCCGCGAAGCCCTCGGTGACGCGGGTCTGACGCCCGCCGACGTCGACGTCCTCGAAGCGCACGGCACCGGCACCCGGCTCGGCGACCCGATCGAAGCGCGCGCCGCGCTCGCCGTCTACGGGCCGGACCGGCCGACGCCGCTGCTGCTCGGATCGATCAAGTCGAACATCGGGCACACGCAGGCCGCGGCCGGCATCGCGGGCGTCATCAAGATGATCGAAGCGATGCGGCACGGGGTGGTGCCCCGCACGCTGCACGCCGACGCGCCGTCGTCCCACGTGGACTGGACGGCGGGGGCGATCGACCTGGTCACCGCGGCCCGCGGCTGGCCGGACGCCGGCCGTCCGCGCCGCGCGGCCGTCTCGTCGTTCGGCATCAGCGGCACGAACGCCCACCTGATCCTGGAGCAGGCCCCGGCGGACGCGGTCGCCGCACCCGCGCGCGAGGTCGCCGTGACGGCCGTCCCGTGGATCGTCTCGGCCCAGTCCGAAGCGGCTCTGCGCGCGGCCGTCGACCGGCTCCGGACGGTGGACGCCGATCCGGTCGATATCGGCCATTCCCTCGTCACCACGCGCACTTCGTTCGACCGCCGGGCCGTGCTGCTGGGCGGGGCCGAGATCGTGACCGGCACCGCGCCCGCGGTCGAACCCGCGGTCGCCGCGGTGTTCGCCGGGCAGGGCACCCAGCGCCCGGGCATGGGCCGCGAGCTGGCCGCGCGGTTCCCCGCTTTCGCGGCCGCGTACGCCGACGTCTGCGCCCACTTCCCGGCCGACGTCACGGCGGCCCTCGCCACCGAAGACCCGGCCGTGCTGGACCGCACCGGCGTCGCCCAGCCCGCCCTGTTCGCCCTCGAGGTCGCCCTGTTCCGGCTCGCCGAGTCGCTCGGCGTGCGCGCGGACCGGGTGGCCGGGCACTCGATCGGTGAGCTGGCCGCCGCGCACGTGGCCGGGGTGCTCGACCTGCCGGACGCGTGCGCGCTCGTCGTCGCGCGCGGCCGCCTGATGGAGGCGCTGCCCGAAGGCGGCGCGATGATCGCTTTGCAGGCCACCGAGGACGAGGTCCGGCCGCTGCTCACCGACGGCGTCGCGATCGCCGCCGTCAACGCCCCCGAGTCGCTGGTCATCTCCGGCGAGGAGGCTGCGCTGCTGCGGCTGGCGGCGTCGTTCGAGGAAGCCCGGCGGCTCTCGGTGTCGCACGCCTTCCACTCGCCGCTGATGGCACCGATGCTCGACGGCTTCCGCCGCGTGGCCGAGGGATTGACGTTCCACGAGCCCTCGTTGCCGGTCGTCTCGACGGTCACCGGCCGTCTCGCCGAGCCCGGCGAGCTGACCGATCCCGGCTACTGGGTGAGCCAGGTCGTCGCGACCGTGCGCTTCGCCGACGCGCTGGAGTCGTTGCGGAACGACGGGATCGGGACGTTCGTCGAGATCGGCGCGGACAGCACCCTTTCCGGCCTGGTCGCGCGCACGCTGCCGGACGCGTCGCCGGTGCCGTTGCTGCGCTCGGACCGCCCCGAAGAGGCCGCGTTCGCGACCGCCCTCGGCCGCCTGCACGTGCTCGGCGCCGAGCTCGACTGGACGGCGTTCTACGCGGGCACCGGCGCCCGCCGGGTCGCCCTGCCGACGTACGCCTTCCAGCACGAACGCTTCTGGGCCACCGCCCGCCCCGCGGCGCGCCCCTTCGACCGCTCGGACCACCCGCTGCTCGGCCCGGCCGTCGAGCTGCCCGGCGAAGACGGCTTCGTGCTGACCGGCCACGTCTCCCCGGACGCGCTGCCGTGGCCCGCCGACCACGTCGTCGAGGACCGGATCCTGTTCCCGGGCACCGGTTTCGTCGAACTCGCGCTGCGCGCCGGTGCGGAGGCCGGGTGCGGCGCGCTCGCCGAGCTGACCCTCACCGCGCCGCTGCCGCTGGCGAGCGACGGCGTCACCGTGCAGGTCCGCGTCGGCGCCGACGACGGCGGCCGCCCGGTCACCGTCCACTCCCGCGCCGCCGACGGCACCTGGACCGAGCACGCCACCGGCCGGCTCGTGGCGGGCGTCCCGGCCCCGGTGCTCCCGGAGCCTCCCGGCCGCGGCGAGCCCCTCGACGTCGACGAGCTGTACCCGACCCTGGCCGCGGCCGGACTGGACTACGGGCCCGCCTTCCGCGGCGTCCGCGCGGCCTGGCACGAGGGCGACGACCTGTGCGCGGACCTCGTCCTGCCCCAGGAGGCCGGCGATCCCGCGGGCTACCTGCTGCACCCGGCCCTGTTCGACGCCGCCCTGCACCTGGTGCCGTTCCTCGGGCTCGACCCGCGCCCGCGCGCCCGGCTGCCGTTCGTCTGGTCGGACGTCGGCCTGCACGCGGTCGGCGCGTCCACGCTGCGGCTGCGGATCCGCCGCCTCGGCCCGGACACCGTGACCCTGTCGGTGACCGACCCCGAGGGCGCCCCGGTCGCCACCGTCGGATCCCTGGTGCTGCGGCCCCCGGCCGACGCGAGCCCGGTGGCGCCGCCGCTGCTGCGCGTCGAGTGGACGCCCAAGGACCTCGGTGCCCCGGCCGACCTGACCTGGGCCGTCGTCGGTGCGGACGACCACGGTCTCGGCGCGCTGCTGACCGGCCGCCACGCGGTCCCGTCGTCGGCCGACGTCCTGCTCGTGCCGATCCCGGATCCCGTGGGCTTGCCCGTCCCGGCCGGTGTCCGGCTGGTGACCTCGACCGTGCTGAGCCACCTGCGTGGGCACCTCGAGGACGACACCCGGCTGGTGTTCGTCACCCGCGGTGGCCCGGTCGCCGCCGCGGCCGAAGGTCTCGTGCGCTCGGCCCAGGCGGAACGGCCGGGCCGGTTCTTCCTGCTGTCCGGCGTGCCTTCGGCCGACGAGCTGGCCGCGTTGCCGACGTCCGGGGAGACCGAAGTCCGCGTCCGCGACGGCCGGGTCGAGGTGCCGCGCCTCGCCCCGGTGCCCGCCGCCGAACCCGGGACGGCCGGCTGGGGCGACGGTGCCGTCCTGATCACCGGCGGCACCGGCGGGCTCGGCGGTCACCTCGCCCGGCACCTGGTGACCACCCACGGCGTGCCGCGGCTGGTCCTGGCCGGCCGCCGGGGTGCCGATGCCCCGGGGGCCCGCGACCTGGCCGGCGAACTGACCGCCCTCGGCGCCGAGGTGGCCCTCGTCGCCTGCGACGTCTCCGACCGCGAGGCCGTCGCCGGGTTGCTCGCCGCCCACCACATCACCGGCGTGGTGCACGCCGCCGGCGTCCTCGACGACGGCGTGCTCGACGCCTTGACCCCCGACCGCCTCGCCCGCGTCCTCGCCCCGAAGGTGGACGCGGCCTGGCACCTGCACGAACTGGCGCCGGACCTGTCCGCGTTCGTGGTGTTCACGTCGGTGTTCGGCGTGCTCGGCAACGGCGGCCAGTGCGCCTACACCGCGGCCAACGCCGCCCTGGACGACCTCGTCCGCGTCCGCGCCGCCGCCGGGCTCCCGGCCCGCGCGATCGCGTGGGGCCCGTGGGCGCGTGAAAGCGGCATGACCGGCACGCTGGCCGAGGCCGCCCTCCGGCGGATGGCCCGCGCCGGGCTGCCGACGCACTCGGTCGAGGAGGGCCTGGCCTGGTTCGACGCGGCACTCGCCGGGACCGAACCCGCGGTGGTCGCCGCGCACGTCGACCGGACCGCCTTGCGCGCCCTGGACGTCGTGCCGCCGGTGTTCCACCGCCTGGCCCCGCCGCGCCCGCGCCGGGCCGCCGCGGCGGCCGACTTCGGCGCGCTCGTCGTGTCGACGGTGGCGAACGTCCTCGGGCACGCGTCCGCGGCGTCGGTCGACTCGTCGCTGACGTTCCGCGAACTGGGCTTGGACTCCCTGACGTCGGTCGAGCTGCGCAACCGGCTCGCCGAAGCGAGCGGGCGGCGGCTGCCCGCGACGCTCGTCTTCGACCACCCGACGCCCGACGCCGTCACGGAGTTCCTGGCGTCCGGGGAGGCACCGTCCTCCCGCCCGGCGCGGGTGGTGGCGCGCGACGACGACCCCGTGGTGATCGTCGGCATGGCCTGCCGGTACCCGGGCGGCGTGGCGTCGCCGGAGGACTTCTGGGAACTGCTGACCGAAGGCCGGGACGGCATCACGCCGTTCCCCGCCGACCGCGGCTGGCACGTCCCCGGCGCCGGCTTCGAGGGCGGCTTCCTGCACGAAGCCACCGGGTTCGACGCCGACTTCTTCGGCATCTCACCCCGCGACGCGCTCAGTGCCGACCCGCAGCAGCGGCTGCTCCTGGAGGTCTCGTGGGAGGCGTTCGAGCGGGCCGGCATCGATCCGACGTCGCTCAAGGGCTCCGACACCGGCGTGTTCGCCGGGGTGATGTACCACGACTACGCGGCGATCGCGCAGGATCCCGAGACACGCGGCTTCGACGTCAACGGCACCGCGGGCAGCATCGCGTCCGGGCGGGTCGCGTACGCGCTCGGGCTGGAGGGCCCGGCGGTCACGGTGGACACGGCGTGCTCGTCGTCGCTGGTGGCATTGCACTGGGCGGCCCAGGCGCTGCGCTCGGGGGAGTGCTCGCTGGCGCTGGCCGGCGGGGTCACGGTCATGTCCACGCCGGCGACGTTCCTCGACTTCGCGCGCCAGGGCGGCCTGGCCGGCGACGGCCGCTGCAAGTCCTTTGCGGACGAAGCGGACGGCACCGGGTGGTCCGAAGGCGTCGGTCTGGTGGTGCTGGAGCGGCAGTCCGACGCCGTCCGCAACGGTCACCGGATCCTCGCGGTGGTGCGGGGTTCCGCGGTCAACCAGGATGGTGCGTCGAACGGGCTCACCGCACCGAACGGTCCGTCGCAGCAACGGGTCATCCGTTCCGCGCTCGCTGCCGCCGGACTGTCCACTTCGGAGGTCGACGTCGTCGAGGCACACGGCACCGGCACGACGCTGGGTGACCCGATCGAGGCGCAAGCCCTGCTGGCGACCTACGGCCAGGACCGCGAAACGCCGTTGCTGCTGGGCTCGGTGAAGTCGAACATCGGGCACACCCAGGCCGCGGCGGGGGTCGCCGGGATCATCAAGATGATCCTGGCCATGCGCCACGGCGTGGTCCCGAAGTCCCTGTGGGCCGGCACGCCCTCGTCCCACGTGGACTGGGAGTCCGGTGCCGTCGAGCTGCTCGCCGAACCGCGGGAGTGGCCGGTCGCGGACCGGCCGCGGCGGGCCGGCGTCTCGTCGTTCGGGATCAGCGGCACCAACGCCCACGTCGTCATCGAAGCTCCGGTGGTCGCGCCGGCTCGGGTTGCCGAGCGTCCGGTCGTGCCGTGGGTCGTTTCGGCGCGGTCCGAGGAGGCACTGGCCGAGCAGATCACGCGGCTCACCGACGCTTCTCCTGCGCCGCTCGACGCCGGATACACCTTGGCGACCGCCCGGGCCCGGTTCGCCCACCGCGCGGTCCTGCTCGCCGAGGCCGGCGGCGTGCGCGAGGTCGCCCGGGGCGTCGCGTCGCCGGGTCCGCTGGCGTTCCTGTTCACCGGGCAGGGCGCCCAGCGGGTCGGGATGGGCCGGGAGCTGGCCGCGGCGTACCCGGTGTTCGCGGCGGCCTTCGACGAGGTCCTGGCGTCGTTCGATCCCTCACTGCGTCCGGTGGTGTGGGGTTCCGCCGCCGACGCGCTGGCCGAGACCGGCTTCGCGCAGCCGGCGTTGTTCGCGGTCGAGGTGGCGCTGGCGCGGCTGCTGGCGTCGTGGGGCGTCCGCCCGGACTTCGTCACCGGGCACTCGGTGGGGGAGATCGCGGCCGCGCACGTGGCCGGCGTGCTGACTCTCGAGGACGCGTGCACCCTGGTGTCGGCGCGCGGCCGCCTGATGCAGGCGCTGCCGCGCGGCGGCGCGATGGTGGCGATCGAAGCGTCCGAAGAGGACGTCCGCGCGGCGCTGGTCGACGGCGCCGACCTCGCGGCGGTGAACGGACCGCGGTCCGTGGTGGTCTCCGGCGTCGAGGACGCGGTGCTGGAGGTGGCGTCCCGCTTCGGGAAGTCCAAGCGGCTCGCGGTGTCGCACGCGTTCCACTCGCCCCTGATGGAGCCGATGCTCGACGAGTTCCGCGCGGTCGTGGCGGAGCTGTCGTTCGCGCCGCCGGAGATCCCGGTGGTCGCGGCCGGCGACGTGACGGCCCCGGAGTACTGGGTCCAGCACGTGCGCGCGACGGTCCGCTTCGCCGACGCGCTCGGCTCGCTGGGTGCAGCGGGCGTGACGACGTTCGTCGAGGTCGGCCCGGACGCGGTGCTGGCCGGGCTGGTCGACGAGCCGTCCGCGGTGGTGACGCCGGTCCTGCGCCGCGACCGCCCGGAGCCGGTCGCGATCCTCGAAGCTTTGGGGCGCTTGCACGTCGCCGGGTCCGCTGTGGACTGGCCCGCGTGGTTCGCCGGTTCGGGCGCGCGAGTGGCGGACTTGCCGACGTACGCGTTCCAGCACCGGCGCTTCTGGCCGTCGGCCCCGGGGCATCCGCTGCTGGGCACGGCCCTGGACCTGACCGACGGCGGCATGGTCCTGACCGGCCTCCTCACGACGGCGACCCAGCCGTGGCTGGCCGACCACACGGTGCACGCAACCCCGGTCCTCCCGGGCACGGCGTTCGTGGAGCTGGCCCTCGCGGCGGGCGTGGACCTCGGCGTGGACGAGCTGACGATCGAGGCGCCCCTCGACCTGACCGTGGACCGCCACCTGCAGGTGCGGGTGGGCGCCGCCGACGACGAAGGCGCGCGCGAGGTCGCGGTGTCCTCGCGGGTGGACGGCACGGACGAGCCTTGGCAGCGCCACGCGACCGGCCGGCTGACGCCGGAGAGCGCGCCGGCCGAGGGCCTCCCTTCGGCGGCGGACACTTCCACCGCCGGTGTGGCCACACAATTCGGCTCGGCCGCGACCGAGCCGGCGGGCCTCGCCGGCACCTGGCCCCCGGCCGGCGCCGAAGCCCTCGACCTCACCGGCCTCACCGACCGCCTCGCCGCGGACGGCCTCGGCTACGGCCCCGCCTTCCCCGGCCCGACCATCGCCTGGCGCCGGGACCACGACATCTTCGCCGAAGTCGCCTTGGCCGAACCGCAGCGCCCCGGCGCCTCCGCCTACGGACTCCACCCCGCCCTCTTCGACGCGACCCTCCGGCTCGTCTCCCTCCTCGACCCGGACCTCACCGGCACCGTCCCGTTCTCCTGGCACGGCGTCACCCTGCACGCCACCGGCGCCACCGCCCTCCGTGTCCGGCTCACCCCGGCCGACGGCGGCGTCCGGCTCACCGCCACCGATCCCGCCGGCACCCCCGTCGTCTCGGTCGAGCGCCTCGTCCTGCGCCGCCCCGGCGCGGCCAAGGCCCCGCAACCGCTCCTGCGTCTCGACTGGATCCCCGTCACTCCCCAGGCCCTTCGAGGCGACCTCCTCACCGTCACCGGCGACCTGAACGACGTCCCGCGGTCCCTGCGCGAGGTCACCGCCCAGGTCCTGGCCAAGCTCCAGGAGACCCTCACCCACGACCGCACCCTGGTCGTCGTCACGCCCGCCGCCGACCCGGTCGCGGCCGCCGCCGCGGGGCTGGTCCGCGCCGCCCAGGCGGAACACCCGGGCCGCTTCGTGCTCGTCGAAACCGACGGCTCCCTCGACCCGGCCGAAGCCGGCGGCGAACCCGTCCTCAAGATCGACGGCGGCCGCCTCTACGCCGCCCGGCTCGCCCGCGTCACCGCACCCCCGGCCGAGCCCGCCGAACGTGACGGCACCGTCCTCATCACCGGCGGCACCGGTGGCCTCGGCAGCGCGGTCGCCCGGCACCTCGCTGCCCGCGGCCGGCGCGACCTGCTGCTCGTCAGCCGCTCCGGCAACGCCGCCCCCGCCCTCCTCGACGACCTCGCCGCGCTCGGCGCCCGCGTCGAGGTGGCCGCCTGCGACGTCGGGGACCGAGCCGCCCTCGAACAGCTCCTTGACGGCCGTGAGATCACCACCGTCGTCCACGCCGCCGGCGTCCTCGACGACGGCATGCTCGCCGCCCTCACCCCGGAGCGCTTCGAGAACGTCCTGCGCGCCAAGGCCGACAGCGCGTGGTACCTCCACGAACTCACCGCGCCCGGCACCGAACTGCTCTTCTTCTCCTCGGTCGTCGGCACGTTCGGCGGTGCTGGGCAGGCGAACTACGCCGCGGCGAACGCGTTCCTGGACGCCCTCGCCCGTCACCGCCCGCACGCGGTGTCCCTCGGCTGGGGCCCGTGGGAGTCCGGCAGCGGCATGACGTCGACGCTGTCCGCGGTGGACCTGCGCCGCCTGGCCGAAGCCGGGATGCCGCCGGTCACCGTCGAAGCCGGCCTCGCCCTGTTCGACGCGGCCCGCGGCGCCGGGGAGCCGGCCCTCCTCCCGCTGCCGCTCGACCTCGCCGCGGTGCGACGGCAGCCGGCGATCCCGCACGTCCTGCGCGGCCTGGTCCGGCCCGGCCGCCGCCGCGCCGCCACCGGGTCCGCGCCGGCCGGAGACCTGGTCCGCACCCTCACGCCGCTGCCCGCCGCCGAACGCGCGGAGGCGCTCGCCGGGCTGGTCGCCACGCACGTCGCCCTCGCGCTCGGCCACGCCGACGCCGCGGCGGTCGATCCCGCCCGCGCGTTCTCCGACCTCGGCTTCGACTCGCTCAGCGGCGTCGAGCTGCGCAACCGGCTCGCCGCCGCCACCGGGCTGCGGCTGCCCAGCACGCTGGTGTTCGACCACCCGACCGTCACCGCGCTGGCCGCGCACCTGCTGGCCGAGCTCTTCGACGCCGCCGCCCCGGTCGCCGGGGTCCGCCGCGCGTCCGCGACCACCGACGACCCGATCGTCATCGTCGGCATGGCCTGCCGCTACCCGGGTGGTGTCCGCACCCCCGAGCAGCTCTGGAACCTGGTCCGCGACGGCCGCGACGCCGTCTCGGAGTTCCCCGCCGACCGCGGCTGGGACCTCGACGCGCTCTACGACCCCGACCCCGACCACCCCGGCACGTCCTCCACCCGCCACGGCGGATTCCTGCACGACGCGGCGGAATTCGACGCCGAGTTCTTCGGCATGAGCCCGCGCGAAGCCCTCGCCACCGACGCCCAGCAGCGGCTGCTGCTCGAAACGTCGTGGGAGGCAGTCGAGCGCGCGGGCATCGACCCGCTGGCGCTGCGCGGCACCGCGACCGGCGTGTTCGCCGGGGTGATGTACCACGACTACAGCCGGCTGCTCGGCGGCAGCGAAGATGCCGAGGGCTACCTGACCAGCGGCAGCGCGGGCAGTGTCGCGTCCGGTCGGGTGGCCTACGTGCTCGGACTGGAAGGCCCGGCGGTCACCGTGGACACGGCGTGCTCGTCGTCGCTCGTCTCGCTGCACCTGGCCGCGCAGGCCTTGCGGTCGGGGGAGTGCGACTTCGCCCTCGCCGGGGGTGTCACGGTGATGGCGACGCCGTCGACGTTCATCGAGTTCTCCCGGCAACGCGGCCTGTCCGCGGACGGCCGCTGCCGCTCCTTCGGCGACGGCGCGGACGGCACCGGCTGGGCCGAAGGTGCCGGAATGCTGCTGCTGGAACGGCTTTCCGACGCTCGCCGGAACGGCCACCCGGTCCTGGCCGTGGTCCGGGGGAGCGCGCTCAACTCCGACGGCGCGTCCAACGGTCTCACCGCGCCGAACGGCCCGTCGCAGCAACGCGTCATCCGAGCCGCGCTCGCGAACGCCGGTCTGTCCCCTTCGGACGTCGACGCGGTGGACGGCCACGGAACCGGCACCTCGCTGGGCGACCCGATCGAGGCGCAGGCGCTCATCGCGACCTACGGCCGGGACCGCGAAACCCCGCTGCTGCTGGGTTCCGTCAAGTCGAACCTCGGGCACACGCAGGCCGCCGCAGGGGTGGCGAGCGTGCTCAAAATGGTCCTCGCGATGCGCCACGGCGTACTGCCGCGGACCCTGCACGCGGACCCGCCGTCGTCGCGCATCGACTGGGCAGACGGCGGTGTCGCGCTGCTCGGCTCGCCGATCGAGTGGCCCGAGAGCGGCCGGCCGCGCCGGGCGGCGGTTTCGTCGTTCGGGATCAGCGGCACGAACGCCCACGCGATCCTCGAGCAGCCCCCGGCCACCCCGGAGGCGCCTGCCGCGCCGGTGCCCGCGGTCGTGCCGTGGCCGCTGTCGGCCAAGTCCGAGACCGCACTGCACGAGCAGGCGGCGAGCCTGGCCGCGTTCGCCGGCGACCCGCTCGACGTCGGGCACACCCTCGCCGGCCGGTCGCGGTTCGCGCACCGGGCCGTCGTGCTCGCCACCGACCCGGGAACCACCCGGGACGCCTTGGCCGCTCTCGACCACCCGGCCGCCGTGACCGGTGCCGCCGTGCCCGGCCGGACCGCGTTCGTGTTCAGCGGCCAGGGCGGCCAGCGCGCGGGCATGGGGCGTGAACTGGCGCGGCGGTTCCCGGTGTTCGCCGAAGCCTATGACGCCGTCCTCGCGGAGTTCGGTCCCGAGGTCGTGGCCGTTTTGCGCGGCGATGACCAGGCGCGCCTGGACCGCACGGAATTCGCGCAGCCCGCGTTGTTCGCCCTGCAGGTCGCGCAGCTGCGGCTGGCCGGATCGTGGGGTGTCACGCCCGATTTCGTCGCCGGGCACTCGATCGGCGAGATCGCCGCCGCGCACGCCGCCGGGGTGTTTTCCCTGGCCGACGCGTGCCGCTTGGTCGTCGCCCGTGGCGCGCTGATGCAGGTCCTGCCCGACGGCGGTGCGATGGTCGCGGTCGTGGCCGCCGAGGACGAGGTCCGGCCGCTGCTGGGCCCGGACGTCGCGATCGCCGCGGTGAACGGGCCGCGCTCGATCGTCCTTTCCGGAACGGCGGAGGCGGTCGCCGAGGTGGCCGCGCGGTTCGAGAAGACGCGGCGGCTCACGGTGTCGCACGCGTTCCACTCGCCGTTGATGGAGCCGATGCTCGCGGAATTCGCCGCAGTCCTGAGTGGACTGACGTTCGCCGCACCGCGCTTGCCGTTCGTGTCCACTGTGGTCGCGGATGGCGATCCGGCCACGCCGGGCTACTGGGTGCGGCACGCGCGGGAGGCGGTCCGGTTCGCCGACGCCGTGACGACGCTGACCGGGGCCGGGGTGACGCGGTTCGTCGAAGCCGGGCCGGACGGCGTGCTGTCCGCGCTGGTGCCGGAGGCGCTCGCGGTGCCGTTGATGCGGCGCGACCGCGGTGAAGAAGCCGCGTTCGTCGAGGCCGCGGCGCGGCTGTTCGTGGCCGGGGTGGACGTCGATTGGCGCCCCGCCCTGACCGGCGGACGGCGGGTGGACCTGCCTACCTACCCGTTCCAGCGCGAGCGCTTCTGGCCCGCACCGCGACCGGCCCGCGCGGCGGGAACGGTGGCGCACCCGCTGCTCGAGGACGCGGTCGCCCTGGCCGGCTCGGACGAGATCGTGCTGACCGGGCGGCTGTCGGTGGCCGCGCAGCCGTGGCTGGCGGAGCACGTCGTGGCGGGGGCGACGCTCCTGCCGGGCACGGCGCTGGCCGAGCTGGCGATCCGCGCGGGCGACGAGTGCGGTTGCCCGCGGATCGATGAGCTGACCATGGCCGTCCCGCTGGTGGTGCCCGCTTCGGTGCAGGTGCGGGTGGGCGAGCCGGGGGAGCGCGGCACCCGGCCGATCGCCATCCACTCGCGTCAGTCCGAAGAGGACGGCTGGACCGAACACGCCACCGGCACCCTGGGTGCGGCGTTGCCTTCTCCCGCCGGTGACGCCGAGGTGTGGCCGCCCGCGGACGCCTCGCCGATCGCCCTGGATGACTTCTACGCGGACTTCGCGGCGGACGGCTTCGAATACGGCCCCCGCTTCCGCGGCCTGCGCGCGGCCTGGCGCCGCGGCGGCGAGGTGTTCGCCGAGGTGGCCCTCGACGAGCAGCACCACGCGGAGGCGGCGGAGTTCGGCCTGCACCCGGCCCTGCTGGACGCGGCCCTGCACGCGCTGACGTTGCGCCCGGACACGCCGGCGCGGGTGCTGCCGTTCTCGTGGCGGGGGGTGTCGCTGCACGCGGCGGGTGCGGTGGCGCTGCGGGTCCAGGTCGGCGGGGACGGGGTGGAGCTGTTCGCCCCCGACGGCACGCCGGTGGCGACAATCGACGCCCTCGACCTGCGCGAACACCGCCCAGCCACCCAGCGCAACGACGCGCTGTTCACGCTCGGGTGGACCCCCGTGCCCACGCCGGCCCCGGCCTCGGCGGCAGTGCTCTGGGGCGACGATCCGTTCGGCCTCGCCCTGCCGAGCGTGGACGACCTCACCGGTGCGCCACTGGTGGTGACGTGCCTGGCCGGAGCCGCAACGGACATCCCGGCTTCGGCGCACGACTTGAGCTGCCGGGCGTTGGAGCTGGCTCAGCGCTGGATCACCGAGGCGGCGACGGGCAAGCTGGTGTTCCTGACCCGCGGCGCAACCGAGGGAGCAGACCTCCCGGCGGCGGCGGTGTGGGGCTTGATCCGCGCGGCACAGGCGGAACACCCGGGCCGCTTCGGCTTGGTGGACCTGCCGGCGCGGGCCGCCGAGCCGCGGCCGGTCGCCGCCGAACTCCTCCTCTCCGCCCTGGCGAGCGACGAACCCCAGCTCGCCGTCCGCGACAGCACCCTCCTCGCCGCCCGCTTCACCCCCGCCCCGCCGGGCACCACCCGTGCCTGGGACCCCGATGGCACCGTCCTCATCACCGGCGGCACCGGCGGCCTCGGCGCGATCATCGCCCGGCACCTCGTCACCACCGCCGGCACCCGCCGCCTGCTGCTCGTCAGCCGTCGCGGTGCCGACAGCCCCGGGGCCGCCGCCCTCGTCGCCGAACTCACCGCAGCCGGCGCCGACGTCACCGTCGCCGCGTGTGACGTCACCCAGCGAGCGGCGCTCCAGCAGCTGCTCGACGGCCGTGAGATCGCCACGGTCGTCCACGCCGCCGGAGTCCTCGACGACGCCCTCCTCGCCGACCTGACCCCCGAGCGCCTCGCGGCCGTCCAACGCCCGAAGGCCGAGGCCGCCTGGCTGCTGCACGAACTCACCGCCGACGACACCGACCTGATCCTCTTCTCCTCCGTCTCCGGCACCCTCGGCCTCCCCGGCCAGGGCAACTACGGGGCCGCCAACGCCTTCCTCGACGCCCTCGCCGCCCACCGCCACACCCGCGGCCTGCCCGCCGTGAGCCTCGCCTGGGGTCCGTGGGTCCCGGCCGCCGGTATGACCGCCGACCTCGGGGACACCGGCGTCGAACGGCTCGCGCGCGCCGGGTTCCCGCCGCTCACCGTCGAGCAGGGCACCGCGCTCTTCGACGCCGCCCTCGGTTCCGGCGCGCCCGTCGTGCTGCCCGTCCGGCTGGACCGGGTCGTCCTGCGCCGCCGCGATGATCTCCCGTACCCCCTGCGCGGTCTGGTCCGCGCCCCCGCCCGGCGGACCGCCGCGGTGGCCGGGCGGCCGCGCGGGCGGGCCGAGGCCGGGGCCGTGGTCGCCAACGAGGTCGCGCACGTCCTCGGCCACCGCGGCACCGAGCGGATCACCCCCGCCAAGTCGTTCTCCGAGCTCGGCTTCGACTCGCTCACCGCCGTCGAGCTGCGCAACCGGCTCGCCGCCGCCACCGGGCTGAAGCTGACGGCGACGCTCGTCTTCGACTACCCGACCGTCGGTGCCCTGGTCGACCACATCGCCGGCGAGGCCCCGGCCGAAGCGGCCCCCGCGGTGAAGGCGGTCGACGGCGATCCGATCGTCATCGTCGGCATGGCCTGCCGCTACCCCGGCGGCGTCGGCTCGCCCGAAGACCTCTGGCGGCTGGTCGAAACCGGCGGCGACGCCATCACCGGGTTCCCGGCGAACCGCGGCTGGGACCTCGACGCGCTCTACGACCCCGACCCGGCCCACCCCGGCACGTCCTACACCCGCCACGGCGGTTTCCTGCACGACGCCGCCGGCTTCGACGCCGGGTTCTTCGGCATGAGCCCGCGCGAAGCCGTCGCGACCGACGTCCAGCAGCGCCTCCTGCTCGAGACGTCCTGGGCCGCGGTCGAAAGCGCGGGCGTCGACCCCTCGTCACTGCGCGGCAGCGCCACCGGGGTGTTCGCCGGCGTGATGTACGGCGACTACAGCCGGCTGCTCGACGGCGGCGAAGACGTCGAGGGCTACCAGACCAGCGGCAGCGCGGGCAGCGTCGCGTCCGGCCGGGTGGCCTACGTGCTCGGTCTCGAAGGTCCCGCGGTCACCGTGGACACGGCGTGCTCGTCGTCGCTGGTGGCGTTGCACTGGGCCGCGCAGGCCCTGCGCGCCGGCGACTGCGACCTCGCCCTCGCCGGCGGCGTCACGGTGATGGCGACCCCGACGGCCTTCGTCGAGTTCTCCCGCCAGCGCGGCCTCGCCCCCGACGGCCGCTGCAAGCCCTTCTCCGGCAGCGCCGACGGCGTCGGCTGGTCCGAGGGCGTCGGCATGCTGGTCCTGGAACGGCGGTCCGACGCCGAACGCCGCGGTCACGAGGTCCTCGCCGTGGTCAAGGGATCCGCGGTCAACTCCGACGGCGCTTCGAACGGCCTCACCGCCCCGAACGGCCCGTCCCAGCAACGCGTGATCCGCGCCGCGCTGGCCAACGCCGGTCTGTCCACTCAGGACGTCGACGTCGTCGAAGCGCACGGCACCGGCACGACACTGGGCGACCCGATCGAGGCGCAGGCCCTGCTCGCGACCTACGGACAGGACCGCGAGACGCCGCTGCTGCTCGGGTCGGTGAAATCCAACCTCGGGCACACCCAAGCCGCCTCCGGCGTGGCCGGGATCATCAAGGTGGTGCAGGCGATGCGCCACGGTGTGGTGCCGCGGACCCTGCACGTCACCGAACCGTCCGGGCACGTCGACTGGACCGCGGGTGCCGTCGCGCTGGCCACCGGGGAGACACCGTGGCCCGAGGCGGGCCGTCCCCGCCGGGCCGGTGTGTCGTCCTTCGGCATCAGCGGTACCAACGCCCACGTCATCCTGGAACAACCCCACCCGCACCCCGGGCCAGAGCGGCCGGCCCCGCCCGACGTGCCGTGGCTGGTCAGCGCCAAGACCCCCGCCGCCCTGCGGGAGCAAGCGCGCCGCTTGAGCGTCCACATCGGACCACACGATGCCCGTGACGTCGCGTGGACGCTGGCGAACGGCCGCGCCCGCTTCGACGAGCGAGCCGTCGTGTTCGGCGAGAGCGCGTTGGCCGCGCTCGCCGACGGCACCGAGCACCCGGACGTCGTCCTCGGCGGACCCGCGCCCGGCCGGACCGCGTTCCTGTTCACCGGCCAGGGTTCCCAGCGTCTCGGCATGGGCCGCGAGCTGGCCGCGGACCCGGTCTTCGCCGCCGCACTCGACACCGCGCTCGCCGAGCTCGACCCGGCGGTCCGGGAGGTCATGTGGGGCGACGACGCCGCCGCGCTCGAACGGACCGAGTACGCCCAGGCAGCGTTGTTCGCCGTCGAAGTCGCGCTGTTCCACACGCTGACCGCGCGCGGAGTCCGCCCGGACTACCTCGCCGGCCATTCGATCGGCGAGCTCGCCGCCGCGCACGTCGCCGGGGTGTTCTCCCTGGCCGACGCGGCCCGGCTGGTCACCGCCCGGGGCCGGCTCATGCAGGCCCTGCCGCCCGGCGGGGCGATGGTCGCCCTCCGGGCCGCCGAAGACGACGTCCGGCCGCTGCTGGCCGACGGGGCCGGCCTCGCGGCCGTCAACGGGCCGCGCTCGGTCGTCATCTCCGGCCCGGACGCCGCCGTCGCCGCCGTCGCCGCGCACTTCGGCGACGCCAAACGACTCGCGGTCTCGCACGCCTTCCACTCGTCGCTGATGGACCCGATGCTCGCCGAGTTCGGCGCGGTCGCCGCGAGCCTGACCTACCACGAGCCCGCCATTCCCGTGGTGGCGAACGGAAGCGTCACCGACCCGGCGTACTGGGTGCGGCAGGTCCGCGACACCGTCCGCTTCGCCGACGCCCTGCGCGCGCTGCGGGCGTGGCACGTCGACAAGTTCGTCGAAGTCGGCCCGGACGCGGTCCTCGCCGGACTCGCGGCGAGCGATGACGCCGTCGTCGTCCCGGTGCTGCGCCGCGACCGCGACGAGCCCCGCACCTTCCGCACCGCGCTCGCCCGCCTCTTCGCGGCCGGCCTGCCGGTGGAGTGGGACGGCCTCGCCGACGGCCGCGCGGTCCCGCTGCCCGGCTACGCCTTCCAGCACGAACGGTTCTGGCCTCCGGCCCGCCGGAGCACCGGCGACCCCGCCGGGCTCGGGCTCGGCGCGGCCACCCACCCGCTGCTCGGCGGCACGGTCGACCTCGCCGACGGCGCCGGCCGGCTGCACACCGGCCGGCTCTCCCTGGCGGCGCAACCCTGGCTGGCGGATCACACGGTCCTGGGCACGATCGTGCTACCCGGCGCGGCCTTCACCGAACTGGCGCTGAGCGTCGGTACGGCGGGCGTGCGCGAGCTGACCGTCGTCGAGCCGCTCGTCGTCCCGGCGGACGGTGCCGTCCACCTGCAGGTCCGCGTGACCGCCCCGGCCGGGGACGGGCTGCGCGAGCTGGACGTGTTCTCGCGCGCCGAGGGCGACGACGGGAGCTGGACCCGCCACGCGACCGGCGTCCTCGAAGCGGAAACCCCGGTGGCGAACCGGGGAGTGACCATCCCGGACGATGCCGAGCTCCTCGACCTCGGCGACGCCTACGACCGGCTGGCCGCGCTCGGCCTCGGCTACGGGCCCGCGTTCCAGTGCCTGCGCCGCGCCTGGCGCCACGGCGACGACGTCTTCGCCGAGCTGAGCCTCGGCGACGAACCGGCCACGGCCTTCGGGGTGCACCCGGCGCTGCTCGACGCCGCCCTGCACGCCGTCGCGCTCACCGCCGGGCACGACCGGCCGCACGTGCCGTTCAGCTGGCGCGGCGTCCGGCTGCACGCCACGGGCGCGTCGTTCCTGCGCGTCCGGATCACCCCGGCCGGGGACAACGCGGTCTCCCTGTCCTTCGTGGACGCCGAAGGCGAGCCGGTCGCGGACGTCGAAGCGGTGACGTTCCGGCCCGCGACCGCCGCCCGCACCCGCGCCCACGACGCGCTGTACCGGCTGGACTGGGTGCCGGCCGAAACGACCCGGCAGCAGACGCGGGACCGGGTCGTCGTCACGGCCGACGGCCCCGCGCGGGCCTTGGAGCTGGTCCGCGACTGGCTCGCCGAACCCCGCGACGCGGAACTCGTCTTCCACACCACCGGCGCCACCGACGGTACCGACCTCGACGCGGCCGCCGTGTGGGGGCTGGTCCGGGCGGCCCAGTCCGAGCACCCGGGCCGGTTCGCGCTCGTCGACAGCGTCGATCCGGCCGACGCCGGACTGGCCACCGGCGAGCCCCAGGTCCGCGTGCGTGACGGCGTCGCCGAGGTCCCGCGGCTCGCGAAGGTGCCCGCCGAGCCCGCCCCGCTCGGCTGGGACCCCGACGGGACCGTCCTGATCACCGGCGGCACCGGCGGGCTCGGCCGCCTGCTGGCGAAGCACCTGGTGACCGCGCACGGCATGCGCCGCCTGCTGCTGCTCAGCCGCAGCGGCCGGGCCGACGTCACCGAGCTGACCGACGCCGGGGCCGAGGTGACCGTCGCCGCCTGTGACGTCACCGATCGCGCCGCGCTTTCCGCGGTCCTCGAAGGCCACCGCCTGACCGCGGTGGTGCACGCGGCCGGTGTCCTGGAAGACGGCACCGTCGAGACGATGACCGGCGAGCAGCTCGACCGCGTCTGGCGCCCGAAGGCCGAAGCCGCGTGGCTGCTGCACGAGCTGGCCGGCAACGTCGACGGATTCGTGCTGTTCTCGTCGATCGCGGGCACGATCGGCGGCGCGGGACAGGCCAACTACGCCGCCGCCAACGCCTACCTCGACGCGCTCGCCGAGCACCGCGCCGCGCTCGGCCTGCCCGCGGTCTCGCTCGCCTGGGGCCCGTGGGCCGGGGTCGGCGGCATGACCGCGGAGCTCAGCGGCGCCGAGGTCGCGCGGATGGCGCGGGCCGGGATCGCCGCGCTGACCGCCGAAGACGGCCTCGCGCTGTTCGACGCCGCCGTCGGCGCCGGGACACCGGCGCTGGTGCCGGTCCGGCTGGCCGCGACGGCGTCCGGCGAGGTCGCCGCGCCGCTGCGCGGGCTGGTCCGCGCGATCACGCGGCGGGCCGCCGCCGCGGGGGAACTCGCCTCGCGGCTGACCGGCCTGCCGGAAGCCGAGCGCCACGACGTCGTCGCCGACCTGGTCACCACGCAGGTCGCGGCGGTGCTCGGGCACGCCGGCCGGTCGGCCGTCGAGCCGTCCCGCGCGTTCTCCGCGCTGGGCTTCGACTCGCTCACCGGCGTCGAGCTGCGCAACCGGCTCGCCGCCGCGACCGGGCTGCGGCTCCCGACGACGCTGGTGTTCGACCACCCGAACAGCGCGGCGCTCACGGCGTTCCTGCTGGCCGAGCTGACCGGCGCCGACGCACCGGTCGCCGAGGTCCGTCCGGCTCGCGCCCGTGACGACGACCCGATCGTCGTGGTCGGCATGGGCTGCCGCTACCCGGGTGGCGCGGGATCGCCGGACGAGTTCTGGGACCTGGTCGCCGCCGGCCGCGACGCGATCGGCCCGTTCCCCGCCGACCGCGGCTGGGACCTGGCCGCGCTCTACGACCCCGACCCCGACCACCCGGGCACGACCTACGCGCGGGCGGGCGGGTTCCTGCACGGCGCCGCCGGCTTCGACGCCGCGTTCTTCGGCATGAGCCCGCGTGAGGCCGTCGCGACCGACGTCCAGCAGCGGCTGCTGCTCGAAACCTCGTGGGAGGCCCTGGAACACGCGGGCATCGACCCGGCGACCCTGCGCGGCAGCGCGACCGGGGTGTTCGCCGGCGTGATGTACAGCGACTACGGCAGCCTGCTCGCCGGCAGCGACTACGAAGGCCAGCAGGGCAACGGCAGCGCGCCGAGCGTCGCGTCCGGCCGCGTCGCCTACGCGCTCGGGCTGGAAGGCCCGGCGGTCACGGTCGACACGGCGTGCTCGTCGTCACTGGTGGCGCTGCACTGGGCGAGCCAGGCGCTGCGGTCGGGGGAGTGCTCCCTGGCGCTGGCCGGCGGGGTCACGGTGATGGCGACCCCCGCGACGTTCGTCGAGTTCGCCCGCCAGCGCGGGCTGTCCCCCGACGGGCGGTGCAAGGCGTTCTCCGACGACGCCGACGGCACCGGCTGGTCCGAAGGCGTCGGCCTGCTGGTCCTGGAACGGCAGTCCGACGCGGTCCGCAACGGCCACCGGATCCTGGCCGTGGTCCGGGGTTCCGCGGTCAACTCCGACGGCGCGTCCAACGGCCTCACCGCGCCGAACGGCCCGTCCCAGCAGCGGGTGATCCGCGCGGCGCTCGACGGCGCCGGACTGTCCACTTCGGACGTCGACGTCGTCGAGGCGCACGGCACGGGCACCATGCTCGGCGACCCGATCGAGGCGCAGGCGCTGCTGGCGACCTACGGCCAGGACCGGGAAACCCCGCTGCTGCTCGGCTCGGTGAAGTCGAACATCGGCCACACGCAGGCCGCGGCCGGCGTCGCGGGCATCATCAAGATGATCCAGGCGATGCGCCACGGCGTCGTCCCGGCCAGCCTGCACACCGGCACCCCGTCGTCCCACGTGGACTGGACCGCGGGCGCCGTGGAGGTCGTCGGCGAAGCCCGCGTCTGGCCGTCGGTGGCGCGGCCGCGGCGGGCCGGAATCTCGTCGTTCGGCATCAGCGGCACCAACGCCCACGTGATCATCGAGCAAGGACCCGAGGTGCCCGCTCCGGCCGAAGTTCCGGAAGGGCCGTCGGTTTGGCCGCTGTCCGCTCGCTCGGCCGCGGCTTTGCGAACCCACGCGATCCGCCTTTCGTCCGCAGTGGACGAGTGGCCCGCGGCCGACGTGGGGCGGGCGCTGGCCCGGCGTCCGAAGTTCGCGCACCGGGCCGTCGTCGTCTCCGACCGGCCCGCCGGCGCGCTGGCCGCGTTCGCCGCCGGTGAGCAGTCTTCCGCCGTCGTCGAAGGCGTGGTGACGGCCGGGCCGGCCGCGTTCCTGTTCTCCGGCCAGGGCGCGCAGCGGCCGGGCATGGGCCGCGCGCTGGCCGCGCGCTTCCCGGTGTTCGCGGCCGCGTTCGACGAGGTCCTCGACCGGCTCGACCCGGCCCTCCGGTCCGCGGTGGACGACGACCGGGTGCACCGCACCGAGTACACCCAGCCGGGGCTGTTCGCGTTCGAGGTCGCCGCGGCGCGGCTGCTCGGGTCGTGGGGCGTGCGCCCGGACTTCGTCACCGGGCATTCGGTCGGGGAGATCGCGGCCGCGCACGTCGCCGGCGTGCTGACCCTCGACGACGCCTGCACGCTGGTGTCGGCCCGAGCCCGGCTCATGGGCGCGCTGCCCGAAGGCGGCGTGATGATCGCCGTCCAGGCGTCCGAAGCGGACGTTCGCCCGTTGCTGGGCGAGGGGGTCGACCTGGCCGCCGTCAACGGGCCCGCGTCGGTCGTGCTGTCCGGGCTGGAGGACGCCGTCAGTGCCGTCGCGGACCAGTTCGGCAAACAGCGGCGCCTGCGCGTCTCGCACGCGTTCCACTCGCTGCTGATGGACCCGATGCTGGCGGAGTTCGGCGACGTCGTCGCCGGCCTGACCTTCGCCGAACCCCGGATCCCGCTCATCGCCGCCGGCGACGTCACCGACCCGGCGCACTGGGTGCGGCAGGTGCGCGACGCCGTGCGCTTCGCCGACGCGCTCGAGCGGCTCACCGCGGCCGGCGTGACGCGGTTCGTCGAGGTCGGCCCGGATGCGGTGCTGTCCGGTCTGGTCGACGTGCCGGACGCGCTCGTCGTCCCGGTTGCCCGCCGCGACCGCGCCGAGGACCGGACGTTCCTCGGCGCGCTGGCCCGGCTGCACGTCTCCGGGCTCGACGTCGACTGGGCCACCGACGGGCCGCGGGCCGACCTGCCCGCCTACCCGTTCGAACACCGGCGGTTCTGGCCGCCGGCCCGCCCGGCCGACGCTCCGCGCGGCGGTGGGCACCCCGTGCTCGGCGCGGCCGTCGAAGTGGCGGGCACCGGCACGGTCGTCGCCACCGGACGCCTGTCGACGTCCGCGCAGCCGTGGCTCGCCGACCACGTCGTCTTCGGCACGACCCTCGTGCCCGGCACGGCGCTGCTGGAGCTGGCGCGGCACCTCGGCGCCCAAGCGGGCTGCGCGCGCGTCGACGACCTGACCCTGCTGACGCCGTTGGTCCTGACCGGGACCGTGACCGTCCAGGTTTCCCTCGGCGCGCCCGACGCGGCCGGGCACCGCCCGGTGGAGATCCACTCCGCGGGCGACGACGGCTCGTGGACCCGGCACGCGACCGGCGTCGTCGCCCCGGATGCGGCGCCGGCGGACTTCGCCACCGCGGAATGGCCACCGGACGAGGCGGTGCCGGTCGGCTTGGCCGGCGCCTACGAGGACCTGGCCGACCGCGGGTTCGCCTACGGCCCGGCGTTCCAGGGCCTGAAGGCGCTGTGGCGGCGCGGTGCCGAGCTGTTCGCCGAAGTCCGCGTCGACGACGCCGACGGCTTCGGCCTGCACCCGGCGCTGCTCGACGCCGTCCTGCACGCCACGCTGGTCGCCGAGCCCGACGGCCCGCCCGCGCTGCCGTTCACCTGGCGCGGGGTGTCCGTGCACCGGCCCGGGGCGGCGGACCTGCGGGTCCGGCTGGCCCCGGCGGGCCCGGACACGATCAGCCTCGCGATCGCCGACGCCTCCGGCGCTCCGGTCGCGTCGGTCGACGGGCTCACCGTCCGCGAGGCCGCTCAGCTGCGCCCCACGCACCTCTACCGGCTCGGCTGGACGCCGATCGCCGCCGCGTCCGCCGACGTCGTCACGGTCCCCGCGTACGCCCTCACGGATCCGGCGCGGGCCCTGGCCGAACTGGTCGCGGTGCCCGAGTTCGTCGAGGTGGCCGTTCCCGCGGGCGCCGACCTCCGCACCGGCACGGCCGAGGTGCTGGCGCTGGTCCAGGCGTGGCTCGCCGACTCGCGCTTCGAAACCGCGAAGCTGGTCGTGCGGACCGCCGGTGCGCTCGACGGCGAGGACTTCGCGGCGGCCGCCGTCTGGGGGCTGGTGCGGTCCGCGCAGCAGGAGAACCCGGGCCGGTTCGTCCTGGTCGATTCCGACGGATCCCTGGCCGTGGGCGACTTCCTCGGGTCCGGGGAACCGGAACTGTCCATCCAGGACGGCGTGGTCGCGGCCGCGCGGGTCGAACGGGCCACGCCCGGGGACGCCGTCACCGAGTGGGACCGCGACCGCGCGGTGCTCATCACCGGCGGCACGGGCGGCCTCGGCGCGCTGGTCGCCCGGCACCTCGCCGCCGGTGGGCACCGGCACCTGGTCCTGGTCAGCCGGTCCGGCACCGCCGAGCCCGGGCTCCTCGACGAGCTCGCGGAGCTGGGCGCCCGGGCGGAGGTGCGGGCCTGCGACGTCGGGGACCGCGCCGCGGTCGCGGACGTGCTGGCGGGCCTCGACCTCACCGCGGTCGTGCACGCGGCGGGCGTGCTGGACGACGGCGTCGTCGGCTCGCTTTCGCCGGAGCGCTTCGACACCGTGCTGCGCCCCAAGGCCGACGGCGCCCGGCACCTGCACGAGCTGACGGCCGGGCACGACCTCGCCGGGTTCGTGCTCTTCTCGTCGCTCGCGGGCACGTTCGGCGGTGCGGGCCAGGCGAACTACGCGGCGGCGAACGCGGTCCTCGACGCCCTCGCCGTCCACCGGCAGCGCCGCGGGCTGCCCGCGGTGTCGCTGGCGTGGGGCCCGTGGACGGCCGAAACCGGCATGACGGCGGCCCTGCCCGAAGCGGAGATCCGGCGGCTGGCCCGCGCGGGTGTCGGGCTCCTCGCCCCGGCGGACGGCCTGGCCGCGTTCGACGCCGTCCGCGCGGGTGCCGACCCCGTCGTGGTGCCGGTGCACCTCGATCTGCCCGCGCTGCGCGCCCTCGGCGACGTCCCGCCGGCGCTGCGCACGCTCGTCCCGCCCCGGCGGCCCGCGGCCCGGCCCGCGGCGGCCGGGCCGGACCTCGCGCCCCGGCTGGCCGGGCTCGGCGCGGCGGAGCGGACCGAGCTGCTGCTGGAGGTGGTCGCCGACGCCGTGGCGGTGGTGCTGGAGCACGGCGACCAGGACAGCGTCGGACCCGACCAGGCGTTCACGGAGCTGGGCTTCGACTCGCTGACGGCGGTCGAGCTGCGCCGGCGCCTGACGGCGGTGACGGGCCTGGCGCTGCCCGCGACACTGGCGTTCGACCAGCCGACCCCGCGCGACCTCGCCCGGCACCTCGCGGAGCTGCTCGCCCCGGACGAGAAACCGGAGCAGGCGATCCTGGCCGATCTGGCCCGGCTGGAGAAGGCGTTGCGGGACCCGGCGATCGACCCCGGCGCGCACGAGGAGATCACCGCGCGCCTGGAGCAGGTGCGCGGCGTCTGGACCGCCCGTGACGACGTGGCCGGCGACGGCTTCGACTTCGCCGAGGCCAGCGACGACGAGATGTTCGCGCTGCTGGACGAAAAGCTGGGGGCCGGTGACTAGTCCACTGTGGAGCGTGCGCCGAGCGCCCGGGCCAGCTGGGCGCGGCCGTCGATCTTCAGCTTCCGGTACAGGCTGGTCAGGTGCTTCTCGACGGCCCGGCGGCTGATGCTCAGCTCGTCGGCGATTTCGGTGTTGGTCCGCCCGCTCGCTGCCAGGCGCGCGACGGTCGCCTCGCCCGCGGTCAGCTCCGCCGTGGGCCGCGGCAGCTCCGCGTGGCCGAAGGTGCCGTCTTCGTGCCCTTCGAGCCGGCCCGCGCCGCAGCTTTCGGCCAGTTGCCGCGCGCGGGCCAGCAACCGCCGTGCCGTCTCCGGTTCCGTCGTGCGCAGGCGGGTGCCCAGGTCGGCGCAGGCCTTGGCGGCTTCGAGCTCGTCCGGCGCGTCGTCCAGCAGTGCCACCGCTTCCCGCAGCAGCTCGACCGCGTGCCGCCGGTCGGCCAGTGCGGCGAGCACCCGCAGCGACCGCCCGACGATCGCGGGCGCACCCCACGCGACGGAGAGGCGGTGGTGTTCGCCGGCCAGCTGCCGGGCCTGCTCGGCCCGGCCGAGCCGCAGGGCCAGCAGCGCCGCCGACCCGCGCCACGGGTAGATCGCGGGGTTGTGCCAGCCCGCCCGGTCCAGCAGGCGGCCGCGGTCGAGGAACTGCGCCAGCGCCGCGTCCGGGTCTTCACGGGCGGCCAGCATGCCCCGCAGGCCGCGGCCGACCGCGAACACCGCGAGGTCGTCGGAGCGGGGGAGGCCGTCGAGCACCTGCCGGGCCAGATCCCGGCGGCGCGCCGCGTCCGCGGCCAGGGCGAGGGTCGTGGCCGGCAACGCCAGCACGTCGTAGCTCCCCGGCTCGGCCGCGCGGAACGCCCGCTCGGCCGGCTCCCCGGCCTCGGCGAACCGGCCGCGCGACAGCAGCGCCAGCGCGTGGTGGACGTCGACGAGCACCCGCGTCGCGGTGGTGGCCCGCGGCCCGCCCGCCGACGCCAGCCACGACGTGACAGCGTCCGGGCGGCCCGCGGCGGTCAGCACGAGCGGGACGATCCGCAGCGCGGTCCCGGCCCGGACGGTCCGCGCCGGCTCGTGGTCCAGCAGGACGGTGGCGTGCCGGGCCGCTTCGTCGGCGGTGACGCGCCCGCCGAGCGTGGCGGCCAGCAACAGCACGGCGCGCAGTTCCCGCTCGCCGGGGCCCCGCGGCCGCTCGGGAAGCTGCCGCAGCCGGGCGGCGGCCGCGGCCGGCCGGCCCGGCTCCTCGAGTGCGGCGAACCAGTCGCGGGCTTCCAGGCGCCGGGCGAGCTCGGGGTCGCACGGGCCGGTGAGTTCGGTCGTGGGCGGTGCGGTGGTGTGGGCGCGGGTTCCGGTGGGCTGGGGGTCGTCCGGGCTGGTGGTCGTGCGGGTGAGTTCGGTCGTCGGTGGTGCGGTGTTGCGGTGGGTGGGTTGGGGGTCTTCCCAGCCGATGACCGTGCGGGTGAGTTCGCTCGCCGGTGGTGGGGGTGCGGTCCGGGTGCCGGTTCCGGCTCGGTCCGGGACCCGTAGGTGCCGGGGGTCGTCCGGGCCGGTGACCGACCGGACCAGCTCCGTCACCAGCGGTCCGCGCGCGGCGGCGGTGAGCGGGATCCGCGCGACCGCTTCGGCCCGTTCGCGGCCCGCGGGCAGCAGCGGCGCGGCTTGCACGAGGTACCGCACGGCCGCCTGCGGATCGGGTTCGGCGGCGGCCAGTTCGGTGAGCAGCCGGGCCCGGCCCGGCTGCCCGGGCGGCGCGTCCAGCAGGGCCCGCCGCAGGTAGCGCGCCGCCAGGTCCCGGGCGCCCCGGCGGTGCGCCGCGACGGCCGCCGCCCGCAGGGTCGCGACCTCCTCCCGCCCGCGCAGGGTGTCGACGCTCAGCAGCTGCGCGGCGACGTGCTCGGGCGGAAACCCTTGTGCGGTCAGCAAAGCCGCCGCGGCCCGGTGGGCGGCCGCGGTGTCGGCGGCGGTCCGCGTCTCCTCGACCACCCGCACCAGCGCGGGCTCGGGGACCAGCCGTCCGTCGACGGCGGTGCTCAGCCAGGCGTCGCCGAGCAGGGCGCGCGCTTCGGCGCACGCCGCTTCGTCCAGCCCGGCCAAGCGGGCGACCAGTTCGGGTTCCGCGTGCCGCCCGAGCGTCACGACCGCCCGCGCGAACGCTTCGACCTCCGGTTCCCGCCGGACCAGCAACCGCAGCCGCTCCCGCCGCACGGCGGCGCCGAGTTCGCGCAGTGGCTCGCAGGCGGTGGCCGTTCCACCCAGCCGGTGGGCGAACGCGCGGGACAGGAGTTCGTCGAGGTCCTTCGGCCGGCCGCCGGTGAGGTCGTGGCAGGCCGCCGCGAACGCCGGCTCGGGCCTGGTCCCGATCCGGGCGGCGACCAGCTCGTGGGTGCCGGCGGGGGACAGCGGCCGGGCCACGACCTCGTGCTCCGCCGTCCGGGCGATCTCCCGCAGCACCGGCGCACGGGAGCTGCCGGGCAGCACGACGCCGAGGGTCACCCGCGTCCCGCGCAGCCGTCCGGCGAGGAAAGCCAAGGCGCGCAGCGAAGGTGCGTCGACCCAACGCAGGTCGTCGACCAGCGCCACGACCGGCCCGGACTCGGCGAGGGCGGCCAGCAGGACGTGCAGGCCGTAGAGCAGCGGGACGTCGTCGCCGTCCGGGGCCGGCGACCGGATCAGCTTCCCGGCGAGCGGGGGCAGCGCGGCTTCGCACGGGTCGCCGAGCAGCGGCAGGACGAGCTGCCGCACGACACCGAAGCGGAAGTCCCGTTCGGCGGGGGCCCCGCCGGCCCGCAGAACCCGCGCGCCCCGGCCCACGGCGAGGCGGCCGAGCTGCCGCAGCAGCGCCGAACGGCCGGTCCCGGCTTCCCCGCGCACCACGACGACCCCGCCGGTACCCCGCAGCGCTGCGGCCAGGACGGCGTCCTGGGTTTCGCGTTCGAACAGCACCGCCTCAGCCGCCCGGCGTCCGGGTGGGCCAGTGGTCCGCGAGCGCTCCCCGGCCTTGGAGACCGAGCTTGCGGTAGACCTTGGTCAGCCGCAGTTCGACGGTCCGCAGCGCGATCGACAGCTCCCGGGCGATCTCCCGGTTGGCGAGCCCGCGCGCGGCGAGCTCGGCGACTTCGCGTTCGGCGGGGGAGAGGGCGTCGGGCCGCGCGGGCGGGAACCGCAGCGCGGGCGGCGGATCGGCGGGCCGCCGCGGCGCGGGCACCGCGCGATGCCCGGCGGCGACCCGGTCGCGCAGGGCCTCGAGGGCCGCGGCGGTGCCCCAACGTTCGGCGAGGCTCAGTTCTTCGGCCGCCAGGGTGGCGGCGGCTTCGCGGTGGCCGAGGCGGCGCAGCGCAAGACTCGCGGTGGTGCGCCAGGGGGTGAGCATCGGGTTGACCCAGCCGCGCGAGCGCAGGACGCGGCCGCACTCGAGGGCCGCGGAGAGCGCCGTTCCCGGGTCGGCCCCGGCCAGGGCGAGTTCCGCCTCGGCGTGCAGCAGGAACGCGGCGGCCGCGGAGTGGCCACCCCCGCGCGGCCGCGGCTCGGCGGCGAGGTTGCGGGCGTGCTCGAGCCGCCCGAGGCGCAGGTGAACGGCGATCTCGACGGCGGACCGGGCCGGGAGGGCGGCGGGATGCCAGCAGCGCGCGGGCAGTTCCCGATCGGCGGCGGCGAGATCCCGCAGGGCATCGTCCGGCCGATCACCGCGCAGCGCGACGTCGGCCCGCAGGACGAGCGCCCGTGCGGCGGCGGCCCGCGCATCCCGTCGCCGGGCGGCCGCGACGACGGCGGTCAGCGCATCGACGGCCGCACCGGCAACCCCGGCACAGAGCAAGGCCCGGCAGGCGGCGAGGCGCGGCATGAGCGGCGCCTCTTCCCGCACGACGAGCGCCCGATCGGCGAGAGCGAGAACGGTGGTGCGCTGTTCCCCGCGAACGGCGAGCCGGAAGGCGGCGACCCCGGCTGCGGCGGGATCGCGGGGGACAGTGGGTGGCGGCCGGTGGAGGCTTGAGGTGGCGTGGCCGGGGTGCGCCGGGGTCCTTGCGGGGGATGCTGCGGATTCCCCGCCGGGCGTGCTCGGGCGTGCCTCGCCGGCCGGTGCCTCCGTGTCCAAGACGTCCGGGCCGGGCAGTGCGGGCACCGGCATCTCCGGATCGACCGCCGCTTCCTCCCGTGCCAGCACACCCAGCGCCACCAACGCCGGATCCACAGTGGACGAACGGCCCGGTTCCGGGGAACCCAGCTCCGCCACCAGCCGGTGCACCGTCTCCGCGTCGCCGCGGGCCAGGAGGAGGTCCGCGGCCGTGGCGGCGGCCGGGTGCTCGGCCAGGTCCGGTTCCGTCAGCACCTGGACCAGCCGCCGGTCCGCGTGGTCGGGTTCGCGGCGGACCACGGCCGAGGCCAGTCGGATCAGCAGGACCGCCCGATCGGCCGGACGGGCCGGCTCGGCCAACGCGCGCCGCAGGGCTTCGGCCGCCGCCACGGGGTTGCCCTGCGCCGACCACTGCTCCGCCGCCTCCACGAGCACCGTCCGCGCCCACGGCTCGCCGACCGGGGGCGCCGCGCGCAGCAGCTCGGCCGCGACCAGGGCACCCGCTCCGGTCCGGTGGGCCAGCTCCGCGCCCCGGCGGTACAGCTCGTCCCGCTCGGATTCAGCCAGCTCGGCCAGCGCGTCCGCCGCCAGGTGCGGCTCCGCCAGACGCCCGTCCGTCACCAATCCGCTCGCCTCCAGCGCGCTCAGCGCCTTGGGCGCGGCCGCCGAAGACAGCCCGGCCAGGCCGACCGCCGCCACGACGTCGAGGCGCTCCGAAACCGCCATCGCCCGCAGCAGGGCCAGCGCGTCCGGTGGCAGGCCGCGCCGGACCCGCGCCGCCCGCGCCGATGTCACCGCCCGCCCGGCCGCCGCCACCCGGGCCGGGTTCCAGTGCGAGGCCAAACCCGCTGCGGGTGCGAACTGGGCCGGGTCTCGGTGCGCGGCCAGACCCGCGAACCGTGCGGGCGCCGCCGGGTCTCGGTGCGGCGCCAGGCCCACCGGCCGGTCGCGGGCGAGGTCGAGCGCGGCCGACCAGGGCTCGGCTGCCCCCGCCTCCGAGCCCGCCTTCCACCGCTCCGCCAACTCCTCCAGCACCGCCGGTCGCCCGCGGACCACGTCCAGCGCGGCCGCCAGCACCTCTCGCGGCAGCTCGCCCAGCACCCGGTGCGCCAGCGTCGTCGTCTCGGCGGTCGTCAACGGGGACAACGCAATCCCATGACCCACCGCCAGCGGCTCGTGCGAAGTGGCGAGCAGCAACACCGGAGCGTCGCCGGTGCGGGCGGCCATCTCCTCGAACCACCACCGCGACCACTCGTCCGCCCACTGCAGGTCGTCGACGGCCAGCACCAGCGGCCCCTCGGCGGCGAGGCTCGCGAACGCGTCGCACAGCCGGCCGGCCGCGCGCTCGCGGTCGTCGAGGCACGCAGTCACCAGGTCGGCGTACGCGGAGGGGGGCAGCAGCGCCCCGGCCAGCTGCGTCACCGCGCCGAACGGGATCCCGTCCGGGACGCACGAGGCCGGCGCGCCCGGCGCGGCCGCGAGCACCCACTCCAGCAGCGCCGTCCGGCCCGTGCCCGCCGCCCCCGAAATCGCCGCCGTGGCCGCGCGGCCGTCCGCCAAGCCCGCGACCAAGTCGCCGAGCACGCTCACTGCGCGCTCCCGGCCGACGAGACGCGACTCGCGCACGGAACGACCACCTCCACCGGCGGGTCGACGTCGACCCGGGCCGAGGGCAGCCTAAGCGGGCGCCCGGGCCGCGGCACCGGGCCGCGCGCCGGGGGCGGGAGCTCTGCCCGCGCGGCCAGATTTCCCGGGCACAGCCGGGCAATCCGCGACCGACCGTGACTCAGCGGTCGCGCAAGGCTGCCGCCAGTTCGGCGCGCCCGGTGATGCCGAGCTTGCGGTAGACGCTCGTCAGGTGGACCTCGACCGTGCGCTGGGTGATGAACAACGACTCGGCGATCTCCCGGTTGGTCGCGCCCTCGGCGGCCCGCTGGGCGACCCGCCGCTCGCTGCCGCTCAGCGCGTCCGACGGCGAGCCGGTGCCGTGCCGCATCCGCCCGCCCGCTTCGGCCAGCGCCGGCAGCGCGAGCCCGAGCTGCTGCTTGTCCCGGCTGAGCACGGAAAGGTCGATCGAGCGGCGCAGCCGTTCTCGCGCGCCTTCGGCGTCCCCGCGTGCCAGCAGCCGCCTGCCGAGCAGGTACTCGGCCTTCGCCTGCTCCACCTTCGCCGGCGAATCCGCCAGGAGCTCGGCCGCGTGCCGCAGCCGCTCGATCGCCGCGTCCCCGGTCGCGAGCACCCCGCGCGAGGTCTCGAGCATGCCCAGTGCCCGCTGGGTGCCCCAGCGACGGACCGCGGCCTCGACGCCGTCGAGCACGGCCTCGCCCTCGGTGGTCCGGCCGAGCCCGGCCAGCAGCTCGGCCGACTCGTACCACCACGGCGCCAGCACGGGGTTGCCGATCCCGCTGCCGGCCAGGCTTTCCCCGCAGGTGCGCAGCACGGCGAGCGCGCCGTCGACGTCGCCCAGGGCGGCCCGCGCGCGGGCCTTCGCGAGCAGGTACCAGTGGTACTCGAGCGTGAAGTCTTCCAGCCGGGGCCGGACGATCGCGGCCAGCGCCCGCTCCGCGCCGGCCGGGTCGCCTTGCCGCACGAGCAGCGACCCCAGCACGGCCTGCGGCATCGCGATGCCGGGCGCCCAGCGCTCCTGGGTGATGACGTCGAAGGAGTACTGCGCGTCTGCCAGCGCGTCGGTGAGGTTGCCGCAGAACTGGTGGATCAGCGCGCGGACGGTCGCCCCGAGGACGTAGGTCCACGCTTCGCCGCGGCGCTGCGCGTGGTCGAGCACGCCGGTGATCGCCGCGAGCGCGGGCTCGGGCCGATCGGCGAGGAAGAGGGTGAGCACGGCGCCCAGCACCGCCCACCCACCCGGGGCGACGTCGCCGATGCGCAGCACCTGGACGGCCTGGGCGACGACTTCGGCGGCGGGGCGGCCCTGCAGGGTGCCCAGCGACGAGAGCATGCCGAGCAGCTCGCGCTCCTCGGCGGTGTCGCCCGGCGGCGGGACGACGTCGCGGAACCTCGCGCCGACCTGGGCGACGGTGGCCTTCTCGTCCAGCCCGGACAGCAGCAGCGCCGACTGGCTGACCATGCGCAGCGCCCGGTCGGCGGGGGAGGGGTCGGCCCCGAGCACCGCTTCGAGCGCGTCGGACACCTCCGTCGCCAGCGAGTAGGACCGCTGGGCGTTCTGCGCGCTCAGCGACACCATGACGTACTGCATGGCGATCGGCACCCGCCGGCGCGGGTCGTCCACCAGCCGGAGCGCGCGTTCGAGGTGCCGCAGCGACGCCGCCGGGTCGATCTGCCCGAGTACCCGGGACAGGTGCACGAGCACGGGGACGTCGTCCTCGCCGGCCCGCAGCACCTGCGCGAGGTACCGCGCGGCCGCCGCGGGGGCACCCCGGCTTTCGGCGGCCGCGGCCGCCTCCCGCAGCACCGTGACCATCCACGGCTGCGGTGGCCCGTCGAGCACCAGCAGGTGCACCGCGACCTCTTCGCTCGAGCGGCCGCTGTCGTTGAGCAGCATGGCCGCGCGTGCGCGCAGCCGGGCCAGCTCGGCCGGGTCCGCGGTGTTCAGCGCGGCCGTGCGGATGAGGTCGTGGGCGTAGACCAAGCGGTCCGGTTCGAGCAGCTCGCCGTCGCGCAGGGCCTGCACGGCGTGGCCCGCCGGGCCGGGCCGGGTGCCGGCGAGCGCGGCGATCGTCTCCAGCTCCTCACCGCCCAGCACCGCGATCGCGCGCGCGACGGACAGGGCGCCGGGGGACAGCCGGTCCAGCAGCGGGCGGACGACCGCTTCCCGGCCGAGCTCGTCGAGCACGCCGGCGTGCCCGGCGTCCGGGGGCACGCGGTCGCGCAGCGCGCCGATCACGCGGTCGAGCAGGAAGGGGTTGCCGCCGGTGACGGCGACGGCGCGGCGGACGAACTCCGGGTCCGGGGTCGCGCCGAACCCGGTGGCCAGGACGTCGGCGACCGCGGCGGCGGCCAGCGGCGCGAGGTCGACCGCCAGGCAGTTCGCGGCCGTACCGAGCTCGGCCAGCGCCTCCGGGCCGGGCTCGTCCGGGCCGGTGCGCTGGGTCAGCAGCACCAGCACCGGCAGGTCCTCGGCCCGGCGCAGGAGGAAGCCCAGCCAGCGCAGGGAGGTCTCGTCGCACCACTGGGCGTCGTCGACCGCCAGGACGACGGGACCCCGGGCCGCGAGGCCGGCCACCAGCCAGGAGAGGCCGTGCATGACCGAGTAGGTGTCGACGGAGCCGTCGCCGCGTTCGGGGGCGAGGGCGGGCAGCGCGAGCCGGGCGCTGCCGGTGAGCAGAGCGGCCTCCTCGGCGTCCCCGCGCGGCCACAGTGGACCGAACAGCGCGCGGACTGCTTCATAGGCCGCGGCGCCGGTGTCGGCGCAGGTCGCGGCGAGCACGGTGGCGGCGGTCCCGGCCAGCTCGTCGAGCGCGACGGACAGCAGCTTGGTCTTCCCGATCCCGGCGGCCCCGCGCAGCAGCACCGCCTGCCCTTCGCCGAGCGCGGTGGTGCGGGCGCGTTCGGCGAGCACCCGCAGTTCCCAGTCCCGGCCCGCCAGTTCCGACCGGCGGGATCCCCGCACCCCACTCCGAACGGCCACGTCTCTCCCGTCTGCGCGCGATCGCCGGCCGGGGGTCCGGCCGGCGCGCCCAGCCTGGCCCATCGGCCGGACGCGCGCGGTACCGGGCTCCCCGGCGCCTGGCCGGGAATGCCCGCGCGGGGTGATCCTGGGGTTTTCCCCAGTCCCGGCCCGGTAGAACGGTGGTACCGGTCCGGCCGGTGGCCGGTGACGACGTCGTCCCGCCCCGTGCCGTGTTCGTCCCGCCGGACCTTCCCCGAACCCCGAGGTGCGACCCCGGTCGTGCGCTGAGGAGAGAAATGACTGCCATCGCCCAAGTCACCGGCCGGGAGATCCTGGACAGCCGCGGCAACCCGACCGTCGAGGTCGACGTCGAGCTGGCCGACGGGTCGTTCGGGCGGGCGGCGGTGCCGTCGGGCGCGTCGACGGGCACGCGCGAAGCCGTCGAGCTGCGCGACGGCGACCCGCGCCGGTTCCTCGGCAAGGGGGTCTCGAAGGCCGTCGCCGCGGTCAACGGCGAGCTGGCCGGCGCGGTCGTGGGCCTCGACTCGCGGTCACAGGCCACTGTGGACCGCGTGATGATCGAGCTGGACGGCACGCCGAACAAGGCGCGCCTGGGCGCGAACGCCATCCTCGGGGTGTCGCTGGCGGTGGCGAAGGCCGCCGCGCAGGCACAGGTGCTGCCGCTCTACCGCCACCTCGGCGGGGACGACGCGCACCTGCTCCCGACGCCGATGATGAACATCGTCAACGGCGGCGTGCACGCCGACAACGGCATCGACTTCCAGGAGTTCATGATCGCGCCGGTCGGCGCGTCCAGCTTCGCGGAGGCGGTCCGGGTCGGCGCCGAGGTGTTCCACACGCTGCGCGGGATCCTCCGCGACGCCGGGCACAACACGAACGTCGGCGACGAGGGTGGGTTCGCGCCCCAGCTCGACACGGCCGACCAGGCGCTGGACTTCGTGGTGCGCGCGATCGAGCGGGCCGGGTACGTGCCCGGGGACGACGTGGTGCTGATGCTGGACCTGGCGGCCTCGGAGTTCTCCGAGGACGGGATCTACCACTACCGCGGCGAAGGCGTGAAGCGGTCGGCGTCCGAGCACGCCGGGTACCTGCGCGACCTGGTCGCCCGGTACCCGATCGCGTCGATCGAGGACGCCATGGCCCAGGACGACATCGGCGGCTGGCAGCTGGTGACCCGGGCGCTGGGCGAGCAGGTGCAGCTCGTCGGCGACGACGTCTTCTGCACGAACGTGGCGCTGCTGTCGGAGGGCATCGAACAGGGCGTGGCCAACGCGATCCTGGTCAAGGTCAACCAGATCGGCACGCTCACCGAGACGCTCGACGCGGTCGAGGTGGCTTCGCGCGCGGGGTACGGCGTGGTGCTGTCGCACCGGTCGGGGGAGACCGAGGACACGACGATCGCCGACCTGGCGGTCGCCGTGGACTGCGGCCAGATCAAGACCGGTTCGCTGTCGCGGGCCGACCGCACGGCGAAGTACAACCAGCTGCTGCGGATCGAGGAGGACCTGGGGACGGCGGCGGAGTACGCGGGCCGGGCGCCGCTGAACCGGAAGCGCTGACGGAATCCGGCGCCGGGGCCGGCGGGCCCCGGCGTCAGGCTTCGGCAGATGCCGCGGTCAGGACGTCGACGAGGGCCAGGTGGCGGAGCTCGGCGAACAGCCGTTCGCCGAGCAGGGTGGTGATGAGCGCGGTCTCCGCGGGGCGCCGGGCCGGGCCGATGTCGTCGATCAGGGCGGCGTCGACCGCGGCGACCTCGCGGGCGAGGGCGGCGTACTCGGCGAGCCGGCCGGAAATCCCGTCATGACCCAGGCCGTGGCAGACGGCCAGCACGGTGACCAGGTTGGCCACGGCCGGGCCGGTGTCGTCCGCCGGCTCGCCGAGCAGCTCGGCGACGCGGCCGAGGGCCCAGGCCCGGGCCGGCGCGGGGACCGGGCGGACGGTGACCCGGCCGTCCTGCGCCACGCCGAGCACGACCCGCGCCGCGCGGCCGGCGTCGAGGGCCGCGAGCACGTCGGCCACCTCGGCCAGCGACAGCCCCCCGATCTCGCGCAGGGCGCAGACGAGCCGCAGCCGCTTGACGTGCTCGGGGGTGTACTCCGCCTGGTTGGGGCCGATCCGGCGGCCCGCGGGCAGCAGGCCCTCGCGCAGGTAGTACTTGATCGTCGCGACCGGAACACCCGAATCCGCGCTGAGCTCAGCCATCCGCATCGCGCCTGGTTCTCCCCTTCTCCGCCCGCTCGCGCGGGGAGGCCAGTGAATCGCGCGCGGGCGGGCCGGGCCCAGCGCCGGGCGCGAAGACTGGTGGGATGCTCAGACTTCGCCCCCGTTCGGCCGGGGACGGCCGGAACGACGGCGCCCGTCATGATGGGGTCGTGATCGATTCCGCTTCAGGCTCCTCGCCCGCCCCGCCGTCGAAGCCGGTGGTGACCCCGTTGTCGGGCCGGGCGGTGCTGGCCGCGGCCGTCGGGACCGTGCTCGTCGTGGCCGCGGCGGTGCCGGTCTCTGGCTCGGCCTCGCCACGGACGGGGCCGACCCGGCCCGGGTGACCGCCCGGCTGGAGGTGCTCCGGATCGGGTTGAGCCTCGGTCTGGGCGGCGGCGGCCTGTTCGCGCTGTACATGGCGTGGCGACGGCAGCGGTCCACGGAGTTCGCCCTGCTCCAGAAGGAGCGTGACCAGGCTGACGTCGCCCGCGCGTACGCCCTGCAGGAGCGCGTCGCCGCGGCCACCGAAGCCGACGCGGCGGCCCGGCGCATCACCGAGCTGTTCACCAAGGCCGTCGAGCACCTCGGGGCCGGCGAGGCCCCGGTTCGCCTGGGCGGGCTCTACGCGCTGGAACGGCTGGCCCAGGACAACCCGGGGCAGCGGCAGACCATCGTCAACGTGGTGTGCGCCTACCTGCGGATGCCGATCGACCCGGCCGACGACCCGAGCGTGCGGCGGGAGCGCGAAGTCCGGCTCACCGCCCAGCGCATCCTCGCCGCCCACCTGCGCCCGGGCCGGGCGGCCACGTTCTGGCCGGACCTGGAGCTCGACCTGACCGGCGCGGTCCTGCTCGACGCCGACTTCGGCGGCTGTCAAGTGCACGCCCTGCGGCTGGACGGCGTCACGTTCTCCGGCAGTGCCCGCTTCACCGGGACGACCTTCACCGAGGACGCGGCCTTCGAGCACACCACCTTCACCGGCGAAGCCCACTTCGGCCAGGCGGCGTTCACCGGACGCGCGCTGTTCCGCGGCATGACGTTCACCGGGGGAGCCGACTTCACCGAGACGAAGTTCCTGCGCGGCGCCCGGTTCGAAGGCACGTCCTTCACCGCCGACGCCGGGTTTTCCGGGACGAGGTTCGCCCGCCGCGCGTGGTTCACCAAGACCGTCTTCGCCCACGGCGCCGACTTCGCCTCGGCGCGCTTCGCCGCCGACGCCGAGTTCCGCGGCGCGGTCTTCGCCGGCAACGCGAGGTTCGTCGGAACCACCTTCGCCGGCAACGCCAACTTCCCCGGCGCCGCGTTCCGGCACGAGGTCAGCTTCCGGGAAGCCGACTTCACCCGCGACGCGAGCTTCTCCGGCGCGGTCTTCGACGGCACGCTCGGCCTGCGCGACGCGATGTTCCGCAGGAAGGCGGAGTTCCGCGGGGTCACCTTCGCGCGGGAGCCGCGCGTCACCGCCGATCAGTTCCCGGGCGGCGTGCCGCCGGAGCTGCCGGCTCGCTGACGCCCGTCACCGTCTCCGGTGCCGGTACAGGAGCCACACGAAGTAGGGCGCCCCGATGATCGCGGTCATCAAGCCGGCCGGGAGCTGGCCGGGGGCGATGACCGTGCGGCCGGCGGTGTCGGCCGCACAGACCAAAATCGCGCCCAGCAGCGCCGCCGCGGGCAGGAGGCGGGAGTGCCGGCTGCCCACGATCGCGCGGGCCGCGTGCGGAGCGACCAGCCCGACGAACGTGAGCACCCCGATCCCCGCGACCGCCGCGCCGGTCAGCAGCACGGCGCACGACAGCAGCAGCAACCGCGACCGGGCGACGGGCACGCCCAGCACCCGGGGCGTCTCGTCGTCCAGCGCCAGCAGGTCGAGCTCGCGCCGCATGCGGATCAGCACGGGCGCCACCAGCAGGAGAACCAGCGCCATCGGCACGAGGTGGGTGAAGGTCCGGCCGTAGGTCGAGCCACCCAGCCAGGTCAGCGCCTTGGTCTCGTTCCACGGGTCGGACAGGGTGATCAGCAGCGTCACCAGTGCCTGCGCCGCCGCGTGCACGCCGAAGCCGATCAGCACCAGGCGTTCACTGGCGAAGCCGCCTCGAGCGGCCACGGCGAAGACCACGGCCATCGCCAGGGCGGCACCCAGGCCCGCGGAGCCGGTCAAGGTCCAGAAGCCGACCCCGGACCCGAGAGTGAGCACGGTGACCGCGCCGAGGCCCGCGCCGCCGACGACCCCGATCATCCCCGGTTCGGCCAGCGGGTTGCGGGCGACCGCCTGGGTGAGCGCACCGCCCAGCGCCAGCGCCGCGCCCGCCAGCAGCGCGGCCACCACGCGGGGGACGCGGGTGTCCAGCACGCCGGTGACGATCGGGCCCGCTTGGCCGGTCACCCAGTTGACGACGTCGCCCAGCAGCAGTTTCGCGTCCCCGAGCAGCACTGCCCCCACGGCGACGCCGGCGATCGCGAACACCAGCACGCCCAGGAGCACCCGGTACCGGACGGCGCTCACGCCGGCTCGGGCGCCGGCCGCGGGCGGCTCGGCGGTCGCGGAGGTGATCCTGGCGGTGCGGGCCAGTACCACGAGGAAGAGCGCGCCGAGGATCGTCGTCACGACTCCCGTCGGCACTTCCAGGGCTCGTTGCGGGCTGATGATCGCGCGGAGCAGCACGTCGGCGCCCAGCAGGAGCGCCGCGCCCAGCGCCGCGGAGAACGGGAGCAGCGCGGCGTGCCGGTGCAGGCCCGGGACCACGGACGCGAGCAGCCGGGCCAGGGCCGGTGCGGCCAGGCCGACGAACCCGATCGGGCCCGCCAGGGTCACCGCCGCCGCGGCCAGCAGCACGGCCAGCGCGATCGCGGCGAAGCGGAGCCGTCCGACGTGGACCCCCAGCGTCCGGGCGTGGTCGTCGCCGACGTGGATCAGGTCCAGTCGCCGGGCCATGCCGAGCAACGCGGCCAGCGCCAGGCCGACGAGGGGGCCGAGGGTGCGGACACCGGCGAGCCCGTTCTGCTCCAGCGATCCTTCGCCCCACGCGAACAGGCCGCGGGTTTCCTGGGCGTAGAGCAGCAGCAGGACCTGGGTCACGGAGATCAGGGCCAGCGCGATCGCGGTGCCCGCCAGCACCAGCCGCACGATCCCGGTGCCCCCGGTACCGGCCAGCGCGAGCACGAACACGGCCGCGCCCAGTCCGCCGGCGAAGGCGACACCGGTGGCGCCGAGCAGGGGCAGCGAGACACCGAACGCCGCGACCGCGACGACCGCCAGGTGCGCACCGGCGTTGACGGCGAGGGTGTCCGGCGACGCCAAGACGTTGCGGGACACCGACTGCAGCACGGCACCGGCCACGCCGAGCGCGGCCCCGACGACCAGCGCCGCGAGCAATCGCGGGAGCCGCGACTCGACGACCACCGCGGTCGTGTCGCCGGTGCCGGTGCCGAACGCCGGCCGCAGCACGTCGAGGGCGTCCAGGTTCGCGGTGCCTTGCGTCAGGTGCACGGCCGAACCCAGCAGGATCAGGGCGGCGAGCCCGAAGCCCAGCAGCGTCAACCGGCCGCCTCGCCGGACAGTGACGGCCGGCGGCCGCGGCTCGGTCAGGGTTTCCACTCCGGTGCTATCCCTTGAGCGCGGCGAGGGCCGCGTCGACGAACTGCTCCATGGACTTCGGCCCGCCGAACATCCACAGCGAGTCCGGGAAGCGGTGCACCTTGCCGCTCTTGACGAACGGAAGGTTCTTCCAGATCGCGTTGCCGGCCAGCTGCTGCTGGTACGGGTCGCCGTCGGCGTTGTTGGCGATGTACCAGAACCGCACGTCGGGCAGCTGGGTCAGGCCCTCGACGTCGGCCTGGGCGAGCCCGTAGGTCGCGTCGCCCTCCATCGGCCAGGCCGTCTCGAGGCCGAGCCGGCCGAACACCGCGGACACCAGCGCCCCCTTGGTGTAGGGCCGGATGCTGACCGAGCCGGAAGCGACGTAGGCGTCGGAGAAGGCGACCTTCTGCCCGCCGGCGCCGAGTTTCTCTGCTTCGGCCTTGCCGGTGGTGAGCTTCTGCTCGAACTCGGATTTCAGCTGCGCCGCCTTGGCTTCGGTGCCGGTGGCCTTCGCGATGGTGTCCAGGTTGGCGTACATCCCGGCGATCGGGTCCTTGGCGTTGCCGCCGTTGAGGACGATCACCGGCACCTTCGCCTCGATCTGCTGGAGCGCGCCTTCGGTGACGCTGTCGGTGACGATCACCAGATCCGGCCCCAGCGAGCCGAGCGTGTCGAGGCTCGGCTCACCGCGAGTGCCGATGTCCTTCGGGGTGGCGTCGAGCGGCGCGGCGCTCACCCACTGGCCGTAGCCCTTGATGTCGGACACCCCGACCGGCATGACGCCGAGCGAGACGAGGTGCTCGACGCCGTTCCATTCGGTCGCGGCGACGCGCTTGGCCGGGCGGGGCAGCTTCACTTCCTTGCCGCGCGAGTCGACGACCGTGATCGGGCCGGCGCCGCCCGCGGCGGGGGTGCTGCTCGTGGGCTCCTCGGTGGTGCCGCAGGCGGCCACGAAGAACGTGGCGGCCGCGGCCAGGCCGAGGAAGGTCCGGGTGCTGCGCATGGTTCTCCTGTTTCTTTGATGACGGCGGACCGGTCAGACCGACGCGGTGCGCGCTTTCGTGTCGTTGAAGCGGCCGACGGCGCGGGTGTGGATCCGTCCGTCGGCCGGATCGAGCACGACGTCCACGCGGATGCCGTACGCGCGGCTGAGGTTGGCCGACGTCAGCACGTCGGCGGGGGTGCCGGCCTCGGTGACCCGGCCGCCCTCCAGCAGGAGCACCCGGTCGGCGACCGCCGCGGCCTGGTCGAGATCGTGCAGCACCACGCCGACCCCGACGCCGTGCTGGTCGGCGAGGTCGCGGATGACGTCGAGGATCTCCACCTGGTACCGCAGGTCGAGGAAGGTCGTGGGTTCGTCGAGCAGCAGCAGCGCGGTGTCCTGGGCCAGGCAGCCGGCGAGCCACACCCGCTGCGCCTGCCCGCCGGACAGGGCCTGCACCGGCCGGTCGGCGAGGGTGGACAGGCCGGTCAGCGCCAGGGCGCGCTCGACGGCCGCGGGGCCCTCGGGGTCGCGGCCGCCCCAGCGGGAGCGGTGCGGGTGCCTGCCGAACTCGACGAGCTCCCGGACGCTCACGCCGCCCGGGGCGGTTCGCTGCTGGGACAGCAACGTGATCCGCTTGGCGATGTCCTTTCCGGACAGTGCGCGCAGGTCGGCGCCGTCGGCGAAGGTGACCGAGCCGGCCAGGGGCGGGTGCAGCCGCGCCAGTGCGCGCAGCAGCGTCGACTTCCCGCTTCCGTTGGGGCCGATGAGCGCGGTCACCGTGCCCGCGTGCAGGGAAATGGACGCGGCGCGCACGACGATGTCCTGGCCGTAGGCGACATCGATCTCACGCGCGTGGACAGCGCTCTCGGCGTGGTGGGGGACGACGGACACGCGAGAACAATAAGGGAAGCCTTACCTAAAACCGCCAGGTTTGTGGCCGTCGGCACACTGGTCGAGCTCGGCCTGAAGGACCGCGTGGGTGCAGCTCATCGCCGCGTCCGGTGCTGCCTCACCTCGGGTGCGCCGAAGGTGAGCTTCGCCCCAGAGTCTGACTTCTTCGACGACGGGCAGGAGGGTTGTCCCATAGGGAGTGAGCCGGTAGATGACGCGCGCCGGGACCGGTCCGGTCACCACGCGTTCGACGAGTCCGTCGGCTTCGAGTTCGCGCAGCTGTTCGGCCAGCACCTTGGACGTGATCGGCGTGCCTCGGCGGCGGAGACCGGCGAAGTGGCACTCGCCGTGGGCGAGCCAGTAGAGCAGGGTCAGCTTCCACTTCCCGCCGATCGCGGCGAACGCGGCGGCCATCGGACAGCCGGGCAACGGGTTGGGGCGTGCGGGGTTACCTGCAGGTGCCTTCTTGTCCACGGCGGTGCTCCACTCGGATAGTCGAACCATGACCGTGCCATACAAACGAATCCTGATCGCCGGCCTTTCGGCCCTCCTGCTGATTTCGACGGCCGCGTCGGGCGACGCGTCGACGGCGACTTCCGATGGCCGGCAAGACTTCGCGTGGGAGACCGGCAGTTGGCGCAGCACGGTGCGGGTGCTCGCCGAGCCGCTGTCGGCGTCCGCGGACACCTGGCTGCAGTTCGCGGGGACCAGCACGGTGCGGCCGCTTCTGGACGGGCGGGCGAACGTGGTCGAGTTCGAGGTCTCGGGCCCGGACGGGCGCATCGACGCGCTCAACATGCGGCTGTACGAGCCGCAGGCCCAGCGCTGGAGCCTGACGTTCGTCAACATCCGCGACGGGTTGCTCACCCCGGCGGTGTACGGCGGCTTCCGCAACGGCGTGGGCGAGTTCTCCGGCGACGACCAGCTCGGCGGCCGCCCGATCAAGGTGCGGTTCCTCATCTCCCGGCCGAGTCCGGACGAGGCGAGGTTCGAGCAGGCGTTCTCGGCCGACGGCGGGATGACGTGGGAAACGAATTGGCTGGCCGTGGATCGCCGGATCCGCCGCTGAGGCCGTGGATGTCGGTGGCCAGCACGATCCGGGGCGTCGCCGGTAGCGAACCCCCGGCCGCACGCGCGTTTTCCGCGACGGTCAGATGGGTTTGAGGGAACTGGCCTTGTTCGAGAAGCCGTTGTTGCCGAAGTCCGAGTCGTAGGAGAATGCCTGCGCGGTGTAGGCGAGGGAGCCGCCGCAGCCGGGGAGATCCCACAGCCGGACCTGGTGGTTGCGGTAGTTGCTCATGGAATCGGCGTTGTCGGTGATGCCGGACCCGAGGTCGGTGCACGTCGTGGTCGGCGCGTAGCGGTACTCGCCGTCCTGGTGGTCGTGGATCTGGTACAGGCAGAACGTGCTGGCGGGGCAGTCGGCGAACGCGGGGCCCGCGGTGGCAAGGCCGACGAGCGCTGGCTGGATGCCCACGACTATCGCGGCCGCGACGATTCTTCCGTCTCATTTCGTCCTCCATCTGCGGAGAACCGGGTGGTTTTCCCCACTCGGTCGCCGCCGAAAACTGCCTTTTTACCGGCGTCGTCCAATGGCGGCGAAGAATCATTCGGCCGCAATATCGCGGTGGTGGCCGGAAAAACCGATGTGGGCGACGCCGTGCGGTTCCGGAACCGGGTTGGGACCGGACCTGGCGACGCCGAGGCTGCCGCGGTCGAACGGTCGGATAGTCGCGGGTGTACCATCCGGCCGCCCGTGGATCAGGTTGCCGACCGGCAAGCACACGAGCCGAGGACGTCAGAGACGGTCGGGCCCACCGCTGCTGCACCGTCGGGAGCCGGCTGCGGGTTTCGTCGACCAGGGGCTTGCGGGCCACGTATTTCGCCTCCGTACGACGTGGTGGCTCGTCGAGCGGATCCATCCCGACGACGGCGTATCGGCAGACCTCGCGCCGCCGGAGCCGCAGGCCGGCCGGACTTGGGGGGCACGCCCAAGCACCTCATCGGAGCGTTCCCGCGGCCAATTCGGTGCGCGGCTCAGCCTGGCCGCCGGCCCTTGTGGCGGCCTCGGCCAGTGCCTGGGAGACCCGGGCGGAGTGGTAGCTGTCGGCGACGATTCCGCCCCATGTTGCGCACGGTAATCGGTGTTTCCGTCTGCCGCGGGTGTCGCCGAGAAGTGCGGACCGCTTCACCAGCGAAAAGTGACAAATCCGCCCGTGGTGCTCCCCTTGTACGACGCGACATCACACGGTCGGAGCAGTGTTGGTGGAGAAATTTCGCGGTAGGGTGACCTGTGAAAGGGGACTTGGGGGTTTGATCCGTCACGTAATTCGCCGGGGTTGTCAACCACCTCGGGAATTCTGAATCCGGGAACGTAATTTCCGGATCGACTGAGTTGATCGTTCGTGCCGAGGTTTCGCTGTGTGCCTCGGTTCGTGGTTGTGCCCTGCGGGGCGCTGGGGGTGAAGAGTGGCTTTTTCCGAGCGTTCCATTTCGGTTGTCGGCAGATTCGCCGAGATCGTCCGGCGCTCCCCGGAGCGCGTGGCGATCCGCGGCGACGGTGACGAGCTCACCTACGCCGGGCTCGACGCCCGGTCCGATCGGCTGGCCGGGGCGCTGCGCGCCGCGGGGGTGCGGCCGGGCGACGTGGTGGGTGTCGAAGCGAGCCGTGCGGTCGCGACCGTCGTCGGCCTGCTCGCCGTCCTCAAGGCGGGGGCCGGCTATCTCGCGCTGGACTCCCGCTATCCGTTGCGTCACCGGGAAATCCTGCTCCGTGACGCCAGTGTGGACATCGTGCTCGTGCCGGACGATCGTGCCGTGGTCCTCCCGGACGGAGTACGGGCGCTGCGCTCGGACACCGACCACCCCCGAACCGGTTTCACCGCGTCCGACGTGGGCGGGGAGGAGATGGCCTACCTCGCCTACACATCGGGTTCGACCGGGGAACCCAAGGGGGTGTGCGTCCCGCACCGAGCCGTGTGCCGCTTGGTCGTGGACACCGACTTCGTGTCGATCGGCGAAAGCGACGTCTTCCTGCAGTACGCGCCGGTGGCGTTCGACGCCTCGACACTGGAGATCTGGGGTCCGCTGCTCAACGGCGCCCTGCTCGTGCTCGCCCCGGCGGGCGACCTGTCGGCCACGGAGCTGACGAAGTTCGCGCGGCAGCACGAGGTCACCGTGCTGTGGCTGACCGCAGGCCTGTTCCACCAGGTCGTCGACGCCGGCCTGGACGACCTCGGCGGGTTGCGGTACCTCGTCGCGGGCGGCGATGTCCTTTCGCCCGCCCATGTGCGGCGGGCGACGGCCGCGCTGCCGGAGACGACCGTCGTCAACGGGTACGGTCCCACCGAAAACACCACCTTCACCTGCTGCCACCGCGTGTGTGAGCCGGTGGACGGCCCGGTGCCGGTCGGGACCCCGATCCGCGGCACCGGAGCGCACGTGCTGGGCGAAGACCTGACCCCGGTGCCGGACGGGACGATCGGCGAGCTCTACGCCACGGGCGCGGGACTCGCGCACGGGTACTGGGGCAAGCCGTCGTTGACCGCCGAACGATTCCTGCCCGACACCGTCACCGGCCGGCCGGGACAGCGGATGTACCGCACCGGCGACCTGGCGCTGCGGCGCCCGGACGGCGTCGTCGAGTACCACGGCCGGGCCGACCAGCAGGTCAAGATACGCGGCTTCCGCATCGAGCCGGGGGAGGTCGAGGCCGCGGTTGCGGACCTGCCGGGCGTCGCCGGCGCGGTCGTCGTCGCCGAGGCCGCTCCCGCCGGGAAACGCCTGGTGGCCTGGGTTGTCGCCGAGCCGGGTACCCGGTTGTCCACATTGGATATGCGGCGGCGGCTGGCGGACGTCCTGCCGGAATTCGCGCTGCCGTCCCGCATCCGGCTGACCGACGAGCTGCCGCTGACGGCGAACGGGAAGGTCGACCGCGCCGCACTCGCGAACGAGGCCTCGCCGGACCGCCCCGAGCTGAGCGCCCCGTACCGCGCGCCCGGCAGCGAGCTGGAGCAGGCGGTCGCGACACTGTGGACCGACCACCTCGGCGTCGCGGGCATCGGCGCCGACGACGACTTCTTCGAGCTCGGCGGCCACTCGCTGGCCGGCGTGCGGATCATCGGCGAGCTCGCCGGCCGTTTCGGCGTGGAGATCTCGCCCGTGGACTTCTACCTCGACCCGACGCCTGCCGGTCTTGCGGGCACCATCGAGAAAGCGCTCACCACCGCATGAGGATCAGCACCGCACCAGGGCACGTCTCCGACTCTGCACTGTCCGAAGTGGATCTCTTCGACCCGGCGTACTTCGCCGTGGGCGACCCGCACCCGGTGTGGGCGGCGATGCGCGAACGCGCGCCGCTGCACCGCCGGGTGCTGCCGGACGGCCGGTCCTTCCGCTCGGTGACCCGCTACGACGACGCCTGCCGGGTGCTCGGCGACCACCGCGCCTTCACCTCCGAGCGGGGCAGCGTGCTGACGCAGCTCGGGGTCGACGACACCTCGGCCGGCCGGATGCTCGTCTCCACCGATCCGCCGCGACACGGCGAACTGCGCCGCCCCCTCAACGCGCGGTTGTCGGCCCGCACCCTGGCCGCCTGGGAGGACCGCATCCGCGAGGCCGTGCTGCGGTTCCTCGCCCCTGGGTTCGACGGCGGAGACTGGGACGTCGCCGAAGGCGCGTACGACCTGCCGATGACCGTCGCGGGTGCGCTGCTGGGCATTCCCGAGGCCGACTGGGGCGAGCTCGTGCGCTGGACCGCGATGGCGGCCGCGCCGGACGACGCGAAGTTCCGGGTGCGCACCGGCGCGGCGACCCTGGCCATCGCCCACCACCAGTTGTTCGAGTACTTCGGCGCGCAGGTCAAGCTCCGCCGCGACCAGGACGAGGCGGGGGCGGATCTGATCGGCCACCTCATGAGCATGACGGCGGGTGCCGCCCCGCTCACCGACGAGGAGGTCGTCTTCAACTGCTACAGCATCCTGCTCGGGGCCAACGCCACCACGCCGCACACCGTTTCGGGCACGCTGCTCGCCCTGGCCGAGGACCCGGCGCAGCTGCGCCGGGTGCTCGACGAGCCGCAGCTGCTCCCGCGGTTCGTCGAGGAGGGACTCCGCTGGACTTCGGCGGCCAACAGCTTCCTCCGGTATGCCGTGGCGGACACCGAGCTGAGTGGTGGCCGGGTCGAAGCGGGCGAGGCGGTCGCGGTCTGGATCGGCTCGGCCAACCGCGACGAGTCCGTGTTCGCGGACCCGTACCGCTTCGACATCGCCCGTGTCGAGAACCGGCACATCGCGTTCGGCCACGGCCCGCACTACTGCCTCGGCGCCACGCTGGCCCGGCTGACGCTGCGGGTTCTGTTCGAAGAGCTTTTCCACCGGTGCACCGCGATCGAGGTCACCGGAGCACCCCGCCACCTGGCTTCGGTGTTCATCGCGGGCCTCACCAGCCTGCCCGTCCGCATCCGGTGAACCGCCGGACCCTTTCCACCACGGAGGACACGACCGTCGTGAGTTCGAATGCCGTCACCGGGGCCGGGGCGCCGGGCCGTTGGCTCCTGCGCGTCCCCGTCGCCACCTCCGCCGCCCGCCTGTTCTGCTTCCCGTACTCGGGGGTGGGCGCTTCGATGTTCAACGGCTGGCCTCGCTCGATCGGGGACGTCGAGGTGTGCCCCATCCAGCTGCCGGGCCGGGAAAACCGGATCCGGGAAGGGCACTACGGCACCTACGCGGACCTGGCGGAGGCACTCGCCGAGGCCCTGCTCCCGCACCTGGACCGGCCGTTTGCGTTCTTCGGGCACTGCGCCGGTGCCCTGCCCGCCTTCGAGACGGCGGTCTTGCTGTCCGAGCGCGGCCTCCCGGTGCCGACGACGGTGTTCGCTTCGGCGCAGGTCGCGCCGCACGACTGCCCGCACGACCGCTTCCTCGACCTCACCGACGACGAGCTTCGCCGCGAAATCGAATTCCTGACGCTCAGCCGCGGCGGCGAGGTGCACCCGCCGCTGGTCGAGCTCGGCCTGGCGATCCTGCGCGAGGACCTCGAAGCCAACCGGCGCTACCGTCGGTCCGCGCCCATCGCCGTGCCGTTCCCGATCACCGTGCTGCACTGGTCGCAGGACCCGGAGGTGACCCAGGATCAGCTGCGCGGCTGGAACGAGTACTCCGGCCACGTCGGCTTCCGCGTCGTCGAGGGTGGCCACTACGACTTCCTCTCGGCGCCGGCGCAGCTGCTGGAGCAGCTCACCGCACCGTTCGCGGCTCCGGTGACGCAGTGACCGACGTGGCCGTCCCGGTTTTCCGGCTGCCCGGGTTCCGCCGGCTGCTGACCGGCCGGAGCTTGTCGTTCCTGGCGACCGCGCTCGTCCCGATCGCGTTGACGCTGGCGGTCATCAACGCCACCGGCAGCGCCGGCGACCTGGGACTGGTGCTGGCCGCGGAACTGGTGCCGCAGCTGGCCCTGCTGCCCGTCGGGGGCGTGCTGGCCGACCGGTTCCCGGCCCAGCGCGTGGCTTTCGCCGCGGACCTGCTGCGCGGCGTCGCCCAGCTGGCCATCGGAACCGAGCTGCTGCTCGGCTTCGTGCGCATCACCGACCTGGTCGTGCTGTCCGCGGTGACCGGCGTCGGCATTGCCTTCGGCACGCCGACGATGTCGCCACTGGTGTCCGCGGTCGTGCCCGGTGACGCGCGGCTGGCGGCGAACGGCCACCTCGGGGTGGCCCGCGGGATCGCCATGGTGGCCGGGCCCGGGATCGCCGGCGTCCTGGTGGTCACGGTCGGCGCCGGCTGGTCGTTCATCGTCACCGGGGTGCTGTTCGGGGCGGCCGCGGCCACGCTCCGCGGCGTCCGGACGCCGCCGCGGGACGCCTCCGCGCCACCGGCGTCGTTCTTCCGGGAGCTCGCCGACGGGTGGCGCGAGGTCCGGGCCCGCTCGTGGTTCTGGACCAACCTGGTGGGCCACGCGGTCGCGAACCTGGCGGCGGGCGCGCTGATGACGCTCGGCCCGCTGATCGCCGTGCGTTCCCTCGGCGGCGAGGTGGTCTGGGTCGTCATCTACCAGGCGGGGATGGCGGGGCTGGTTGTCGGCGCGCTGGTGGCACCCCGGCTGCGGTTCGGCAGGCCGCTGGTCGCGACGTCGGTGTGCGGCGGCCTGTTCGCACTGCCGCTGCTGGCGTTCGCGGTGCCGGTGGCGCCGTGGGCCGCAGCGGTCGCCTACGGCGTCGGGATGCTCGGCGTCGGCACGTTGAACACGGTCTGGCAGACCACCATGCAACGGCTTTTCCCGCCCACGGCACTGGCCAGGGCGGATTCGTACGACGCGCTGCTGTCGTTCGCGGCGCGGCCGCTCGGGCTCGCCGTCGCGGCTCCGGTCGCCGGGCTGATCGGCGTCACGACACCGCTGATCGCGCTGGCAGTGCTGGTTGTGGTCGTACACCTGGCCATCCTCGCGCTGCCGGACGTGCGGTCGATCACCGGTCCGCGCCGAAGTCGCTGAGCAGCCAACGATTGGGGGACGGAATGACAGACAGTGCAGCGGTGGCGGTGATCGGCGTCGCGTTCGAATTCCCGCGGTGCGCCGACTGGGATTCGCTGACCGCGATGCTCGCCGATGGCCGCGACGCGATGGGGCCGATGCCGCCCGGGCGCGTCGAGCGCACCGGCATCGCCACGTCGGAGGCCGACCGGGACGGCGGCTGGATCGACGGTGTAACCGGGTTCGACCACCGCTACTTCGGCGTCTCGCGCGCCGAAGCGGAGCTGATCGATCCGCGCCAGCGGCGGATGCTTCAGCTGGCCGTCGCCGCGATCGGCGACGCCGGTTACGCGCCGGGCGAGCTCGCCGGCACGAACACCGCCGTGCTCGTCGGCGGCTACGGCGGGCCGCACGCCAGCCTCGCCGACCTGCTCCCGCCGGAGATCCGGGCCGCCGGGGCGGCCGCCACCGGCAGCCTGCACGCCTACGCGGCGGGCCGCATCGCCTACCACCTCGACCTGCGCGGTCCCGCGCTGGTGGTCGACACGTCGTGTTCGTCGTTCCTCGTCGCGCTGCACGAGGCTCGCGCCAAGCTCGCCCGGCGGGAGAGCGACGTCGCCCTCGTCGGCGGCTACGAACTCGTCCTGGGTGATCCGCCGCGCCGCGGTGGCGGCGCCGACGGGCTGGGCGTCCTGTCCGCGACGGACCGCTGCCGTCCGTTCGACCGCGCCGCCGACGGCACGGCCTACGGCGAGGGCGGCGGGTTCGTCGTCCTCAAACCGCTCGCCGCGGCCCTCGCCGACGGCGACACCGTGCACGCCGTACTCCGGGGGAGCGCGGTGAACCAGGACGCGCGCCGCAGCACCGGGCTGACGGTGCCGAGCCCGGTGGCGCAGGCCGCGGTGATCACGGCCGCGCTGCGCGACGCGGCGCGGACACCGCCGGAGATCGGCTACGTCGAGGCACACGGGACCGGGACCAAGATCGGTGACCCCATCGAGGTCGAGGGCCTCGCCGCCGCGCTCGCCGGGGCCTCCCCGCTCGTGTCGTCGGTGAAGGGTACCTTCGGGCACCTCGGCTGCATGGCGGGTTTCGCGGGCCTGGTCCGGATCCTCGCGCAGTTCCGCGCGGGCGAGATCTTCCCGACCGCGCACTTCGAGGCGCCGAACCCGCTCCTGCCGGTGCTCGAACCGCCGATCCGGATCTCCGCGCGGCGCGAACCGTGGCCGGCGGGCGACGCGCCCCGCTGCGCGGGGATCAGCAGTTTCGGTCTCAGCGGCACGAACGCGCACGTGATCGTCGAGGACGGGCCGGCGCCGGAACACCGGCAGGCGGAGATCACCGCCGAGCAGCTGATCGTGCTTTCGGCCCGCACCGAAGACGGGCTGCGGCAGGTGGCGGAGGCACTCCGCAACCGGATCGCCCAGGACGTGGCGGGGTTCGACATCGCCGCGGCCGCCGAGGTCCTCACCAGCGGCCGGGAACACTTCGCCCACCGCCAGGCGTGGGTGGCCTCGGACGCCAAGGACCTGCTGGACCAGCTGGCCGGCCCGTGGCCGGTACCGCACGCCGGATCGCCGCTGCCGGTCGCGCTGGCCATGGGCAGCCCGGTGGATGTCCCGCCCGGCCTGCTGCGGGACGCGGCGGCGGACTTCGCCGGGTTCGCCGAGGTCGTCGCCGAAGCCGCGGCCGTCGTCCCCGAGGCCGGGTGGACCGCGGCCCAGCGCGGGCTGGTCTGGCTGCTCGGCGCGCACCGTGTGCTGGCCGACGCGGGCGTCCGTCCCGCGGTGGTGCTCGCCCACGGGCTCGGCGCGGTCGCCGCCCGGGTGCGCCGGGGCGAGCAGGACCTCGCCGGTGCCCTGACCGCGGACGTGGCCGAGCCGTCGCCCCCGGACCGGGCGGCGCTGGAACGGGCACTGGCCGGTGCCGGGGATCCGTGCGTGCTCGACCTGGCCCCCGGGAGCGCGCTGACGGGAGTGCTGCCCGCGCCTCCGTCGGCCACCGGGCTGCTCGAGGCCCTGCGCGCGCTGTACCTGGCCGGTCACGACCTCGACTGGCGTGGGCTGCGCGGCCGCTGCCCGCACCACCGGCTTCGGCTGCCGGTGGCTCCGCTCGCGGAAGAGCACTGCTGGCCGGTGCTCGCGCCGCCCGTGCCGCTTCCGACGTCCGAAACAGCGCCCGAAGCGCCGCAGGAGGTTTCGGTTTCCGTCGCCGACGCCGTGCTCGCGTTCGCCAGGGAAGTGCTGAAGGAACCGGCGCTGGGCCTCGACGACGACTTCTTCGCCGTCGGCGGGAACTCCCTCAACGGCACCCAGCTGGTCGCCCGGATCAACGAGCGGTTCGGCACCGACGTCGAGGTCCTCGACCTGTTCGACCACGGTGACCTCGCCTCGCTCGCCGAGGCGGTTGCCGGTGAGGCAGGCGAGGCCGAACCCGAAGCCGCACCGGATCAGGATCCGGTCTCCGTGCGCAGCCTGCTGTCGGGGGAGCAGCTGGCGATCTGGGCCGGGTACCGGCTGGAGCCCGAGGCACCCACCTACCACCTGCCGGCGGCGCTCCTGCTCGATGCCGACCCCGGCTTGCCCGCGCTCAGCGCCTTGCTGACCGCGCTCGCGGCTCGGCACCCGATGTTGCGGGCCCGCCTCGAGGACGACCCGGACGGCACGCCCCGGCAGGTCGTCGCGGCGCCGGAGGCGGTCCACCCGGAGGCCGTCGACCTCGACCTGACGGCGTTTCCGGAATCTTCGGGCCGCCGGGCGTTGCTGGGCGAGCTGCGGGCCCTCGTCGCCGAGCCGTTGTCGCCCTACGCCGCGGCGGGCCGGTACCAGCTGGTGCGAGCCCGGTTCGCGGACCGGACCAGCACCGTGCTGCTGCTGACTTTCCACCACCTCTTCGTCGACGGCTGGTCGTGGCGGCTGCTGTTCGCCGACCTCGACGCCGGAACCCCGCTCGCGGACGGCCCGGCCCGGCACTACTTCGCCCACGTGGCCGACCAGCAGTCGACGGTGGACGGACCGGCCGGTGCGGGTCTCGTCCGGTTCTGGACGGACTACCTCGACGGCAGCCGCTACGTTCCGCTTCCCACCGACGAGTCCGCCGCCGGCGACGGGCACGACGAGCTCGCCTTCCCCGTCGGCCGCGAAGTGGCCGCCGGGCTGCGCCGGCTGTCCGGCAGGCGGCGGTGGACGCCGAACATGGTGCTGCTCGCGGCGTGGGCAGCCCTGCTGTGGCGGCTCACCGGCGAGGAGGACATCTGCGTCGCGGTGCCGTCCGCCGGCCGCCGTCCCGCGGACGAACCGGTGGTCGGCAACTACGCGACCACGCTGGTCGTGCGGGTGCGCGTCCGGCCGGGCGAACCGTTCACGGCGCTGGTCGACGCGGTCCGGACGGCGTCGCTGAAGGCGGTCGAGCACCAAGGCCTGCCCACCGACCGGCTGCGCCGCATCGCCCGCCCCGGCTCCACCGACCCGCTGGCCGCCACGGTGTTCGGGTTCTCGGCGGACGTGGCCCCCCTGACCAGGCTGGGCCCGGACGGCCCGGCCGTGGAGCTGCTGGACATCGGCCAGGGCGGCCAGGCGTTCCCCGTGGGGCTCGCCTTGCTGGAGTACGGCACCGAACTTCGCGGGCGGCTCCAGTACGACACCGGTGCGTTCCTGCCCGCGACCGTGCGGGCGTGGCTGGACGCCTACCTCGGATTGCTCGGGCGGGTGGTCGCCGAGGACGCAGGCTTCCCGGTCGGGTCCGTCGACGGGCCGCCGGGCCCGGCGGCCGAGCGGTCCGTGGCGCTCGGGCAGCCGGGCGCGGACCACCGGCGGCACGTCGGGCCCCGCACCCCCACCGAACGCCGGCTCGCCACCCTGTGGCAGCAGCGGTTCGGCCCGGGGCCGATCGGTGTCCTCGACGACTTCCTCGAAGCAGGCGGCGATTCGATGATCGCCATCGCGCTTGCGTCCGCCGCCTCGACGGCCGGACTCGCCCTGCGCCCCAAGCACATCCTCGAACTCCGGACCATCGAGGCCATCGCCAGGGCGGTCGACGAGGCCGATCCGGCGCTCACACCCGCGCCCGAGCGGCCGGCGGCGGTGACCGACGACACCAGCACCGGCGTCGGTGCCGCGCCGGCCCAGCTCGAGTTCCTCACCCGCGGTGTCCCGCGGCCGGACCACTGGAACCACGGCGTCCGCTACACCCTCCGGCGGTCCGTGGGCAAGGCAGCGCTGGACGATGCCCTCGCCGAACTCGCTCGCCGCCATCCCGCCCTGCGCACGCGGTTGCGGCCCGCGGACGGCAGCTGGGTCCAGCTCGTGGCCCCGGAACCCCCGCCGGTGACCGAGTTCGACCTGCGCGAAGTTCCGGCGGCCGGCTGGGCGAGGGCGGTGCACGACGCGGCGACCGGGCTGCACGAAACCCTGAGCCTCGCCGACGGTCCGGTCTGCCGGGCCGGCGTGTTCCGCCGCGGCGGCAGCGGACCGCACGACCTCGTCCTGGTCGTCCACCACGCCGTGGTGGACCTGTACTCGTGGAACGTCCTCACCGAGGAGCTGGCCGCGCTGCTCGACGGCACCCCGCTGCCGCCGCCCGGTCCGGACTTCGCGACCTGGGCCGGGCGGCTGGCCGCCACGGTCCGCGCCCAGCCGGGCCTGCTGGACGCCGGCTACTGGCTGGACCGGTCGTGGAGCGCGCAGCACCGGCCGCTGCCCCCCGGGGACTTCGGTGGGGAGGGCACCACCCGCGAGCTGACCGCCGAGTATCCGCTGCCCGGCGCCGCCCCCGGGTACACGCGGTACGAGCAGCTGCTGGCGGTGCTCGGCGGGGCCCTGCAGCAGTGGCTGGGCGTCCGCGGGGGCGAGGTCGCGATCCAGCTGGTGGGGCACGGCCGGGAGGACCTCTCGGGCGAATTCGACCTCGGCCGGACCGTCGGCTTCTTCACCGCGAGCCATCCCTTCGCGCTGAGCCTGCCGGGACGGCGCCCGGCGGCGGCCCACACGGCCGCGGTCGCCGCCGAGCTGCGTTCGGTGCCCCGCAGCGGCTTCGACTTCGAAGCCGCCCGGCGCCTGCACCCCGACGCCGCGGTCCGCGACCGGCTGGCCGCGATCCCGGCGCCCGCCCTGCTCTTCTCGTTCTGGGGTGCCCCGGCCTTCCTCGCCGCCGGCGCCGACGACCCGGCCGGACCGCTCGGCGACGTGCGGACCGACCTCGTCGGCCAGGACCGCCCGGACGACATGCCCCGGGCGTGCGGGCTGGAGATCTACCCGAGTGTGACGGGTGACCGGCTCCGCGTGAGCTGGCGCTACAGCGGCGACCTGCTGGCCGAGGCTTCGGTCCGGCAGCTCGCCGACGCCTTCCGAGCGGCCCTCGGCCGCTTTCCGAACCCCGAAGAAGACGAAGGAGTCGAGAACGCGTGAACAACACATCGAGCCGGCGCAAGCCATTGGTCGTGCTGACGGCCGCGGCCCTGCTGGCGTCGCTCGCCGCCGCGGGCACCGCGGGAGCGGGCGGCCGCTCACTCGCCGACCGGATGGCCACCGAGGTGACCGGCGCGAACGCGGGAGTCCACCTGGCCGCGCTGGCCGACCTCACCGCGGCCAACGGTGGGCACCGGGTGTCCGGGTCACCGGGGTACGAGGCTTCGGCGGACTACCTGACCAAAAAGCTGCAGCGGGCCGGGTACGTCGTGAAGCGCCAGCCGTTCACCTTCCCCGACTACCGGATCGACGCCGAGACGGTGGCGGAGACCGCGCCACAATCCCGGACCCTGCACCCGCAGATCGCCCGGTTCTCGGTGTCCACGCCGGACACCGGGCTGACCTCGCCGCTCGCCGTGCCGTCCGGCAAGAGCACCGGCTGCACGGCCGACGACTACGCCGGCACCGACGTCAAGGGCAAGGTCGTCCTGGTGAACGTCGGCGACTGCTTCATCACGCAGAAGCAGCTCGTCCTCGGGGGGCTCGGCGCGTCGGCGATGCTGATGAACGCCGGTTCGCCCAACGCCGCGCTCAACCTGCGCTACCGCATGGTGCCGCCCGAGGACGCCCGGATCCCGACGGCGACGCTGCCCCGCGGTGAAGCCGAACAGCTGCAGGCCGACCTCGCCACCGGCGCGGTGACGCTGAAGCTGGACCTGCGCGGCGGCGCGATCACCACGACCACCTACAACCTCATCGCGGACACGCCGACCGGCCGCGCGGACAACACGGTCGTGATGGGCGCGCACCTCGACAGCGTCGACACCACCCCGGGCCTCAACGACAACGGTGCCGCAGCGGCGATGGTCCTGGAGACCGCCCTGCGGCTGGCCCCGCACGCGGGCGAGGTGCGCAACCGCGTCCGGTTCGCCTGGTGGGCGGCCGAGGAGAAGGGGCTCGCCGGTTCGCAGTTCTACGTCGACCAGCTGACCGCGGAGCAGCGCAAGCAGACCGCGCTGTACCTGAACCTCGAGATGATCGGGTCGCCGAACTTCCTCCGGCAGGTCTACAACGGGCAGACGGCGACCGGGCCCGCGCCCGCCGGATCCGAGCAGATTTCCCAGCTGGTGACCGGGTTCTTCGCCGACCGCAAGCTGCCCACGTCCGGCCTGGTGCTCGACGGCCGCTCGGACCACAGCGCGTTCGTCAACGCGGGGATCGCCGCCGGCGGCGTGAACGCCGGATCCGACGCGCTCAAGACCGCGGAGCAGGTGGCCCTCTTCGGCGGCACCGAAGGCCAGATGCTCGACCCCTGCTACCACCAGGCGTGCGACACGCTGGCCAACGTCAACAGGACCATCTTCGACCAGAACGGCCGCGCGATGGCCTGGGCGATCGGCCGGTTCGCGGTGAGCACCGCCGACATCAACGGCGTCGGCTGAACCCTCGTCAGTGTCCCGGGCTCCGGCACCCGCCGGAGCCCGGGGCCGCCGACCGGACAAGGACTGCACATGGAACTGGGGATCGTAGCGCTCGGGCAGGCACTCGGTGCGCCGTGCGAACCGGAAGCGCTGGCCGGTGCCGACCCGGCGAAGCTGCGGGCATGGGGTTACCGGCGTTTCCACCGCGCCGAGGAGGGGGTGGGGCTCACCGACCTGGCCGTGCGGGCGGGCGAAGCCGCGCTACGGCGGGCCGGGGTGCCGGCCGCGGAGCTGGACCTCGTCGTGCTGGCGATGACCGACATCGCGGAATACCTGTACTGGGACCCCGCGGCGGCGGTGCAGCACCGGCTGGGTGCGGACCGGGCCGAGGCCGTGTTGCTCACGCAGGCGTGCGGCGGCGGGGTCACCGCGTTCGACACCGTGGCCGGCCGGTTCGCCACCCACCCCGGCCACCGCACGGCGCTGGTCGTCGCGGCGAACCGGATCATCGAAGAATACTGGGACCGCGTCGAGACCGGCACCTCGCTGGGCTCGGACGGCGCTGCCGCGGCGGTGCTGCGCCGGGACCACCCGGAGTGCCGGTGGCTCGTGACCGAGACGATCAGCGACGGTCGCCACGCCGGGTTCATGCGGATGGAGACCGGCGGCGGGGCCCGGCCGTTTTCCGGCACGCCACCGCGGATCGCGCCGCTGGTCGACCGCATGGACACGTTCTTCGACGGCGACGGCCGGGCCGCGCTGGCCTTCGCCGACCAGCTCACCGCCCGGACCCGCGAGGTGGTCGGCCGCGCCTGCGAGCGCGCCGGGATCCCGGTCGGCGCCCTGGAACGCGTGCTCTACCTGCACGACAACACCGGCGCGTTCGAGGCGCTGGCCAAGGAACTGGGTGTCCCGCTCGACCGGACCAACGTCGAGCAGGCCATGGCGCACGGTCACTGCGGTCCCGCGGACCAGCTGCTCAGCCTGGAGCGGCTGCTCGCCGGCGGCGAGCTCGTGCCCGGTGACGTGGTCGCGCTGGTGAGCATGGGCAGCGGCATGCACTGGGCGTGCACGCTGCTGCGGATCTGACTGCGAAAGGATAGCTGTGGACGACTTGTTCGCCCGAGTGCGCCGCCTGGCCGAGCCGGGCGCCGCCTTCGATCCGTCATTGCCGGACCTGCTGGTCCGCACCGACGACGTCACGCTGGTCCGCGAGGCGGGGCGCGTGCTGGCCGGCCTGGACCCGGCACTGGTGCTGCCGCCCGGCCGCGCGGCCCGCGAGCTCCGCGTCGCGATCGCCGCGTCCTTCACGGCGGACAACGTCGCCCCGCTGCTGCGCGTCGCCCTGCTCGCCGCGGGGATCGACGCCCGGATCCGGCTGACCCCGCCCGACCGGCTGCTCGCGCAGCTGCAGGCGGGCGACTCGGAGCTGACGCGGTTCGCGCCCGACCTGACGCTGTGCCTGACCGACGACCGGTTCTTTCTCCCGGACCGGGTGAGCCCGGAAGATCTCGGCAGCGCACAGGCGGAGAGCGCCGAGCGGCTGGCTGCGTTCGGCGACGCCGTGACGGCGTTCGCCCGGCACGGCAAGGGACGGGTGCTGCTCCACACCGTGCCGCTGCCCGCCGAGCGGCCGAAGACGCTGATCGCGCACGAGGACCGCGCGCGGCTCGGCCGGCTGTGGCGGGAGCTGAACCTCGGCCTGCTCGACCTGGCCGAGCCGGGCGGCCGCGTAGGCGTGCTCGACCTGGAGACGCTGCTGGCGAGCGCGGCGATCCCGCTGCGAGACGAGCGGCTGCACCGGTTCGCCGGGATGGCCTGGTCCCCGGCGCTCGAGTGGCGCTATGCCCGCGAAGCCGCCGGCTATGCCCGCGCGGTCGCCGGGACGTCCCGCAAGTGCCTGGTGGTGGACCTCGACAACACCCTGTGGGGCGGCGTGCTCGGCGACGACGGCCTGGAGAACATCGAAGTCGGCTCGCTGTACCCGGGCAACGCGTTCCTCGCGATGCAGCGCGCCGTGCAGTCGTTGCGGCGTCAGGGCGTCCTGGTCGCCGTGGCCAGCAAGAACGACCCGGACCTGGTGGAGCGGGTGTTCGCCGAGCATCCCGGGCTCGCCCTGCGCCGCGAAGACTTCGTGGCCGTCAAGGCGAACTGGGCCGCCAAGGACGGCAGCCTCGCCGAAATCGCGGCCGAGCTCAATCTGGGGCTCGACAGCTTCGTCTTCGTGGACGACTCGCCGTTCGAATGCGAGCTGGTCCGCGGATCGCTGCCGCAGGTGGCCGTCATCCGGGTCGACGGTGATCCCGCCGACCACGTCGCCGCCATGGTGTCCGGGGGGCATTTCGATGTGCTGGCGACCACGGACACCGACCGGCGGCGGACCGAGCTCTACCAGGAACGGGAGCAACGCCAGCGCTGGCAGGAAAGCCGTCCGTCCACAGAGGACTACCTGGCCGGGCTGGCGATGACCGTGCGGGTGCGGGCCGCCGACGAGTACCAGCTGCCACGGGTCGTCCAGCTCGGCGCGCGGACCAACCAGTTCACCCTGACCGGCCACGCGCATTCCGAGCAGCGGACCCGGGAAATGGCCACGGCGCCGGACGGCCTCGTGCTCGCCTTCGAGGTCGAGGACCGGTTCGGCGACGAAGGGGTCGTCGGAGCCGTGTGGCTCACGTGCGGGCAGGAGAGCTGGCTGATCGAGAACATGGTGATGAGCTGCCGGGTCTTCGCGCGCGGCATCGAGTTCGCGGTTCTGCAGACCGTGGCCGGCCTGGCCGCGGACGCCGGCGCACACCGGCTCGAAGCCGCGTTCCGGGCCACCGGGCGCAACGGCCCGGCCGCCGACTTCCTCGCCGCCGCGGGGTTCACGCCCGCCGGTGACCGCCGGATCCTGCCCCTGCACCCGGAACGTGCTTTCGCCCCCTCGTGGATCACCCTCCGGCACGAAGAACGGACGACCGCTCATGCCTGACACCTCTGTCGACCCAGGACCCGAGCTGACCCGGCTGATCGCCGCCGTCACCGATGTGCCCCTCGCCGACCTCACCCCGGACCGGTCCTTCACCGACCTGGCCGGCTGGAGCAGCCACACGGCGCTGCGCCTGTTCACCGCGGTCGAGGACACCTTCGGCGTCCGGCTCGACCTCAAGACCTACCTGACCACCGCAACCGTCGGCGGGCTGGCGGAGCTGACCGCCGCCGCCCGCCGTCCCGAGGCCCGCCGATGAGCGCGGGCGTCCTGAACGGAGGAACGAACATGGCTGGCTTGCCGGAATCGGTGCGCCGGGCCCCGACCGCCGCGCACGCGTTCGCCGCGGTCGCCGAGGCGGCCGGGAACCGTCCGGCGCTGCGGCAGGGCGGGGCGATCATCGGCTACGCGGAGCTGGCCGGGGCCGCCGGTGCCGCCGCCGACTGGCTGCGGGGCCGCGGCATCGGCCGCGGAGACGTCGTCGCCGTCCTGCACGACCGGTCCCCGCGGTCGATGATCGCCGTCCTGGCGGCGTGGGCCGTCGGAGCCGCCTACGTGCACATCGAGGCGACCGACCCGGACGCCCGTGTGGCGGCACTGCTGGCCACGACGAAGGCACGCGCGGTCTTCACCGACGAGCGCAACGCCGGGCGGCTCACCGGCAGCGCGCTCCCCGTCGCCACTCTCGAGACCGCGTCCGCCCCGTACCGCATCGAGCCGGGGCTCGCCCCCGGCGACGTCGCCTACCTGGTCTGCACTTCCGGCTCCACCGGAACGCCGAAAGCCGTCGTCGTCGCGCACCGCGCGCTGCTGAACTACACCGCGGCCTTCTTCGAGCGGATCGAGGCGCCCAGCCTGGACAGCTTCGGGCTCGCCACGACGTTCGCCGCCGACCTGGGCAAGGTCTCGGTCTACGGCGCCCTCCTCTCGGGCGTACGCCTGGACGTCTACCGCCGCGAAACCACGCTCGATCCGGTCGCGCTGGCCGCCGACCTGCGGGCCCACCCGGCCGACTGCCTCACGTACACGCCGTCGCAGCTGGAGGCCTTGGCGGCCGAAGGAGAGCTGGCCGCGCTGCTGCCGCGCAAGCTGCTCGTCGTCGCCGGGGAGGCCTTCCCACCCCGGCTGGCCCGCGCGATCCTGGCCGTCCGGCCCGACCTGGAGGTGCAGAACGGGTACGGTCCGTCGGAGGCGACGATCCTCGCGACCATGCACCGGGTCGTGCCGGCGGACGCCGACAAGCCCCGGGTCCCGATTGGCACCCCGCTGGCGGGCGTGCGGGCCCGGGTGCTCGGGCCGGATGGCGGCCCGGTCGCCCGGGGTGACCTCGGCGTGCTCCACCTCGGCGGCGTCTGCCTCGCCGACGGCTACCTCGGCGAACCGGAGCTGACCGCGGCGAAGTTCGCCGCCGTCGGTGACGAAGGGCCGTTCTACTGCACCGACGACGTCGTCGTCGAAGGGCCCGGCGGGACGCTCGACTACCTCGGTCGCGCGGACCGGCAGCTCAAGGTGCGTGGCAACCGCGTCGAGCCGGGCGAGGTGGAGGCCGCGCTGCTGGACCGTCCCGGGGTCCGCCAGGCCGTGGTGACGGGGGAGAGCCCGGCGGCAGGCGGACCGAAGGAACTGGTCGCCTACGTCACCGGGACCGGCGAACCCGCCGGGCTCGTCCGCGCGCTACGCGAGACCCTGCCGTCCGCGCTGGTGCCCAGCCGGATCCACTTCGTGCCCGCCATCCCGGTGAACCTCAACGGCAAGACCGATTTCGGCGCTCTGCGGGCCGCGGCCGAACAGGCCACCGCCCCGGAGGAGACCACCGAGCCACCGCGGACCGAGACCGAGCGTTTCGTGCTGGACGTGTGGTCCGAGGTGCTCGGCCGGGCGGCGATCGGCCGGACGGACCGGTTCATGGAGATCGGCGGCGATTCGTTCAAGGCGCTGACCGTCTTCGCCCGGCTCCGCCGGACCTACCCGGACCTCGTCATCACCCAGCTCTACCAGCACGCCACGGCCGCCGAGCTGGCGTCCGCGCTCGACGGCGCGGCGGTGCCCACGCCCGAGGCGGCCGTCACCGTCGTCGAACTCTGATCGGAGGACCGATGGACCACGTCGTCGTGATCGACCCCGAGGGCCGGTATTCCCTGCTGCCCGAGACGGTGGCGGTGCCGCCCGGCTGGCGGCCGGCCGGCTTCACGGGCACCCGGCAGGACTGTCTCGACCTGATCGACCGGCAGTGGACCGACATCCGCCCCGCCGGCGTCCGCCCCGAGCCCCGGCCGGATCGGCGATGAGCCGGCGCAAGCTGTGCCCGCAGCTGTGGCAACTCGGCGAAGCGGCACGGGCCGAACCCCGGCGCACATTCGTGTTCGCCCCCTTCGGCGGTGGCAGCGCCTACGCGGTCACCGAATGGGCCGGGCACCTGGTGCAGCCGGGCGAGTCCGCGGTCGCGATCCAGTACCCCGGCCGCGGTCCGCGTCACCTCGAACCGAACGCGACCGTTCTGCAGACGCTCGCGGCCGACTGCGCGGCCGCGGTCCGCGCCTGCTGCCGGGGACCGTTGGTCCTGGTCGGGCACAGCCTGGGCGGAGTGCTCGGCTACGAGCTGGCGATCGCTCTCGAAGACCTCGGAGCGGACGTCGAGCTGCTGGTCACGTCCGCGGCCCGGCCGCCGGACGGTCAGCGGCTGAACACCGGCACCGTGCTCGGGATGAGCCGGGACGACTGGCTCGCCGAGGTGGCCGCGGGCGGGCAGCTCGACGTGTCCGGGCCCGGCCTGGCCGACGTCGCCGACCTGATGATTCCGGTGCTGCGCGCGGATTACCTGCTGCTCGCCCGCTACGTCCCGGACGGCCGGAGGCCGGTCCGCGCCGATCTTCTGGCGCTGGGCGGCGCGGCCGACCCCTGGGTCCGGCAGGCTCACCTCGACGCCTGGGCCGGCTGGACCACCGGGTCGTTCGCGTCCCGCGTCTTCGACGGCGGCCACTTCTACTACCGCGACCGGCTCGGGACGTTCGCCGGCGCGATCCGCGAGCGGCTGGCCCCGGCCGTCGTCCCCGCGTGCGGGGGAGTGGTCCGGTGACCAGGACGCTGGTGGTCGTGTACGACGACGGTGCGGCCCACCCCGGCGACATCGCCGTCGGGTTGTCGGACTGGGCCCGCTGCGTCTTCGTCGTGCCGCCGAACGCGCACACCCGGGCGATGATGCCGCTGCTGGCCCGGTTCGGCCCGGTGATCGTCGCGGAGTCGGTGCCCGAGGCCGTCGCCGAAGTGGCCGCGCACCGCCCGGACGGGCTCGTGACCTACGCCGAGCGCGGGCTCGGCCTGGCCGGTGCGCTGGCCGGGCCGCTGGGGCTGCCCTTCCACGACGAGCAGACCTTGCGGTGCCTGACCGACAAGGGGGACCAGCGGGCGGCGCTGCGCGCGGCGGGAGTCGACGCCGTGCGCTGCCGCCGGATCGAGACGGTGGCCGACTGGCCGGACGCCGTCGCCGAGACCGGCCTGCCCGCCGTCCTCAAGCCCGCGCACGGCGGGGGCAGCCGGAACACCTTCTACGTCGAGGACGTGGAGACCGGACGGCAGCTCGTCCGGCGGCTGCTTGCCGAAACCGCGCCCGGGCTCGTCGAAGGGGGCACTCTGGTGCTCGAGGAGTACCTGCCCGGGCGCGACTGCGGGGCGTTCGGCGACTACGTGTCGATCGAAAGCGTCGTCCAGGACGGCGTGCTCGCGGACTTGGCGGTGACCGGCAAGTTCCCGATGGTGCCGCCGTTCCGGGAAACCGGCCGGTTCTGGCCGGCCCCGCTCGGCGCGGGCGAGCTGGCCGAGGTCCGGGCGCTGGCCGCGGCGGCGGTCGCGGCGGTCGGCGTGCGCACCGGTCTCACGCACACCGAGGTCAAGCTGACGCCGTCCGGCCCCCGTCTGATCGAGGTGAACGGTCGCCTCGGCGGCGGGATCAACGAGCTGGCTGTCCGGGCACGCGGGGTCAACCTCGTCGAGATCGGCGGCCGGATCGCCCTCGGCGAGCGGGTCGTGGTGCCCGATCCCTACACCGGCCGGGCTTACTTCCAGCTGTTCCACCCGGCTCCCCGCCGGGCGGGCACGCTGGTCGGGATCGACGGCGCCGACGTCGTGCGGGACCTGCCCGGAGTGACGCTGTACCGGCCGTACGCCCGGCCCGGGACCCAGCTCCCCGGCGGGGTGCAGACCGTGGAGCTGGACATCGTGATGGGGGAGGCGGCCGACGTGGCCGGGCTGGCCCCGATCGTGGCAAAGGTGGAATCGACGCTGCGGTACCGGTTCGAGTTCCCCCCGGGGGAGCAGCAGACCGTGGCCGCGGCAGAACTGGGGGCATGGTGACAATGGACAGGACCGAAGCGGAGACGGTGCTCACCAGGATTTGGGAGCGGGTCCTGCAGGTCGAAAAGGTGGGCCCGGACGACGACTTCTTTTCCCTCGGCGGCGATTCCCTGCTCGCGCTCAAGGTCATCGGCGAGGCCGAGCCGGCCGGGCTCAGCCTGTCCTTGATCGACCTGTTCCGGAACCCGACCCCGCGGGGTGCGTGCTCGGCACTGGGGACGGGCGCACCCGCCCCCGGTTCGGGTCCGGACCTCCTTTCGGCGCTCGACCGGGCCCGCGTCCCGGACGGTGCCGAGGACGTCTACCCGGCGGCCCGGCTGCAACTGGGGCTGATTTTCGAGGGGCTCGTCAGCGAGGGCACGGCCTACCTGGACGTGGTGGCCAGGACGGTGACCCGGCCGCTGGACCGCGAGGTGCTCGCCGCCGCACTGGCCCGGCTGTCCGCCCGGCACCCGGTGCTGCGCACGCGGTTCGACCTGACGACGTTCAGCGAGCCCATGCAGGTGGTCGAGGCCGAAGCGCCGATCCCGCTCGCCGTCTCGGACCGGAGTGGGCTGGACGAGGCCGAGCGGGCGGTGGCCCACGAGGCGGTGATGGCCGATCTCGCGGCGCCGTTCGACGTCGAAAGCGCGCCGCTGGTGCGGGTGCACGCGGCCGCCGTGGACGGCGAGTCCTTCGTCTTGGCCTATGCGTTCCACCACGCGATCCTCGACGGGTGGAGCGAGGCGGTGTTCTTCAACGAGCTGGTGCGGACGTACGCCGGCTTGACCGCGGGGGCGCCGCCGGAGCTGCCCGCGCCGGTCCCGTACCGCGAGTTCGTCCGCCTGGAGCGGGAAGCGGCCGCCGACCCCGAGGCGGTCCGGTTCGCCGAACGGCTCCGGGACACCTTGCCACCGGGCGCGGCGCCCGGCGGTGACCGGCCCGTGCACCGCAAGGTCAGCGCGACGATCCCGCGTCCTGACAGTGACCGGCTCGCCGAGCTGTCGGCGCGCTGGGGTCTTCCGTTGAAGAGCCTGCTGCTCGCGGCGAACTGCGCGGCGGTCGGTGCCGTGCGCAAGACCGACGATCCCGTGGTGGGCCTGTTGCTCAACGGACGCCCCGAGCAGGCGGGCGCGGACGTGACGCTCGGGCTGTTCCTCAACCAGCTGCCCGTGCGTCCCGGCGTGCCGGACGGTGACTGGCGGGCGGCGGCGCGGAACTGCCTCGCCGCGGAGAACGAGCTGCTCGCCTTCCGGAGGTTCCCGTATTCCGCGGTGCGCCGGCTGCTGGGAGCCGACCCGTTCGAGGTGATGTTCAACTACGTCCACTTCCACCCACGGGACGAGCTGCTGACCGCCGGGCTGATCACGCCGGTGGAGGACATGCGCGACCACACCAGCCTCCCGATCCGCGTGGAAGCCCTCAACGACGCGGCGGGCGACGGTCTGAGCGTGCACGTCACGGCGGACACCGCCCGCTACGGCGACGCCTTCCCGGACCATCTCCTGGCGGAGATGGTCCGGGCCGTGGCGGAGCTGGCGGCGAACGCCGGCTGAGCGGGGGGTGTCCCTATGTGGTTGTCAAGCCGCGGCGGGGACGGGTGTGGGTTCGGGGTGTCGGTAGTGGGTGCCGTTGCGGAGCATGGCGTAGAGGACGTCGCAGCGGCGGTGGGCCAGGCAGATCAGGGCGGCGTTGTGTTTCTTGCCCTCGGCGCGTTTGCGGTCGTAGTAGGTCCTGCTGGTCGGGTCGGACAGGGCGGCGAAGGCGGCGAGGAAGAACGCGCGTTTGAGCTGGCGGTTGCCGGTGCGGGCGGGGTGTTCGCCCTTGATGCTGGTGCCGGAGCTGCGGGTGACCGGGGCGATGCCGGCGTAGGCCGCCAGGTGCCCGGAGGAGGCGAAGTGGGAGGCGTCGCCGACTTCGAGGAGGATGCGGGCTGCGGTCCTGACGCCGATGCCGGGCATCGAGGTCAGGACCCCGGCAAGAGGGTGCGCATCAAGTATCCCCTCGACCTGCTCCGCAACTTGTTTCCGTTGCTGGAGAATGGTCTTCAGACTGTCGGCCAGTCGCGGCAGAACCGTGTCCGCGGCGGCGGTGCCCGGGACGGTGACGGTCTGCTCACCCAATGCGGCCATGATCGCCTCGACCAGTTTCTCGCCCATGCGGGGGCGCGTGGACCTTCGCGATCGCGGTGAGTTTGCGGCGACCGGCCTTGGCGATCCCGGCCGGGCCGCCGCAGCGGGAGAGGATTTCCAGCACCGCCGGATGCGAGATCCGTGGTCCGATGGCGTGTTCGAGGGCGGGGTGGATGCCGGTGAGCAGGCCGCGGATCCGGTTGCTGATCCGGGTGGCTTCGCCGGCGAGGTCGTCGTCGAACCCGACCAGCACCTCCAGCTCCGCCAGCGCGTCGTCCCCGACGTCGACCGGGCGCAGCGTGTGCGGCAGGGAGCGGGCGGCGTCGGCGATGACGAACGCGTCCCGGGCGTCGGTTTTGGCGCGGCCGGGGTAGAGGTCGGCGATGCGGCGCATGGCCAGGCCGGGCAGGTAGGCGACCTGGTGGCCTGCGGCGCGGGCGACCGCGACCGGCAACGCCCCGATGGTGGCGGGCTGGTCGACCACGACCAGCAGTGGTCCGTGGGCGGCGAGTTTGTCGAACAGGGCCCGCAGCTTGGGTTCGGTGTTGGGCAGCGGAGCGTCGTGCAGCCGTTTGCCGTCGGGGTCGAGCCCGACCGCGTGGTGGTTGTCTTTGCCGACGTCCAGGCCGAGGAACACGCTGAAGCTGCTGCTCATCCACCCTGCCGTTCGGTCGCCGTGACGTGGTCACCGGGTTGGGCATCGATGGCCGGCACCCACGTTACGACGAGACCTACCAGTTGGTGGCCGTGTCCCTATCAGCGATCCCTCGATGCCACCAGACCCGGTGACACCACCCCCCGGATCATGCGTGCGACTGGGGGCGTTACAGAGGTTGAATGGCTGGGATTACGGTGGTTCCAGGCCGGTGTGAGCGAAGAAGGCATCGAGCAGCCCGGGTCGGTACTGGATCCGCTTGAGCCGGTTCTCCACCACCGCGACCAGTTGGTCGATGCCGCGCACGATGAGATTCCCCAAGCCGCGCTTGACATGCGACCACACGTGCTCGACAGGGTTGAGGTCCGGGGCATAGGCCGGAAGCCGGATCACGTGCAGCCAGTCCCGTGCCGCGATTAACTTCCGCATCGCTGTGCTGATGTGCGTGTTCAAATTGTCCCAGACCACCACGATCGGGCCGCCGAGTTGCTGGTGCGCGGCGTCCAGCAGGGCGGCGTAGTCGGTCTCGGCGAAACTACGCCGCTCACCCTTACGGCCCCGATGGGTCAGAGTGCGGTAAATCAACCGGGACCGATCGCCGGGCCGCACACACACCAGCCCGGCGACCGACACCCGGCCCGACCCCTTACCCGACACCGCGACCTGCGGGGTCTGCCCACGCCGCCCCCAGGTGCGCGCCTTCGGCGGCCGCAGAGTCTGCCCGGCTTCGTCCTCGAAACACAGCCACGCACCCTGCTCCGCCGCTACCGTTTTCCCGCCGGCCACACCTCCCGCCGCCACGTCACGATGGCCTCCTCATCCCGCTCCACCGCCCGATGCGCCGGGACCTGTGGAGAGAACCCCATCCGGTGCAACAGATACGACACCCCGCGCAAGGTGTAGCGGACATGGAACAACCGCGCGATCAGATCGGCCACCCGCGCCAACGTCCAGCGCTGATCCTCATCAAACCCGTGCGCGGCAGGACCTTCCTCCAGGGCGTGGGCCAGGCGAGCCTGGCGCTGTTCGTCCAGCCGGCAGACCGACCCGCCGGGTCCCTTCGACACCAACGCGGCCGAGCCACCGGCGCGCCATCGGCGCCGCCACACGTACACCGCGTTGCTCGACACCCGCAGCCGCCGCGCGATCTCGGCGACTGGT
>NZ_JBFBCC010000012.1:0-297766 GCF_040682955.1 Amycolatopsis sp. NPDC051045
ATTTAATGCTCTCAAAGGAACCTCATACGAGGTTCATAAATAAGCTCTACTGGCTTAGTTCACTAGCACACTGTTGAGTTCTCAAGCAACACACTTCGAACCGCCGCGCCGTGAAGCGCTTTGGTCTTCGGCTTTTGTTTCAAGCTTTGTTCCAGGGATACTACCCTGGTTCGGGACCACCCACTCTACCACGATCGTGGGAGCTTGGTTCGTGTTCCCGGTGGCCACCCGGTTTCCCTGGCGACTTGGAGAACTTTACATGCCCCCGAAACCCCTCGCGCAGGGGGGTCCCCTTTTTCGCGCCAAGCCTCTGACCTGCACCGATAGGCGCTCAAGCCGGTTGGCGCTCCCCGTGGGTCGCGACGACGGTCAGCACGACGAGCGCGGCCGCGAGCCCGGCGGCGACGTGGATCGGCGCCGGGGTGAACGACGCCGCCACGACGAGCACCGCGGTGACCGGGAAGCCGATGGCGATCGGGCGGCACTCATTGGTGGGGCCGATGTGCAGCAGCCACACGCTCAGCAGGAACACCGCGACCGGGATCGTGGTCGCCATCGCCGCGGCGACCCCGCCGACGCCGTGCAGGGTGCCCGTGTCGTACCCGACCGCCACCTCGAGCCCGGCGCCGACCGCCGCCGCGGAGGCGAAGATCAGGTAGTAGCCGTACCCCCAGCTCATCGACGTGAACATGCCCGGACGACGGAGCAGCCGCGCGTGCCCCGGCTGGTCGAAGTACAGCCACCACAGCGAGAACACGAGCACCAGCCCGGCCGCCGCGAGGCCGGCCAGGCGCCCGACGTGCGCCGCGTCGGACACCCCCTCCTTGATCGCGTTGGTCGCGCTCAAGATCGTCTCGCCGAGCACGATCAGGGTGAACAGGCCGTACCGCTCGGCGATGTGGTGCGGGTGCCAGGCGGTCCCCTGCCGGCTCTCGGCCCACACCGGCACCGCCAGTTCGGCCACCACGAGCACGAGGAACGCGACGATCCCCGCCGTGCCCGGCACCCACAGCCGCGCGATCCACAGCACCTGGACCACCGCGATCCCGGCCGCGTAGCGCACGGCGGTGGGCCGGCACGCCGGATCCAGAGGCGCGGCGCGCAGCCACTGCCCGACCAGCGACAGCCGCATCAGGACGTACCCGGCGACGATCACCCGGAAATCGCCGTCGAACGCGCTGGACACCCCGGCCGCGATGGTCAGGCCGCCGGCGATCTGCAGGAGCGTGGCCAGCCGGTACGGGACGTCGTCGGTGTCGAACGCCGAGGCGAACCAGCTGAAGTTCAGCCAGCCCCACCAGATCGCGAAAACACCATCGCGAACGACGACACGCCGTGCGCGGCGTGCCCCTCGGCCAGCGCGTGGTGCAGCGAGGCCGCGGCCTGGCCGACGGCGACCACGAAGCACAGGTCGAAGAGCAGCTCCAGCGGTGTCGAGACGCGGTGGTGCTCGCCGCGGTCGCGGGAGCGCATCGGCCGGTACCAAACCCGCGCTCTGGTGGCCGGCTGCTCGGTCATCGGGACTCCCCGCGTCGGTCCGACGGACGCCGACCATCCCAGCATGATCAGGGTGGCGGCGGTGCGCACGACACGGGTGAAGACGGGCGGGCCCGGTTCCCCCTCACCCGGGCCCGCCCGCCGCCGTCACGCGCCGGCGGGCACCGATGGGCAGCCCTTCCGCGAATGCCGGACGGTCCCCCGCGGACGCCGACACCCACTGGATGGAAGGTGACCGAGTGTGTCCATTCCTTCGAACTCCGGACGCTTCGGTCGCTCAAGCCGGTCACCCCATCCCCGGGTGGCCGACTGATTGCCACTGTCGGTAGCCGAAGCCGCGCAGTGAAGGCTCCATAAGACTTACCCGGTTGCTCTGCGTAGCACCAGTGTCTTTCCGTGCTCGTCACTCGGATGGAGCATCGCCGATCTGCGGAAAGTAGTGCGTGGCTCAGCCCCGGGGGACGTCCGCCGCGGAGGTCTCGGCCTCCCGGGCTTCGCGTTCCTCCTCGGAAGCGCGGTGGCGCCGCGTCCGGAGCTCGGCGATCGCGAGGACGAGAGCGCCGCACGTCAGGACGGCCGCGCAGGCGAGCGCGATGGTGAGCGCCAGCGGATAGCCCCGGCCGACGAACAGGCCGAAGACCGACGCGAGCACGGCGGTGCCGATCGCCGTCCCGATCCGCTGCCCGGTCTGCAGCGCGCCGCCCGCGACCCCGGCCATCCGGACCGGCACGCATTCCAGCGTCAACGTCGTGTTCGGCGAAATGACCATCCCGCCGCCCACACCCGCGAACACCAGCGGGAGCGCGAAGGCCCACCCGGACGCCGACGGCGGGACCAGCTCCGCGAGCAGCGCGACGGCCAGCAGCCCGACGGCGACCATGCCCAGCCCGGTGACGGTCAGCCACCGGCCGAAGCGGGGCACCAGCCGCCCGGCGACGGCCGCGGACACCGCCGAGCCGATCGCGAACGGCGTCACCGACAGGCCGGACTGCAGGGGCGAGTAGCCCAGGCCCTGCTGGAAGAACATCGCGAAGACCAGCCAGATCCCGGCGAACCCGCAGAAGTAGAGCGCCCCGACCGCCGCCCCGGTGGCGTACCCGGGTGTGTCGGTGAACAGCCGGGTGTCCAGCAGCGGCGACCGGCCGCGCCGGACCACCGAGTGCTCCCAGCGCACGAACGCGGCCCCGAAGACGAGCGCGACGGCGAACAGCCACCACAGCCGCGTGATGCCGTGCTGGTCGGCCTCGATCACCGGCAGCAGCACGCCCAGGACGGCGACCGCGAGCAGCGCGATCCCGACGAAGTCGATCTCCGATCGCAGCCTGAACTGCTTCTTCTCGCTGCGCGGCAGCAGCCGGAGCGCGAGGGCGAACGCGAGGACGCCGATCGGGACATTGACGTAGAACACCCAGCGCCAGCCGTCCTGCGCCCCGAAGACGGCGAGGATGACGCCGCCGAGGATCGGGCCGACCGCCGTCGAGATCCCCACCACCGCGCCGAACATGCCGAACGCGCGGCCGCGCTCGGCGCCGCGGAAGAGGTCCTGGATCAGGCCGGTGTTCTGCGGGGTGAGCATGCCCGCGGCCAGGCCCTGGGCCAGGCGCGCGAGCACCAGCGTCGTCTCGTTCGGGGCCGCGCCGGCCAGCGCGCTGGTGAGGACGAAGGCGGCGAGGGCGCCGAGGAACATGTTCCGGCGGCCGAACGCGTCCCCGAGGCGGCCACCGGTGACCAGGACCAGGCCGAACGCCAGCGCGTAGCCGGACACGACCCAGCGGATGCCGCCGCTGCTCGCGTGCAGGCCGGTCTGCATCGACGGGAGGGCGACGTTGACGATGCTGACGTCGAGCAGGCCCATGAACCCGGCCGTGAGCGAGACGGCAAGCGCTTTCCAGCGGCGGGGATCGGGTTCGTACGTCATCGAGGGCGGACCTCACGGAAGTTCACGGGGTGGGGATACCCCCATCAGCAAACACGAAAGGCGGGTTCCGCGCGCGTTGTGCACGCCGAACCCGCCCGTCCCGGAAGCATGATCAGGTGGACGCGGTGATCCCCCGGATGCCCTTGAGCTCGCCGATCAGCATGGAGCTGACCTTCACCGGGTAGTCGTAGAGCGCGAACACCGTCTGGTTCTTGCCCACCAGCTTGAGGTGCACCGGGGTTTCCCCCTTGTGCGCCAGCAGCGTGGACCGCAGCTCGCTCACCACCGACTGGTCGATCTTCTCGGCCGCCGCCAGGAGGATCAGCGGGGGCTCGTCGTCGCCGTTGCCCGTGCCGACCTCGGACAGGTCCAGGGTCGCCAGGCCGCCGCCGAAGATCGACATCTTGTCTTCGCGCCAGTTGACCCGGCCCTTGACCAGGACGGCGTTGTCCTCGATCAGCTCGCCCGCGAAGAGCGCGTACGACTTCGGGAAGAAGAGCACCTCGAGGGAGGCGTCCATGTCCTCGACCGTGCAGATCGCCCAGGGCTCGCCCTTCTTGTTGACCCGCCGTTCCAGCGACGTGATCAGCCCGGACACGATGATCTCGCCTTCCTTCGGCGGGTCGGCCAGGATCGAGGCGATCGGCTTCGGGGCGTGCTTGCGCAGGATCCGCTCGGCCCCGTCCAGGGGGTGCGCCGAGACGTACAGGCCGAGCATCTCCCGCTCGTAGGCGAGCAGCTGTTTGCGCGGGTACTCCTCTTCGCCGAACTTCAGGTGCGCGAGCGGCGAGGAAGAAGCCGCCGCGGTGTCGTCCCCGTCGTCCCCGCCGAAGCCGAACAGGTCGAACTGGCCCATCGCCTCCTGGCGCTTGAGCGGGACGACGGCTTCGACCGCGTCTTCGTGGACCTGGATCATCGACAGCCGCGTGTGGCCGAGCGAGTCGAACGCGCCCGCCTTGATCAGCGACTCGATGACCCGCTTGTTGCAGACCACGAGCTCGGACTTGTCGAGGAAATCGGTGAAGGAGGCGTACTTGCCCTTCTCCTCGCGGGTCTTGAGGATCGACTCGACGACGTTCGCGCCGACGTTGCGGACGGCACCCAGTCCGAAGCGGATGTCGTCCCCGACGGCCGCGAAGCGCAGGGCCGACTCGTTGACGTCCGGCGGCAGCACCTTGATGCCGAGCCGGCGGCACTCGGACAGGTAGACCGCCGACTTGTCCTTGTTGTCGCCGACCGACGTGAGCAGGGCGGCCATGTACTCGGCCCGGAAGTTCGCCTTGAGGTAGGCGGTCCAGTACGAGATCAGGCCGTACGCGGCCGCGTGGCTCTTGTTGAACGCGTACCCGGCGAACGGGAGGATCGTGTCCCAGAGCGCCTTGATCGCCTCGGGCGAAAAGCCGCCGGGCCGCAGGTCACTGGCCCGCATGCCGGCTTCGAAGCCCTCGTACTCCTTGTCGAGGACTTCCTTCTTCTTCTTGCCCATCGCGCGGCGGAGCACGTCCGCGCGCCCCATCGTGTACCCGGCCACTTTCTGGCCGATGTGCATGATCTGCTCTTGGTACACGATCAGGCCGTAGGTGTCGGCCAGGATTTCCCGCAGCGGCTCGTCGAGCTCCGGGTGGATCGGCTTGACCTTCTGCCGGTGGTTCTTGCGGTCGGCGTAGTCGTTGTGCGCGTTCATGCCCATCGGGCCGGGGCGGTACAGCGCGCCGACCGCGACGATGTCGTCGAACACCGTGGGCTCCATGCGGCGCAGCAGGTCGCGCATGGGCCCGCCGTCCAGCTGGAACACGCCGAGCGTGTCGCCGCGGGCGAGCAGCTTGTACGTCTCGGGGTCGTCGACGCCCAGGGTGTCGAGGTCGACGTCGACCCCGCGGTTGGACTTGATGTTGTCGATCGCGTCACCGATGACGGTCAGGTTGCGCAGGCCGAGGAAGTCCATCTTCAGGAGGCCGATGGCCTCGCACGACGGGTAGTCCCAGCCGGTGATGATCGAGCCGTCGTCACGCTGCCAGAGCGGGATGGCGTTGGTCAGCGGCTCGCTCGACATGATGACCGCGCAGGCGTGGACGCCGGCGTTGCGGATCAGGCCTTCGAGGCCGCGGGCGGTCTCGAAGATCGTCTTGCACTCGTCGTCGGTCTCGACGAGCGCGCGGACCTCGGCGGCCTCGCCGTAGCGCTCGTGCTTCGAGTCGACGATGCCCGAGAGCGGGATGTCCTTCGCCATGATCGGCGGCGGCAGCGCCTTGGAGATCTTGTCCGCGATCGCGTAACCGGGCTGGCCGAAATGGACCCGGGCGCTGTCCTTGATCGCCGCCTTGGTCTTGATGGTGCCGAAGGTGATGACCTGGGCGACCTTGTCCGCGCCGTACTTCTCGGTGGCGTACCGGATCATCTCGCCGCGCCGGCGGTCGTCGAAGTCGATGTCGATGTCGGGCATCGAGACGCGCTCGGGGTTGAGGAACCGCTCGAACAGCAGCTTCTGCGGGATCGGGTCCAGGTTGGTGATACCCAGCACGTACGCGACCAGGGAGCCGGCGGCCGAACCACGGCCGGGGCCGACCCGGATGCCGACCTTGCGGGCATAGCTGATGAGGTCGGCGACGATGAGGAAGTAGGCCGGGAAGCCCTTCCCGATGATGACGTCGAGCTCGATCTCGATCCGCTCGTTGTAGGACTCGTCCGGCACGCCGTCCGGGAAGCGCCACTTGAGGCCGCGCTGGACCTCTTCGCGGAGCCAGCCGCCCTGGTCGTAGCCCTCCGGCACCTCGAAGAACGGCAGCCGGTCCTTGTGGGTGTAGACCTCGTCGTAGGACTCGACGCGCTCGGCGATCATCAGCGTGGTGTCGGCCGCGCCGGGGACCTCCTTGTCCCAGTACTCGCGCATCTCGGCGGCGGACTTGAGGTAGTAGCCGTCGCCGTCGAACTTGAACCGGGTCGGGTCGTTGAGGGTCTTGCCCGCCTGGACGCACAGCAGCGCCGAGTGCGTGTCCGCCTGGTCCTTGGTGACGTAGTGCGAGTCGTTGGTGGCGATCGGCTTGAGGTCGAGCAGGCGGCCGACCTCCAGCAGGCCCTCGCGGACCGACCGCTCGATCGGCAGGCCGTGGTCCATCAGCTCGAGGAAGAAGTTGTCCGCGCCGAAGATGTCCTTGTAGTCGGACGCGGCCTGGATCGCCGCTTCCTTCTGGCCCAGCCGCAGCCGGGTCTGCACCTCGCCGGACGGGCAGCCGGTGGTGGCGATGATCCCCGAGCTGTTCTCGGCGATCAGCTCGCGGTCCATCCGCGGCTTGCGGTAGTAGCCCTGCATGCTGGCCAGGGAGGACAGCTTGAAGAGGTTCCGCAGGCCGGTCGCGTTCGCCGCGAGCATGGTCATGTGCGTGTACGCACCGCCACCGGAGACGTCGCCGCCTTCACCGAACTCGTCCGAGCCGCGCTGGTTGGCCTGGCCCCAGAAGACGGGCTTCTTGTGGAACCGGCTTTCCGGGGCGATGTAGGCCTCGATGCCGATGATCGGCTTGATGCCCACCTTCTTGGCCTGCTGGTAGAACTCGTCACCGCCGTACATGTTGCCGTGGTCGGTCATGCCGACCGCGGGCATGCCGAGGCGTGCCGCCTCCGCGAAGAGAGGAGCGATCTTCGCCGCACCGTCGAGCATCGAGTACTCGGTGTGGACGTGCAGGTGGACGAAGGAATCGTTCGACACCAGCGAAAACCTCCCCTTGGTGATCGGGACCGGCGCGCCCGGGTCCCCCACCCTAACCGGTGGCACCGACAGCCCGCGCACGCGCTCGCCGGGGTCGATTCTGCTCCTCGCGGGCGGTGTTCCGCCGTTGCGACGCGCCCCCTCTTCGGGCGGTGACGAGTCCGGCCACGCGCCGCTGCCGGGCGGTCACGCGGGGGCTCCACGGACCTGGATCCGCGAGCGGGGGCGGCCCGTGAGCTGAGCCACAGGCGCCCGCTCCCGCGTTGACACCGGCACCCCCGGCACCGAGCATTCCGGCCATGAACCTGTCTGACAGCCAGACAGCCGGACAAGGTGGTCCTCGCCGGGTGAGTGCCATGGAAGCCGTGCTGGCCCACCTGCGCGCTTCGATCGAGCGCGGCGAGTACGCCGTCGGCGCGAAGCTGCCCTCCGAAGCCGCCTTGAGCAGGGAGTTCGAGGTCAGCCGGTCGGTCGTCCGGGAAGCCCTCCGCGGTCTCCAGGCGCTCGGCATGACCGAGTCGAAGACCGGCAAGGGCACCTTCGTCACCGCGACCGGCCCGGCCGACAACCCCACCTTCGGGCCGTACTCGGCCCGCGATCTCATCGAGGTGCGCCGGCACGTCGAGATCCCCGTCGCCGGGTACGCGGCCGTGCGGCGGAGCCAGGACGACCTCGATCTCCTCGGCCACCTGCTCGACCGGATGGAGGCCGAGACCGACAACACGGCCTGGGTCGCGCTCGACTCGCTCTTCCACATCACCATCGCCCAGTCCTCGGGCAACCCCGTGTTCGGGAAGGTGATCGAAGAGATCCGGGACGCGCTCGCCCGCCAGTCCGCCTTCCTCAACCAGCTCGGCGACCGGCGCCGGCAGTCGAACGTCGAGCACCGGGAGATCGTCACGGCGATCGCCGACGGCTCGGAAGACGCCGCCGTCGCGGCCATGACCGCGCACCTGCAGCACGTCGAAGCCACTCTGACCAGCATCGTGAACGGGGACCAGTGACCGAGCAAACCCTCACCGCCACGACCCCGGACGCGGGCGACGCCGGCTACCGCAAGGCCCTCAAGTCCCGGCACGTGAACATGATCGCCATCGGCGGGGCGATCGGCACCGGACTGTTCCTCGGCGCGGGCGGCCGGCTCGCCCAGGCCGGGCCGGCGCTGGCGATCGTCTACGCCGTCTGCGGGCTCTTCGCCTTCTTCGTCGTCCGCGCGCTCGGCGAGCTGATCCTGTACCGGCCCTCCAGCGGCGCCTTCGTCTCCTACGCCCGGGAGTTCATGGGCGAAAAGGGCGCGTACGTCGCCGGTTGGATGCACTTCCTCAACTGGTCGACCACCGGCATCGCCGACATCACGGCGATCGCGCTGTACGCGCACTTCTGGTCGTTCTTCTCGCCGATCCCGCAGTGGGTGCTCGCGCTGATCGCGCTCGCCGTCGTGCTGACGCTGAACACGGTGTCGGTGAAGCTGTTCGGCGAGATGGAGTTCTGGTTCGCCATCATCAAGGTCGCCGCGCTCGTGCTCTTCATGGTGATCGGCATCTTCCTGCTGGTCACGCAGACGCCGATCGACGGCGTCGCGGGCGGGCCGCAGCTGATCGCCGACCACGGCGGGCTCTTCCCGTCCGGGCTGCTGCCGATGGTGCTCATCGTGCAGGGCGTGGTGTTCGCCTACGCCTCGGTCGAGCTCGTCGGCGTCGCCGCCGGCGAGACCGAGCACCCGGAGAAGATCATGCCGAAGGCGATCAACTCCATCATGTGGCGCATCCTGGTGTTCTACGTCGGCTCGGTCGTGCTGCTGGCGATGCTGCTGCCGTGGAGCTCCTACACCAAGGAGCAGAGCCCGTTCGTCACCGTGCTCTCGCACCTGGGTGTGCCCGCGGCGGACAGCGTGATGAACCTCGTCGTGCTCACCGCGGCGCTGTCCAGCCTGAACTCCGGGCTGTACTCGACCGGGCGGATCCTGCGGTCGATGGCGATGGCGGGCTCGGCGCCGAAGTTCACCGGCGTGATGAACCGCAACCACGTGCCCTACGGCGGGATCCTGCTCACCGCGGCCGTGTGCGTACTCGGCGTCGGGCTCAACTACCTGGTGCCGAAGGAGGCCTTCGAGATCGTGCTGAACTTCGCCGCGATCGCCATCCTCGCCACCTGGGCCATCATCGTGCTCTGTCACCTGCTCTTCGTGCGCAAGGCGAAGCGCGACGGCCTCGAGCGCCCGGCCTTCCGGCTGCCGTTCTCGCCGTACACCGAGATCGCGACGCTGGTGTTCCTCGCCGCCGTCGTCGTCCTGATGGGCTTCGACGAGACCGGCCGGATCACCTTGCTGGCGCTGCCGGCAATCCTCGTCGCCCTGGTCGTGGGCTGGTTCGGGGTGCGCAGGCGGATCGACATGCGCGCGTTCGACGAGGCGGGCCTGTGAGCCACGAACCCCTGGTCGAGCTGATCCGCGACGGGATGGTCGAGGGCGTCCACCACGGCTCGGCCGTGGTGCTCGCCCCGGACGGCTCGACGCTGTTCGCCGCCGGGGACGCCGACACCGCGATGTACCCGCGGTCGACGGCGAAGCCGCTGCAGGCCGCGGCGATGGCGCGGCTGGGCCTGCGGCTGTCCCCCGCCGGGTTCGCGATCGCCGCGGCCAGCCACTCGGGCGAGCCGATGCACCTCGAAGCCGCTCTCGAAGTCCTCGACGGCCGGTCCCCCGACGCGCTGGGCAATCCCGCGGACTTCCCGTTCGACCCGGTCGAACGGGACCGCTGGATCGCCGCGGGCCGGACCCCCACCCGGCTGGCGCACAACTGCTCCGGCAAGCACGCGGCCATGCTCGCGACCTGCGAGCTGAACGGCTGGAGCACCGAGGGCTACCTCGACCCGGCCCACCCGCTGCAGCGCGCGATCGCCGCCACGGTCGAGGACCTGACCGGCCGGGGCATCGCGCGGGTCGCGGTCGACGGCTGCGGCGCGCCGCTCTTCGCGACGACGCTGCGCGGGCTCGCGACGGCCGTGTCGAAGATCGCCACGGCCGCCCCCGGCACGCCGGACCACCTGGTCGCCGCGGGCATCCGGAAGCACCCCGAGCTCGTCGGCGGCCACCGCCGGGACGTCACCGCCGTCATGCGCGCGGTGCCCGGGCTGATCGCCAAGGACGGCTTCGAAGCCGTCCAGGTCGCCGCGCTGCCGGACGGCTGCGCGATCGCGGTCAAGATCGCCGACGGCGGGGACCGGGCCCGGCTGCCGGTGCTGGCCGCGGCACTGGAGCTGTGCGGGGTGGCCGGCCCGCCCGGCCCGGAAAACCTGCGTGTCACCGGAAAATTGGCCGCCTCGGTGGGGAGCCCCGGATGACCACCCGCCGCGAACACGACCTGCTGGGCGACAAGGACGTTCCCGCCGGCGCGTACTGGGGCGTGCACACCGCCCGCGCCCGGGAGAACTTCCCCGTCACCGGCACGACGATCGCCGCCTACCCGCACCTGATCGAGGCGCTCGCCTCGGTGAAGGAGGCCGCGGCCCGCGCCAACGCCGAACTCGGCCTCCTCGAACCGGACATCGCCAACGCGATCGCCGAGGCCTGCCGGGAGATCCGCGAAGGCGCGCTGCACGGCGAGTTCGTCGTCGACGTCATCCAGGGCGGCGCCGGGACGTCGACCAACATGAACGCCAACGAGGTCATCGCGAACCGGGCCCTGGAACTGCTCGGCCACGCCAAGGGCGATTACCACGTCGTGCACCCCAACGAGCACGTCAACCTCGGGCAGTCGACGAACGACGCGTACCCGACCGCCGTCAACGTCGCGACGATCATCGCCGTGCGCGAGCTGTCCGAGTCGATGGTCGTGCTGGAGAAGGCGTTCGCGGCCAAGGCCGTCGAGTTCCACGACGTGCTGAAGATGGGCCGCACACAGCTGCAGGACGCGGTCCCGATGACGCTCGGCCAGGAGTTCGGCACCTACGCGGTGATGCTCGGCGAGGACCGGCAGCGGCTCGGCGAAGCCGTCGCCCTGCTGCACGAGATCAACCTCGGCGCGACCGCGATCGGCACCGGCCTCAACGCCGCGCCGGGCTACGCCGAAGCCGCGTGCCGCCACCTGCGCGAGATCACCGGGCTGCCGGTCGTCACCGCGGCGGATCTGGTGGAAGCCACCCAGGACTGCGGCGCGTTCGTGCACCTCTCGGGCGTGCTCAAGCGGATCGCGGTCAAGCTCTCCAAGAGCTGCAACGACCTGCGGCTGCTGTCCTCGGGCCCGCGCGCCGGGCTGAACGAGATCACCCTGCCGCCGGTGCAGGCCGGGTCGTCGATCATGCCCGGCAAGATCAACCCGGTCATCCCGGAGGTGGTCAACCAGGTCGCGTTCGAGGTGATCGGCAACGACGTCACCGTGACGATGGCCGCCGAGGCCGGCCAGCTGCAGCTCAACGCGTTCGAGCCGATCATCCTGCACGCGCTTTCGGAGAGCGTCACGCACCTGGGCGCGGCCTGCCGCGTGCTCGCCTCGAAATGCGTTTCGGGCATCACGGCGAACGTGGACGTCGTGCGCGGCTACGTGGAGAACTCGATCGGCCTGGTCACGGCGCTGAACCCGAGCATCGGCTACGCGGCCGCGACGGAGATCGCGAAGGAAGCTCTCGCGACCGGGCGCGGCGTCGCCGAACTCGTCGTCGAAAAGGGCTTGATCCCGGCCGAAGAGCTGGCGAAGCTGCTTCGGCCGGAAACCCTCGCCCGGGCGCACTGAGGTACCGTCGGATCCGGAAGGGTCTACTCCACTTCGGAAGGCTGGGTCGCCCGTGCTGGACCGACTTGTCGACAAGCTGCTCGGACTCCCCCGCGCCGAAGGGCCGAAGCCGGTCGTGACGCGCGACCTCGCCGTCCCGATGCCCGACGGCGTCACGCTGCTCGCCGACCGGTACGCCCCGGCCGGGACGACGTCGGCGCCGGTGGTGCTGATCCGCACGCCGTACGGGCGCAAGGGCCTGCTGTCGAAGCTCTTCGGCGACACGTTCGCCCGGCACGGGCTGCAGACGGTCGTCCAGAGCACCCGCGGCTCGTTCGGCTCCGGCGGCGAGTTCCGGCCGTTCCACCTCGAGCGTGAGGACGGCCTCGCGACCGCCGAGTGGCTGCGCGCCCAGCCGTGGTGCGACGGGAACCTCGGCATGGCGGGCGTCAGCTACCTCGGGCACACGCAGTGGGCGATCGGGCCGTACCTCGACCCGCCCCTGGCGGCGATGTGCCTCGGCGTGACGGCGTCGGAATTCGTCTCGACGTTCTACCCGGGCGGGGTGCTCGCGGCGGACAACATGGTCTCGTGGTCGGCGATGATCGGCCGCCAGGAGGAACGCCTCGCCGCGCTGCCGAACCCGCTGCAGATGCGCAAGACCCGGCGCGCGCTGGCGCACCTGCCGCTGAGCGGCGCCGACGTCGCCGCGATCGGGAAACCGGTGCGGTTCCTCCAGGACATCACCGAGCACTTCGTGCCCGACGACGACTACTGGGCCATGTCCGACCACAGCGCCGAAGTGGCGCAGCTCGACGTCCCGGTGTCGATGGTCACCGGCTGGTACGACCTGTTCATCGGCTCGCAGCTGCGGGACTTCCGGATCCTCGCCGAGGCCGGGAAGGCGCCGCGGATCACGATCGGGCCGTGGGCGCACGGCGAGCCCGCCAGCATGGGCGCGATGATCCGCGACCAGCTCGGGTTCCTGCGCGCCCACCTGCTCGGCGACCGCACTTCCCTGCACCGGGCGCCGGTCCGGCTGTTCCTGCAGGGCGCCGGCACCTGGCTCGACTTCGAGTCGTGGCCGCCGCCGTCGGCCACCACCGCGTCGCACCTGCGGCCGATCGGCGGGCTCGGCGAATCGGTCGGCGCCGAAGCGCTGCCGACGACGTTCACCTACGACCCGGCCGACCCGACCCCGGCGGTCGGCGGGCCGCTGCTGACGGGCGAGTGGAAGCAGCGCGACAACCAGGAGGTCGAGGCGCGGCCGGACGTGCTGGTGTTCACCGGCGAGCCGCTGCCGTCGGACCTCGACATCATCGGCGACGTGTCGGCGACCGTGCACGTGCGCACCGAACTGGGCCACGCCGACGTCTACGTCCGGCTCTGCGACGTCGACTCCGGCGGTACCTCCCGCAACGTGACCGACGGCATCCTGCGACTGCGCCCGGGCTTCCCCGCGGCCGACGCGGACGGCATCGTCACCGCGGAGGTGACGCTGGACCCGACGGCCTACCGCTTCCGCCGCGGCCACCGGCTGCGCGTCCAGGTGGCCGGCGGCGCGTTCCCCCGCTTCGCGCGCAACCACGGCACGGGCGAGCCGGTCACCGAAGCGGTGGACGGGAAGCCGAACCGCTTCGAGGTGTTCCACGACGCGGCCCGGCCGTCCCGGATCACGCTGCCGATCTTCAGCGGCTGACCACGCGGTGGTGGCTGGTCACCCGGCCGTCGTCGTGGAGAACGTGCAGCAGCAGGGCCGGCGGGCGGTCGTACTCCAGCGGGCCGCCCTCGGTCCAGCCGCTGTCTCCGCCCGGCTCCACCGGGAGCAGGGAGCCCGAAACGACGCCCGGCGCGATGCGCAGCGGGACACCGGCGAACGTCGTCGAAGCGCCGGTGTGCACGTGCCCGGCCAGCAGCGCCACGACCCGCGGGTGCCGTGCCAGCACGGCAGCCAGCCGGTCTTCGCCGGACTGGCGGATCGCGTCCACCAGCGGGACGCCGACCTCGACCGGCGGGTGGTGGAACGCGACGAACGCCGGGCCGTCACCGCCGGAGAGGACGCCGTCGAGCCATTCGAGGGTTTCGTCGGCGAGGAAGCCCGCGCCACGGCCCGGGATCGTCGAGTCGCACATGGCGAACAGCACGCCGTCGACCTCCTGCGCGAGGTCGATCGGGCCGTCGGAAGCCGGTAGGTCGAGCAGCCCGGCGCGAAACGCCGCGCGGACGTCGTGGTTGCCCGGGCACACCAGCACCGGCGCCGGGTGCTTCAGCAGTTCGGCGGCGCGCGCGTACTCCGCGGCCGTGCCGTGGTCGGCGATGTCGCCGGTGACGACGACGGCGTCGACCGGTTTCGCCAGCCCGCCCAGGTAGGTCAGCACGGCGGCCACGCGGTCTTCGGCCCGCTTCCCGCCGTCGAGGTGCAGGTCGCTCAGGTGCGCGATGATCATTTCTCGTCCTTCCCCAGGTACGCCAGGGCCTTGACCCAGTTGGCGACGAGCACTGCGGACGCGGCCGCCAGGTCGCCGTCGCGCAGGGCCGCGGCGATGCGGCGGTGCTCGCCGATGCTCTCCCCGGCGTGGCCGTCCCGGGCGAAGTAGGCCGACTCGTACCGCTTGAGCAGCGGCTTGGTCTGCTCGATCAGCCGCAGCAGGTGCGGGTTCGGGCAGCGGGACAGCAGCAGCGCGTGCCACCGGTCGTCCAATGCGGACAGATCACCGCCGTGCGCGAGCGCCGCGGCCATCTCGTCGGAGACGACGTCGAGCGCGTCCGGCAGCCCGGCCAGTTCCACCGGCGACGTCCAGCGCAGCGCCAGGGCTTCGAGCTCGGCCACCAGCGGGTAGAGCCGGCGCGCCTCGTCCGGGTCGAACGGCGGCACCAGGAACCCGCGGCCCGGCGCGGAAACCAGCAGGCCGCGGTCGGCGAGGCCGATCAGCGCCTCCCGCAACGGCGTCCGGCTGACGCCCAGCTCCCGGGCCAGGTGCACCTCGTTGACGCGGGCGCCGGCGGCGAGCCGCCGGTCGAGCACGCGGGTGGTGATCTGCTCGATGAGGTCGCTGCGCAACGGGGTGCGGGCCATGGCGCGCAGTATTGCATACAGTAACTAACTACTGTATTCAGTTCGTATGAGCTTCGACGTCGAACGTGCGCGCCGTGAAACCCCGGGCTGCGCCGAGGTGGTCCACTTCAACAACGCGGGCGCGGCCCTGCCCCCGGCCGTCGTCACCGACACCGTCGTCGAGTACCTGCGCCACGAAGCGCTGGTCGGCGGGTACGAAGCCGCCGCCGAAGCAGCGGAGCGCCTGGACGCGGTGTACGCGTCGGTGGCCCGGCTGCTCGGCGCCGGCCCTGACGACATCGCCCTGACCGACAACGCGACGCGCTCCTGGCAGGCGGTGTTCTACGCGCTGCCGTTCGGCCCCGGGGACCGGATCCTGACCTCACGGGCGGAGTACGCCAGCAACGCCATCGCGTTCCTGCAGGTCGCCCGGCGCACCGGCGCGGTCGTCGAGGTGATCGGCGACGACGCGTCCGGGCAGCTGGACGTCGAAGAGCTGCGCCGGCGCGTCGACGGCGACGTCAAGCTGATCGCCGTCAGCCACGTGCCCACCCAGGGCGGCCTGGTGAACCCGGCCGAGGAGATCGGCGCGGTCGCCGAGGCGGCCGGCATCCCGTTCCTCCTGGACGCGTGCCAGTCGGCGGGCCAGCTCGACCTCGACGTCACGCGCCTCAAGTGCGACGCGCTGTCGGGCACCGGCCGCAAGTACCTGCGCGGCCCGCGCGGCACCGGGTTCCTCTACGTGCACCCGCGGCTGCGCGAGCGGCTGGAACCGGCCGTGCTCGACCTGCACTCGGCGAGCTGGGAGTCGCCGACGGAGTACGTCGTCGACCCGACGGCCAAGCGCTTCGAGGTGTGGGAACGCGACTTCGCCGCCGTCTGCGGCCTCGGCGCGGCCATCGACTACGCGCTCGAATGGGGTTTGCCGGCCATCGAAACGCGCGTCGCTTCGCTGGCCGCCACCCTGCGCGACCGGCTCACCGAAGCCGGCGCGCGCATCCACGACGCCGGCGCGCGCAAGTGCGGTCTCGTCACCTTCAGCGTCGACGGCACGCCGGCCGCGCAGATCAAGGCGCGGCTCGCCGAGGCGAACATCAACACGTCGCTGTCGACGCGCACCTCGGCGCAGTACGACTTCACCGCGCGCGCCCTGCCGGACATGGTCCGGGCGTCGGTGCACTACTACAACACCGAGGACGAGATCGATCTCCTGGTGCGAGAGGTCGAAAAGCTTTAAAAGGCGTTCACCGCGGTCAGCTCGGCCGAGAGCGCCCACAGCCGCTCGGCCTGCGCCGGGTCGACGGCGTAGTCCTTCACTCCCGTGCGGGTGCCGTCGGCGGGGGCGGGCTCGGCGATGTCGCAGTCCTCGAGGTAGACGCCGCCGAGGCCGTCGAGCTGCGGGGACGTCGCCGCCCAGACCTGGGTCGCGGCGCCCTGCTCCGGCGTCTTCGCGCCTCCGGTGACCTGGCCGGCTTCGTCGACCATGCCCGCGTCGACCAGCTCCTGCCGGTCCAGGTAGCGCACGAGATCGGTGAGGATCCGGCCCGGGTGCAGGGCGAACGCGCGGACGCCCCGGTCACGCGCGAGCTCGTCGAGGTGCACCGCGAAGAGGATGTTCGCCGTCTTCGCCTGACCGTAGGCGAGCCACTTGTCGTAGCCCCGCTCGAAGTTCAGGTCGTCGAAGCGCACCGGGCCGAAGTGGTGGCCCCGCGAGGACACCGAAACCACGCGGGCCCCGGGGCCGAAGGCCGGCCAAAGCCGGTTCACCAGCGCGAAGTGGCCGAGGTGGTTGGTGGCGAACTGCGCCTCCCAGCCCGGTCCGACGCGGGTCTCCGGCGACGCCATGATGCCCGCGCTGCCGATGAAGACGTCGATCCCCCGCCCCGAGTCGGCGAACCGCTCGGCGAAGGCGCGCACGCTGCCGAGGTCGGCCAGATCGAGCTCGTCGACCTCGACGCTTCCCAGTCCTCGCAACGCTTCTTCCGCCGTGGCCCGGCGGCGGGCCGGGACGACGACGTGCGCGCCCGCGCCCGCCAGCGCCCGGGTGGTTTCCAGGCCGATACCGGAGTAGCCGCCGGTGACGACCGCGAGCTTGCCGGTCAGGTCGATGCCCGCCAGGACCTCGGCCGCCGTGGTCGTGGCGCCGAAACCCGAGCCGATCTCGTGCTGTGCAGTGGTCATGCTTCCGACGCTAGGAGCTGGAGCGAACTCCAGCGCAAGCGTGGGTGACCCACGGATCAGTCCGCGAGCAGCTGCCGCGCGATCACGAGCTTCTGGATTTCACTGGTGCCTTCGTAGATCCGGAACAGCCGCGCGTCGCGGTAGATGCGCTCGACCGTGACGCCGCGGATGTAGCCCGTCCCGCCGTGCACCTGCACCGCGCGGTCGGCGACCCGGCCGAGCATCTCGGTGCAGAACAGCTTCGCCGACGACGGCCCGAGCTTGCGGTCCTCCCCCGAGTCGTACTTCGCGGCGGCTTCGTGGACCATCGCGCGGCCGGCCGCGAGTTCGGCGTGTGACTCCGCCAGCAGCGCCTGCACCAGCTGGTATTCGCCGATCACCCGGCCGCCCTGGCGCGCGGTCCGCGCGTACTCGACGGCCTCGGCCAGCGCCCGCTCGGCCAGGCCGACGCACAGCGCCGCGATGTGCAGGCGGCCGCGGGCGAGCGACGCCATCGCGATGCCGAAGCCCTGGCCCTCCGCGCCGACCAGCGCGTCGGCGGGCAGCTCGACGTCGTCGAAGACCACTTCCGACGTCCACGCGCCGGCTTGGCCCATCTTGGCGTCGTGCGGGCCGACGGTGACGCCGGGCGCGCCCGCGGGCACGAGGAACGCGGAAATGCCGCGGCTGCCGGTGCTTTCCGGATCGGTGCGCGCGAACGCGACGAACACCTCGGCGAGCGGGGCGTTGGTGATGAACCGCTTGGTGCCCGACAGCCGGTAGCGGTCGCCGTCGCGGACCGCGCGGCTGGTCAGCCCGCCCGGGTCCGAACCGGCTTCGGCTTCGGTGAGCGCGAACGACGCGATCGCCTGGCCCGCGGCCAGCCGCGGCAGCCAGCGGGTGCGCTGGTCCGGCGTCCCGTGGTGCACGATCGCCTGGCCGGCGATGCCGTTGTTGGTACCGAACAGGGACCGGAACGCGGGCGTCGTCCAGCCGAGTTCGATCGCCAGCCGGACGTCTTCGGCCATGCCGAGGCCGAGCCCGCCGTACTCCTCCGGCAGCGCCCAGCCGAACAGGCCCAGCTCGGCGGCCTTCTCCCGGATTTCGGCCGGGATTTCGTCGCGTTCGTCGATCTCCGCTTCACGCGGCACGACCTCCTTGCGCACGAACTCCCGCACCGCGCCGAGGACCTGCCCGAAAACGTCCGCGTCCATGCGGGGCACGCTACCGGGATCGCTGCCCCCACGGACACGCCCGGACGCGGTAGCTTGGGCCGATGCGCAAGCCGCTCGCCACCGTCATGGCCGCCCTCGCCGCGGTACTGGTGCTGCCCTCGACCGCCTCCGCGACGCCCGGCAGCGGCGTCACCGGCACGATCCTGGCCCGGAAGACCGTGGGGCACACCGACTACACGGTGCGGGAGATCACCATCCAACCCGGCGGCTACACCGGCTGGCACTTCCACGACGGCACGCTCCACGCGTACGTGAAGGCCGGGACGCTGACGCACAACCTCGCCGACTGCAGCCTCGACGGCGTCTTCGGCGCCGGGCGCGCGTTCACCGAGAAACCCGACCAGGTGCACATCGGCCGCAACCTCGGGGCGACGCCGTTGGTGCTGGAAGTCCTGTACGTGCTCCCGGCGGGCAGCCCGCTGTCGGAGGACGCGCCGGACCCCGGCTGCGGCTTCTAGCTCGACAGCCATCAGTCGTCACGCTGCTCGCTGCCGCGCTTCGGGCCGTTGCGGCGCCACTCGTCGCGGAGCGCGCCCAGGGCTCGGACGACGGGGATCCACGCCCGCACGAACAGCGCCACGGCGGCCGGCAGCCGGCTGGCCGCCTGCAGCAGCAGGACGATCGCGCCCAGCGCCGCCAAGATCGCAGTAACCATCTTCGTCTCCCGCTCGATCCCTCTGGATGACCGAGGTCTCCGGCCATCCGCAAATCGAACCGACCGCTCCAAAACCGGTCACCTCGAAACCGCGGGTGAAGGCGGCTTTACCCTGGTCGAGGCGCACGAACCGAAGTACCGGTCCGGTACCGACCGACGTGCGACCCGACCGGAGGGGACGGATGGCAAAGCACAGCAAGCTGGTGGAGCAGCTCCTCGCGCTCAGGAAGCTTTCCGGCCTCACCAACGTGAAGATCGCCGAGCGGTCGAAGACCTACGTCGCTCCCGGGGCATCGAAGTGCCACCTGCTCAACGACCGGAGCATCGGCGACTGGCTGCGGGGCGACCACGTGCCTTCCGAAGAACGCCTGAGCGTCCTGGTGGGGGTCATGCAGAAGGCGGCGGCCGACCGACGGCCGCTGATCGAGCCGGCGGATCCGGAGCTCATGAAGGGCATCGCGGAAGGCAGCTGGCTGGCTTGGCTGGCGGAGGTGCGAGAGGGCGACGGGCGCCATCCGGTCCCGGTCGAGGACGGCTTGCGGTGGGACGAGATCGTTCGCACAGCGAAGATCTGGCCGGACGCCGAGGAAGCGGCAGAGCTGCGGAGCCAGGCACTGGCTGTCCTGCGGCACCTGGAGGGCGAGCGTCGCAAGGCCGTGGAAGCGGCGCTGGCCGACGACCCGTGGCTCGACGAAGAGCTGCCGGAGCGGACAGTGCAGCGGGCCGGCGAGATCGTCCGGTACCTCTCCGGTGACCCGCTCCGGTTCTCCGCGGTGGAGGCGTTCCTGCTCACGGTCGCGCCGCTGCTCCACCACACCCGGTGGGCACAGATCGCCGCCGAAGCGCACTCGGACGTCGACCCGATGCGGCTCGAACGCCATCCCGACTGCGACTTCGAGTTCTTCCGCAGCGGCGACCAGCAGCAGCGCCTGGTCGAGCGGGCCCGGCGCATCCCGGCCGCGGACGACCCCGACCGCCGGGCGATCTGCTGGTGGCTGTTCCACCGGTGGCTCGACCAGAGCGCGTCCGGACAGCCACGGACCGTCTCACTGGGGCTGGAATCGCCGCAGGCCGCAGCCCTGGAACAGCAGCTGAAGCAGCTCTTGCCGGTGTTCCGCCTGTCCCCCGGCGAGCTCAAGGACTGGCGGCTGCGCGATCAGGCGGAAGAGTGGCCCGGCGGCCAGCGGCTGCGCATCCGGCTCGTCGCTCTCGTCCTGGGCCTGGCCCACACGATGGCCATCGAGCCGGGTTCGCTGTCGAGCACGCTCGTCGAGCACCTGGGCATCGACCACCAGGTCGAGCTGGCGGACCTCCACCGAACTCTGCGTGAAAGCAGCTGGGTCCGCACCCCGACGGCGCTGCGGCTGGACGCCGAGTGCCGGCACGAAGCGGTGTACGAAGTGCTCACCGAGCACGTGACGCGGATGTCCGAGGTGCTGCGCACCGCCCGCGAGGCCGCCGCCCGCGAGACGGCGGTGGCGCCACTGCTGACGTTGCCGGAACGGGCGTCGGACGAGGACGTCACACCGACGACGAGGCCGGACGGACGACCGGAGTTCGTGATCCCGACGACGAAGTTCCGGCTCGACGAGACCCGCGTGCGCGAGCTGCTGATGGGCGAGCAGCTCTACCGCGACCGGTCCCTGGCGATCCGCGAGCTGTACCAGAACGCGCTCGACGCCTGCCGATACAGCCAGGCGTGGCGCCGATACCTCGTCGTCAACCAGGGCGGGCCGCGGGACTGGTCCTGGCCGGGGAAGATCGAGTTCCGCCAGTGGAAGGAGGACGGCCGGCACTTCCTGAGCTGCCGGGACAACGGCGTCGGGATGGGCGAGGCCGAGCTGCGCGAGGTGTTCTCGCAGGCGGGGATCCGGTTCGCGGACCGGCGTGAGTTCGCGGTGGAGCGTGCACGCTGGGAGGACGAGGGCATCCACGTGTACCTCAACAGCCGGTTCGGCATCGGGGTGATGAGCTACTTCATGCTCGCGGACCGGATCGAGGTGACGACCCGCCGGATGAACCCGGGTGGGGAGCGTTTGCCGCTGGTGAAAGTGGTGATTGCGGGGCCGGGTCACCTGTTTCGCGTCGAGACTCTCACTGGTGCCGATGACGATGGCAGGCCTGAAGGCACGGAGGTCAAGCTCCACCTGCGGGATGGGGCGAACGCGCCGTCTTGTGTCGCGACTTTGCGCGCGTTGCTGGGTCTCGCGGAGTTCGAGACCACGGCTCAGCACGGCGAGGAAGAGCCTGAATATTGGCGTCCGTTCGAATTCCAACCGCGTCGTCGGCACCCTGCACGGGGGGACAGCATCGAAGCGTACGGGCGGTTGCAGCACGGCGCTCCTTCTGAGAACGGGCAAATCGTCTGGTGCGAGCACGGTGGTGCCCTGCTCGTCGACGGCATCTATGTGCGCTGCGAGAACCAACGCGGAGTGCTGACCGCATCAAAAAGCAACAGCGACCCATGTGGCGCGGTCATCAATCTGACCGGCCCTTTCTCGCCCAAACTCAGCGTCGACAGGATGTCCGTGCTCCAGGACGTGTCGGAACGGACCGAGGTACTGCTGAAACAGGCGACCGCGGAGCTTCGGAAGCCTGGTTCCCTTCTTGAGTATCAATGGGTTCTGAATGTCGCCGAGAACAACATAGGAGTTGCCGATATCATCGCCGGAACGGCGATTTCCGAGGGTTTGCCGACCAAGATCGGCCCGTATGACACCACTGCAGACGTCGCCGGCATCGTCGAGCTGGATCAGCAGCTGATACGGACAACCCCCCAACCGAACGACCCCTACGGGCGCAAGGCCGCGAAGACACCAGCGCACCTCTTGCTGTGGCGGTTGCTGGCTCTCAAAGCGGCCGTTCCCGACGAGGCAACCGGACGGCCGTTACTCCCAGCGCTGCCCTCGGACGACCTCCTGAACGAGTTGGTCGGCTACACGCAACCCGATGGCGCACTTCGTCCGGAAGTTTCCCCTCCGTCTGTGTGGCGCGCGGCTTTTCGTCTCGGAACCAGCCCTAAGAACGTGATACGGCGACTGGCGGAGCTCGGCTTTTCGGTAGCGAAGTGCGAACAGTTGCAACCGCCGACTCACCTCGATTCGGCCGACATAACACTGATGAACCTTGCGGAAAAAGCGACAAGTCTGGTTAGCGATTCTTATCCACACCTCGCGTTGATCGCCGGGAGTGCTCGACTGGACATCCCGATGACTCAGGTCGCCGAGCGACTCGCCGAACTGGGCTTCGAACGCCCACTTACCGTACCTTTGGGGCGCGCTGACGGCACAGACGTACGACTCATCGGCAATTTTGGCGCCCACTCGACGGAATTCAGCAGGCTCTTTCCGAAAACCGGGGAACCGGTGTCCGCTCTATACGTACTACTGGCCGCTCAGGAAACCGGGCTCGAGCCGTCGAGCGTCGCAAACCGGTTGCGCCGACTGGGCCTGAACGTCCCGGACTTCGACGTATCCGTGGTCGACCTCATTGAACTTCCGAACCCCATTCGATACGCGATGGTGAGTTTGCATCTACACGGACACCCGTCTAAAGCTAGTCAAATATGTCGCGAGGCATTGACCGCAGGATGCCGACCAGGAGACCTGGCCCAGACGTTGACACGTTTCGGAGTTCACATCGACAAGCCACCACCTGAGCAACTGACCGAACTCGACAAAGCTTTACTACAATCCGTGTACTCATTTTCAAACCGAATAGAACCGCGGGAATTACTCCACGTTTTGCTGAGCGTGGACCTGACAGCCCAGGACGCGGCGATTCGGCTTGAAGCCATGGGTTTCGACGTCTGCGAAACCGCATCCCTCCCGCCGACCCCCGACACAAGAGACCGAGAGATTCTCCTAACTATCGCCCCATACAGACAAATCGAGGCGATGGACTTGCACGAGTTCGCCATGGCAGTAACCCAAACTGGCTATCCTTCCACAGAGGTTGCGCAGCGGCTGGCGAAGTTCGGATTCAATGCCGACCAATTCCCGGATGTCGCCGATATCCATGCGGAACTGATTCCACCAGACTTGCCGAGATCAGCCGCTATCGGGCAGAGCGAAGTTCCACTTCCCATTATTTTGGACCACGCCGAAAGCGTAAAAGTCGAGCCGGAGAAAATCGGCTCCTGCCTCCAGAGACTGGGTTGCTCCGTACCGGAGATTCGAGAGCTTTCTCCTGAAGAAGCAGTTCTGATCAAGAGGAATTCGTCCCGAGAGAAACTCAAACCGCGGGTACCGCTCACCATATCCAAATTGCTCATGGGCGCCATCCGCACCGGGATGACAGTCCATGAGGCCGCCGCACGATTCACCGCACTCGGCTACCACTTCGCCTTCCCCAACCTGGACGACGAACTGCAACGACTGCTGCACCTGGTTCCACGCGTGAGCGAAGACCAAGGGTGACCCTGGCACTGGAGGCGCTGCACATCCTCCCGGCGGGCGGCCCGGACCCCGGCTGCGGCTTCTAGCTCGAGAACCAGCCGGCCGCGTCGAGCCGGTACGCCGCGGGGTCGACGACCGCGCGCAGGTCGTTCTCCAGCGCGGTGATCCGCCCGGCGCCGACCGTGCGCGCCCAGTCCGCGCGCAGCTCGTCGAAGATCTCCGCCGACTTCGTGAGCGCGTCGATGCCGTGCGCGGTGAGCCGCACGATCTTGCGGCGCGCGTCGGCCGGGTCGTCGGCGCGCTCGACGTACCCCAGCGCCTCCAGCCGTTCGACGGTCTTGCCCGCCGCCTGCTTGGAGACACCGAGGCGGCGGCCGATCTCCGACGCCGTCGCCCCCTGCACGCCGACGGCCTGCATGGCGAAGCCGTACGACGGCCGCATGTCGGGGTGGCCGCGGACCGCGAGCTCACTGTGCAGGCGGTCGATGAGCGTGCGGAAGCCGCCGAAGAGGAGCAAGGGCAGCTCGTACCCCGGCGTGCCGGTCATGACCCCTTGCCAAACTCGACAACCAGGTTTACGGTTTCGACAACCACATTGTCGATCCTACGTCGGGAGACGCCTTGTTCGCCGATCACACCCCGGAGTCTGCACCCCCGGCCGCCCGCCCCGCGATGACGGCCACCGCGAAGAAGTTCGGTCGCGTGCCGTCCGCCGTCGCCCGGTTGGCGACCTCACCGGAGCTCCTGAACGGGTTCCTCAAGCTCAGCGCGATCTTCGAGTCCACGACGCTGACGGCGCTGGAACGCGAAGTGCTCATCATGACGGTGGCCGCACGCAACGCCTGCCACCTCTGCGTGGCGATGCACACGGCCACGCTGACCGGCCTGTCCGCCTCCCCGGAACTGGTGGCGGCACTGCGGGCGGAATCCCCGCTGCCGGAGCCGCGGCTGGAGGCACTGCGCGGCTTCGTCCACGCGGTCATGGACACGAGGGGCGAGGTCCCGGCCGACGCGCTGGCGGCGTTCACCAGTGCCGGCTACACGGAACGGAACGCCTTGGAGGTGGTGCTGGGAATCGGGACGTACACGCTGTCGACGTACGCGAACCGGCTCACCCGCGCGCCGCTCGACGACGCCTTCGCCGAGCACGCGTGGCACGCAGCCTAAGGCCGTGGGGCCGCCCGGTCCGGCGGCCCCACGGCCGGGAACTCAGCCCTTCACCAAGGTGACGACGCTGGTGTCGTCGACCGAGACGTTGGTGTTGTAGTTCGGGTCGAGCGCGGTCGCCTGGGTGACGACCTCCGCGGCCCCCTTCTGGAACGGCGTGGTGCCCGACGGCACCACGGTCCCCGTCCACGGCGCCGGCGTACCCGGCGTGCAGGAGACCTGCGCCGAGTAGGTGCCGCGGATGATGACGTTGCGCTTGACCTGCGTCGCGGACCCGCTCAAGGTGACCTTGGCCGGGGCGGTGCAGTCGACGGTGCCGTGCAGGTAGGCGTTGCCGTTGAGCGTGCTCGCGGTGCCGTCCGTGGCCACCTTGAGCCCGATCGCGAGCTGCGGCGGCGCCGGCGGGTTGGCGATGTGCACCTCGCCGCGCGCGGCCGCCGTGTCACCTTCGCAGTGCTGCTCGAAGGTGGCATCCAGCGTCTGGACGTACCCGCGCGGCCCGAAAACGACGTTCTGGACGGTGAACGTCCCGGTCAGGGTGTTGCACCCCCGGCCGTTGCCGCTCAGGTCCAGCCCCGGCGCGTTCGCCCCCTGGAAGGGGTACCGGGTCGCCCCGTCGTAGGTACCCACGGCCAGGCCCGTGCCGCTGGGCGCGGCCAGGTCGAGCGTCCACCAGTCGCTGTTGAAGGCGCTGATGCTCACGGCGATGTGGTTGCCGTCCTCCGACGCGTTGACGGTGAGCCGGTCCTTCGCCTCCGTGGAGTAGGCGTAGGAGCGGCCACCGCTGATGTAGTCGCCCTCGTCACCGCTGAACGACAGCGATCCCGTGGCGACGGTCTGCGCCTGCGCCGGCACCGCCCCCACGAGCACGGCGAGCACCGGTACCGCGACGACGGCGGCGGCTCGCTTCAAAAACCCTGAACCCTTCACAGGTCCCCCAATCAGGTGAGTCGATCACTTGCCGCACTGCCTGTCGGCAACAGCCGATCACCCGTTACGCCCGGGCGGAGATTTTTGTTTCGCCTCAAGAATTCCGGGTTTCCTGCGCGGATCTTGACAAAGATCCGCGGTCACCGGGGCACGACGGTGCGGCCGTTCGCCTCGCCTTCGACGAGAACGCGGTAGGCCTCGGCGACGACCGCCACCGGCGTCCCGCGGCGGCCGTCCTCCCCCATCGCTTCGAGCGTTTCGCTGATCCAGCCGGGGCTGACCACGTTGATCCGCGGCCCGTGCGGCAGGTCGGCGGCCGCCGACCGGACGAAGCCTTCGAGGCCGGCGTTGACCAGCGCGCCGAGCCCGCTGCCCGGGATCGGCTCGGTGAACGTCCCGCCGGTGAGCGTGATCGAGCCCCCGGCGGGCAGGCGCTGCGCCGCGCGCCGGGCGAGCGCGACCTGACCGAGCAGCTTGGCGCGCAGGTCGTCGAGCACCTGCGCGTCGGTCAGCCCGGCGAGCGGACGCAGCGGGACGTTGGCGGCGCAGCACACGACGGCGTCCGCACCGGTCCCGAACAGCGCGTCGAGCGACGCCGGCTTCTCCAGGTCCACGCCGACCGGCGAAGTCCGGGAGACGGGCACGACCTCGTGCCGTGGTTCGAGGGCGGCGGCGACGGCGCGACCGACGAGCCCGGTGGCGCCCAGCAGGATGATCTTCACCCCCTCGACGCTAACCACGCCGGCAACCGCGATTCCGCGGTCGCGGAAATCCCGCGAAAAACCGTCCGCGCCCGTGTCCGGTCCGCCGGGACGGCTCCGACCCCCTGGCGAAACCGACCACGGAGAAGGAGCCGAACATGGAGAAGCCGGCCGGACGGCGGGAGTGGCTGGGCCTGGCGGTCCTCGTGCTGCCCACCCTGCTCGTCGCGATGGACATGACCTCGCTGTTCCTCGCGTTGCCGCAGCTGAGCGCGGACCTCGGGGCGAGCAGCACCGAGCAGTTGTGGATCACCGACAGCTACGGCTTCGTCGTCGCCGGGTTCGTCATCACCATGGGCACGCTCGGCGACCGCATCGGGCGACGCCGGCTGCTGCTCGCCGGCGGGGGCGCGTTCGGGCTGCTGTCGGTCGTCGCCGCGTTTTCGACCGGCCCGGTGATGCTCACCGTCGTCCGCGCGGCGCTCGGCGTCGCCGGGGCCACGCTGATGCCGTCGACGCTGGCCCTGATCACGAACATGTTCCGCGACGAGAAACAGCGCGGGAAGGCCATCTCGATCTGGGCCACCTGCCAGTTCGCGGGTGGTGCGGCCGGCCCGGTGTTCGCCGGGTTCCTGCTCCAGCACTTCACGTGGAGCTCGGTCTTCCTGGTCGCGGTCCCGGCCGTGGGTGTCCTGCTCGTCGCCGGCCCGTTCCTGCTGCCCGAGTTCCGCGCCCCCGCGTCCGGGCGGCTGGACCTCCCCGGCGTGGCGCTCTCGCTGGCCGCCGTGCTGCTGGTCGTGTTCGGTCTCAAGCAGCTGACCACCGGCTCGCCGGCCCTGCCCGTCACGGCGATCGCCACCGGTGCGGCACTGGGTGCGGTCTTCGCCCGCCGCCAGCTGACCACGGCGTCGCCGCTGCTGGACCTGCGGCTGTTCCGCAACCGCCCGTTCACCGCGGTGCTGGTCGCGCTGGTGTTCGCCGGCGTCGCGATGGCCGGCGTGGGCCTGCTGGTGACGCAGTACCTGCAGAGCGTCCTCGGCCACTCCCCGCTCGTCTCGGCCCTGCTGTTCGCGCCGATGGGCTTGGGCGTGGCGGCGGGCACGATGACGGCGCCGGCCCTGACCCGGTTCCTGAAGCCGGCGACGGCGATCGCGGGCGGCTTGGCGGTGTCGGCGGCGGGCAGCCTCCTGCTCGCCTTCACCGACGGACTCGCCCCGATCGTGGCGGGCATCACAGTGCTGACGCTGGGCACGGGCCCGCTGTTCGCGCTGGGCATCGGCCTGGTGATGGGCTCGGTCCCGCCGGAACGAGCGGGCTCGGCGGCGTCGATGGCCGACACCGGCAACTACCTCGGCGGTTCCCTGGGAATGGCCCTGATCGGCCTCACCGCGGCGGCGGTGTACCACGGGGTGTTCCCGGCGGGCACCACTCTCGCCGTCGACGTCACCCGCCCGGAGGTGGCCGAGCAGGCGAAGGCGGCGTTCACCAGCGGGTTGAACGTGACGGGCGTGATCGCGGCGGTGCTCTTCGCGGGGCTGGCGCTGCTGGTGACGACGATGCGGCGCACCGAGGCCGCCGACGTCGAGCCCGCCATGGCCGGATGAAGACATGCGGCGCCCCGAAGACCCTCGGGGCGCCGTTGCGGTGGGCGCAGCAGGGTTCGAACCTGCGACCGCTCGGGTGTAAACCGAGTGCTCTTCCGCTGAGCTATGCGCCCGGACGGCGGCGGCCCGGAACCGGGCCGCCGCCGGGGGAACTCAAGCCGTCAGTTCGGCCACGGCCTTCTTCCAGCCCTGCTGGTCGCGGGCCTCGCCCGGCGCGTTGACCTCGGCGAACCGGACCACACCGGAGGTGTCGATCAGGAACGTGCCGCGCACCGCCAGGCCGGCGTCCTCGTTGAAGACGCCGTACGCGCGAGCCACCTCGCCGTGCGGCCAGAAGTCGGACAGCAGCGGGAACTGGTAGCCCTCCTTCTCGGCCCACGCCTTCAGCGAGAACGGCGTGTCGACCGAGACGCCCAGTACCTGGACGCCCTTGTTGTCGTAGTCCGCGAACTCGTCGCGGAGCTGGCACAGCTCGCCGGTGCAGATGCCGCTGAACGCGAAGGGGTAGAAGACCAGCAGAACCGGCTTGTCACCCCGGAACGACGACAGCTGGACCGGCTGCTTGTTGTAGTCGTTGAGCGTGAAGTCAGGGGCCTCAGAACCGACCTCGACGGTCATACCAGCGTTTCCTCTCCCGAACGGACACGTGCCTGCGACGACAACCCTATCGTGTCCGTCCGGCGAGACCGGCTCAGCGCTGCTTCGACTTCGACTTGGGGGACACCAGCCGGGTACCGATCCAGTTCGGGCCCACACTCATGTTGGCCGTCTGGGCCAGTCCGACGGCGGGTACCGCTTCGGCGATTTCGCTCGGCTCGACGTGCCCCGGCTGCCCGTTCTTCGGGGTGAGCACCCAGATCACGCCGGTCTCCTCCAGGGGACCCCGGGCGTCGATGAGCGCGTCGCCCAGGTCGCCGTCGTCCTCGCGCCACCACAGCAGCACCACGTCGATGACCTCGTCGGCGTCCTCGTCGAGGATGTCCCCGCCGATCTGCTCCTCGATCGCCGCGCGGAGGTCGTCGTCGACGTCCTCGTCCCAGCCGATCTCCTGGACCACCATCTCGGGCTTGATGCCGAGCCTCTCGGCGACGCTGCTCTGATCAGCGTCTCCCGCGGCGACCACTGCTTTCACTCCTCCAACTACGACGGAGCGTGACGTCGGAGCACCCTCGGAAGGTACGCCTGGGCCACACTCGGCTACCCGGTTGCCGATAGCGAACACTGGTGAAGCTCCGCGCGCAACCGTCCACACCGGATCTGTGACAACTCGTGTCGCAGGATACGGCCCGCGACCGGCCGCCGCGACGGCGTTTCGGGTGCCTCGCGCCCCCGGTCTGCTACCCGGCCGAGGGGCGTCCCCTAGGGTGGGGAGGAAGAAAACGCGCGCGCGATACACCGCGCGCTGGGAGTGACTCGACCGGGTCGGCCTATGTTACCGGCAAGTAGCGGTGCGGAAGCCGGTACGGAAGACGACGATGGAGAGTCGTACACCCCCGCGTACGAGCACCACCGGCTACAACTTTTCGCAAGGAGACCCCTTGGCCCCGCAGAACGACGGCGCCTCCCGCAAGGAGACCCCGGCACGCGTACGCGTCATCCGTGACGGACTGGCGGCGCACCTGCCCGACATCGACCCGGAGGAGACCGCCGAGTGGCTGGACTCCTTCGACGAGGCTCTCGCGAGGGGCGGTCAGCAGCGGGCCCGATACCTGATGCTGCGCATCCTCGAGCGAGCCCGGGAGCGGAACGTCGGCGTCCCGGCCCTGACCTCGACGGACTACGTCAACACCATCCCCACCGAGAACGAGCCCTGGTTCCCCGGCGACGAGGAAATCGAGCGCCGCTACCGCGCCTGGATCCGCTGGAACGCGGCGATCATGGTGCACCGGGCGCAGCGCCCGGGCGTCGGCGTCGGCGGGCACATCTCGACCTACGCCTCCTCGGCCGCGCTGTACGAGGTGGGCTTCAACCACTTCTTCCGCGGCAAGGACCACTCCGGCGGCGGCGACCAGATCTACATCCAGGGCCACGCCTCCCCCGGCATCTACGCGCGCGCGTTCCTCGAGGGCCGGCTGTCCGAGTCCCAGCTCGACGGCTTCCGCCAGGAGTACTCCCACGCCGGCGAGGGCGGCGGCCTGCCGTCGTACCCGCACCCGCGGCTGATGCCGGAGTTCTGGGAGAACCCGACGGTGTCCATGGGCCTCGGCCCGATGAACGCCATCTACCAGGCGCGGTTCAACCGCTACCTGCGTGACCGCGGCATCAAGAACACCGACGACCAGCACGTCTGGGCGTTCCTCGGCGACGGCGAGATGGACGAGGCCGAGTCCCGCGGCCTGATCCACGTCGCGGCCGGCGAAGGCCTCGACAACCTGACCTTCGTGATCAACTGCAACCTGCAGCGGCTCGACGGCCCGGTGCGCGGCAACGGCAAGATCATCCAGGAGCTGGAGTCGTACTTCCGCGGCGCCGGCTGGAACGTCATCAAGGTGATCTGGGGCCGCGAGTGGGACTCGCTGCTGCACGCCGACCGCGACGGCGCGCTGGTCAACCTGATGAACGTGACGCCGGACGGCGACTACCAGACGTACAAGGCCAACGACGGCGCCTTCGTCCGCGAGCACTTCTTCGGCCGCGACCCGCGGACGAAGGACCTGGTCAAGGACCTCTCCGACGCCGACATCTGGAACCTCAAGCGCGGCGGCCACGACTACCGCAAGGTGTACGCGGCGTACAAGGCGGCGCTGGAGCACCACGGCCAGCCGACGGTCATCCTGGCCCACACCATCAAGGGCTACGGCCTGGGCCCGGCGTTCGAAGGCCGCAACGCCACGCACCAGATGAAGAAGCTCACCCTCGACGACCTCAAGCTGTTCCGCGACTCGCAGCGGATCCCGATCAGCGACGAGGAGCTCGAGCGCAACCCGAAGCTGCCGCCGTACTACCACCCGGGCGCGAACTCGCCCGAGATCGAGTACCTGATCGGCCGCCGCAAGGCGCTCGGCGGCTTCCTGCCGGAGCGGCGCGCGAAGGCCGCGAAGGCGCTGGTCCTGCCCGGCGACAAGGTCTACGAGGGCATCCGCAAGGGCTCCGGCAAGCAGGAGGTCGCCACGACGATGGCGTTCGTCCGGCTGGTCCGCGAGCTGGCGAAGGACTCCGAGATCGGCAAGCGCGTCGTCCCGATCATCCCGGACGAGGCCCGCACCTTCGGCCTCGACTCGATGTTCCCGACGGCGAAGATCTACAACCCGCACGGCCAGACCTACACCTCGGTCGACGCGAGCCTGATGCTGGCCTACAAGGAGTCCGAGAAGGGCCAGCTGCTGCACGAGGGCATCAACGAGGCGGGCTCGACCGCGTCGTTCACCGCCGTCGGCACGTCGTACGCGACGCACGGCGAGCCGATGATCCCGATCTACATCTTCTACTCGATGTTCGGGTTCCAGCGGACCGGTGACGGCCTGTACGCCGCCGCCGACCAGATGGCCCGCGGGTTCGTCATCGGCGCCACCGCCGGGCGCACCACGCTGACCGGCGAGGGCCTGCAGCACGCCGACGGGCACTCCCTGCTGCTGGCCGCGACCAACCCGGCCGCGGTGGCCTACGACCCGGCGTGGTCGTTCGAGATCGCGCACATCGTCAAGGACGGCCTGCGCCGGATGTACGGCGAGACGGGCCCGGACGGCAACGGCGAGAACGTCTTCTACTACATGACGATCTACAACGAGCCGTACCAGCAGCCCGCCGAGCCGGAAAACCTCGACGTCGACGGCCTGCTCAAGGGGCTGTACAAGTACGCCGACGCGCCCGAGGGCGACGGGCCGGAGGTGCAGATCCTGGTCTCCGGCGTCACGATGCCGGACGCGCTCAAGGCGCAGAAGGTGCTGGCCGAGGACTGGGGCGTGCGGGCGGCCGTGTGGTCGGCCACGTCGTGGACCGAGCTGCGGCGCGAAGCCGTCGAGATCGACCACGACAACCTGCTCTACCCGGGCAGCGAACCGCGCGTGCCGTACGTCACCGAGGCGCTGAAGGGCGCGAACGGGCCGGTCGTGGCGGTGTCGGACTGGATGCGCGCGGTACCGGACCTGATCCGCCCGTACGTGCCGACCGACATGCTGACGCTGGGCACGGACGGCTTCGGGTTCTCCGACACCCGGCCGGCGGCCCGGCGGAAGTTCCTGGTCGACGCCGAGTCGATCACCGTCGGGGCGCTGTCGATCCTGGCCAAGCGCGGCGAGGTCGACCACGCGAAGGTGCTCGAAGCGGCCACGAAGTACCGGCTCGACGACGTCACAGCCGCCGGGCCGCAGACGTCGGATTCCGGGAACGCGTGACCTGGTGCTAGTTTCGGGCCCGGCAGACATCTGATGTCTGCCGGGCCCGGTTCGCCGTGAGGGAGTTGATCAAGGTGACCAAGCGACGGCTGCCCAAGCCGAGTGAGCTGCAGCAGATCCTGCGGCCGAAGCCGATCGTGCTGAACCCGACGGACCGGCGGCTGGCGAACGCGCACACCATCGCCGACCTGCGGACGATCGCGCGCAAGCGGACGCCGCGGGCGGCCTTCGACTACACCGACGGCGCGGCCGAGCTCGAAGACAGCCTGCTCCGCGCCCGGCAGGCGTACCGCCGGATCGAGTTCCACCCGAACGTGCTGCGCGGGGTGTCCGATGTGGACACCACGCGGGACATCCTCGGCAAGCCGTCGGCGCTGCCGTTCGCCTTCGCCCCCACCGGTTTCACCCGCATGATGCAGCACGAGGGCGAGCGCGCGGTGGCCCGCGTCGCCGAGCACAACGGCATCCCGGTCGGGCTTTCGACGATGGCGACGACCTCGATCGAGGACCTCGCCGAGGCCGCCCCCGGCGCCCGCAAGTGGTTCCAGCTCTACGTCTGGCGCGACCACGGCGCCGGCGAAGATCTGATGAATCGGGCGTGGGAGCACGGCTACGACACCCTCATGCTGACCGTGGACACCCCGGTCGCCGGCGCCCGGCTGCGGGACGTCCGCAACGGCCTGACCATCCCGCCGGCGCTGACCCTCAAGACGTTCCTCGACGGCGCGACACACCCGGCGTGGTGGTTCAACCTGCTCACCACCGAGCCGCTGACGTTCGCGTCGCTGAACCAGTTCGGCGGCACGGTGGCCGAGCTGCTGAACAAGCTGTTCGACCCGACGCTGAACTACGACGACCTCGACTGGGTGCGCCGCACCTGGCCGGGCAAGCTCGTGGTCAAGGGCGTGCAGAACGTCGACGACGCCCGGGACGTGGTGAAGCACGGCGCCGACGCGGTGCTGCTGTCGAACCACGGCGGCCGCCAACTGGACCGCGCGCCGACGCCCCTGGAACTGCTTCCGGCGGTGCTGGACGAGCTCCAGGGCGGCGCGGAGGTCTGGATCGACACGGGCATCCTGTCGGGCGGCGACATCGTGGCGGCCATCGCCCGCGGCGCCGACGCCGTGCTGATCGGCCGCGCGTTCCTCTACGGCCTGATGGCCGGCGGCGAGCGCGGGGTCCAGCGGTGCGTGGACATCCTGCGCACGGAAATGGTCCGCACGATGCAGCTGCTCGGCGTCCGGACGCTCAAGGACCTCACGCCGAGCCACGCCACCCTGCGTTAGCCCCAGCGGTCAAACCTGCGCCTGGCCACCGTCGACGAAGAACTCGACACCGTTGACGAAGCTCGCCTCCTCGGTGGCCAGGAAGAGCGCCGCGGCCGCGATTTCCGCCGGGTCGCCGAGACGGCCCAGCGGAACGGCGGTCGCCAGCTGGTCGAGCAGCTGCTGCTCCGCGCCGGGTTCGGCCAGGCCGCGCAGGCCCGGGGTGAGCGTCGGCCCCGGACTGAGCACGTTCACGCGGATCCCCCGGCCCTGCAGGTCGAGGGCCCACGTGCGGGCGAAGTTGCGCACGGCGGCCTTCGTCGCGGCGTAGACGCTCATGCCGGGCGCCACGCGCGTCGACGTCGTCGAGCCGGTGAGGATCACCGACGCTTTCTCGTTCAGCAGCGGCAAAGCCTTCTGCACGGTGAAGACGACACCCTTGACGTTCGTGCCGAAGGTGGCGTCGAACTGCTCCTCGGTGATCTCGCCCAGCGGCTGGGTCGCCCCGCCGCCGGCGTTGGCCACCACGACGTCCAGTCCGCGGCCGCGCTCGGCCACCGCGCGGTAGACCTCGTCCAGGTCGGCGAGGCTCGACGAGTCCGCGCGGATGGCTTGGACCGAGCCGCCGATCTCCGCGACCGCTTCGTCGAGGGCCTCCTTGCGGCGGCCGGTGATGACGACGTGCGCGCCTTCGGCCGCGAACCGCTTCGCGATGGCGAGCCCGATGCCGGTGCTGCCGCCGGTCACGACGGCCGTCTTGTTTTCCAGGTTCACGATGCCCTCCGAATTCTTGACTATCTCGTCCAGAACCTACGCAGTTATGGACGAGATAGTCAAGAACCAGTAGCCTGAACCCATGGCGAGACCCCGCAGCTTCGACGAGCGCGCGGTGCTGCGCACGGCCCGGGACCGGTTCTGGTCGACGGGGTACGCGGGCACGAAGATCGACGACATCGCCGCGGCCACCGGCCTGGGCAAGGGCAGCCTCTACGGCGCCTTCGGGGACAAGCACGCGCTGTTCCTGCGCGTCTTCGACGACTACTGCACCGAGGCCACCGAAGCGACGCGACGCGCGCTGGACGGCCCGGACAGCGGCGCCTACCAGCGGCTGCGCGACCACGTCGTGGCGATCGCCGAGGCGACCGCGGCCGACCAGGACCGGCGCGGCTGCCTCATGGCGAAGAGCACGGCCGAGTGCGCGCAGCACGACGGGGTCCTCGCGGCCCGCGCCCAACGGGCGTTCCGCGAGCTGGAGGACCAGCTGACGGACTGCATCGCGGCGGCCCAGCGCGCCGGCGACCTCGACGACACCCACGACCCCGCCCGCCTGGCCGGCCTGCTGCTCGCCGTCAACCGCGGCATCGAAGCCCTCGGCAAGGGCGGGGCCACCCCGGCCGCACTCCACGCGATCGCCGAAACCGCTCTGGCCCTGCTCCCGAAACCGGTCACCGCCTGACCCGTTGGGCCAACCGGTCTCAAGTTCTTGACGAACCGCCTGGTTTGTGACGAAGATCTCGGACACTCGCCGAAAGGCCGTTTTCGCATCGTGGAAACGGAGGTCGCCCGTGTTCGTGCAGGATCTGACTCCCCTCGGCTCACTGGGCCTGTCCGCGCTCGTCGCCGTGCTGCCCCTGGCCACCGTCCTCGTCCTCCTCGGCGCTGTCCGGATGAGGGCACACCACGCCGCCTTGATCGGGCTGCTCGTCGCGCTGGTCGTGGGGATCGCCGCGTACGGCATGCCCGTCGTCCAGGCCGTCTCCGGGGCGCTGCAGGGCGCCGCGTTCGGGTTGTGGCCGATCATGTGGATCGTCGTCAACGCGCTGTGGATCTACCGGCTCACCGTGCGGACCGGGCACTTCGACGTCCTGCGCCGCTCGTTCGGCCGGATCTCCGACGACCCGCGCATCCAGGCGCTGATCATCGCGTTCTGCTTCGGGGCCCTGATGGAGGCGCTGGCGGGCTTCGGCGCGCCGGTCGCGATCAGCGCCGTGATGCTGGTGGCCGTCGGGTTCCACCCGGTCAAGGCCGCGGTCGTCGCGCTGGTCGCGAACACCGCGCCCGTGGCCTTCGGCGCGATGGGCACCCCGGTCGTCACCCTCGCCCAGGTCACCGGCCTGCCGTTGCAGCAGGTCTCCTCGATCGTCGGCCGCCAGACGCCGCTGCTCGCCCTGGTCGTGCCGCTGCTGCTGGTCATCATCGTCGACGGGAAGCGCGGCCTGAAGGACACCTGGCTGCCCGCGCTCGTCTGCGGGGTCGCGTTCGGGCTCGTGCAGTTCCTCGCCTCGAACTACGTGTCGCCGCAGCTGGCGGACATCGGCGCGGCGCTCGCCAGCGCGGCCGCGCTGGTGGCGCTGCCGCAGACCCGGCGCCCGGTGCCCGAAGCCGCCCGGATCGGCACCGGCGGGACGGCGACCGCCGAAGCGCCGCCGGAGGACTCGCGCGGCGACGTCGGCAAGGCCTACCTGCCGTACCTGCTCATCATCGTGATCTTCTCCATCGCCGTGCTGCCGCCGGTCAAGAAGCTGCTGGACAAGGCGACCTGGAAGTTCCACTGGCCCGGGCTGAACGTCGCCGCGCCGAACGGGAAACCGGTGTCCGGCAACACGTTCTCGCTGCCCTTCCTCAACACCGGCGGCACGCTCGTGCTGCTGGCCGGGATCCTGACGGCGGCGCTGCTGGCCGTTTCGGCGAGCGGGTCGGCGAGCGAGTGGCTGGCGACGGTCAAGGAGCTGCGGTTCGCGATCCTCACCGTGACCGGGGTGCTCGCGCTGGCCTACGTGATGAACCTGTCCGGCCAGACCAGCACGATCGGCACGTTCATCGCGGCCGCGGGCGCCGGCCTGGCGTTCCTTTCGCCGGTGCTGGGCTGGTTCGGCGTCGCCGTCTCGGGGTCCGACACCTCGGCGAACGCGCTCTTCGGCGCCCTGCAGGTGACGGCGGCGCACCAGACCGGCCTGCCGGCGGACCTGCTGGCCGCGGCGAACAGCTCCGGCGGCGTTCTCGGCAAGATGGTGTCGCCGCAGAACCTCACGATCGCCTGCGCGGCGGCGAACCTGCCCGGCGAGGAGGGAAAGCTGCTGCGGAAGGTGCTGCCGTGGAGCGTGGGGCTGCTGCTGGTGATGTGCCTGATCGTGTGGGGTCAGAGCACGGCGGTGCTCAGCTGGATGCTGCCATGACCCCGGAGCGCTCCGCGACGCTCTTCGCGGAGCGGTTCCAGCTCCACCAGCCGTGCACGACGAGCCCGGCGAACACGAGGTAGATGGCGGCGGAGAAGTACAGCCCGGACGAGATCTGCAGCGGCACGCCGATCGCGTCGACGGCCAGCCAGACGAGCCAGAACTCGACGAGCCCGAGCCCCTGCGCCCCGAAGGCGACGAGGGTGCCGACGAAGATGGCGGCGTCCGGCCAGGGCGCCCAGGACGCGTGCAGTGCGTCGAGGACCAGCGCCATCACGGTGGTGCCGATGACGAAGGCACCCACCATGGCCAGCCGTTCGGCGACCCGGCCCTTGCGGACGACGACGCCGAACACCGGGTCGCGCCGGCGGGTCCAGGCCCACCAGCCGTAGACGGAGATGGCGAGGATGGCGACCTGCCGCGCGGCGAGCCCGCCGAGGTGGGCGGAGACGTAGACGGCGAACAGCAGCACGGTGGCGCCGACCTGCACGGGCCACGTCCACAGGGTGCGACGCTGCGCGAGGAACACGACGGCGAGCGCGAACACCTGCCCGGCGAGCTCCGCGATCGAGATCCACTGGCCGAGCACGGTGATTCCGTGGTGCAGCAGGAAGTCCACGTCACGCCCCTTTCGTCCTACCGCTCCCAACATGCTCCCCGGCGGACGCATTCCCCAGAGACTGTGAGCGGCGAGACATTCCGAGGCGCGGGACGGGCCCGGCGGCTTCCTCGTCCGCCGGGCCCGTCGGCTCCCCCGCGCTCAGCCCTGCGGGCGCGGGGTGCCGACCGGCGGCGTCGGGGTGCTGTCCGCGCCGACCGTGGCCCGCGGCGGCGCGCTCGTGCCCATCTCGCCCGTCCGCTGCTTCGGCGTCTCCAGCTGGTGCTCCATGTCCGCCAGCCAGCCGCGCCAGCGGTCCTGGGCCGGCTTGATCAGGCCGCCGCCGAAGCCGACCACGATCACGCCGCCGATCGTCGCCAGCACCGCGATCAGCACCGGGCCGGTGATCGCCGTCGCGATGTCCACCTGGCCGAGCGCCGCGATGATGCCGAACGCCATGATCAGCCAGTACGCCGCCACCGAAAGCGGGCGCGCCGCCCCGCGGCCGGACAACGCGGACGCGACGACGTCGCGCACCACCTTCGCGATGGCCGCGGCCACCACGACGAGCACCAGCGCCACCACAATCCGCGGCAGGAACGCGATGATTTCGTTGAGCAACTGGCTCACCGGGTTGGTCGGCCCGAACACGCCGAACGCCAGCTGCAGCGCGATCAGCAGAATGAAGTAATACACCAATTTGACGAGGATCCCGGTCGCGTCGATCTTCTGCCGGCCGATCTTCCCGTTCAGGCCGGTCCGCTCGACCAGTTTCCCGAATCCGGCTTTCCCCAGGACCATCCCCAGCCCTTTCGAGACGGCCTTCGCGATCAGCCAGCCGATCAGCAGGATGATCAGGAATCCGACGAGTTTCGGGACGAACGCGGCCACCATGGCCCACGCCTGCCCGAGCCCGTCCTTCAGTTGCTGACCCATACCGACTCCCTCCACGGGTTTTGCACCGGATCGTTGATCAGGTACCCCGCGGCGGCAACTCGTGTGCCCCACGATCGAGTGAGACGACTGGCGCGCGAAGATCACCGGTGGCCATACTGGTTCTACCGGTGGGGACCGGGGAGACGAGGCCGTCCGGCGCAGCGTAAACCGCAGGCGCCGGGCGGCCTCGAGCATTACCGCGACAACGAAACCGTCAGGCGGCGCGCAGGGCGTCCCGGAGTTTCACCTTCGCGCCGGTGTGCATGACCGCATTTCGGTAGATCCGCGCGGCGAGCCAGATCAACCCCGGAATCAGCAGCACCACCAGCCCCACGGACACCACCGCTTCCCAAACGGGCACACCGCCCATCGCCAGCCGCATCGGCATCAGCGTCGGTGAGAAAACCGGAATGACCGAAAGCACTTCGACGAACGTGTTGCCCGGATCCGACGGCAGCACGGAAATGCCGATCACGTATCCGGCGATCACGAACATCAGGGCCGGCATCGTCGCCCCGCCGACGTCTTCCTGGCGCGAAACCAGCGCCCCGAGCGCGGCGAACACGATCGAGTACATGAAGAACCCGAGCAGGTACCACACGACCAGCCAGACGACGGTGCCCACGGCCGCCGAGACGGAGATGGTGAGCACGTCCGTGGCCAGCCCGGTGACGACCCCGCCGATCCCGATCACGAGCATCTGGATCAGCCCGACCACCCCGATGCCGAGCACCTTCCCGGCCATCAGCTGCCACGGCTTGATCGTCGACAGCAGCAGCTCCACCACCCGCGACGTCTTCTCCTCGACGACGCCCTGGGCGACGGTCTGGCCGTTGATCATCAGGGACAGGTAGATCAGGATGCCGGCGATGATGCCCAGCACGAGCTGCTGGCCGTTGTAGTCGTACGGCTCCTCCAGCGGCGGGTCCTCGACGAACTTCGCGGACCCGATCGCGGCCTGGAACCGGGCCGGGTCACCGCCCAGTGCGGTGACCTGCTGGCTGACGGCCACCTGCTGGGACAGCAGCTGAAGGACGTTCGAGAGCTTGCCGTCGAGGTCCTTCTTCACCTGGACGTGCACGCTCTTGCCGTCGCCGGTCAGCAGCGCGTCGAGCGAGCCGTCGGCCAGCTTCGCGCGCCCGGCGGCCTCGTCGGTGACCTCCGTGGTTTCGAGGGTTTCGCCGACGGTCTGCCCGGCCGCCTTCAACGGCACCGTGAAGCCGGCGGTCGCCGTGGTGAAACCGACCTTCGCGTCGGGGCCGCTGCCGCCGGCGAGCAGCTTGATCGCCACGATGCCGACCACGATCAGCAGCAGCATGATCACGGTGCTGACGCGGAAGGCCTTCGACTTCACGCGGGTGCTGATCTCGCGGGAGGCCACCAGGCCCACCGCCGCCGTGGGACTCATCCGGACATCCTGGATCGGCGTGCTCATGCGGCGACCTCCTCGGCCGTGACGACGGACCGGAACAGTTCGGCCAGCGACGGCTGCTCGCGCGCGAACTCGCGGACCGGCCCGGTGGCCAGCGCCGCCTTGAGGACGGCCTGGTCGTCGGCGCCCTCACCCAGCTCGAGCTCGGTCACCGAGCCCGTGCGGCCGAGCACCTTCACCCCGGGCAGGCCCTCGGCCCACCCGTCGGCGGCCTCGGGGACGTCGACCCGCAGCCGGACGGCGCCGCCCGCGCGCAGCTCGTCGACCGTGCCCTTGGCCACCATCTGTCCACTGCGGACGATGCCGACGCGGTCGCAGAGCCGTTCCACCAGATCGAGCTGGTGGCTGGAGAACACGACCGGCACCCCCTCGGCCGCCTTCTCCTTGAGCACCTGGCTCATCACGTCGACCGCGACCGGGTCGAGGCCGGAGAACGGCTCGTCGAGCACCAGGATCCGCGGCTCGTGCACCAGCGCCGCGGCCAGCTGGACGCGCTGCTGGTTGCCGAGGCTGAGCTTCTGCACCTCGTCCTCGCGGCGGCCGGCGACGCCCAGCCGCTCGGTCCACTTCTCGGCCGACGACCGCGCGTCGGCCGCGGGCATGCCGTGCAGCCGCGCGAGGTAGGTCAGCTGCTCGACGACCTTCATCTTCGGGTAGAGGCCGCGTTCTTCGGGCATGTACCCGATGTGGCGGCGCGTTTCGTGCGTCACCGGCACGCCGTCGTAGCGGACCTCGCCGGCGTCGGCGGACAGCACGCCGAGCGCGATCCGCATGGTCGTGGTCTTGCCGGCGCCGTTGCTGCCGACGAAGCCGAACAATTCGCCCGGCCGGACGTCGAAAGTCATTTCGCGCAGGGCGACGACGTCACCGTAGCGTTTGGAAATCCCGTCGATCTCTAAACCGGTCATTCCGGTTCCCCCGTTCGTGTGTGGGCCCGATCCTAGGCAGTGCGTACACGCGCCGCCTACCCTCGCGCGTTGCCGCCGGGGGCTACCAAAGTTGCGGGCCCGTAGGATCGCCTCCGCCATGGATGGAACCCCCGCTCCGCGCCCGGTGCCGAAGCACCACGGACTGTCCGCGAAGACGCTCCGGCGGCTGGAGCACGCGTCCGGCAGCCTGGCGAGCGCGAGCATCGCGGTGATGGAGCGGCGGCTGACCTGGTTCGCCCGGCTGCCCGCCGACCAGCGCGCGAGCGTCCTGCTGATCACCCAGGCCGGGGCCGCCGGCTTCGTCGGCTGGCTGCGGGACTCCAAGGAGGCCCTGAAGCTCACGACCGAAGCCTTCCGCGACGCGCCCGCCGAGCTGTCGCGGTGGATCAGCCTGCGCCAGGCGGTCGGCATGGTGCGGCTGGCCATCGAGGTGTTCGAGGAGCAGCTGCCCGACTTCGCCGCGAACGAAGCGGAGCGGGCCGCCCTGATCGAAGGAATCCTGCGCTACGGCCGGGAAATCGCGTTCGCGGCGGCGAACTCGTACGCCGCCGCGGCGGAGGCGCGCGGCGCGTGGGACGCCCGGCTGGAGGCGCTGGTCGTCGACGGCATCGTCCGCGGCGACGCCGAGGAGTCGGTGCTCTCGCGGGCCACGGCGCTGGGCTGGGACCCGACGGCGGCGGCGACCGTGCTGGTCGGCAACCCGCCGTCGGAGGACCCGCCGACGGTGGTGTTCGAGGTCCGCAGCCGCGCGGCCCGCGTCGGCCGCCCGGTGCTGCTGTCGGTGCAGGGCTCCCGGCTGGTGGTCGTGGTGGGCGGGCCGACCGACGGCGGGGTGAAGGAGCGGGAGATCCTGACCCGGATGTCGGTGGCGTTCGCCGAGGGCCCGGTGGTCGCCGGCCCGACCGTGCCGACGCTGGCGGAGGCCCACCACAGCGCGACGGAGGCGTTGTCGGGGCTGCGGGCGGTGGTCGGCTGGCCGGGTGCACCCCGGCCGGTGCGGTCGACGGACCTGCTGCCCGAGCGCGCGCTCTCGGGGGACGCGGAGGCGGAACGCCTGCTGGTGGACACCATCGCCCGCCCGCTGGAGGAGGCCGGCCCCACCCTGCAGCGCACGGTGGAGGCGTACCTGGAGAGCGGCGGCGTGCTGGAGACGTGCGCGAAGACGCTGTTCGTCCACCCGAACACGGTCCGGTACCGGTTGCGGAAGGCGGCGGACCTCACCGGCTGCCAGGCGACCGACCCGCGCGACGCCCTGGTGCTGCGGATCGCGCTGACCGTGGGACGGCTGGCGAGGGCCCGCGGCTTTTGGTGAGCGGCGGATGTCGAGAACCGCGCACCGGCTCCGTCCCGGGGACACGAGCGGCCACCGAGGGCCGCGATTCCCCACCGCAGGAGTACCGGAAAGGATCGCCACCATGGCCGTCGCCGAGGACCTCGACCGCGCCACCGACTCGCAGTGGGACTGGGTCGCCGAACAAACCCGCACGTACCTGGCCTCGGGCGGCACCGAGGGACACGAGTCGAACGGCGTGTACACCCTCCTGCTGGCCACGACCGGCCGCCGGACCGGCGTGCCCCGGCGCACCTGCCTGATCTACGGCACGTCGGGGGACGACTTCGTCGTCGTCGCGTCCAAGGCCGGCGCCGACGAGGACCCCGCGTGGTTCAAGAACCTCCTGGCGGAACCGAGCGTCGGGGTCCAGGTCGGCCCCCGCCGGTTCACCGCGCGCGCCCGGGTCGCGTCCGCGGCCGAACGCGGGCCCCTCTGGGCGCGGATGGCGGCCATCTTCCCGCTCTACGACGAGTACGCGCAGAAGACCGAGCGCGTGATCCCGATCGTCCTGCTCACCCCGCACGGCTGACCCTTGCCGAGACTGGCGTCACGTGATGGACTTAACAGCGAAAGGTGATTGAACCCGACAAGGCTTCCGGGTTACGCGCGAGCTTCTGCGGTGCATCTTTGGAGGTTTCCGACAAAGACGCCGCACAGACACTGTGAGCGTCGGCATCCCCGGAAGGCACCGCGAACGTGTTGTCTTGAAGGGTGACAGCAGCAGTTCTCGCTCCCGGTCAGGGGGCCCAGTCCCCCGGTATGTTCACGCCATGGCTCGACCTCGACGGCGCTCGCGAGCGCGTCGCGCAGTGGTCCGAGCGCGCCGGGCTGGACCTGCTCCGCCTCGGCACCGAGGCGGACGCCGACGAGATCCAGGACACCGCGATCGCGCAGCCGCTGATCGTCGCCCTGTCGCTGCTCACCTTCGAGCACCTCCAGGCCACCGCGCCGGTGCCCGCGGACGCGCCGGTCGCCGGCCACTCCGTCGGCGAGCTCGCCGCCGCCGCGATCGCCGGGGTGCTGACGCCCGCAGACGCCGTCGCGCTCGCCGCCGTCCGCGGCGCCGAGATGGCGAAGGCGTGCGCGCTGGAACCGACGTCGATGGCCGCGGTCATGCTCGGGGACCCCGAGCAGGTCGTCGCGTGGCTCGAAGAGCAGGGCCTGACCGCGGCGAACCGCAACGGCGCGGGGCAGATCGTCGCCTCCGGCGCCGCCGACACGATCGCGAAGATCGTCGCCGAGCCCCTCGAAGGCACGAAGATCCGCGCCCTCAAGGTCGCCGGCGCGTTCCACACGCGGTACATGGCGCCCGCCGAGGAAGCGATGCGCGCCCACGCCGCCGAACTGACCCCGGCCGACCCCACCCGGCCGCTGCTGTCCAACGCGGACGGTGCCGTCGTCACCAGCGGGGCCGAGTACCTGGAGCGGCTGGTCTCCCAGGTCACCCGGCCGGTCCGCTGGGACCTGACGATGGACGGCCTGGTCTCGCTCGGCGTCACCCGCACGATCGAACTCGCGCCCGCGGGCACCCTGACCGGCCTGGTCAAGCGGCAGCTCAAGGGCGTCGTCACCACTATCACCGCGCTGAAGACGCCGGCCGAACTGGCGGCGTTGCGCCAGGAGGACGCCTCGTGACCGACCGACCCGCCCTGAGCCTCAACCCCGGCTCCCGCGGCAGCCGCGTGCTGGGCATCGGCAGCGCGCAGCCGGAGAAGATCGTCACCAACGACGACCTCTCCAAGATCATGGAGACCAACGACGAGTGGATCCAGACGCGCGTCGGGATCATCGAGCGGCGGTTCGCCGAGAAGGACGAGTCGCTGACCGACTTCGCCGTCGCCGCCGGCCGGGCCGCGCTCGCCGACGCCGGGGTCGACCCGTCCGAAGTGGACACGGTGATCCTGCCGAACTGCACGATGCCGACGGCGATCCCGAACGCCGCCGCCCAGGTCGCCGCCCGGATCGGGATCCCCAGCCCCGGCGCGTTCGACCTCAACGCCGCGTGCGCCGGGTTCTGCTACGGCCTCGGCGTGGCGTCCGACCTGATCCGCGGCGGCTCGGCGAAGAAGGTCCTCGTGATCGGCGCCGAGAAGCTCACCGACTGGGTCGACCCCACCGACCGCGCGAACGCGATCATCTTCGCCGACGGTGCGGGCGCCGCGGTCGTCGGCGCGTCGGACGAGCCGCTCATCGGCCCGGTGTCCTGGGGCAGCGCGGGCGACCTGGTCGACCTGATCTACATGCGCGACGACAAGTACATCTACCAGGAGGGCCAGTCGGTCTTCCGCTGGGCGACGACCCGGATCGCGCCGATCGCGCTGGGCGCGCTGGAGGCCGCCGGGCTCAAGCCGTCCGATGTGGACGTGCTGATCCCGCACCAGGCGAACCTGCGCATCGTCGAGGCGATCGCCAAGAAGCTGCGGGCCAACGGCGCCCGCGACGACATGGTCGTCGCCGACGACATCAAGTACTCCGGCAACACCTCGTCGGCGTCCATCCCCCTCGCGCTGGACCACATGCGCAAGGCCGGGACGGCGAAGCCCGGCGACGTGGTGCTGGCGGTCGGGTTCGGCGCGGGCCTGTCCTACGCCGGGCAGGCGTTCGTCTGCCCCTGATCCGCCCGTTACGCTCCCCGCGGGCACTCGCCCACGGGCATCAATACCCCCAGTAACACCGAGAAGGGAACTACCCCCATGGCTGACAACGCTGAGATCCTCGCCGGCCTCGCCGAGATCGTCGAAGAGGTCGCCGGTGTGGCTCAGGACGACGTCACCGCCGAGAAGTCGTTCGTGGACGACCTGGACATCGACTCGCTGTCGATGGTCGAGATCGCCGTGCAGGCCGAGGACAAGTTCGGCGTCAAGATCCCGGACGACGAGCTCGCCAACCTGAAGACCGTGGGCGACGCGGTGAACTACGTGTCGGCCAACTCCAAGTAAGGCCTCTTCCCTCCTTGAGGAGACTCCCATGAGCAACATCGACGTCGTGATCACCGGTCTCGGCGCCACCACACCGCTCGGCGGGGACGTGACGTCCACGTGGGACGGTCTGCTGGCCGGGGCGAGCGGGGTTCGCGCGATCGAGGCCGACTGGGTCGAGGAGCTGCAGCTGCCGGTCAAGATCGGGGGCCAGCTGGCCGTCGACCCGGCCGAGGTCCTGCCGCGGGTCCAGGCCCGCCGGCTGGACCGCTGCGAACAGGTCGCGCTGATCGCCGCCCGCCAGGCGTGGGCCGACGCCGGGTACACCGAGCCGACCGACGAGCACACCGACGTGGACCCCGACCGCCTCGGCGTGTCGATCGGCACCGGCGTCGGTGGCCCGGTCACCCTGCTCACCCAGAACGACTTGTTGCACAAGCAGGGTCTCCGCAAGGTGTCGCCGCTGACCGTGCCGATGCTGATGCCCAACGGCCCGGCCGCGCACGTGGGCATCGACCTGAAGGCGCGGGCCGGGGTGCACTCCCCGGCTTCGGCCTGCGCCTCGGGCGCCGAGGGCATCGCGAGCGGGGTCGAAATGATCCGCTCCGGGCGCGCCGACGTCGTGGTCGCCGGGGGCGCCGAGGCGTGCATCCACCCGATCACGCTGGCCGGGTTCGCCCAGGCCCGCACGGTGTCCACGCGCAACGACGACCCGGCGAGGGCGTCGCGGCCGTTCGACGCGAACCGCGACGGCTTCGTGCTCGGCGAGGGCGCCGGCGTGGTCATCCTGGAGCGCGCGGACCTGGCGAAGGCCCGCGGGGCACGCGTCTACGCGACGATCGCCGGGCACGGCATCACCTCGGACGCCTACCACATCACCGGCAACCACCCCGAGGGCATCGGCCAGATCGCCGCGATGCGCGCGGCGATGAAGATGGCCGGCGTGACCGCCGCGGACATCGGGCACGTGAACGCCCACGCGACGTCCACTGTGGTCGGCGACATCGGCGAGGCGGCGGCGATCCGCAAGGCGATCGGCGAACACCCGGTCGTGACGGCGCCGAAGGGCTCGCTCGGCCACCTCGTCGGCGGCGCCGGCGCGGTCGAGGGCATCATCACGATCCTGTCGCTCTACCACGGTCTCGTGCCGGCCACCCTGAACCTGACCGACCTGGACCCGCGGGTGGAGCTGGACGTCGTCGCGGGCGAACCGCGCAAGGTCGAGCTGACCGCGGCGATCAGCAACTCGTTCGGGTTCGGCGGGCACAACACCGCCCTGCTGTTCACGGTCTGAGCAGTCCGAGCAGACGAAGAAGGGCCCGGCTTCGGCCGGGCCCTTCTTCGCGTTCAGCACTTCTCGTGTTCGGGCGGCGGACCGCCGTCGACGGCGGCGACCTTCAGGGCCTTGTCCTCGATCACCATCGGCATCACGAGCCGCCACTTGATGCAGGGCTCGCGGAAGAACAGCGGGGCGTCTTCGAGCTGCTGCCGGCTGGTGAACCCGACCAGCACCCGCAGCGAGTTCCCGGACGAGCGCTCGATCCGGTAGACGAGGGCGTCGCTGTCCTTTGTGGTGCGAACACCCTTCTTCCAGTCGTTCTGCGATTGGCTGACGGCCCGCTGGTCGGTGACCACCGCGGTCCACTGCTGGTACTGCTTGGTGTTGATGGCCGTGAAGTACCTCTCCAGGACCCGGCGGACGGCTTCGGCCTGCGGGTGCCTCTTCGCGTCTTCGGTCATCCGGACGTCGTCGTCCACCGCGGCCGGCGCGCCGCTGCTGGACGGCGACGGCGTCGACGCCGCGACGGAGGTGTCGTCGGCGGGCTGATCGGGGCGGCGGTAGATTTCGCGCGCGAGCAGGCCGCCACCGACGGTCACGGACAGCACCACGACCACGACGGGCACCAGCCAGCGCTGGCGGGAGCTGGGGGCGGGGGTGGTCACGCCGGAAAGCGTACCGGCCCCCGTCCCGCGCTCAGCCGACCTGGTGCAGCCAGGTCACCGGCGCGCCGTCGCCGGCGTGACGGAACGGCTCGAGTGCCTCGTCCCAGCTCGCGGCGAGGAGTTCGTCCAGCTTGTGCGCGAGGGACTCGCCTCCGCGCGTCATGCTGACGAGCGCGCGCAGCTGGTCCTCGCCCACCACGATGTCGCCGTTGGCGCTGGTCCGCCCGTGCCACAGGCCGAGGCCGGGCGCGAAGCAGAACCGTTCGCCGTCGACGCCCGCACTGGGCTCTTCGGTCACCTCGAACCGGAGCATCGGCCACGCCTTGAGCGCGGCCGCCAGTTTGGCGCCGGTGCCCGCGGGCGCGCGCCATCCGCACTCGGCGCGAAGCTGACCCGGACTGGCCGGCTGCGCCGTCCACTTCAGGTCAACGCGGGCACCCAGGGTGCCCGATATGGCCCACTCGACGTGCGGACACACCGCAGACGGCGACGAGTGGACGTACACCACACCTCGGGTGCTGCCACGGGTGCTCACTGCTACCTCCGCTTGTTGCTCGACGAGGGACGTCTTCCCCTACGCCCTACTCCGAGCTGCAGCGCAAGCCTCAGCGCGGCTCCCGAATGCCGCCTCCGATGCGTTGAAGCACATTCTGCACCCCAACCGTGCTGTTTGGCCACACGAACACCACAAGTCACCCACCACACACTTTCGGAGGGCAAGCCGCCGCGGTGTCCCCGTGTCGCACGGTCCATTGCGCTGGGCGCGCTAGCGTGTTGACCCGGAACGACGAGCTAGGGAGGGGTTTCGGTGCGACTGGTGCGCCTGGAGCGGCAGCAGTCCCGGGTGGCGGACGACATCCGGGCGGCACTGGCGTCCCTGGGCCGCGGCAGCACCGTCATCGGCGGCATCGCGCTGGTCGGCGTCGGCTCGGTGACCGAGCGCCCGATCGAGGCGGTGGTGGTGCTCCCCCACGGGGTGATCATCGTCATCGGCGTCGACCTGCCGGATCCCGCACTGCGCCTGGAAGCCCCGCTGGGCGCGCCGTGGAAGGCGGACGGCTGGCCGCTGGTCGCCGACGACGACGCGGTCAACCCGGCCACGGAAGCCCTGGACATGTCCCAGGCGTGCGAGCGGCGCATCGCGGAGCTGGTCCCGGGCACGGCGCCGGTGGGCACGATCGTCGCGGTGGGCCCGTACGTGGAGACGGTCGACCAGCCGCCGGCCGACCTGGCGGGCCCGGTCCGGGTCCTCCACCCGACCCCGACGACGATGCTGGCGGCGACGGTGTCCTTGGCCACGGCCCACCGCCCCCGGTCGGTGGACCAGGTCCGGGCGTTGATCCGGGGGCTGGCGCCGTCGGCACCGGAGTTTTCGGACGAGGTGCTGATCGGCGAGGGGTTCAGCCGGTTGACGGACGACGCGCCGCCGGAGTCCCTTGGGGACGATGGCCCGCCGACTGGCACGGCCGCGATTTCAGCCGCGGCGATCTCCACCACAGCAAACTCGCCCACACCTGATTCGGCAGCCTCGGCTTCGGCCGCGAGCGCCACCGGCCGGCGAACGGAGAGCCCGGTCGAAGCCAAGCCGGAGCCCGCCGCGGCCTCAGCTGCGGAACCTGCCGCCGAAGCCGACCCGGAACCTCCAGCGGCCACGGAAGCCGCTCTGCCGCCAGCCGGCGAGGAACCATCCGCGGAAGCCGAAACCACCGAAGTACTCCCGTCGCCTGCGCCGGACGAACCGGACCGCCCAGTCGATCCCTCGACGCGGCCGGTGTTCCCCGGCACCGAAGCCTCGACGCCGGAAACTCCCGCGCCACCACCCATCGAACCCGATCCCCCACCGGCCACCCCGCGGCCACCACTGCCATCGCCCGCTGCCGCGCCGGCCAGCCCCACCCCCCAGCCGTCACTGCCATCGCCCGCTGCCACGCCGCCCAGCCCCACCCCCCAGCCACCACTGCCATCGCCCGCTGCCGCGCCGGCCATCCCCACCCCGCGGCCGCAGCCGGCAGCCGCGCCGGTGGCCTCGCGGACCGTCCGTTGGCTGCCTCTGGGGGCCATCGGGGCGCTCGTCGCGCTCGTCGTCGCCGCCATCGCCGTTGCCACCACCGGGGACGGCACCGCCGCCGCGCCGGCCGGGCCCGCCACCTCGGCGACCCCGCCGCCGCCTTCGTCCTCCTCCGCTGCTCCCGTGCGGAGCCTTCAGTTCGCCCTTCGCGCCGCCGGCGGGGATCAGCGGTGTGCGTCGCACGCCTTCGGGGACGCCCAAGCCAGCCTGCAGCAGACCAGCTGCTCGGGCGTGCGGCGGGCGAGCTACGCCGCGACCGTCGACGGCCGGGCCGGGGCGGTCACCGTCGGGATCGTCGAATTCGCCGATACCGCCCAGGCCGCCGCCTTCAAGGCCGTCGCCGACACCCCCGGCGCGGGCGGGATCCTCGACCTCGCCACCGAGACCGGCCAGTGGGGCGCCACCCCCGTGCCGCGGTTCGAGAACGCCGCCTACGCCAGCAAGCTCGACGGCGCGTCCGTCCGGCTGGTGCAGGCGGTGTGGGCGCCGGGATCGTCCACTGCGGACGATCCCGGCCTGGTCAGGGCCGCGAAGGCCGCCCTCGACCTGCCCGCACGATGAGCCTCACAGCCCGTACGCCTCCAGCAGCCGCAGCCACACCTCGCTGATCGTCGGGAACGACGGCACCGCGTGCCACAGCCGGTCCAGGGGCACCTCCCCGACGATCGCCACCGTCGCCGAGTGCAGCAGCTCCGAGACGTCCTGGCCGACGAACGTCACGCCGAGCAGCACGTTCCGCTCCGGGTCGACGACCATCCGGGCCTTGCCGGTGTAGCCGTCCGCGTGCAGCGACGAGCCCGCCACCGCGATGTCGATGTCGACGACGCGGTCCGCCGAACCCGGCCGCGCGTCCGCCAGGCCGACGGCCGCGACCTCCGGGTCGGTGAAGACCACCTGCGGCACCGCGTGGTGGTCGGCCGTGGCCGTGAACCGGCTCCACGGCTCCGTCGGCACCGGAGAGCCCGCGGCCAGCGCCGCCACCGTGTCGCCCGCCGCGCGGGCACCGTACTTGCCCTGGTGGGTCAGCGGCGCCCGGCCGGTGACGTCGCCCGCCGCGAACAGCCAAGCACCGTCCACTGCGGACACCCGGCCGGTGTCGTCGGTCTCCAGCGCGCGGCCGGCGTCCAGGCCGAGCGTCTCCAGGCCGAGCCCGGCCGTGGCCGGACGGCGGCCGGTCGCCACCAGGAACTCGTCGACGACGAGCGTCGCCCCGCCCTTCAGCGTCAGCTCGGTCCCGTCCGAAACCGCGGCGACCCGCTCGACCCCCGACTCCGTGTGCACCTGCACCCCGGCTTCGCGCAGCCCCGCCAGCACCAGGTCGCCGGCGAACCCGGCGTTGCGCGGCAGCGGCCGCTCGCCGGTGATCACCAGGTGGACCTCCGACCCGAGCGACGCGAACGCCTGGGCCATCTCGACGCCGACCACACCGCCACCGAGGACGCCGAGCCGGGCCGGCACCGAAGACGCCGACGTCGCTTCGCGCGAACCCCACGGCCGGATGAGGTCGAGCCCGGGGATCGACGGTTTGCTGGGCACGCTGCCGGTGCACACGATCACGGCGTGCCGCGCGGTCAGCACGCGGTCGCCGTCGACGGTCACCTCCCGCTCACCGGTGATCGCGCCGTGCCCGCGAACCGGTTCGATGCCGACGCCACGGGCCCAGTCGACCTGTCCCGAGTCGTCGCCCTTGCCGGTGAACCAGTCACGGCGCGCGAACACCGCCGCCGGATCGATCCGGTCGCCGACCGGCACGCCGGGCACCCGCTTCGCCGCGGCGAGGAGATTTCCCGGCCGCAGCAAGGCCTTGCTCGGGATGCAGGCCCAGTAGGAGCACTCGCCGCCGAAGCGTTCGTGCTCGACGAGGGCGACCTTCAGGCCTCCACGAGCCGCTCGTTCGGCGGCCACCTCCCCCACCGGGCCCGCACCGATCACCACTACGTCAAAAGTCTGTCCAGCCATGGCTTCAGCGCACACCACTACGCGGGATCACGCAAGCCAGCGGCTATCCTCCGTCAGGAAGCTGCAAGTTGTCGGCGGCACCGGGTGCCGTCGGCCCCGGTGCGCGCGAACACCACGTTCGAGCACGGGAGGTTTGTCGTGGCCAGGAACACGGCTGTGCGGGTGCTGGATGATCTGACCGGCGAGCCCGCGGCGGAGACCGTCGGATTCGGGCTGGACGGCCTCGACTACGACATCGACCTCTCCTTCGCCAACGCCGAGGCGTTGCGCGCACTCCTGCAGCGGTACGCCGACGCCGGGCGCCGCACCGGCGGCCGCAAGAACCGGCCGCGGATCGTCCCCGGGGCGAAGAAGACCACACCGAAGAAGGCGACGCCGAAGCCGGCCGCCGCCAAGGCCGCACCCGCCAAGGCCACGTCCACCAAGGTCGCATCCGCCAAGGCCGCGTCCACCAAGGTCGCGTCCACCAAGGCCGCACCCGCGAAGGCCGCACCCGCCAAGACGAAGGTCGCCGCGGCCAAGCCGGCCCCCGCGAAGGCCGAACCGGCGAAGACCACGCGCACCCGGAAGGCCGCGGAGCCGAAGACCACCACGCGGGCGGCCGCGCGCAAGGTGCCCACCGTCACGTTCTCGGCGGCCGAATAAGGTCCACAGTGGACAAGGGCGGCACTTTCACGTGAAAGTGCCGCTTTCGTTCCGTCAGGCCGCGCGCTGCGCGCCGTCGGCGTGCCAGGAGGGGTAGCGGTAGCGGGTGTGCAGCAACGCCCGCTGCCGCGCCAGCTCGGCCGCGGACGGCGGACGGGGCACGAGCGTGCCGAGCAGCTGCGACGCCGCCGCCCGCACCGCCGCCTCGACCGCCGGGAACCCGGGCCGCAGGCCGTGCTCGGCCAGCGACGCCACCGGGCTGCGGTGGGAGTCGAGCGGCCGCGGGTCCGGCGGCGCGCCGGTCAGGTAGCGGCCGACGAGGCCGGCGGCCGTCTCGACCAGCAGCGTCGAGTGGGCGAGCAGCCCGGTCTTGGTGCGGAACACGGCGAACCCGCACAGTTTCGCGTCGCCGACGAACAGCCCGCGGTCGCCGATCCGCGGGACCAGCCCGAGCTGGTCGACGGCGGCGCTCATCACCTGGCCGAGCGCCTCCAGGGGCCGGTCGGCCGGGCCGGGCAGGACGAGGGTGACGTTGAGGTTGCCGGGGTCGTGGAACACCGTGCCGCCACCGCTGGCCCGCCGCAGCACCGGGACGCCGTCGCGGACGCACTCGTCGACGCGCACCTCGCGCGCGATCCGCTGCCCGCGCCCCACCACGACGCAAACCGGGTTGCGCCAGAGCCACAGCACCGGTGACTCGGGCGCAACCCGGAGGAGAGCTTCGTCGAAAGCGAGGTTTTCGGCCGGATCCGTGAACGCCGCACGCACATCCGACCCGGTCGTCATAGCGCCTTGAGTTCCTCCACGATCTCGCCCACCGACGACTTGGCGTCCCCGAAGAGCATGCTGGTCTTCGGATCGTAGAACAGGTCGTTGTCGATCCCGGCGAAGCCGGAGGCCATCCCGCGTTTCAAGACGATCACGGACCGGCTCTCGTTGACCTTGAGGATCGGCATCCCGTAGATCGGCGAGCTCGGGTCGGTCTGCGCGGCCGGGTTGGTGACGTCGTTCGCGCCGATCACCAGCGCGACGTCGGTCTGGGCGAACTCGGAGTTGATCTCGTCCATCTCCTTGAGCTGCTCGTACGGCACGTCGGCCTCGGCGAGCAGCACGTTCATGTGCCCGGGCATCCGGCCGGCGACCGGGTGGATCGCGTACGCGACGGTGATGCCCTTCTTCTCCAGCAGCTTCGCCATCTCGCGGACGGTGTGCTGCGCCTGCGCCACGGCCATGCCGTAGCCGGGCACCACGACGACCTTGCTGGCGTACGCCATCTGGATCGCGGTGTCGGCCGCGCTCGTCGAACGCACCGGACGGGCTTCCTTCGTCCCGCCGCCGGCCGCGATCGCCGGCCCGCCGCCGAAACCGCCCGCGACGATCGCCGGGATGGACCGGTTCATCGCCTTGGCCATCAGGTTGGTCAGGATCGAACCGGACGCGCCGACGATCATGCCGGCCACGATCAGCGCCGTGTTGTCCAGCGCCAGGCCCATCGCCGCGGCCGACAGCCCGGTGAACGCGTTGAGCAGCGAAATCACCACCGGCATGTCCGCGCCGCCGATCGGCAGCACGACGGTGAGGCCGAGGACGCCCGCGGCGACGAGCAGCCCGATCATCAGCCACCCGTTGTCGCCGCCGGTGACGATGAGCACCGCGCACGCCAGCGCGACGAGCAACAGCAGCGCGTTGACCGGCTGCTGCAGCTTGCCCATGGTGATCGGCCGGCCGCTGATCAGCTCCTGCAGCTTGCCGAACGCGACGTTCGAGCCCCAGAAGGAGATCGACCCGATGATCGCCGCGAACAGCGACGCGATCGCGATGTACACCGGTTCGTGCGCGTAGCCGCCGGTCGAGCGGAACTCGACCCACGCGATGAGCGCGACCGCGCCGCCGCCGACGCCGTTGAACAGGGCCACCATCTGCGGCATCGCCGTCATCTTGACCTTGCGCGCGGACGGCACGCCGACCACCGCGCCGATCGCGACGCCGAGGACGATGAGCAGCCAGTTGCCCATGCCCGGCGTGAGCAGGGTGGCGATCACCGCGATGCCCATGCCGACCGCGGCGATCCAGTTGCCGCGGACCGCGGTGCGCGGGCCGGTCAGGCCCATCAGGCCGTAGATGAAGAGGGCGAACGCGATGATGTAGAGGATCGCGACGAAGTCGGTCACTTCTCGTCCTCCTCACCGGCGACGGGTTTCTTGGCCTTGAACATCGACAGCATCCGGTCGGTGACCAGGAAACCGCCGACGACGTTGATCGTGCCGAAGGCGATCGCGATCACCAGCAGGATCTTGTTGAACACGCCGTCGACACCGAGGCCGAGCACGATCAGGCCACCCAGCAGCACGATGCCGTGGATGGCGTTGGTGCCGGACATCAGCGGCGTGTGCAGGGTGTTGGGCACCTTCGAGATGACGGCGAAGCCGACGAACCCGGCGAGCACCAGCACCGCCAGGTTCTGCACAAGTGGGCTCACGTCGCGCTCCCTTCGCGCCCGGCCACGCAGGCACCGGCGACGATTTCGTCTTCGAAGTCCAGCTTCAGCTCGCCGTCCTTCGTCACCAGCAGCTCCAGCAGCTCGGTGACGTTGCGGGCGTAGAGCTCGCTGGCGTGCGAAGGCATTTCGGCGGGCAGGTTCAGCGGGGCCGAGATGGTGACGTCGTGCTCCACGACGTCCTCGCCCGGCTTGGTCAGTTCGCAGTTGCCGCCGGTCTCGCCGGCGAGGTCGACGACGACCGACCCGGCCGGCATGCCCTTCACGGCGTCCGCGGTGACCAGCGTCGGTGCCTTGCGGCCCGGCACCAGCGCCGTGGTGATCACGACGTCGAACTTCGTGATGGCCTCGGTGAGCCGCCGCTGCTGTTCCTCGCGCTCCTCCGGCGTCAGCTCGCGGGCGTACCCGCCTTCGCCGACCGCCTCGATGCCGAGGTCGAGGAACTGCGCGCCGAGCGACTTGACCTGCTCGCCGACCTCGGGCCGCACGTCGTAGCCGGTGGTCTGCGCGCCCAGCCGTTTCGCCGTGGCCAGTGCCTGGAGCCCGGCGACGCCGGCGCCGAGCACCAGCACCTTGGCCGGCGGGACGGTGCCGGCCGCCGTGGTGAGCATCGGGAAGAACCGCGGGAGCTTCTGGGCGGCGAGCAGCACCGCGCGGTAGCCGCCGATGCTGGCCTGCGACGACAGCGCGTCCATCGCCTGCGCCCGGGAGATCCGCGGAACCGCCTCCATCGCGAACGCGCGCAGGCCCGCTTCTTCGAGTTTCGTGAGCCCGTCCGGGTTGCCGCGCGGGTCGAGGAAACCGACGAGCACGGCGCCCCGGCTCAGCTTCGCGACTTCCTCGGGCGAGGGCGGGTTGACCTTCACGACGATCGGGGCGCCCCACGCGTCGCCGAGTTCGGCGCCCGCCTGGGTGTACGCGTCGTCACTCAGGTGCGCACCGGATCCGGCGCCCGGCTCTACGACGACGCGCAGCCCGCGCTGCACCAGCCGTCCCACGAGCTTGGGCACCATGGCCACCCGCCGCTCCCCGGGGCGTGATTCGGCCACCACACCCACGGTGAGCTGCTGACTCTGTTCGCTGTCCGTCACACGACCTCCTCATCGGCGAGGCACGATCCGAGGGTTGTACCACGCCGGACCGACAGTCCCCAGTGACGTGGGTCGCAAGTCTCGCGGTTGTGCCAGAAGATACGAGTGCCGGGAAGGAAACGTTCAGCGGGTTTTCCAGTGCGGTACGCCGAGCAGGATCAGGCGCAGCCGTTTTTCCGCCGTTCCGGTGATTTTCGGGTCCTCACCAGGGCGGGCTTCCAGCAGTTCGACAATGGTCGTCAGCATCACGGAAACGATCAAGTCGGCCAGCATGTGCAGGTCTTCGGTGCTCCACGACCGCAGCGGCGCGAACCGGGCGAGGTCGATGGCGAGGTCGCCGGAGAACATGCGCAGTTCGACGCCGATCGCGCGGGCGAGCGGGCCGCCGCCGTAGCGCTCGCGGGTCAGGAACCGGAAATGGTCCTCGTTCGCCCGGACGAATTGGTGCACCGTGGCCACCGAGGCCCGGATCATGTCCTGGTAGGTGTCCGGGTCGGTGCGGGCCGAGCGCATCATGCCGCGCAGCGTGCGCGTCGCCTCTTCGACGAGCGCGACACCGAGCTCCTCCATCGACGCGAAGTGCCGGTAGAAGGCCGTCGGCACGATGCCGGCGCCTTTCGCGACCTCACGCAGGGAGAGGCTGGCGAACGGCCGGGCGGCCAACAGGTCCAGGGCGGTGTCCAGCAACGCCTGGCGGGTGCGCAGTTTGCGCTCCTGGCGGCTCACCGGCGTCAGTGGTTCGGACACGGGGTCCAGCGTACGGACTTCTTTTGGGGGTGCAGGGGGCCTGCCCCCTGCCGGGGATCGGGGCGGAGCCCCGCTGAACACAGCGTCCACCGCGTTGCTCACGTCACATCCTCCGCGTCTCGCGTTGACAGGGCGTCTACTCCTGCAGTGCACTGTTGAGTGTACAGTCGTTCACTGTAACCGAGGAGGTCCACGATGACGGCGCTCATCCCCCGGCGGGTGCGCAGTCTCGCCTCGCTGGCCGAGGCGCTGCTGACGCCGCACGGGATGGACCGGTACCTGGAGCTCGTCGACCCGATGCTGGTCCGCCGCGAAATCCGCGGGCTGGTCACGGCGGTGCGCAAGCAGACGCCGGACAGCGTCACCCTCACCGTCCGGCCCAGCCGCGCGTGGCCCGGCTTCACCGCCGGCCAGTACGTCCGCCTGCAGGTGGAGATCGACGGCGTCCGGCGCACGCGCTGCTATTCACCGTGCGGTTCGCAGTACGACGGCGAACTGGAGTTCACGATCAGGGAGCAGGGCCTGGTCTCCGGGCACCTGAACCGCGGCATCGGTGCCGGGGCAGTAGTCGGTCTGTCCACTCCGGACGGCACCTTCACGCTCCCGGCCGCCCGGCCGGACCGCGTGCTGCTGATCGCCGGCGGCAGCGGCATCACGCCGGTCCTCGCCATGGCCCGCACGCTGGCCGACGAGGGCCACGCCGGCGAGATCGTGTTCCTGCAGTACTCGAACGGCCCGGCCGACGCGCTGTACCGCACCGAACTGGCCGAGCTCGCCGCCCGGCACCCCGGGCTGCGGGTCGTCCACGCGTACACCCATGCGCAGGGCGGTGACCTGAACGGGTTCTTCTCACCGGAACACCTGGCGCGGGTCGCCCCGTGGTTCCGCGACGCGGAGGCGTTCGTCTGCGGCCCGAAGCCGCTGATGGACGCCGTGCGCGAAGAGCTGGGTGAACGCGTGCACACCGAAGAGTTCACGCCGCCGGCGCTGACCTTCGACACGGCGAACGCCGAGGGGCAGGTCCGGTTCAAGCGCAGCGGCCGCGAGTGCGCGAACTCGGGGAAGCCGTTGCTGGAGCAGGCCGAAGAGGCCGGGCTCTCGCCCGAGCACGGCTGCCGGATGGGCATTTGCTTCTCCTGCACCCAGCTCAAGACCGCCGGGCGCGTCCGCAACGCGAAGACGGGCGAGATCTCCGGCGAAGAAGACGAAGAAATCCAGCTCTGCATCTCCGTCCCGGTCGGGGACGTCGAGATCGACGCTTAGGGAGTTCACCATGACCGGTCTGCAGGATCGCCTGACCCCGGAACAGGTCGAGGAGTTCGGCCGCGAGCTCGACGCGCTGCGGCAGCGGATCGTCGACGACCTGGGCCAGGAAGACGTCGACTACATCCACGACATCATCAAGAAGCAGCGCGGCCTGGAGGTCGCCGGACGGGCGTTGCTGTTCGCCGGGTTCTTCCCGCCGGCGTGGCTCGCCGGCGTCGGCGCGCTGTCGCTGGCCAAGATCCTCGACAACATGGAGATCGGCCACAACGTCATGCACGGCCAGTACGACTGGACGCGCGACCCGGCGCTGAGTTCGCAGCGCTTCGAGTGGGACACCGTGGCGCCGGCGGAGAACTGGCGGCACTCGCACAACTACATCCACCACACGTACACGAACATCCTCGACAAGGACCGCGACATCGGTTACGGCGTCCTCCGGATGGACGACGCCCAGAAGTGGCACCCGTACTACCTCGGCAACCCGGTGTACGCGTCGCTGCTGGCGATCTTCTTCCAGTGGGGCGTCATGCTGCACGACCTCGAGATCGAGCGGGTGGTGAAGGGGGAGCGCAGCTGGGCCGAGAACGTGCCGGTGCTGCAGAAGATCGTCCGGAAGGCGGGCCGCCAGATCGGCAAGGACTACGTCCTGTTCCCGCTGCTGACCGGCCCGCTGGCGCCGCTGACGTTCCTCGGCAACGCGACGGCGAACCTGACCCGCAACCTGTGGGCGTTCGCGATCATCTTCTGCGGCCACTTCCCGGCCGACGTCGAGAGCTTCACCGAGGACGAGACGGCGTCGGAGTCGCGCGGCCAGTGGTACCTGCGCCAGATCCTCGGCTCGGCGAACATCAGCGGTAGCCCGCTGTTCCACATCCTGAGCGGCAACCTGTCGCACCAGATCGAGCACCACCTGTTCCCGGACATCCCGGCGCGCCGCTACCCGCAGATCGCCGGCGAAGTGCGGGCGATCTGCGAGAAGTACGGGCTGCCGTACCACACCGGGCCGCTGCGCAAGCAGCTCTGGTCGGTGGCGAAGAAGATCGTGAAGCTGGCTCTCCCGCAGAGTTCGCCGTCGCCGGTTACCGTGGAACCCGACCGGCAGCTCCGAGCAGCGTGAGGGTGACATGGTGGGTCAGTTCGAACGAGACAAGGACACCCTGCAGGTGATCACCGAATCGGCCGCGACGCACGTCGGCAACATCGCTTCGATCATCACGGGCGCGATCCGCGACATCGCCCGGGAGACGGGTGACTGGCTCACCGACGTCATCGAGATGCGCGAAGCCGCGCAACGCGCCCGGGAGGACGACCCGGACGTCCCCTGACCCCCAGTCCAAAGCCGTGAATGCCACATCGGGGGACCGAGCGTCCGTCAAGGTGGCATTCACGGCTTTCGGGGGCCGCGGTAGGGGGAAAACCGGATGGGCAGCGGCCCCCGCCCCGGCGAGACTGAGCACGTGACCAGCCTCGACCTGCCCCGTCCCCCCCTGCTGCGCCGCGTGTTCGGCCCCCTCGCCGCGCGGGACTTCCGGGCCGAGTACCTCTGGCTGTGGCTCGCCGCCCCGCTGACGCTCTTCTCGCTGCTCAGCTTCCTCGTCGTCCTCGCGCTCGGCCTCTGGCTGACCCCCGTCCTGCTCGGGTTCCTGGTGCTCGCCGGGGCCGTCTTCTACGCCCGTGGCCTCGGCGCCGCCCACCGCGGGCTGGCCAAAGGCCTGCTCGGCGTCAGCGTGCCCACCCCGCGCCGTCCCGAGCTCAAGCCCGGGTTGTGGAGCTGGGTGAAGGCGCGCGTCGGCGATCCGGCGGGCTGGCGCGCCGCCGGCTACCTGCTCCTCCGCCTGCCGCTGACCCTTGCCGGGCTCTTCACGGTGTTCGTCGCGACGCTCTACAGCCTCGCCGCGACGCCGTACTCGTTTCTGTGGTTCCCGCTGGGCGAACGGCGGCTGCCCGTCTTCGCCATCGACGCCGACAGCTGGGCGGGCGCGCTGGCCTGGTCGGCGTCCGGGTTGCTGGTGCTGGTGGCGCTGCCGCGGGTGACGCACGCCTTCGTCGCGCTCGACCGGCTGCTGATCGTCGGGCTGCTCGGCGAGCGCGAGCTGACCGAACGGGTCCGGGACCTGGAGGCGAGCCGCGCGACGGCGGTCGAAGACGCCGCCCTGCGGCTGCGGCGCATCGAGCGTGACCTCCACGACGGCGCGCAGGCCCAGCTCGTCGCGCTGGCGATGAAGCTCGGCTTGGCCAAGGACGAGCTGGCGGACGCGGACCTGCCGCAGGTCAAAGACCTCGTCACCGCGGCGCACACGAACGCGAAGCAGGCGTTGACCGAGCTGCGGGACCTCGCCCGCGGCATCCACCCGGCCGCACTGGACGCGGGCCTCGACGTCGCACTCGCCACCCTGGTCGCGACGTCCGGGATCGACGCGCGGGTGGCGGTGGACCTGCCGCGCCGCCCGCCGCCGTCGCTGGAGACGATCGTCTACTTCAGCGCCGCCGAGCTGCTCACGAACGCCGCGAAGCACGGCGGGACGACCCTGGTCGTGGTCACCGAAGAGCGGGACGTCCTGTGGCTGCGAGTGCGCGACAGCGGCCGCGGCGGCGCCCGGATCGTGCCGGGCGGCGGGCTGGCCGGCGTCGCCGAACGGCTGCGGACGGTCGACGGCGAGCTGACCGTCACGAGCCCGCCGGGTGGTCCGACCGAAGTGACCGCGCGGGTGCCGCTGCCCCGCTAGGGTCACGGCATGCGGATCGTCATCGCGGAGGACTCGACCATCCTGCGCCAGGGTCTCGTCGAGCTGCTGACCTTCCGGGGTCACGAGGTCCTGGCCGCGGTGAAGGACGCCGACGCGCTGCGGGATGCGATCACCGCCCACACCCCCGACGTGTCCATAGTGGACATCCGCATGCCGCCGACGCACACCGACGAAGGCCTGCGGGCGGCGATCGCGCTGCGCCGCGAGCTCCCGGGGTGCGCGATCCTGCTGTTCTCCCAGTACGTCGAGACGAAGTACGCGGCCCAGCTGCTGGCCGACCGCGCGGGCGGCGTCGGCTACCTGCTGAAGGACCGCGTCGCCGAGGTGTCGGACTTCCTCGACGCGCTGCGCCGGGTCTCGGAGGGCGAAACGGTCCTCGACCCCGAAGTCGTCAGCCAGCTGTTCTCGGCGACGCGCCAGACCGACGCGCTCGGCGCGCTCACCCCGCGGGAGCGCGAAGTGCTGGGCCTGATGGCGGAAGGCCGGTCGAACTCCGCGATCGCGGCGGAGCTGTTCCTCTCGGCCGGATCCGTGGAGAAGTACGTGACGTCGATCTTCGGCAAACTCGGCCTGCCACCGTCCGAAGGGGACAACCGCCGGGTGCTCGCGGTGTTGCGCTACCTGGACTCCTGAGCGAGCAGCCCGTCGACGAAGGCGCGTAGCCCCGCCCGGTAGGTGTCGCGCGCGCTCAGCTCCGGCCACCGGTCGCCGACGGCGGCGAGGTTCGGGAAGCGGGCACCGTCGAGCTCGGCGAACACCTGGTCGCGGTAGCGGGGGCGGTCCTGGGCCGCCCGCCGCCCGGCGTGAGCGCGGACCAGGATTTCGCCGAGCGTGTAGTACCAGAGGTTCCGGTACAGCTCGACGGCCCGCTCGGGGGTGCACCCGCAGCCCAGCGCGCCGCCGACGATGGCGTCGACCATCCACAGCGCCGACTCGCCGAGGAAGTCGTCGGCCGTGAGCACCTCCGCGATCTCGGGCCGGGCGGCCAGCGAGTCGTGCATCAGGGTCGCGGCGGCGACGATGCGCTCCCGCGGTTCGTCCGGCAGCTCGGGCCGCGGCAGCTGCGCCGCGTAGTGCTCGAGCAGCTGGATCAGCAGGTCGTCCTTGTCGCGGACGTGGTGGTACAGCGTCGTCGCGCCGACGCCGAGCTCCGCGGCGAGCCGGCGGATCGTCAGTTTCTCCCGGCCGTCCCGGTCGAGGATCTCCCGCGCGGCTTCGAGGATCTGCTCGCGGGACGTCGAGGGCGGCCGTCCGATGCGGCCGGAAGGGCGGGGCACTCCCCCATCATGCCCGCAAGCCGTTCGACAGCCCGGGCCGGCCGGTGCTACTTTCGGAACATGTTCGAAAACTACGCCCTGTTCAGCACCTTCCTCCACCTGCGTCCAGGGGGCTTGGCCGAGCCCGCGGGGCGGTCGTGCCTCGTCCCGCCGGGCCGCCGGCACCGGCTGACCGTCGACGAGCCCGGCGACCTGCTGTCGATCACGTCCCGGACCGGCACCGAGCACGAACGGGCCGTGGCATGAGCCGGCCGGTCCTCGTCGTCTGCCTGGCCGTGTTCGGCCTGATGGCGGGCCAGCAGCTGCTCAACCCGATCCTGCCGCCGCTGGCCCGCGAGTTCGGGTTCAGCGAGTTCGCGCTGGGCGCCGTGTGGGCGGTCGGCGGTGCGGGTGTCGTGCTGGTCAGCCCGTTCTGGGGCCGCCGGACCGCGCGCTGGGGACACCGGCCCGTCCTGCTGATTTCGCTCCTCGGTGCCATGGCCGGCTTGTTCGGGTTCGCCTTCGTGGCCCAGCTCGGCCTGGCGAAGGCCCTCGCCACGCCGGTGCTGTTCACGGCCGTCCTGCTCACCCGCGGCCTCCTGTTCGGCCTCGCCTGGGCCGCGACGCCGGTGACCGCGCAGTCCTACATCGCCGACGTGACCGACGGCCCCGCCGAGCGGGTGCGGGGCATGTCGGTGTTCGGCGCGGCCCAGGGCCTCGCGCTCGCCGTCGGCCCCGCGCTGGGCGGAGTGCTGAGCCTCACCGGAAACCTGCTCGTCCCGATCTACGCCGCGCCGGTCGTCCTGGCCGGGATCGCCGTCGTGATCGCCTTCGCGCTGCCGAAACCGGCGAAGCGGGAAGTCTTGGTCACGGCGAAGGTCAGCCCGTTCGACAAGCGCCTGTGGCCGTTCCTGACCATCGGCTTCGGCCTGTACCTCGCGCTCGCGATCGTCCTGATGACCATCGGGTTCCTGGTGCAGGACCGGCTGGACCTCGCGACGCAGGAGACCGGGCGCGTCACCGGCCTGGTCATGCTGGCCGGCGCGGGGATGATCATCCTCGCCCAGGTGGTGGCCGTCCCGCGGCTGAACTGGACGCCGCTGCGGCTGATCCGGGTCGGCGCGGTCGTGATGACCGGCGGGATGCTCGTCGTGGCCGTCGCCCCGACCGGGCTCCTGCTCGGCGCCGGGGTCGCCGTGCTCGGCGCCGGGATGGGGTTCGCGACACCGGGGTTCATGTCGGCGCCGACCTTGCTGGCCAAGCGGGAGGAACAGAGCGCGGTCGCCGGGCTCATGGGCTCGAGCAGCGCGCTGGCGTTCATGGGCGGGCCGTTGCTGGGGACCGGCCTGTACGAGCTCGCTCCCGTCGTCCCGTACCTCGCCGGCGCGGTGCTCCTCACCGGGCTGACGGCGTTCGCGTTCACCATGACCGGCGAACCCGCGAAGGAGCCCGTGGCTCCTTAGGCTGGGCCGCATGTACTCCACCGAGATCGAGGTCCGCACCGGCTCCGAAGCCGTCGTCCACGACCTCACCCACGAAGCCGAGTCCTTCCTCCGCGACGCCGACGCGGCCGACGGGCTGCTGCACGTCTGGGTCCCGCACGCCACCGCCGGGCTGGCCATCCTGGAAACCGGCGCCGGCAGCGACGAGGACCTGCTGACCGCGCTCGACGAACTGCTGCCCCGCGACGGCCGCTGGCGGCACCGGCACGGGAGCCCGGGTCACGGCCGTGACCACGTGCTCCCGGCGCTGGTGCCGCCCTACGCGACGATCCCGGTGCTCGGCGGGGTGCTGGCCCTGGGCACCTGGCAGTCGATCTGCCTAGTGGACACCAACCTCGACAACCCCGTCCGCAAGGTGCGGTTCAGCCTCCTGGCGGGCTGACCGGCCCGGCCACAGCGTCACCAGCAGCCCCACGGCCAGCAGCGCGCCCAGCACCCACAGCGCGGTCGTCACGTCGGGCGCGCCCGGCACGCCCTGCAGCAGGCTGCGCAGGCCTTCCGTGGAGAACCGGAACGGCGTCCACGACCACAGCAGCGCGCGGTAGGCCGGGTTCAGCAGCTCCGGCACCTGCCCGGCCACCGCGGGCGCGACCAGGTACAGCGGCGCGAGGACGGCCATCGCGCGCAGACCCAGCAGGCGTAGCAGCCCGGCCTGCAGCGCCGCGAACGCCGTCGCGGCGAGGAAGACGAAGCCGAGGACGTCCGCGGTCAGCGGCAGCGCCGCATCCCACAGCGCGAAGAACCCGGCCACCACCGCCGTGATCAGCACCCCGGCGCCGGTGATCTGCACGAACCGCGCGCCGGCCCCGATCGGGCGGCCGGCCCGCTTCGCGAGCCGGGTCAGCGCGAGCCCCGCGACGAGCGCGCCGATCCACGCCAGCGCGCTCGCGGCCAGCGGTGCGATCCGGCCCGCCAGCCCGACCGGGTGCAGGACCTCCTGCTTCGGCGCGCCCGCCAGTGCGGTGGCGGCGCCGGTCAGCGCCTGCTGCGCGACCTGCGTGCCGGCTGGGTTGACCGCCCCCGAGGTCACCACCGTCGCGACCGGTCCCGGGCCGAGTTCGAGCACGCCGTAGACCTTCTTGTCTTCCAGGAGCTTCCGCGCCTCGGCCGGCGTCGCGACGGTCCAGGCGAGCTGGCCGCCGCCGTGGGCGGCGAGGCGCTGCGCGATCTCCGGCGGTGCGGCGACGGCGACCGGAACGCCGTCCGGCGCGACGGTGGCCTGGGCGCCGAAGGTGAGGAATCCGAGCACCACCGCCACCAGCGCGCCGGCCACGGCGGCGACCAGGGCGAGCACCCCTGCGGGACGGGTCATCACTGCCTCCAGTTATTCGTCACTTGTTGAATTAAAGCCAAGGTACGACGCGGCCACCAGGAAGTCAACGCGTGTTGAATAAAGTCACCGGTAGCCTCGGACTCGTGACGAAGAAGCGGCTGGTGCTCTGGGACATCGACCACACCCTCGTGGACTTCACCGAACTGGGCGCGGCCTGGTACGCGACCGCGTTCGCCGCCGCGACCGGGGCGACCCTGCGCGTCCACCCGGTGTTCGGGGGCCGCACGGAACTCGCGACGACGACCGACCTGCTCACCGCGAACGGCATCGAAGCCGCGGAAGAGACGATCCACGCGCTGTTCAAGGCCCTGGTGGCGGAGTCCGAACGCGCGATGCCCACCTTCGCGGACACCGCCCGCGCGCTGCCGGGCGCGGCCGAGGTGCTGACCGCGTTCGCCGCCCGCGGCGACGTCGTCCAGACGCTCGTCACCGGCAACCTGCCGGAGATCTCGCGGCACAAGCTCGCCGCGTTCGGCCTGCACGAGCACCTCGACCTGGAGATCGGCGGCTACGGCACGCTGTCGGTGCACCGCCCGGACCTGGTCCCGCACGCGGTGGCGCTGGCGGCGGCCAAGCACGGGACCGAATTCGGCGCCGGGAACGTGGTCGTCATCGGCGACACCCCGAACGACGTCAGGGCCGCGGTGGACAACGGCGCGATCTCCGTCGCCGTGGCCACCGGGCACTACTCCGCCGAGGAACTGCGGGCCGAGGGCGCGCACACCGTGCTGCCGGATCTGACCGACACCGACGCGGTCAGCCAGGCCGTCCTCGGCTGAACATCCTCCTCGGGAGGGGGATGTCCCTCAGCCGAAGGGACGACACCCCTAGGGGGAATCTCGTCCTGATGCCCGATGTCCGCGGAGGCGGGAACTCGACAGACTCATCCCCATGACAGAAGCAGGGGCGGCGAGCACGCTCGCCGGAGGGGGACGCATCCGCGGCACGGTCGCGGTGCTCAGACAGCGACTGCCGTTCACCAGCGGCGTCACGCTCGCCATGCTGGTGCTGGCCGTCGCGACCGGGGCGCTCTGGAACGCCGCCGAAGACCGCGCGAGCTTCCCGTTCGTCGCCTACGGGCTGCCGTCGCTGGAAGAGGGCCGGTGGTGGACCATGCTCACCGGGCCGTTCTTCGCCGTCATCCCTTGGTACTACCTCCCGATGATCGGCAGCTTCGCGCTCTTCGCCGGTTTCGCCGAGTGGAAGCTGGGGACGCGGCGTGCGATGGCCGTGACCATCGGCGGCCAGTTCGTCTCGGTGCTCGTCGCGACGCAGTTCCTCGCGCTGTGCCGCAACTCCGGCTGGCTGTGGGCCGAGCGGGTCGCGGGCAGTCTCGACGTCGGGTTCTCCGGCGGCGCGCTCGCCGCGGTGGCGGTCGCCAGCGCGGCGCTGCGGCCGCCGTGGGCGCTGCGGCTGCGGGCCGGGCTCTGCGTGTACGCCGGGGTCGCGATCATCTACGTCGGCACGCTGGCCGACCTCGTGCACTTCTTCGCGCTGCTGCTGGCGCTCCCGCTCGGCAAGCGCCTGGTGGGCACGCGGCGGGCGGGCGAACCGGTGGCCCCGAACCTGCGGGAGTGGCGGATGCTGGCCGTGGCCGGCCTGCTGCTGCTCACCATCGCCGAGATCGTGATGTTCCTGGTGCCCGGCGACGGCCCGTTCGGCTCCGACGAAGGCGTTTCGCTGTCGGCGCCGGAGCTCGGTGCCCTGGTCCTGCTGGTGGTGCCGATGCTCAACGGGCTGCGCAAGGGCAGCCGGGTCGCGTGGCGCTGGGCCGTCGCGCTGTCGGCTTTCGTGACGCTGCAAGGCCTCGCCGTCGCGACGCTCGTCGGGGTGGCCGACATCTTCGGCGGGGACTACGACACCGCCGGCCTGCCGCTGTTCTTCGTCGACAATCTCCTGTGGACGGTCGAGCTGGCCGTCCTGATCGCCGCGCGGCACGCCTTCCGGGTGCCTTCGCGACGCCGGCTGCGGCGCCACGCGCAGGGCCCGGGGCCGGCGCTGGCCCGCACGCTCCTGGGGCGGCACGGCGGCAGCACGCTGTCCTGGATGACGACCTGGCCGCGCAACACCTACTTCGTCCGCGACGACGGCCGGTCGTACCTCGCCTACCGCCGGCACGCGGGAGTCGCGGTCGCGCTCGGCGACCCGATCGCCCCGGACGGCACCGCGGCGGCCACGGTCACCGAGTTCACCGTGATGTGCGAGAACTCCGGCCTGGTGCCGTGCGTGTTCTCGGCGACGGAAGCCACCGTCGAGGCGACGCGCGAGCTGGGCTGGCAGCACGTCCAGGTCGCCGAGGACAACGTGCTCGACCTCGACGGCCTCGAGTTCCGCGGCAAGGCGTGGCAGGACGTCCGGTCGGCGCTGAACAAGGCCGCCAAGCAGGACATCGAGTTCCGGCTGGTCCGCCTGGCCGATCAGCCGGAACCCATCCTGGCGCAGGTCCGGGCGCTGTCGGAGGAGTGGATGTCCGGCAAGGCCATGCCGGAGATGGGCTTCACCCTCGGCGGCCTCGACGAGGCGATGGACCCGGCCACCCGGGTCGGCCTGGCGGTCGACGCGGAAGGCACGGTTCACGGCGTGACGTCGTGGCTGCCGGTCCACACGGGCGCCGGCAAGATCGGCGGCTGGACGCTGGACGTCATGCGCCGCAGCCCCCACGGCTTCCGCCCGGTGATGGAGTTCCTCATCGCGTCGGCCTGCCTGGCGTTCCGCGACGAAGGGGCGCGGTTCGTCTCGCTGTCGGGTGCGCCCCTGGCCCGCAGCAGCTCCGGCCCGGCGCGTCCGGTGGACCGGGCGCTGGAGTCGCTGGGCCGCGTGATGGAGCCGTACTACGGTTTCCGTTCCCTGCACGCGTTCAAGGCGAAGTTCCAGCCGCGGCACGTCCCGCTGTACCTGGCTTTCCGCGACGAAGCCGATCTGCCGCGCATCGGGCTGGCGCTGAGCCGGGCCTACCTGCCGGACGTCCGGCTGCGGCAGCTGGCGAAGCTGGTCAGTAGCTCTCGGGCACGCTGATCCGCTGCGGGAAGCGGATCTTCCGCCTGCTGACGACGTTCTGGTCCTTCGGGCCCAGCCGGCCGTCGGTCAGGCGGAGCCAGTGGCCGTTCCGCGAGTCGGTGAAGGCGAGCATCACCCCCGGGCTCATGTCCGGGCGCTGCCACTCCTCGCGGATCGGCATCCGCCACTTCCCGGGCGGCAGGATGGCGTAGAGGTATTCATCGTCCTCGATGTCCGGCCCGCGGTGCAGGGTGGACCCGGTCATCGGCAGGTTCCGCACGAGGTCGAACGAAACGACGACGTGGTTGATCGCTTCGGCGTTCGCATTGGACACGACCATGTAGCCGTCGGCGTCGGCACCGGGCTCGGCCCGTTCGATCCACGCGGTGACCTTGGCGGCCTGCTCCTGCCGCTCGCGCAGGTCCCGTTCCCGCCGGTCCGCCTGCACGAGCCGGCCGTCCCGGATGGCGATCCACAACGCGACCACGACGGCGCCGATCGTGCCGATGCCGCCCACCCACTGCCCGGAGGCGCCCCACCAGTCCGGATCCCGCGGCTGGACCAGCCAGATCCAGGCTTGGGCCAGCAACGGCCCGAAGAGGAGAACGAATCCCGCGGTCGCCAGCACGCCGAACGCGAAGGCCCGGATCACCGCGAGCCGTCTCTCCGCATCACCGCTCATCCGGGCAGCCTGCCGAATTCCGGCGCTCAGCGGAAGCGGCCGGTACTCGACGCGCCGCAAGCGCGCCAAACGGAAGGCGTTCGGGCCGCGGTCGTCGGCCGTCCTGCTGTCCGCGGCGATCAGCGTCCTGCTGGGGCTGCGGAAGACGAATTCACCCCACGGCTGGATCGTCGGTGACCTCGAAGCGCACGAAAGCCGCCCGCTCTAGCGATATGTGGTCGGCGGCGGAGTCGTCGTGCTCCGGTCCGCCGCCGGGACGAACCGGTAGCTGCGCACGATTCGCACCAAGTCTTCCCGCACCGAAGGCCCGCTGCGGTCGCTGTCCGCGTACGCCACCACCACGCCGGACGTGCCCGAGCCGTCGCCGAACGCCATCGCCGCCACCAAAGCGTGCCGGGCCGCGCACTCGCCCGTGTCCGTCGGGGTCACCTCGGCGACCACGATCCGGGCGGGGATCGCCGTGCCGTCGGTCTTCGTGACCTGCGCGTCCGGACCCGGGCTCAGCTGGGGCGTCCCGCCGTAGGCAGCCGCCGACAGGTCCGTTGCGGCTTTGCGGGCCGCCGCCTCGGGGTCCGCCAATGGCTCCGTGGTGACGCCCGCGCCCCCCAACGTGGCGCGGGCGCAGAAGTCCTTGCCCAGGAACGCGCTCGTGACCAGCCTGATTTCGTCCCAGCCGTGCTGCGTGGCAGGCGCCGGCTCCCAACTCGGCGGGATGTCGTAGGCGTACGCGCCATCGCGACCCGCCACGGACTGCCAGCCGGCGACCACCGCCGGGACCACCGCACGCGGTGAAGGCGTCGCCACCAAGGGCGCAGGCGACGGCGAGGACGACGCCGGGTGTGGTTTGCCGACACCCAGCGCGTTGAGCACACCGGCGACCAGGGCGATGAACACCAGGCCGAACCACGGCGCCCGCCGCCACTTCAGCGGCTTCGGCTTCGGCCGGATCCGCTTCGGTTGCGCGCGCGGCGCGTCCGCGGGTTCGTAGCCGCCGAACCCGCGAAGCGCCGCGTTGTCCTCGTACCCCGGTGTCGCGTCTTCGGAACGCCGGGAGAACAAACCCATGATCAGGAACGGACGAGCTTGACCAGGTGCTCGACGATCGCGTCGACCGCGATCTCCTCGCGCTCGCCGGACCGCCGGTCCTTGACCTCGACGACGCCGTTGGCCAGGCCGCGCCCGACGACCAGGATGGTCGGCACACCGAGCAGTTCGGCGTCGGCGAACTTGACGCCCGGGGTCGCCTTGCGGTCGTCGAGGATGATCTCGAGACCCGCCGCGTCCAGCTCGGCGGCGATCTTCTCGGCGCCGGCCGCGACCGTCTCGTCCTTGCCCGCGATGACGATGTGCACGTCGAACGGCGACACCACGCGCGGCCAGATCAGGCCGAGGTCGTCGTGGTTCTGCTCGGCGAGCACGCCGACCAGCCGCGAGACGCCGACGCCGTAGGAGCCCATCGTGATCCGGATCGGCTTCGAGTCGGGGCCGAGCGCGTCCACCTCGAACGCGTCGGTGTACTTGCGGCCGAGCTGGAAGATGTGCCCGATCTCGATGCCGCGCGCGGCGACCAGGGTGCCGTGCCCGTCCGGCGACGCGTCGCCTTCGCGGACCTCGGCGGCCTCGATGGTGCCGTCCGGGGTGAAGTCGCGGCCCGCCAGCAGGTCCACGACGTGGTGGTCGACCTTGTCGGCCCCGGTGACCCAGGCGCTGCCGGGGACGATCCGCGGGTCGGCGAGGTAGCGCACGCCGTTGTCCTGCAGCGCCTTCGGGCCGATGTAGCCCTTGACCAGGAACGGGTTCTTCGCGAAGTCGGCTTCGTCGAGCAGCGCGACCTCGGCCGGGTCCAGCGACGCTTCGAGGCGCTTCATGTCCACTTCGCGGTCACCGGGGACCGCGACGCAGACGAGCGTCCACTCGTCCGAGCCCGGCTGACGCGTCTTCAGCATGACGTTCTTCAGCGTGTCCGCGGCGGTGAACGTGCGGCCCAGGCCGGCGTTGTTGAGGAAGTCGACCAGCGTCCCGATGGTCGGCGTGTTCGGCGTGTGGTGCACCTGCGCCTCGGGGCGGCCCTCGATCGGCTGCGCGGCCGGCGCGGGCGTGACGACGGCTTCGACGTTCGCCGCGTAGCCGGACTCGGTGCTGCGGACGTAGGTGTCCTCGCCCGTCTCGGCGACCGCGAGGAACTCCTCGGACGCCGAGCCGCCCATGGCCCCCGACGTCGCCTTCACGACGACGTACTCGAGGCCGAGCCGGTCGAACAGCTTGACGTAGGCGTCGCGGTGGGCCTGGTAGGAGCGCGCCAGCCCGTCGTCGTCGAGGTCGAAGGAGTAGGAGTCCTTCATGACGAACTCGCGGCCGCGCAGGATGCCGGCCCGGGGGCGCGCCTCGTCGCGGTACTTCGTCTGGATTTGGTACAGCGTGACCGGGTAGTCGCGGTACGAGCTGTACTCGCCCTTCACGGTGAGCGCGAAGAGCTCCTCGTGCGTCGGGCCGAGCAGGTAGTCGGCGCCCTTGCGGTCCTTGAGGCGGAAGAGGCCGTCGCCGTACTCGGTCCAGCGGCCGGTGGCCTCGTAGGGCTCCTTCGGCAGCAGCGCGGGGAACTGGATCTCCTGCGCGCCGATGGCGTTCATCTCCTCGCGCACGACGGCCTCGATGCGGCGCAGCACCCGCAGGCCCAGCGGCAGCCAGGAGTACCCGCCCGGGGCGACCCGGCGGACGTAGCCGGCGCGTACCAGGAGCCGGTGGCTCGGTACCTCGGCGTCCGCCGGATCCTCGCGCAACGTGCGAAGGAACAACGACGAAGTCCTGGTGATCACTGCGGGGCTCCCTGCGCTGGGCGGGTGGGAAAGTCCCGCTCAGGGTAGTCAACCCCCCGGCCGTGACTCCAACGGGTTACTCGGCGCCCGATTTTGTCGGTGCCGGCCGCTAGCTTCGGGGCATGGCGATCCACATGGGCATGATCACGATCGACTGCGCGGATCCGCGCAGTCTGGCGGAGTTCTGGACGGCGGCGCTGGGCACGGCGGTGGCCCAGGACTACGAGGGGGAGTTCTTGATCCTCACCCCGCCGGAGGGCGGCCTGCCGCTGGCGCTGCAGCGGGTGCCGGAGCCACGGACGGGCAAGAACCGGGTGCACCTCGACTTCGGCGGTGACGACCGCGAGGCGGAGGTGAAACGGCTGGTGGGGTTGGGTGCGAAGGAGGTGGCGCAGCACGAGGTGCCCGGCTTGGCGTGGACGGTGCTGGCCGATCCGGAGGGCAACGAGTTCTGCGTCTCGGCGGCCGCGCACTGAGGGAGGTGCGGGTCGGCGGAGGTGAGGGGGAAGGGGGGAGCAGGAGCTGCGGGGACAGGGGAAGGCCGGGAGGCGGTGGATCGGCAGGCGAGGCGGCGGGCGAAGGCCGGGCGGCAAGCGGTGAACCGGCGGCGGCAGCAGGCTGGACGAGCGAGCGGCAACCGCAAGTGGTGAGCGAAGGCCGCGCCGAGCCGGGGGTCCGCGGGCGTCCCGAGCCAGGCAGGCGCGCTGGGATCGGCGCCAAGGCGGCCCGCGATCCGGCTCGGTGTGACTGGTCGTCGGCCTGCGCGGCTCGAGTGCCGTGCAGCGGGTAGAAAGGCGGCATGAGCGCTCGTGTACTTCTGCCCTGGACCGACATCGAGGTGCCGGAGGGCGTCGAGGCCGCCTACTACGACGGTGTCGATGCGCCGCCCGCCGACCTCGGCGATGTCGAGTTCTACGTGCTGCCCTACGACCGGGGGCCGGAGCCGCCGAAGCTCATCGCCGAGCTGCCCTCCCTGCGGGTCGTGCAGTCGCTGTCCGCCGGAGTCGAGACGCTCGTGCCGCTGCTGCCCGCGGGTGTGCGCCTCGCGAACGGGCGCGGGCTGCACGACCTGAGCGTCGCCGAGCACGCCCTCGCGCTCATCCACTCCGCCCAGCGGGACCTGCCCCGGTGGTTCGCGCAGCAGACCCGCGGCGAGTGGGCGCGCGAGCACACGCGGTCGCTGGCCGACAGCCGGGTCCTGCTCGTCGGGTACGGCTCGATCGGGCAGGCCATCGAACGTCAGCTCGTCGCCGCCGAGGCGGTCGTGACGCGGGTGGCCAGCCGCTCCCGTCCGGATGACCGTGTCCACGGCGTCGCCGAACTGCCCGCGCTGCTGCCCGAAGCCGACATCGTGGTGCTGGTCCTGCCGGACACCCCCGCGACGCGCGGCCTCATCGGCCCGGACGAACTCGCCGCCCTGCCCGACGACGCCCTGGTCGTCAACGTCGGCCGCGGCACGGCGATCGACACGGACGCCCTGCTCGCGGAGACCCGTGCCGGGCGCCTGCGGGCCGGTCTCGACGTCGTGGAGCCGGAACCACTGCCCGCGGATCATCCACTGTGGACGGTTCCGGGTGTGGTCATCACCCCGCACATCGCGGGCGGGTCGGCGTCGTTCTACCCGCGCGCGAAGAAGCTCGCGGCGGAACAGCTGCGCAGGTACGTAAAAGATGAGGAGCTGCTCAACCTCGTCGAACACTGACGGCGGCGGTCCACGCCGCCGACCGCACGACCAGCTTCACCTCGGCTGGCCGCCGCTGTAGCTCCATCAGGACAGCACGTACACGTACCATTCGTCGTCGACGCGATAACCGCACCGCTCGTAAACACCCAGTGCGCGGTGCGCATTGTCGACGTCGACGTTCAAGGCGGACCGGTCGAATCCCGCGTCCTTCGCCGCCCGGAGGGTGTGGCCGAGCAACCCCGACGCGACGCCGCGGCCGCGCAGCGCCGCCCGCGTTCCCACCCAGGTGGCGTAGTGCTCGCGGATGCCCGTCGCCTCCGTTTCGGACGCGTAGTGGTGGCTCAGCACGAACGCCAGCACCTTGTCGCCGTCCAGCACGAGGAACGACAGGTCCGGGCGGAAGTCCTTCGAACCCGTCACCAGGTGGCGCCAGGCTTCCGGCTCGTAGACCGTGCTGCCCCAGTGACCGGCGAAGGTGTCGTTGCGGGCGTCGAGGGCCGCGAGGTCGTACTCGAAGTCGAACGGCACCGCTTCGAAACCGTCCGGCAGCGGGGGCTGCGGCGGCAGGTCGGCGAGGCCGACGCGCATGTTCACCATCGTCCGGCCGTGCCGGTAACCCGCCCGGGTGAGAACGCCGGCGATCCAGCGCTCGTTCTGGTGACTGCCGTGGTGCAGTTCGAGCGGCGCGCCGGGGAAGGCGCGCTCGTGGACCTCGCGGCTCGTGCGCGCGAACCACTCGACCAGGTGAGTGCCGACGGCGTCGCTCCGGTGCTCCGGGTGCACGACCGACTGGATCCGGATCATGTGCACCGGGTCGGCGGCGTCACGGCGGCGAGCCAGGCCGTAGCCGACCAGCCGGTCGCCCGCCCAGGCGCCGACGGTGGCGCGGGCCAGGTCGACGTTGGGGGCGGCCAGCTCGTCGCGGAGGTCTTCCGCGCTGAAGTGCTCACCCGTCCGGTCGACTTCCTCGGCCGCCGCGTACAGCCGCGCGAGGGCGGGAGCGTCGTCGAGGGTCAACGGGCGCCAGGTCAGGTCCATCCCGGCAGGCTAAGCCGGACGGCGGCGCCCGTGCACCCCGATTACCGAGCGATCCGCTCGCCGGCACCCGTTCCCGTGGCTGCCGGCCGGATCGGTAACGATCGGCGCAGTACGCTCGGGGCGTGCTGGTGCTTCTCCCCCCTTCCGAGACCAAGGCCGAGGGCGGCCGCGGCGGCCCGCTCGACCTCGGCGCGCTGTCGTTCCCCGAGCTGAACCCGACGCGCGCGAAGCTCGCCGACGCGCTGGTCGAACTGGCCGCCGACGTCCCCGCCGGCATCGCGGCGCTGGGCCTCACCGAGCGGCAGGCCGGGGAGGTCACGCGCAACGCGCAGCTGTGGACGTCGCCGACGATGCCGGCGCTGCGCCGCTACACCGGCGTCCTCTACGACGCGCTGGACGTGAAGAGCTTCACCAGGGCGGGACTGGAGAAGGCGCACCGGCGGCTGGCGGTGACGTCGTCGCTGTTCGGCGTGGTCTCGGCGACCGACCCGATCCCGGCGTACCGGCTCTCGGGCGGCAACTCGCTGCCCGCGCTGGGCACCGTCCGCGGGCTGTGGAAGCCGGTCCTCGAGCCGGTGCTGCAGGCGGTCGACGGCCTGGTCGTCGACCTGCGCTCGGGCACCTACTCGGCGTTCGCGAAGCTGCGTCCGGACGCGGTGACGGTCCGGGTGGTCACGGAGAACGCCCGCGGCGAGCGCGTGACGGTGAGCCACTTCAACAAGGCGTACAAAGGCCGCCTGGCGCACGTGCTGGCGGCCACCCGGGCTGAACCCTCCACTGTGGACCAGCTGGTGAAGGTGATCACCAAGGCCGGCCTGGTGGTCGAGCGCACCGGCGAGCACGCGCTGGAACTGGTCACCGAGGGCTGAGACCCGGGAACCGGTCCGGGGCGAACGGGCCGAGGTCGAAGCCCGGGTCCTCGCCCAGCGCCACCGCCGCGACGAGCTTCCCCGCGAACGGCGCGTTCGTCAGCCCGCCCGCGCCGAAGCCGGTCGACACCGCCAACCCCGGCCGGAGCAGGCCCAGTATCGGCAGGCCGTCCGGCGTGCCGGGGCGGAAGCCGACCCGGGTCTCCGCCAGCGTCGCGTCCGCGAGGCCGGGCGCCACCGCCAACGCCTGCTCCAGCACTTCGCGCTGCCCGGCGGCGGTGACGCGGTAGTCGAAGCCCGATTCCGTCTCGCGCGTCGCGCCCGCGACGACGCGGCCGCCGCCGAACGCGAGCAGGTAGTGGCTGCTGCGCGGCATGACCACCGGCCACGCCGCCGTGTCCGTACCCGGCAGGTCGAAGTGGCTGATCTGGCCCCGGTGCGGCGTCACCGGCAGGTCGATCCCCAGCGGTGCCAGCAGTTCCCGGCTCCACGCGCCGGCCGCCACCACGACACTGTCCGCCTCGAGCGGGCCTTCCGGAGTCGCCACCGTGCCGTCGGCGCGGAACGCGACCTCGCCCTCGACGAACTTCGCGCCCCGGCGCTCGGCGGCCGCCAGGAGGGCGCGGCGCAGCAGGTGCCCGTCGACGCGGCCGGCGCCGGCCAAGTGCACCGCGCCCAGCCCGGGTGCCAGCGCCGGGAACAGCTCGCGGGCCTGCGCCGGATCGAGCCGCCGGACTTCGCCGATCTCGGGCGCGGCGGCCGCCCGCGACGTCAGCCGCTCGTGCGCTTCGGCCAGCTCCGCGTCGTCGGCCGACACGATCATCCCGCCGACGACCTCGAACGAAGAACCTTCGAGCTCCGCGGCGAACTCGCGGTAGTACCGGCCGGCGGCGGCCGCGAGCGGGTACACCGCGTCTTCCCACCGCGATGTCCACGGGCTGACGATGCCGGCGCCGGCCTCGGTCGCCGTCCCCGGCCGCGCCGCGTCCGCCACGACCACTTCCGCGCCGCGGCCCGCAAGGTGCCAGGCCGTCGCCGCACCGCCGATTCCGCTGCCGATCACGAGTACTCGCATGCTCCCCACCCTGCCCGATCTTGCCGCGCCCGGGCCAACGGGTTGAGCCGCACCGGCGCCCGGGCGGTCGTATGCTGCGCGCCATGCCGAGCCGTGCCGAGCGGTATGTCGCCCATCTCGACACCCTGACCGGGTCCACCCAGCCCCGGCTGCAGCCCATCCCGTCGACGCGGGCCGGGCTCGACGACGTCATCGCGTTCGTCTACGCCGACGAGCCCGAACCGCGCTACCTGACCGGCGCGACCTACGGCCTTTCCCTGGCCGACCACCCCGACTGGCACGGCGTGAAACCGGAGCTGTGGATCAGCGTCCGGTCCGACGACCCGGTGTGGGCGCTGGCCATCGGCTACCTCGCCGAGCAGCTGCGCGGCACCTGCCCGTTCGTCTACGGCGACACCATCGACTTCGGGCAGCCGATCGCGCCGGAGTCGGCGATGACGGCGTTCGCCGTTTCGGCGCCCGCGGGCCTCGACGCGCACCAGTACACGCTGATCGACGTCGGCGGCGCGCCGGTCAGCATCGCCGGCTGTTACCCGGTGCACGACACCGAGCGGAAGTTCATCCGCGAGCACGGCATCGACGCGTTCTGGCAGCTGGACTGGGACCTCTACGACGTCCGCCGCCCGCCGGTGGTCTAGACCCCCGGCAGCGGCTCAGAGCCGGGTGCCGTTGACCGTCAGCGCCACGTCGACATTGCCGCGGGTGGCGTTGGAGTACGGGCAGACCAGGTGGGCCGTCCTGACCAGTTCGGCCGCCTGGTCGCCGGTGACCGACGGGAGGACGACCCGCAGCTCGACGCCGAGCTCGAACCGGCCGCCGTCGACCGGGACCAGCGACACCGACGAGTCGATCTCCGCGTCGTCGGCCTTGAGCTTCCCGCGCTGACCGACGAGGGCCAGCGTCGCGCCGAAACAGGCGGCGTAGCCGATGGCGAAGAGCTGCTCGGGGTTGGCCCCTTCGCCGTCCCCGCCCAGTTCCTTCGGCTGCCGCAGATCCAGTTCCAGCCGTCCGTCGGTGGTGCGCCCGCGGCCGTTCCGTCCTCCGGCCACGTGCGCTTCGGCCGTGTAGAGCGCCTTCGTCATGCTGAACCCCTTCTCGCTGATTACCTGAATCAGAACTTGGCACTTCAAAAACAAGAAGTCAATGGGTTAAGGTTCCGGCCGAGACGCGGCACGAGGAGGAAAAGCGATGACCACGTTCGTTCTGGTCCACGGCGCCTGGCACGGCCCGTGGGCCTGGGACCGGATCGTCCCGCTGCTGCACGCCGCCGGAGCGCGCACGGTGACCCCGGAACTCGGCGCGTCCACCGGTCACGGGCTCCACGACCACGCCGAGTCCGTGGTCACCGCGCTCGACGCCGTTCGCGACGACGACGTCGTGCTGGTCGGGCACAGCTACGCGGGCCTGGTGGTGCGGGAGGCGGCCGACGCGCGGCCGGACGCCGTCGGCCACGTCGTTCTCGTGGACGGCTGGGCGGGCCCCGACGGCACCAGCCTGCTGGGCCTTGCTCCCGACACCACCGTGCAGGCCCTGCTGGGCGCGGCCGGCGACGGCCGGGCGATCCCCGCGCCACCACCGGCCGCTTACGGCGTCACCGACCCGGACGACGTGGCCTGGCTGGCACCGCGGCTGATCCCGCAGCCACTGCGTTCGTTCGCCGAGACCACCCGCTTGAGCGGGGCCGTCGACCGGATCCCCGGCACGGCCGTCTGGTGCCGGCCGCAGGTCTACCCGTTCGACCGGTTCGGTGCCGCCATCGGCTACCGGACGCTCGCGCTGGACGCTCCGCACGACGTGATGCTCACCCACCCCGAAGCGCTCGCCGGCGTCCTTCTCGGAGTTCAAGAACGAGAAGCGCGAAGTCTAGGGTGATGCAGTGGACCAGCGGACGTACAACCAGTACTGCGCGACCGCGCGCACCCTCGACCTCGTCGGCGAACGCTGGACGCTGCTGCTGATCCGCGAGCTGCTGACCGGGCCCAAGCGCTTCGGCGACCTGCAGGCGAGCCTCCGCGGCCTCGGCACGGGACTGCTGGCCGCCCGCCTCAAGAACCTGGAACGCGACGGGCTGGCGCACAAGGTGACGCTCCCGCCGCCGGCCCGGACCCCCGCCTACGCCCTCACCGAGGCCGGCGAAGAGCTCGGCCCGGCGATCCTCGCGCTGGCGCGCTGGGGCCTGAAGTGGGCGATGGGCGAACGCCGCGAGACCGAAACGTTCCACCCCGGCTGGGCGGTGCTCGGCCTGCGGGCGTCCTTCGACGCCGAGGCCGCCGGGGACCTGCGCGCGGTGTACGAGTTCCGCATCGGCGACGAGGTGTTCCACGCCCGCGTCGCCGACGGGACGATCGACGCACTGCACGGGCCGGCTCAGCACCCCGACGCGACCGTCACGATCAGCGAAACGGCGTTCGTCCGCCTCACCGGCCAGAGCCTCACGCTCTCCGACGCCGTCGCGACCGGCGAAGCGTCGACGTCCGGCGACAGCGCGGCCCTGCGCAGGCTGCCGGGCCTGTTCCGGCTGCCGTCGCCGCGCGACCGCACGGCTCAGTCCCGGTAGGCGGCCGTCGCGATCCTCGCGAACGAGCGGACCAACGGGCCGGCGTCGCCCTCCGGCCACGCCACCACCACCGGGCTCGGCGCCATGCCGGGCAACGGCACCACGACCAGTTCGCCCGGCGGCCGGTGACCGAGGGGCATCAGCCCGACGGTGCCGTTCCAGAGCACGGCCTGCAGGCACTCCTGGGCCGCGCGCACCACCGGCCCTTCGCGGGGTTCGCCGGCGTGCCAGTACGCCTGCCAGCGCGGGTCGGTGCCGTCGGGGAACCGGAACCAGCGCCGTCCGGCCAGGTCGGCCAGATCCAGGTGCTCGCGCCCGGCCAGCGGGTCGTCGGCGCGCAGCACCGCGCCCACCGGGTCGGCGCGCAGCTCGTGCACCGTCAGGCCGGTCTCGTCGAACGGCCCGCGGGTCAGCGCGACGTCGACCAGCCCGGCGCGCAGCCCGCAGGTCGGGTCGGTCAGGTCGGCGTCGCGGACGCGGACCTCGACGCCCGGGTGCTGCCGCCGGTAGGCGTCGGCGAGCCGCGTCGCGCCCGGGTCGGCACCGTCGCCGAGGATGCCGACGGTGAGGGTGGGCGTGCCCGCCGCCGTGGCGACGCGCACGCGGGCCCGGTCGGCCCGGCCGAGCAGCGCCCGCGCCTCGGCCAGCAGCGCCACCCCGGCCGGGGTGAGCGTCACGCCCGCGGCGGACCGCAGCAGCAGGACGGCACCGACGTCGGTTTCCAGCTGCTTGATCGCCCGGCTCAGCGGCGGCTGGCTCATGTGCAGCCGCGCGGCGGCCCGGCCGAAGTGGAGTTCTTCGGCGACGGCCACGAAGTACCGCAGCGTGCGCAGCTCCATGACCGGCGACGATATTCGCCCGGTATCGGCACCACCGAACCGGTCTTGGACGGCCGCTGCCCCGAGCCGGTGGAATCGGGGCATGACCGAACCGACCGACCCCGCCGTGCGCGTCTCCGGCGCCCGGGAGCTCGCCCCCGACCTGCTGGTGATCCCGAACGACCATGTCGACCTGGTGCCCAACATCGGCATCGTGGGCGGCACCGAAGCCGTCCTGGTCGTCGACACGGGCATCGGTACCGCCAACGCGGAGCAGGTGCTCGCCCTCGCGCGGGAGGTGGCGAAGGGCCGCCGCCTGTACCTGACCACGACGCACTTCCACCCCGAGCACGCGTTCGGCGCGCAGGTGTTCGCCGGCGAGGCCACGTACCTGGTCAACCGCGGCCAGGCCGAGGACCTCGCCACCAAGGGCCCCGGCTACCTGGACATGTTCCGCGGCTTGGGCGAGCCGATCGCCCGCCGCCTCGACGGCGTCCGGCTGCCCACCCCCGACGTGGTCTACGACGACGGGCACCCGCTCGACCTCGGCGGCCGGACCGTCCGGTTGCGCCCCACCGGCCGCGGCCACACGAAGGGCGATCAGGTCGTCGAGGTGCCGGACGCCGGTGTGCTGTTCACCGGCGACCTGGCCGAGACCGGGCAGTTCGCCATCTTCCCGTGGTTCCCGCCGCACGACACCGACGTCTCGGGCGTGGGCTGGCTCGCGGTGCTGGACCGGCTGGTCGCCGGCGGAGCGCGGGTGGTCGTCCCGGGGCACGGAGAGGTCGGTGGCCCGTCGGTGCTCACCGACGTCCGCGACTACCTGCGCGAGCTGCGGGACGAGACCTGGCGTCGCCGCGACTCCGCGATGGCCCGGGACGAGCTCACCGCCGAAGTCCGCGCGGTCCTCGTGGACCGCCACCCGGAGTGGACCGGCCGGGAGTGGATCGAACCCGGCGTCGCGTGCCTGTGCACCGAGCACGCGTGAGGCCGGAGGTCACCGGACGCCGAGGACCGCCATCGCCGCGTTGTGGCCGGGAATGCCGCTGACACCACCTCCCCTCGCCGCTCCCGCCCCGCACAGCAGGATGCGTTCGTGTGCCGTCTCGACGCCCCAACGACCGGCCTGGGCCGGGTCCTCCGCGAACGGCCAGGACAGGTCCCGGTGGAAGATGTGCCCGGCCGGCAGGCCCAGCTCGGCTTCCAGGTCGAGCGGGGTCTTCGCCTCCACGGCCGGCCGGCCGTCCGGCGCGGTCAGCAGGCAGTCCTCGATCGGCTCGGCGAGCACGCTGTTCAGCGAAGCCAGCGTCGCGCGCAACGCCTCTTCGCGTGCCTCTTCGTTGCGCCCTGCGAAGAGCCGCGCCGGCATGTGCAAGCCGAACAAGGTGAGGGTCTGCACGCCGGCCGCGCGTTCGGCCGGGCCGAGGATCGACGGGTCGGTCAGCGAATGGCAGTAGATTTCGCACGGCGGCAGCGCGGGGATCCTTCCCGCCGCCGCCTCGCGGTAGGCCGTTTCGAGCTGGGTGAAGGTCTCGTTGACGTGGAACGTGCCGCCGAACGCCTCAGCCGCCCGGACGTCCGGGTCGCGCAGCCTGGGCAGCCGCGACAGGACCAGGTTCACCTTCAGCTGCGCGCCTTCCGGACGGTCCGCCGGGTCCTCGCCCAGCAGCCGCGCGAGCGTCGCCGGTGCGACGTTGGCCAGGACGTGGCCGCCCCGGACGACGTGCTCGGCGTCGTCCCGCCGGTAGCGCACCTCGCCGTCCGGATCGACCGCCAGCACCTCCGCTCCGGTCACCAGGCGTGCGCCCGCCGCGGCCGCCACCGCCGCGAGCGAGCCGGTGACCGCGCCCATGCCGCCGACCGGCACGTCCCAGTCGCCGGTGCCGTTGCCGATCACGTGGTACAGCAGGCAGCGGTTCTGCCGCAGGTCCGCCTCCCCTGCGGAAGCGAACGTGCCGATCAGCGCGTCGGTGAGCACGACTCCGCGCACGGTGTCGTCGCCGAACCACGCGGTGAGCGTCTCGCCCACCGGCCGCTCGAACAGCACCGACCACGCCTCGCCGCCGACCAGGTCCCGGAAGTCCACTTCGGACAGCAGCGGCTCGGTGAGCGTGCCGAAGACGCGCTCGGCGACCTGCCCGGTCAACGCGGAGAAGCGCCGCCACGCGGCGAAGTCCACAGTGGATCCGGTGACCGCGCGGAACGACGCGGCGGTCCGGGTTTCGTCGCCCGTGTCGACCAGGAGACCGGTGCCGCCCGCCGGGGTGTAGGACGACATCCGGCGCCGCCGCAGCTCCACGTCGAGACCGAGCTCGGCGACGATCTTCCTGGGCAGCAGGCTGACCAGGTACGAGTAGCGGGAAAGCCGGACGTCGACGCCGTCGAACGCGCGGAAGGACACCGCCGCGCCCCCGGTCTCGCCACGCCGTTCGAGCACGAGCACCGAACGGCCCGCCCGCGCCAGGTACGCGGCCGCCACCAGCCCGTTGTGCCCGCCGCCGGCGATCACCACGTCGTAGGAATCCATCCGCCCCCCTCGATCGGCCTGCCCGTTCATCGTGACCGCGGCGGCGAGTGGAATTCAAGGAAAGCGCACGAACGGACCGTTCGCGCTATTCGCTTGCGCGCCCCGGGACTCCTCGGGCAAGCTGGGCTCCTCCGGCAGGGAGCCGGTGCGTACGAGAGCGGGGAGGTGCCTCACGTGATGAGTGTCCGGGCCCTTTCGCGCCCTCACCCACCCGCCCCCCGAGGCTGACTACGCGCCCGGTGGGGCATCCCTGATCGAGGAGAACCCCACCAGTGCGTCAGCACGACTTCGAAGATTCCGACCTGTTCGACGAACAACCCTCCCGCAGCCAGGCGCGTTCGCGCCGCCGCGGCCGGTTGGACGAACCCGAACCCACGCGCCGCGGCCGGCTGACCGAAGGCGAACGCGTCCGCCTCGCGAAACTGCGCGACGACGCCTACACCGAGAACCAGCTGCCCGAGGGCGCCGACCGCTGGTCCACCTGGGACGACGCCGAACACGGCCCGCACCCCCGGCCGGACTGGGTCGTCACCGAGCTCGCCGCGGCCGACACCGACCTCGGCGTCCTCAAGACCGGCAAGGAAGCCGATGTCCACCTCCTGCGGCGCGGGTTGCCCGGCACGCCGGGCGTGCTACTCGCCGCGAAGCGCTACCGCAGCGACGAACACAAGCTGTTCCACCGCGACGCGGGCTACCTGGAAGGGCGGCGGATGCGCCGGTCCCGCGAAAACCGGGCGATGGCGCACCGCAGCGCGTTCGGCCGCAACCTCATCGCCGAACAGTGGGCCGTCGCGGAGTTCGCCGCACTGAGTCGCCTGTGGACGCTCGGCGCGCCGGTGCCCTACCCGGTGCAGCGCGAGGGGACGGAACTGCTGCTCGAGTTCCTCGGCGAGGACGACGGCACCGCCGCGCCCCGCCTCGCCCAGGTCCGTCCGGGCCCGGACGAGCTGACGGACCTGTGGTTCCAGGCCACCGCGGCGCTCGAACTGCTCGCCTCGCAAGGGCTCGCGCACGGCGACCTGTCCGCGTACAACCTGCTGGTGCACCGGGGCAGGCTGGTGGTGATCGACCTGCCCCAGGTCGTCGACGTCGTCGCCAACCCCGGTGGCGGCGAATTCCTGGCGCGGGACGTGCGCAACCTCGCCGGCTGGTTCCACAGCCGCGGCCTCGGCGAGCACGTCACGAAGACCGATGAGCTCCTGACGGACCTCGTTTCCGCCGCCGGGCTCGGGTGATCGCGCGGCGGCGGCGCGGCTGTGGCCCGGGCCACGACTGCGACGCCGCCCACAACCGGTGCCCTCGATGAGAAGTCCGACCTCCGGTTCGGGTACAGTAAGCACAGACCGCAACCGGCGGCGTGGATGAGTTGGTGTCCGTCGCCTCCAGAGCCACCGAATGGCTCGCGGTGATCCGTATAACCCAAGCGGCGCGCAGTGTCGGCAAGCGATGACACGGTGTGCCGGGTCCGTCCCTGTGAACGCCCATCGCACACCATCTTGCCCTGCTGCGCGCGGGCTGCCCGGGCCTCCCTTGCGACGAACCACGTCCGAGAGGCATTTGTGACCGTCACGTTCAACTCCGGCCCTTCCTCGACGTCCGCTCACGCGGGCCGTCCCGACCGCAAGCCGCGCACCCGCCCGGCCGGCGGCGACATGCTGCGCGACGACGCGGTCGAGCTCGTGGCCACCAAGACCTTCGCCGAACTGGGCCTGCCGGAGCCGCTGCTCCGCGCGCTCGCCGAGGGCGGCATCAACAGCCCGTTCCCCATCCAGTCCGCGACCATCCCGGACGCGCTGGCCGGCCGCGACGTGCTGGGCCGCGCCCAGACCGGGTCCGGCAAGACCCTCGCCTTCGGCCTGGCCATGCTGGCCCGGCTCGACGGCGGCAAGGCCCGCCCGAAGCGCCCCCGCGCACTGATCCTCGTTCCGACCCGCGAGCTCGCCATGCAGGTCGCCGACTCGCTGACCCCGCTGGCCAGGTCGCTCAACCTGTGGTGCCGCACCGCCGTCGGCGGCATGGCCTTCGCCCGTCAGGCCGACGCGCTCTCGCGTGGCGTCGACCTGCTGATCGCCACCCCCGGCCGGCTGTCGGACCACGTCCGCCAGGGCACCGCGTCGCTGGGCGACTGCAACTTCATCGCCCTCGACGAGGCCGACCAGATGGCGGACATGGGCTTCATGCCGCAGGTCCGCGAGATCATGGACCTCACCCCGCCCGGTGGGCAGCGGCTGCTGTTCTCCGCGACGCTCGACGGTGACGTGAACCGGCTGGTCAAGCAGTACCTGACCGACCCGGTCACCCACTCGGTGGCGCCGTCGACCGCGAGCGTGACGACCATGGACCACCACGTGCTCCAGGTCTCGCACCAGGACAAGCAGGACGTCATCACGCAGATCGGCGCCCGCGAGGGCCGCACGATCATGTTCGTGCGCACCAAGCACCACGTCGACCGCCTCGCCGAGCGGCTGCGCGAGCAGGGCGTGAACGCGGCGGCGCTGCACGGCGGGAAGACGCAGGGGCAGCGCAACCGCGTCCTCGCCGACTTCAAGGAAGGCCACACCCCGGTGCTGGTCGCCACGGACGTCGCCGCGCGCGGTATCCACGTCGACGACATCTCGCTGGTGCTGCACGTCGATCCGGCGGCCGACCACAAGGACTACCTGCACCGCGCGGGCCGCACGGCGCGCGCCGGGGCGTCCGGTGTCGTCGTCACGGTGGTCACCAACGACCAGCGCCGGATGGTCCGCCGGCTGACCGACCGCGCCGGCGTGCGCGCGGAGTCGACCACGGTCCGCCCGGGCGACGCCGAGCTGTCCCGCATCACCGGCGCCCGCGAGCCCAGCGGCGAGCCGGTCATCGAGCGCCGGCGCGAGAGCCCGCGTCGCGGCGGCGGCAACTTCCGCGGCGGCGACCGCGGCGGCTACAGCCGTGGCGGCGAGCGCAGCTACGGCGACCGTGACCGCGGCGGCGACCGTGGTGGCGACCGCGGCGGCTCCGGCCAGGGCGCGCGCGAAGGCCGTCCCGGCGGCTTCGGCGGCCGCGCCCGTCAGCCTCGCTCGGGCAACGGCGGTGGCTACGGCCGCCCGAGCCGTGGCCCGCGTCGCGGCTACGACAGCTGATCGCTCTTTTTCGGAAGCCCCGGACCTGCAGGTCCGGGGCTTCCGGCGTTTCCAGGCCCGCTGCACGGCGACCCGAGGCGCGGGTGGGAGACTGCGGGACGTGACTACGCCGCCGACTCCCCCGCCCGACGAGGTTTTCGACTGGCTCGACGCCGAGGCGGAGAAGCGGGCGAACGCGGGGCTCGTGCGGCAGCTGCGGCCGCGTCCCGCGCGGGCCGACGAGCTGGATCTGGCCGGCAACGACTACCTCGGGCTGGCCCGCGACAAGCGCGTCGCCGGGGCGTCCGCGGCTGCCGCGCTGCGCTGGGGCGCCGGGTCGACCGGGTCACGGCTGGTCACCGGATCGACCGAGCTGCACACCGAGCTGGAGCTGGAGCTCGCCCGGTTCTGCGGCGCGCAGGCGGCGCTCGTGTTCTCCTCCGGCTTCACCGCCAACCTCGGCGCGGTGACGGCGCTGTCCGGGTCCGAGTCCGCGATCGTCACCGACAAGTACATCCACGCCTCGCTGATCGAAGGCTGCCGGCTGTCGCGGGCCGACGTCGCCGCGGTCGCGCACGCAACGCCGTCGGCGATCGAGCACGCGCTGGCGACCCGGCGCAAACCGCGGGCGCTGGTGGTGACGGATTCGGTGTTTTCGGTCGACGGCGACCTCGCCCCGCTCGGCGAACTCGCCGGCATCTGCCGTTCGCACGGCGCGGCGCTGCTCGTGGACGACGCGCACGGCTTCGGCGTCCTGGGTGAGGGTGGTCGCGGCGCGGTCAACGCGGCCGGGCTGTCGGGCGCGCCCGACGTCGTCACGACGTTGACGCTGTCGAAGTCCCTCGGCGCTCAGGGTGGCGCGGTGGTGGGGCCGCGGCGCGTGATCAAGCACCTGATCGACACGGCTCGCAGCTTCATCTTCGACACCGCGTTGGCGCCCGCGAGCGCCGCGGGCGCGCTGGCGGCGTTGCACGCGCTGAAGGAGGAGCCGGGGCTGGCGGGGAAGGTGCTCGAGAACGCGGGCAACCTGGCGATGTCGTTGAAGGCGGCCGGGTTGAAGGCGAGCCTGCCGGACGCCGCCGTGATTTCGGTGCAGGCGCCGTCCGCGGAGACGGCGGTGGCGTGGGCCGCGGCGTGTGCCGAGCAGGGCATCCGCGTCGGGTGCTTCCGGCCGCCGTCGGTTCCGGATGGCATCTCGCGGCTGCGGTTGACGGCGCGGGCCGACCTCACGGAGTCCGATGTGGACCGTGCGGTGAAGGTGATCGCCGCGACGGCACCGCCGGGCGCGATCGCCTGAGCCGGACCGGACCGGTCGACACGCGTGATTCGAGAGCCGACTCGCGTGATTACAGGGTTGACCCTTCAATCACGGGAGGCGGCGCATTTTGATGTGGGGGATTCCGTCGTCGTCGGTGTACTCGGGGCCTTCCGCGACGAAGCCGTAGCGGGCGTAGAAGCCCTGGACGTAGGTTTGGGCGTCGAGCACGTACTCGCCCGGGACCGTCAGGGCCGCGTCCATCAAGCGGGCCGCCAAGCCGGCGCCGCGGGCGTGGGCGGCCGTCACCACGCGGCCGATGCGGCGGATGCCGCCGGGGTCGAGCAGCACCCGCAGGTACGCCAGGACCTCGCCGGCGTCCTCCCACCACAGGTGGCGGGTGTCCGGGAGCAGGTCACGGCCGTCGAGCTCCGGGTACGCGGCTTTCTGTTCCACGACGAACACGTCGACGCGCAGGCGGAGGATGTCGTGCAGCTGGGCGGCGGTCAGCTCCGGACCGGTCGCGTCGTGCAGGGTCGGCATACCCCTGCTTAGCACGCTCAGCCGAGGAGGCGGGGCTTGGCCTGGACCTCGATGTCGTCGCTGTAGGTCGACACGCGCGTGTAGACGCCCGGCTTCTTCGCCTTCGCGCAGCCGTCGCCGAAGGAAACGATGCCGATCAGCGTGTCCCCCACCACGAGCGGGCCGCCGGAGTCGCCCTGACAGGCGTCGACGCCGCCCTCCTCGTAACCCGCGCACACCATGGTCCGCTGGTCGTAGACGGTGTAGTCGGCGTGGCATTCGCTGTCCGAGACCACCGGGACCTGGGCGCTGCGCAGGTAGTCGGAACGGTCGCCGCCTTCGGCGATGCGGCCCCACCCGAGCACGGTCGCTTGGGTGCCCGTGGTGTACAGCCCCGTGTCACCGGTGTCGGGCAGCTTCGCGGGCCGGTAGCCGAGCTGGCCGCGGACGGTCAGCACCGCGATGTCGTTGCCCCGCGTCGGGTCGGTGTAGCTCTGGCTGATCCAGACTTTGGAGACGCCGAGGACCTGCCCCGCGTCGGTGCGCTTGTCTTCGCGGCCGGCCACCACGCGGACGTCCTGCTTCGCCAACGCCTTGGCGCAGTGCGCCGCCGTCGCGACCGCTGTCGAGCTGACGATCACCGCGCCGCAGAACTGGTTGCCGCCCGCGTCGGTCAGGTACACCACGTACGGGTGGTCGGACAGGGAAGCTTGGTTGCCGCCGACGATCCGTGCCTGGTTCCCGGCCCCGGCGGCGCCCGGCTCGGCCGCCGCCGTACCCGCCACGACCGGGACGGCGACCGCGGCGACCGCGAGGAGCGCGCCGCTCGCGAACAGCAGGGGTCGGCGGAACTTCACGGACATGGGTCTTCCCCTCTTCGGCACAGCACAAGGCAAAGCACTCGGCAGCCGGACAACTCCGGTGCGTGAACGATGTGCGCTCAATACCCTAATCCGCGGAGGCCCAAAACGGTGTCACTGAAACGGGTGGACTCCGCGTGCACCGACCGCCTCTGCCAAGCTGACCGGATGCGGCGGCGAGCGACGGCGGCGTGGCGGTGGCCGGTCCTGGCCCTCGCACTGACCGCGTGCTCGCCGGAAGCGCCGCTCGCGCCGCAGCCTGCGCCTTCGGCTCCTCCGTCGGCGCCGAGCACCGCGCGCACCACAGCCGCGCCGACGACGGCGAGCGCGCCCGCGGCCCCCTGGCAGGTGGGTGCCCGTCCCCTCCCCCGCCGTCCCGACGGCTTCGGCGAGGTCGAGCCGACGCCACCCGAACTGGTGAATCGGGCACTTCCGACAAAAGACCTTCTGCCTCCACCGGCGGGGAATGCCTACGCCTCGACGATCAGCGCGGTGCCCGCCGACGTCCTCGCGCGCAGCACCTGGCAGCCCGCCTGCCCTGTGCAGGCCGGCGACCTCCGCTACCTGACGATGTCCTTCTGGGGCTTCGACGGCCGCGCGCACACCGGCGAAATGCTGGTGAACGCCACCGGCGCGGCGGGGATCGCCAAAGTCTTCGGGCAGCTCTTCGCGGCGCGCTTCCCGCTGGAGGAGATGCGCGTGACCGCCGCGGACGAGCTCACCGCGCCGCCGACCGGGGACGGCAACTCGACCAGCGCGTTCGTCTGCCGCCCGGCGCGCGGGCAGACGACCTGGTCGGCGCACGCCTACGGGCTCGCCGTGGACGTCAACCCGTTCTGCAACCCCTACACCCAGGGCGACCTGGTGCTGCCCGAGCTGGCCTCGGCGTACGTCGACCGCTCGCGCGGGCGGCCCGGCATGGTCGTCGCCGGCGACGCGACCGTGCGCGCGTTCGCGGCGATCGGGTGGAGCTGGGGCGGGAAGTGGCGCAGCCCGACCGACCGGATGCACTTCACCGCCACCGGCCACTGACCCCGCACTACGATGTCGGGCACAACGGGGAACATCGGCTTCACGCCCTCGGTTGGCTAGGGTGGACCGACCGGACCGACCCCGCGGAGGATGCAGTGCCCCACTACGACCTGGTGATCGTCGGGACGGGATCGGGGAACTCCATCCCCGGCCCGGACTTCGCCGGCAAGAAGACGGCGATCGTGGAGAAGGGCACCTTCGGCGGCACCTGCCTCAACGTGGGCTGCATCCCGACGAAGATGTTCGTGTACGCCGCCGACGTCGCGTACACCCCTTCGCACAGCGCCAAGTACGGCGTCGACGAAGAGCTGAAGGGCGTGCGCTGGCGCGACATCCGTGACCGCGTCTTCGGCCGCATCGACCCGATCGCCGCGGGCGGCGCGGAGTACCGCCGCAGCCACGAGGACAACGCGAACGTCGACGTCTACGAGGGCACCGGCCGCTTCACCGGCCACAAGGAGCTGCGCGTCAGCTTCGGTGACGGACGTCCCGACGAGGTGCTGACCGCCGACAAGTTCGTGCTCGCCGCGGGCGGGCGTCCGGTCATCCCCGAGATCCCGGGCCTGGACGACGTCGGCTACCACACGTCGGACACCGTGATGCGGCTCGACGAGCTGCCCGAGCGGATCGTCATCCTCGGCGGCGGGTACATCGCGGCCGAGTTCGCGCACGTCTTCGCCTCGTTCGGTGTGCAGGTCACGCTGGTCAACCGTTCCGGGCGGCTGCTGCGCTCGGAAGACGAGGACATCAGCGCGCGCTTCACCGAACTGGCCGCCGAGCGGTTCGACGTCCGCCTGGACCGCAAGACCGTGCGGGCGCGCAAGACCGAGGGCGGCGTCGCGCTGGACCTCGAAGGGCCGCAGGGTGCGGAAACCGTCGAGGGCGACGTGCTGCTGATCGCCACCGGCCGTCGTCCGAACTCGGACCTGCTGGACGTCGCCGCCACCGGTGTGACCACAATGGACAGTGGGCACGTCGTGGTCGACGACCACCAGGAGACCGCGGCCGAAGGCATCTACGCCCTCGGCGACCTGTCGTCGCCGCACGAGCTGAAGCACGTCGCGAACCACGAAGCCCGCGTGGTGCAGCACAACCTGCTGCACCCGGACGAGCGGATCACCGCCGACCACCGGTTCGTGCCGCACGCGGTCTTCACGCACCCGCAGGTGGCGTCGGTCGGGCTCACCGAACAGAAGGCCCGCGAGCTGGGTGTGTCCTATGTGGTCTCGAAGCAGGACTACGCCGGAATCGCGTACGGCTGGGCGATGGAGGACACCACGGGCTTCGCGAAGCTCCTGGCCGACCCGGCGACCGGGCAGCTGCTCGGCGCGCACATCATCGGCCCGCAGGCGTCGTCGGTGATCCAGCCGCTCATCCAGGCGATGAGCTTCGGCCTCGACGCGCGGAGCATGGCGCGCGGCCAGTACTGGATCCACCCGGCGATGCCGGAGCTGATCGAGAACGCGCTGCTCAGCCTGCCCCTGGACTGAGCTTTCAGACGAAGCGGTGACGGCCGGCGAGCGCGCCGAACACCATCTGGACGCCGAGCAGGCCGAGCAGCATCGCCAGTGGCACCGTCCAGCCGCCCGCGAGGTCGTGCAGCAAGCCGAACAGGAACGGCCCGAGCGCGGCGAACAGGTAGCCGAAGCCCTGGGCCATCCCGGACAGCCGGGCGGTGTCCGCGCCGGTCCGCGCGCGCAGCGCGATCACGGTCAGGCCCAGCGAGAACACGCTCATCCCGAGCCCGACGAGGATGCTCCAGAGCAGGGGCGACCACGACGGGGCGAGCATCAGCCCGATGGTCCCGGCGACGCCGAACACGCTCAGCCCGACGATCCACGGGCTCTGCCGGCGCTGCCGGGCCGCCATCGGCGCCACGACGAGGCTGATCGGCACGGCGATCAGCGAAACCAGGCCGAACAGCAGCCCGGCGTCGCCGCGCGGGACGCCCGCGTCCATCAGCACCTGCGGGAACCAGCCCATCGCCGCGTAGGCGTAGAACGCCTGCAGGCCGAAGAAACCCGTGACGATCCAGGCCAGCCGGTTGCGCAGCAGCGAACGGCCGCCCTCGGCGCCGTCGGCGGGCCGTGGGGCCCGGCCGGTGCCGCGGGCGGCGAACATCCAGGCCAGCAGCGCGACGACGGCCAGCACCGCCCAGCTGCCCAGCGCCGGGCGCCAGCCGCCGAACGCGTCGCCGAGCCGCGGGGTCACCGCCGACCCGAGGGCGCCGCCGCCCTGCAGGGCCGCGGTGTACACGCCGGTCAGCAGGCCGATGCGGGCCGGGAAGGAGTCCTTGATGACGACCGGGATGAGCACGTTGATCAGGGCGATCCCGGCGGTGGCGACGAGCGTGCCGCCGAGCACCACGACGGGTCCGTCGAGCACGCGCAGCACGAGCCCGGCGGCGAGCGCGGCCAGCGCGATCGCGATGGCGGCGCCGACCCCGGCTCGGCGCGCGAGCAGCGGCGCGGCCAGCCCTGCGCCGGCGAAGCAGAGCGTCGGCAACGTCGTGAGCACGCCGGCCCAGACGACGGAGGTGCCCAGGTCCTGGCGCATTTCGGCGAGCATGGGCCCGACGCCGGTGATCGCCGGACGCAGGTTGAGGGCGGTCAGCACCACCGCGACCGCGAGCAACGCCCCGGCGGCGACCACCCCCGGCGTCCGGATCCCGACGACGCCGTCCAGTTCGGGTTCACGGTGTTCGACGCGCATGCCCGCTACTATCGCATACGTAGGATGATTGGATGAAGGGATAATCCTGTGCCTCTGGCCACCACGCGCCGGGCCGGCCTCGTCGACCAGGTCATCGAGCAGCTGCGGACCGCGGTCACGCAGGGCGAATGGCCGATCGGCGAACGCATCCCCACCGAGACCGAGCTCGTCGAGCAGCTCGGCGTCGGGCGCAACACCGTCCGCGAAGCCGTCCGCGCGCTCGCGCACACCGGGCTCCTGGAGGTCCGCCAGGGCGACGGCACCTACGTGCGCGCCACCAGCGAGGTGTCCAGCGCGATCCGCCGGCTCTGCGGCTCGGAGCTGCGCGAGGTCCTGCAGGTCCGGCGCACGCTGGAGGTCGAAGGCGCGCGGCTCGCGGCCGTCGAGCGGACCGAGGAAGAGGTCGCCGAGCTGCGGGCCCTGCTGGCCCGCCGCGAGGTCGACCTGCGCGAGGGACGCTGGGAGGACTTCGCCCGCACGGACGCGGAATTCCACTGCGCCGTCGTCCGCGCCGGCCACAACCGGCTGCTGACCGAGCTCTACCGCGGGCTGACCGAGGTCATCACGGCCAGCGTCGCGGCGACCTCCAGCATCACGCCGGGCGCGAACCACGTCCCGGAGATCGGCCACGAAGGTCTCGCCGACGCCATCGCCGAGGGCGACCCCGACCGCGCGGCCGCGGAGGCGTGCGGCTTCCTCGACGAACTCCTGGAGCGCGTCGAGCGCGCGTGACCGCGTGGGCTCCCCATGCCTGACCTGCCAGTTCTGGGTGGATGGCGCCATCAACGACCCCTAGGGGTGCCAATTCAGGGTTGTCGTGGTGCCATCATGGCGCCATAGTTGTGCCATGGACCTGACGCCCTTCGTGGACGAACTCCGCCGGGAGCTCGCGGTCGCCGCCGAAGCGGCGGGCGAGGAAGCCGTTGCCCTCGCCGAGCGGCTCACCGCGCCGCTCGAGTCGGCGATCCGGCTCACCCTGCTCGACGCTCTTTCGGCCGCGGCCGACGAGATCACCCGTGACCTCGCCCCCGGCTCGGTGGAAGTCCGCCTTCGCCGGCGCGAAGCCGAGTTCGCCGTGGCGCTGCCCACGACGCCCGAACCGGCGCCCGCCGAGGTGCCGCCGCCGCCCGAGGCCGACGACGGCGCCGTCGCGCGCATCAACCTGCGGCTGCCCGAGCAGCTGAAGCAGCGCGTCGAAGAAGCCGCCGGCCGGGACCGGATCTCCATCAACGCCTGGCTCGTCCGGGCCGCGAGCAGCGCGTTGAGCGCCGATCGCAGCCGGCCCGCCCAACGCCGTTCGGCCTTCGGCGAGAAGTACACCGGCTGGGTTCAGTAACTCCCCTTTCTCCTTTCTCATACGTCTCCGGCCTGCGGAGACGCCATCCGAGCACCCCAGGAGGGCGCAGCCATGCCTGTTTTCCCCACCCCCGAGCCGATCAGCGCGACGATCGACGTCAGCATCGCGGACGTCCGGATCGTCGCCGGCGACGGCGCGGAAACGACCGTCGAAGTCACCGCGGCGGACCCGAACGAGAACGAGGACGTCAAGGCCGTCGCGAAGACCCGCGTCGAGTTCGCCGGCGGTGAACTGCTGGTCAAGGGCCCGAAGTACGCCACCAAGCTCTGGGGCCGGGGCGGCGCCCTGCACGTCACGGTCGAGCTGCCCGCCGGTTCGCAGATCACCGGCACCGCCGCGATGGGCGACTTCCGCGTCACCGGCCGGGTCGGTCCCAGCCGCTTCAAGACCTCCGTCGGCGACATCCACCTGGACGAGGCCGCCCGCATCGAGGCCAGCACGGCGACCGGCGACGTCACCATCGAGCGCGCCACCGGGCACGCCGAGGTCGGCACCGGCTCCGGCGAACTGCGGATCGGCGAGATCGACGGCACCGCCGTGCTGAAGAACTCCAACGGCGAGACCCGGGTCGGCGAAGTGACCGGCGACCTGCGCGTCAGCGTCGCCAACGGCGACATCCTCGTGGACCTCGCCCACGCGGGCGTGCACGCCAAGACCGCCTCCGGCGACATCCGGCTCGGCGAGGTCGTGCGCGACCGGGTGGTCCTCGACACCGCCGTCGGCGAGATCGAGGTGGGCATCCGCGAAGGCAGTGCCGCCTGGCTCGAGCTGAACTCGCTGACCGGCTCCGTGCGCAACACCCTCAGCGCCGCCGACGGACCCGGCGGCAGCACCGAGACCGTCGAGGTCAAAGCCCACACCTACACCGGCGACATCGTCATCCGCCGCGCCTGAACTCCACACAGACAAGGGGAAATCCATGCCGGACGCCATTGTGGCCGAGGGACTGGTCAAGAAGTACGGGAAGGTCACCGCGCTCGACGGGATGACCTTGGCGGTGCCGGAAGGCACCGTGCTCGGCGTGCTGGGGCCGAACGGTGCGGGGAAGACCACCACCGTCCAGATCCTCACGACGCTGCAAAAGCCGGACGCGGGCCGGGCGACGGTCGCCGGGTTCGACGTCGTGAAGGACGCGCACGAGCTGCGTTCGCACATCGGCGCGTCGGGGCAGTACGCCGCCGTCGACCTCGAGCTGACCGGGGCCGAAAACCTCGAGATGGTCGGCAGGCTCTACCACCTGGGCACCAAGCGGGCCAAGGCGCGCGGCCGGGAGCTGCTGGCCCGGTTCAGCCTCGACGACGCCGCCGACCGCCCGGTCAAGGGCTACTCCGGCGGCATGCGGCGCCGGCTCGACCTGGCCGGCGCGCTGGTGGCCAACCCGCCGGTGCTCTTCCTCGACGAGCCCACCACCGGGCTCGACCCGCGGGCCCGCACCGAGCTGTGGGACGTCATCACCGAGCTGGTCGCCGGCGGCACCACGCTGCTGCTCACCACGCAGTACCTCGAAGAGGCCGACCGGCTGGCCGACAGCATCGCCGTCATCGACCACGGGCGCGTGATCGCCCGCGGCACCGCCGACGAGCTCAAGGACCTGGTCGGCGGCGAGCGGATCGAGCTGACCGTCGGCACGTACGCCGACGTCGTCACCGCGCAGCGGGCGCTGGCCCGGCTGGCCAGCGGAGAGCCGCAGGCCGAGGCGTTCCGGCTGACCGTGCCCGTGACCCACGGCGCGAAAGCGCTTACCGAAGCGCTCGCCCTGCTCGCCGCGGAAGGCGTCGAAGTCCGCGACGTCGGAGTGCGGCGCCCGACCCTCGACGACGTTTTCCTCACCCTCACCGGTCACGACGTGACCGACACAGCCGAACCCGCGAAGGAGGCCGTGTGATGAACGCGGTGCAAATGGCCGTGACCGACGGCGTGACCGTCGCCAAGCGCAACTCGATCAAGATCATCCGGTCGATGGACCTGCTCGGGTCCATCGTGTTCATGCCGGTGATGTTCGTGCTGCTCTTCGGCTACGTGTTCGGCAGCGTGATCGACATCCCCGGCATGTCGTACCGCGAGTTCATGCTCCCGGGGATCTTCAGCCTCGCAGTGGCGATGGGCAGCATCGTCACCGGCTACGGGCTGACCGACGACCTGCAGAAGGGCATCATCGACCGGTTCCGCTCGCTGCCGATGTCCCCGGCCGCCGTGCTGATCGGGCGGACCACCGCCGACCTCATCCTGAACGTGACGAGCCTGCTCATCATGGGCTTGGTCGGCCTGCTGGTCGGCTGGCGCATCCACACCGGCGTCTTCGAGGCCCTCGGTGGGGTGCTCCTGCTGCTCGCCTTCGCCTACGCGCTGTCTTGGGTGATGGGGACGCTCGGGCTGGCCGTGCGCAAGCCCGAGGTGTTCAACAACGTCTCGAGCGTGGCGATCTTCCCGCTCACGTTCCTGGCCAACACGTTCGTCGACAGCAGCCGCCTGCCCACGCCGCTGCGGGTGATCGCGGACTGGAACCCGGTCTCGGCGATCACGCAGGCGGCGCGGGAGCTGTTCGGCAACACCAGCGCGGCCATGCCGGCGAACGGCGCCTGGCCGATGCAGCACGCCGTGCTCGCCTCGGTGCTGTGGATCGCGCTGCTGCTGGCGGTCTTCGTGCCGCTTTCGGTGCGCTGCTACAAGAAAGCGACCAGCCACTGACGACTCAGGGCAGCGTGAGGATCTCGCTGCCGTCGGCCGTCACCACGAGGGTGTGCTCGAACTGGGCCGTCCACTTCTTGTCCTTCGTGGTGACGGTCCAGTCGTCGGGCCAGATGTCGTAGTCGATGGTGCCCAGGGTGATCATCGGCTCGATCGTGAAGGTCATGCCCTCCTCGATGACCGTGTCGACGGAGGGCTCTTCGTAGTGCAGCACCGTCGGCGGTGTGTGGAACGCCGGGCCGACGCCGTGGCCGGTGAAGTCGCGGACCACGCCGTAGCCGAAGCGCTTGGCGTAGGCCTCGATGACCCGGCCGATCACGTTGAGCTGCCGGCCCGGCCGGACCGCCTTGATCGCCCGCATCGTCGCCTCGCGGGTGCGCTCCACCAGCAGGCGGGCTTCCTCGGAGACGTCGCCGGCCAGGAACGTCGCGTTCGTGTCGCCGTGGACGCCGCCGATGTAGGCCGTGACGTCGATGTTGCAGATGTCACCGTCCTCGATCACCGTCGAGTCCGGGATGCCGTGGCAGATCACCTCGTTGAGCGACGTGCAGCACGACTTCGGGAAGCGGCGGTAACCCAGCGTCGAGGGGTAGGCGTGGTGGTCGAGCAGGAACTCGTGCACCACCTTGTCGATGTCGTCGGTGGTCGCGCCCGGCTTGACGGCCTTGCCGCCTTCCTCCAGTGCCTGGGCCGCGATGCGGCTCGCGACCCGCATCGCCTCGATCACCTCGGGCGTGCGCACGCCGTCGCCGGTGTCCCGCTTCGGCGCCGGCTTGTCCACGTACTCGGGACGGGCGATGGAACTGGGGACGTCACGGCGCGGCGTCTGGACGCCGGGAACCAGCGGGGCACGAACGGACATGCCTCCACCTTACGACGGCCGCCTCAGCCGATCCTCGCCAGGAACCGGTGCGCGGCCTGCACCGCCGGTTTGGACGACCCGGCGTCGGTCAGGAGCACCGCGAACGCCAGGTCACCGCGGTAGCCGACGAACCAGCCGTGCGAGCGGGCGCCGTCGCCGAACTGGGCGGTGCCGGTCTTGCCCGCGACGTCGGGGATGTCCCGCAGACCGGTCGCGGTGCCCGCCGTGACGACTTCCCGCATCATCCCGCGCAGGGCGTCGAGGACCTCCGGCGACGGCGGGTCTCCGACGTTCTGCGCGGCCGCCGGCATGCCCTTCACGATCGAGGGCGCCGGCACCTTCCCGGCCTGCACGGTGGCCGCGACCAGCGCCATGCCGAACGGGCTGGCCACCACCGTGCCCTGGCCGAAGCCGTTCTCCGCCCGCTGGACGGCCGAGTCGCCGGCCGGGACGTCCCCGGTCACCGTGGTCAGGCCCGGCACCACGAAGTCGGCGCCGAGGCCGAAGGAGCGGGCGGTGTCGGAGAGCGCCGGGCCCGGGAGGCCGGCGGCGAGCCGGGCGAAGGTCGTGTTGCAGGACCGCGCGAACGCCGTCTTCAGGGGCACCCGGCCGAGGTCGAACCGGCCTTCGTTCGGCACGACGCGGTTTTCGATCGTCGTCGCTCCGGGGCAGTCGACGGTACTGCGGGCCTCGACCTCCCCCGCCGACAGGGCGGCCGCCGCCGTGACGATCTTGAACGTCGACCCCGGCGGGTAGCGCCCGGACAGCGCCAGCGAGCCTTCGTCGTCGGCGGCGGCGTTCTGCGCCACGGCGAGGATGTCCCCGCTCGACGGCTGGATCGCCACCAGCGCGGCCGGGTAGGGCTCGGTGCCGAGGGCCTGTTCGGCGGCCGCCTGGATCTTCGCACTGAGCGTGCTGGTGACGGCGGGCGCGGGCCGCGGTGGCTCGGCCTTGAGTTCGGAGGCCTCGCCACCGGTGACGTCGCGGGTGACGATCCGCCAGCCCGCCGCCCCGGCCAGCTGCTGCTCGACCAGCGCGCGGATGCCCGGCAGGACCTGCTGCCCGGACCCGCGGCTCACCGGCAGCAGCCGCTCCTGGCTGGCGAAGCGGACGCCGGGCAGGTCGTAGATCACCGGCTTGACGCGCTGGTAGTCGCCGGCGCGCAGGGTGATCACCGGGTAGGCGTCGCCGGGCTTGGTCTTGTTCATGCCGTCCAGCACCGACCGGCCGGTGACCGACGGCTCGTACCGGTGCAGCGCCTTCGCGAGCGTCCCCGCGACAGCACTCACGTCGCCGGCCTTCTGCGGGTCGACGACCACGCCGATCACGGTCTGCGGGCGCATCAGCGGCACGCCGTCGCGGTCGAGCACCGGCGCCGTCTCCGGCAGCTGGGGCAGCATGCCCAGGGTCTGGCCGACGGCCAGCTGCGGGTGCACGACCGTCGGCTGCCAGTGCACCTGCCAGCCGTGCTCGGCCGCCCGCAGCTGGGCGTCGGCGCGGTAGGACCAGGTGCGGCCGTGCGGCAGGTGCCAGGTGAGCCGGTAACCGGCGGTCACGACGTCGCCGTCCGGCTGTTTCACCTCTTCGTCGTCGACGTCGAGGCCTTCGGGGTCGAGCACGCCGCGGACCTGGCTCAAGACGGTCTTCGCGGCTTCGGGCGAGTCGGTGTTCGCCGCCGCGGCGGCGACGTCCCCGGCCCCGACGGCGGCCAGGAAGGCGGAGAGGGCGTCCTCGGGACCGTCGCCCGAGCACCCGGCCGTGGTCGCGGCGGCGAGCAGCAGCACCGCGAGCGCACTGCGGCGCCGACGTGCACTCATGACGGGATAATGCCTGGTCAGCGGGGCTTCTGTCGGCGTGAAACGCCGCCACGGAAGAGTGGCTAGAACAGCACCGTCGCGTACTGGCCGACCTGCTTGAACCCGATCTTGCGGTAGGCCGCGAGGGCGGGGGTGTTGAAGCCGTTGACGTAGAGGCTGGCGGTGCGGCCGAGGCCGCGGACGAGCCGGTTCGCCACCGCGGCGGTGCCGGCGGTGCCGAGCCCGTCGCCCCGGCGGTCGGGGTGCACCCACACGCCCTGGATCTGCCCGACGGTCGCCGACATGGCGCCGATCTCGGCCTTGAAGACGACCTCGCCGTTCTCGAAGCGGGCGAACGCGCGGCCGGCACCGATCAGCTCCGTGACCCGGGCGCGGTAGCTCGCCCCGCCGTCGCCGCTGCGCGGATCGACGCCGACCTCTTCGATGAACATCGCGACGGCCGCGGGCAGGTACCGCTCGAGCTCGTCCGGCCGGACGGGACGGACCAGCGGGTCGGCGGCCACGAGCGGAGTGCTGTCCAAGGCCATCAGCGGCTGGTCGTCGCGGACCTCGCGGGCCGGGCCCCACTCGCCTTCGAGCTCGTCCCACAGGCCGAGGACCTGCTCGGCCGGGCCGACGAGGGAGGAACAGGTCCGCTGACGGCGCAGGGCGCGGTCGGCGAAGGAGCGCAACGCCGGCGCGTTGCCGCGCAGCGGGATGAGGTTGGGCCCGGAGAAGCAGAGCCCTTGGAGCCGCCCGGCCCGGACCGGACGGCTGTCGGCGGCCCAGAGCTCACCACCGAGCCGCCACGGGTCGAGGCCCGTGGCCTCGACCCGGGCGCTGACCATGCAGCTGCCCACCGGGTCGGCGGCCAGCGCGGCACGGACCGCCGGATAGTCCCGATCATCGAGCAGCCGTGCTCCTGCAAGCCGCAACACGGGCTCCAGGGTGCCAGATGAACAGCCGAAACGGAACGCGAGGCTTTCGACACGCACCGCTGAAGGGCCCAGGTCGGGGCTTCGGGGCAGGATGGGGCCCATGCAGCGCTACACGTACAAGGTGGTCGAGGTCCGGGAGAAGCTCGTCGGCGGCAAGATGTCGGGCGGGAAGCTCGAGAAGCTGCTGAACGACCACGCCGCGGACGGGTGGCAGCTGAAGGCGATCACGGCCACCGAAGTGAAGGGGCGGGTCGGCCCCGGCGGCGTCGACGGGTTGCTGGTGACCTTCGAGAAGCCGGTGGGCTGAGCGGCCGCCGGAGACGACGGGGTTCGGCCGAGCCGGCTCGGTCCGACCGCGGCGGGCAGCCGGAACGAGGTCGTTAAGGGGTCGTCGGGGACTCGGATGTCCCCTTCACGACATCACGCGCCGGGTTTCGCCCTCGCCGTCCGACCGCCGGCCCGGGTCAGGGCGCGCCGCGGTAGGTGCCGATCGTCCACGCGTTGCCCTCCGGGTCGCGGAGGCTGAACGTGTGCGAGCCGTACTCGGTGTCGGTCAGCTCCGCCGTGATCTGCGCGCCCGCGTCCTTCACCCTCGCGTAAACCTCGTCCACCTTGTCGGACACCACATACGCCGCCGCCGTGCCCGGCTTCATCGCGTCGTGGACGCCGTCCGGCGGGCGGACGCTGCCCAGCATCACCGCGCCGCCCTCGGGCCAGCGCAACTCCGCGTGCGCGACGAGATCTCCCTCGGGCACCACCAGCGCTTCGGTGAAGCCGAGGACGTCGACGAGGAAGCGGATCGCGGCCGGGGCGTCGTCGTAGCGCAGGGCCGGCCACACGTTCGGTTCAGGAGTCATGCCGGCGAGTCTGACCCGGACGGTACCTCCTGGTCTTGGAGGAACGGGAGCTCCTCGGCGATCCACCGCCCCGGCGTGCAGCCCGCCAGCGCGCGCCACTCGTTCGTCAGGTGTGCCTGGTCGTAGAACCCGCACTCCACGGCCAGCGCCGCCAGGTCGGCGTGACCGCGGCGCAGCAGCCGCGCGGCCCGCTCGAACCGCAGCACCCGCGCCACCTGCTTCGGGGGCAGCCCCAGCTCCGTGCGGAACCGCTCGCCCAGGTGACGGCGGCTCCAGCCGACCTCCTCGGCGAGGTCCGCGACGCGCACCCGCCCGTCGGCGCCGCGCAGCCGGCGCCACGCCTCCGCCAGCTCGGGCGGCGGCGGTACCGGCTCCACGGCCCGGGCCGCCAGGACGTCGTCGAGCAACGCGAACCGCTGTTCCCACGTCGGCAGCTCGCGCAGCCGGTCCGGCAGCGAGCCCAGCCCGAACGCGGCCAGATCGCCGACCTCGCCGCTCAGCTCGGCCGCCGTGACCCCGAACAGCGTCCGCACGCCCAGCGGGTCGAGCTCCAGCTGCAGTCCCTCCTGCACGCGGTCCTGCTCGATCAGCACCGCGCGCGTGTGCAGCCCGCCGACCAGCCCCTGCAGGCGGTGCCCGGCCATCCGGACCGGCCCGGCCAGGCTGATGACCAGCGTCACGTGCCGGGACGGCAGACCGCGGTGGACGGCCAGCGTGACGTCCTCCTGCGCGTACCCGACATAGCGCGCGACCAGCGGCCGCACCACCGGGTGCGGCTGCCGGACGGCCCAGGTCACGCTCACGGGTGCGAGGGTAATCGGCACCCCCGACAAGTTCCGGGTCTGCTAACACGGAAAGTGCGTCCCCACCGCGGAAGGAACCCCCCGATGACGATCCAGGAGCAGGCGCAGCAGCTGGAGCTGCTCGCCGACCAGGTGCCGACCGGCATCGCGCTCGCCACCAAGAGCGACCTCGAAGACCTGCAGGCCCAGGTGCTCGGCCTGCTCGGGGAGACGTCCACCGCGACGGCGATCCAGGGCGCCATCCAGCTCGCTTCGCAGCAGATCGACGAGGTCGCAGCCGCGCTGGAGAACGTCCGCCTGCAGATCCGCGACGCCGCCCAGCACCACCTCCAGGGCTGAAACGCGTGAAGGCCACCCCGAGGGGTGGCCTTCACGGATCCTGCGGAACCTAGCCGGCGGTGACGACCGGCGCACCCTCGCCGAGGGCCTCGCCCGCCTCTTCGGCGATGCGCATGGCCTCCTCGATGAGCGTCTCGACGATCGCGTGCTCCGGCACGGTCTTGATGACCTCGCCCTTGACGAAGATCTGGCCCTTGCCGTTGCCCGACGCCACGCCCAGGTCGGCCTCGCGGGCCTCGCCCGGGCCGTTGACGACGCAGCCCATCACGGCCACCCGCAGCGGGATCTCCATGCCCTCGAGCCCGGCGGTGACCTGCTCGGCGAGGGTGTAGACGTCGACCTGCGCGCGCCCGCACGACGGGCACGACACGATCTCCAGCTTGCGCTGCTTGAGGTTCAGCGACTGCAGGATCTGGATGCCGACCTTGACCTCTTCGACCGGCGGCGCGGACAGCGAGACGCGGATCGTGTCGCCGATGCCCTGGCGCAGCAGCGCGCCGAACGCGACGGCCGACTTGATGGTGCCCTGGAACGCCGGGCCGGCCTCGGTGACGCCGAGGTGCAGCGGGTAGTCGCACTGCTCGGCGAGGATCTCGTAGGCCCGCACCATGACCACCGGGTCGTTGTGCTTCACCGAGATCTTGATGTCGTGGAAGTCGTGCTCGGCGAACAGCGACGCCTCCCACAGCGCCGACTCGGCCAGCGCCTCCGGCGTCGCCTTGCCGTACTTGTCCATGATCCGCTTGTCGAGCGAGCCGGCGTTGACGCCGATCCGGATCGGTGTGCCGTGGTCCTTCGCGGCCTGCGCGATCTCCTTGACCTGGTCGTCGAACTTCCGGATGTTGCCCGGGTTGACGCGCACCGCCGCGCAGCCGGCCTCGATCGCCGCGAAAACGTACTTCGGCTGGAAGTGGATGTCGGCGATCACCGGGATCTGCGACTTGCGCGCGATCGCGGGCAGCGCCTCGGCGTCGTCGGCCGACGGGCACGCCACGCGGACGATGTCGCAGCCCGCGGCGGTCAGCTCGGCGATCTGCTGCAGGGTCGCGTTGACGTCGGAGGTGAGCGTCGTCGTCATCGACTGGACGGAGATCGGGTGGTCGCTGCCGACACCGACCGAGCCCACCTGGAGCTGGCGGGTCTTGCGGCGCTCGGACAGGACGGGCGGGGGCAGGGCGGGCATACCGAGTGCGACGGTCACGACTTCCAGCGTACCCACCCCTACTGGGCCATCTTCACCATGTCAACCGTCACGGTGAGCAGCATTACGGCGGGGGTGAGCGGTCACCGACGGACCGCACCCCCTCCGTGGAACTACTGGCCGATCCGAATCGGGTTGACGATGTCGGCCGTCACCGTGAGTAGCGTCACCGCGCCGCCGATGAGCACCAGGACCATCGTGATGCCGGACAGCTTCGTGTAGTCGACGGGCCCCCCGGCCACCTTGCCCCGCCGCGCGCGGATCCAGTCGCGGACGCGCTCGTACCAGACCACCGCGATGTGCCCGCCGTCCAGCGGCAGCAGCGGCAGCAGGTTGAACACGCCGATGAAGAAGTTCAGGCTGGCCAGCAGTAGGAAGAACAGCACCCAGATGCCGTTCTCGACGGCCTCGCCGCCGAGCCGGCTCGCACCGACGACGCTGACGGGGGTGTTCTTGTCGCGTTCGCCGCCGAAGATCGCGGTGACCACGGCGGGGATGCGCTCGGGGAACTGGACGAGCCGCTGGGCCGTCTCGGCGAACATCGTGCCGGTGAAGTCGAACGTGGCGCCGACCGCGGCGACCGGGCCGTACTGCGTGGTCAACGACGGCGCCTTGGGCGAGGCGCCGATCATGCCGACCTCCTTGACGGCGGAGCCGTTCCAGCGCTGCACCTTCGGCACGTCGACGACGAGCCACAGCTTCTCGGTGCCGCGCTGCACCTCGAACACCGTCCGGCCGCTGGTGGCCTGGACGGCGGTGAGCATCTCCTCCCAGGTCGCGACCGGCTTCCCGCCGACGGCGAGCACCGTGTCGCCGGCCCGCAACCCGGCCGTCGCCGCCGGGGTCGGCGCGCCCGGCGGGCAGGTGGGGTTCTTGGCCTGGGCCGTGGCCTGTTCCTTCGACGTGGTGGGGACCGCACAGGAGGTCGACGCCAGCACCGGCTTGGGGGCTTCGGCGGCCGCCTGGCTCGGCAGGCCCATGGTCACGGCCATCAGGTAGAGGACCACGAAGCCGAGGATGAAGTGGGTGATCGACCCGGCCGACATCACGACGGTGCGCTTCCAGGTCTTGAACCGCCACATCGCGCGCGGCGCCTCGTCCGGGGTGACCTCGTCGAGCGCGGTCATGCCGGCGATGTCGCAGAACCCGCCGAGCGGGATCCACTTCAGGCCGTATTCGGTTTCGCCGCGGCGCCAGGAGAAGACCGTGGGCCCGAAGCCCACGAAGTACCGGCGGACTTTCATGCCGAAGGCCTTCGCGGTGACCATGTGCCCGGCCTCGTGCAGCGCGACCGAGACACAGATCCCCAGCGCGAACAGTACGACGCCGATGATGTAGGCGAGCACCCGCTACTTCCCCTCGATGATCGACCCGGCCCGGGCGCGAGCCCAGCGCTCGGCCGCGAGTACGTCTTCGACGTCGCGTGGTTCGCGACGCCATTCGTCGGCGGCTCCCACCACCTCGGACACAGTGTCCACTATCGACGTGAAGCTGGTGTTCTGCGCGAGGAACGCGGACACGAGCTCCTCGTTCGCGGCGTTGTAGACCGCGGGCAGGCAGCCGCCCGCGGCACCGCAGTGCCGGGCCAGTTCGACGGCCGGGAAGGCCTCGTCGTCCAACGGCTCGAAAGTCCAGGTCGCGGCCTGGTCCCAGGTGCACGCGGCGGCAGCGCCGGGGACCCGGTCGGGCCAGTGCAGCGCGAGCGCGATCGGCAGCCGCATGTCGGGCGGGCTGGCCTGGGCGATCGTCGAGCCGTCGGTGAAGGTCACCATCGAGTGCACGATCGACTGCGGGTGCACGGTGACGTCGATCTTCTCGGCCGGGATGTCGAACAGCAGCGCCGCCTCGATCAGCTCCAGGCCCTTGTTGACCAGGGTCGCGGAGTTGATCGTGATGAGCGGGCCCATGGACCAGGTCGGGTGGGCCATCGCCTGCTCGACGGTGACCCCGGCCAGCTCCGCGCGCTTGCGGCCGCGGAACGGGCCGCCGGAGGCGGTGAGGACGAGCCGGGCGACCTCGCTCCGGTGCCCGGCCCGCAGGGCCTGGGCGATGGCGGAGTGCTCGGAGTCGACGGGCACCAGCTGCCCGGGCTTGGCCGCGGCGAGCACCAGCGGCCCGCCGGCGATGAGGGACTCCTTGTTGGCCAGCGCGAGGGTGGCGCCGGTGGCGAGGGCGCGCAACGTCGGTTCGAGGCCGCGGGAGCCGGGCAGGGCGTTGAGCACGGTGTCGACCCGGACGGCGTCGATCAGCTCGGTGACGGCGTCCGAGCCCGCGAAGAGCCTCGGGAGCTTGAACTCTCCCTGGTCGTAGCCGCGCTTCTGCGCCTCGGCATACAGCGCGAGCTGCACGTCCTCGGCGGCGGTGGCCTTGGTCACGGCGACGGCCTCGACCCCGTGGGCGAGCGCCTGCGCGGCGAGCGCGGCCGGATCGGCGCCACCAGCGGCGATCCCGGCCACGCGGAACAGGTGCGGGTTGCGCGCCGCGACGTCGAGGGCCTGCACGCCGATGGACCCGGTGGAACCGAGCACGAGAACGCTTCGCGAGGTAGTCATCGCCGGTCATTGTCGCGCGGGCCGTCTCCGCGGCGCACCCGGAGGTGTGGGATCATCGGCGGGTCCGAGGTTCACGGGGTTTGAGGAGTTCATCGTGGCAGGCAAGGCGGTCGAGAAGAGGCGGCCCGAGGTCGACCCGCGCGACGAGCCGTCCGCGGCCTGGGGCTGGCACGGCTCGTTCCCGAAGGCCACCCGCATCGCCGGCTGGGTCAGCGCGATCATCCTGCTGGTGATGATCAAGGGCAACCACGAGAACAACACCGAGAACGTCTGGCTGGTCGGCCTTTCGCTGTTCCTCGTCCTGCTGCTGGTGCTCGACATCCGCAAGCAGCGCACGGCCTGGCGCAAGTAGTTCGTCATTCGCTAACGTCCCCGGCATGAAGCTGCGCTGGGGTCTGGCTGCTCTTGCCGTCTTGGGCACCTTGCTGGTGCCCGCTACTCCGGCTTCCGCGTCGGTGCCGTTGGTCCGGTGCTCGTTCACGCCGACGCCCGAGAACCCGGCTGCGCGTCCGGTGGTGCGCCCCCTGCCGTTCGCTTCGACGCGCGGGACCGTGGACGTGACCTTCCGCTTCAACTACGGCCCGGTGACGGTGCGGCTGAACCGCGCGGGGGCCGCTCCCTGCGCGGTGCACAACCTGGTCTCGCTGGTTTTGCAGCGGTTCTACGACCGGTCGCAGTGCTGGCGGCTTTCCAACTCCGCTCGCCTGGGCGTCCTCCAGTGCGGGGACATCTACGAGGTCGAGAAGGGCGGGCCGGGATACAAGTTCCCGGACGAAGTCTCGGGGGCCGAGACCTACCCGCGCGGGACGATCGCGATGGGCAATCAGGGACCGGGGACGAACGGGTCGGAGTTCTTCATCGTGCACTCGTTCGCGAACATCCCGGCGAACTATTCGGTCATGGGCCGGGTGATCCGCGGGATGGATGCCCTTGACCGGATGGTGGCGGACGGGATCATCCCGACCGACCCGGACGGGCCGCTGGACGGGGCGCCGGCTCACCCGGTGAAGATCCAGCGCGCCACCGCCGGCTGGTAGGCCACCTCCGGCCACGCCGGTTCGTCACCGCTTTACCGAAACCTCACCCCAACGAGTGAATGCCGGGATCGCCCGATTACATTGGGCGGGTTCAGCCGTTGAGCTTCGTGGGGGGATCACGCGATGATGACGCACGACGAATACCTGGCGACCCGAAGATTTCCGGCCCTCGACGGCGTGCGCGCCGTCGCCGCCGTGCTCGTGGTCGTCTTCCACTACGGCGGACCCGGCTGGGTGAGGGCCAACGGCTGGATCGGGGTGCACCTGTTCTTCGTGCTCTCCGGATACCTGATCACCACGCTGGCACTGCGCGAGGAAGCCCGCACCGGCCGGGTTTCCCTGACGGAGTTCTACATCCGCCGCGCCTTCCGCATTCTTCCTGTCTACTACGTCATCATCGGCGTGATCGTCGTCTTCGCCTACTTCCGCGGCATGGGCCTGCGGCACAGCGGCATCGTGGCCGCCCTGCCGTGGAACGTCGCCTTCGTCGGCGAGTACCACCAGATGGCGCTGTTCGGCCAGGCCTGGACGCTCGGCGTCGAGCAGAAGTTCTACCTCGTGTGGCCGCTGCTCGCGTTCGGTCTCGGCGCACTGGGCTTCGTGAAGCGCCTGAGCCTCTCCGTCGGCCTCGTCGCCATCATGCTCGCCCTGATCCCCTTCATGCCCTACGCGGGCGCGTATTCGCCGATCCTGATCGGCTGCACGCTGGCGATCGTGCTGCACCACCGCAAGGGCTTCGCCGCGCTCCGGGTGTTCACCCACCCGGCCGTCGGGCTGGTGGTCGCCGCCGCGCTGGTCGCGGTGCAGACGATGTTCGGCGAGATCACGGCCTTCCTGCACGACGACGGCGGCTCGATCACCGGCACCGGGTACGTCCTGCTCGCCGCCCTGCTGGTGCCCTCGCTGGTCGCCGGCGGCGGCCCGCTGGCCTGGGTCCTGTCGCGGCGGCCGATGCGGTTCGTCGGGGAGCGGTCGTACTCGCTGTACCTCATCCAGGGCGTCGTCGCGGTGGTGGTCGCGGGCGCCGTCCCCCAGTTCGCACCGCACCGGACGCTCACCGCGGTCGCGGTGACGATCGTCGGCCTGCTGGCCGCCGACCTGCTCTACCGCTGGGTCGAGGTCCCGATGATCGACGTCGGACGCCGCATCATCGCCCGGCGCCGGGCGAAGAAGATCGAGCCGGTCTCCGAGGGCGCCGAGCCCGTCCTCGCCACGGTCTAGCCGGACGGGAGAAGCCGGGTGCCCCACGGCACCCGGCTTCTCCCGAACCAACTCTCAGCGTTCGCTGGACGGCGACACCAGTTCGCTCGGTCCGCTGCCCGCCTCCCCGGCCACCGCAGCCAGTTCCTCCCCCGCCGACTCGCGATCGCCCGGGCGGGCGTCCTTCGTCAGCAGTGACGCCACCGCGCCGATCAGGCAGACCGCGATCGCGAAACCGAACGCCACCGCCAGGCCCGACTGGAACGGGCCCGAGATCAGGTTCGGGAAGAAGCTGCGGCCGGTCAGGAACGACGCCTGCTCCGGCGGCAGGGACGACAACTGGCCGCCCAGGAGCTGCTGGATCGGGTTGTAGCCCAGGAACGCCGCGAACAGCACCGCCACCGCCGGGAGGTTCGCGATCTGCGAAGCCGCGGCCGCGGGGACACCGTGCTCCGTCAGGCCCTGGCTCATCGTCGCCGGGAGGCTGCTCGACAGGCCCGCGATGATCAGGCTGAAGAAGAAGCCGATGGACAGCACCATCGCCGCGTTCTGGAACGTCGTCATCATGCCCGCGCCGGAACCCCGGGCGTCGGCCGGCAGGCTGTTCATCACCTCGGCGCGGTTCGGCGAGGCGAACATGCCCATGCCGATGCCGTTCAACAGCAGGATCCCCGCGAACGCCCAGTAGTCGAAGTTCACCGGCAGCAGGATCAGCAGCAGGAACGTCACGGCGGTGATCAGCAGGCCACCCGACGCGAGCAGGCGGCTGCCGATCCGGTCGGACAGCACGCCGGACGCCGGCGCCGACACCAGGAAGCCGACCGTCATCGGGAGCATGTAGATGCCGGCCCACAGCGGCGTCTGCTCGAACGTGTAGCCGTGCTGCGGCAGCCAGATGCCCTGCAGCCAGATGATCAGGATGAACTGCAGCCCGCCGCGGCCGAGCGACGCCGTCAGGTTCGCGACGTTGCCCCAGGTGAACGACCGGATCCGGAACAGCGAAAGCCGGAACAGCGGGTTGGGGACCTTGGTCTCGATGATCACGAAGGCGACCAGCACCGCGGCGCCGCCGAGCAGGCAGCTCAGCACGAACGGGCTGCCCCAGCCGGTCGGCGAAGAGCCGTAGGGCTGGATGCCGTAGGTGATCCCGACCAGCACCGCGATCAGGCCGACCGCGAAGGTGATGTTGCCCCACCAGTCCATCCGCGCGTGCCGGCGGACGCCGGTGTCGTGCAGCTTGAGGTACGCCCAGACCGTGCCGATCACGCCGAACGGCACCGAGACCAGGAAGATCAGGTTCCAGTCGATCGGGGCCAGCACGCCACCGACGACCAGGCCGAGGAACGAGCCCGCGATGGCGGCGACGCCGTTCATGCCGAGCGCGAGGCCACGCTGGTTGGCCGGGAAGGCGTCGGTCAGGATCGCCGAGGAGTTCGCCATCAGGAAGGCCCCGCCGACGCCCTGCACGATCCGCCAGCCGATCAGCCACAACGCGGCCGCGTCGCCGTCGAACCAGGTGACGGCCAGCATGATCGACGAAACGGTGAAGACGGCGAAGCCGAGGTTGTACATCCTCGCGCGGCCGTACATGTCGCCGAGCCTGCCGAAGCTCACCACCAGCACCGCGGTGACCACGAGGAAGCCCATGATCATCCACAGCAGGTAGCTGGTGTTGGCCGGTTCCAGGGGGTTGATGCCGATGCCCTTGAAGATGTCGGGCAGCGCGATCAGCACGATCGAGGAGTTGATCGTGGCGATCAGCATGCCCAGCGTCGTGTTGGACAGCGCGATCCACTTGTACCGCGGCCCCAGTTCCGCGATCGAATACGTCCGGCGTTCCGCCACTGTGCAACCCTTCTGCTCGCCCAGTCCCTTAGCTAGGCTAAGCAACTTGCTTGCGTATGGCAACCAACAGCGCGAACGGCACGGGAGAGCATGATCACAGGCGCTTGACTGTCCTTTGAGGACCTTTTACCGAGGGAGCAGCCGCCCGAGCACGGCAACCCCCTCGGCGATTTCCGTCGCCGTCCGCGCCGCGTAGCCCATGACCAGGCCCGGACGGCCCGGCCGCTGGCGGTGCCACGACAGCGGCTGGACCTTCACCCCCTCCGCCAACGCGGCCGCCGCCAGGGCGACGTCGTCGACCTCGGTGTCGAACGTGATCGTCAGGTGCAGGCCGGCCGCCGCACCGTGGACCACCGCGGACGGCAGTTCCGAAGAAAGGGCCCGGACCATCGCGTCGCGCCGGCGGCGGTGCCGGCCCCGCACCACCCGCAGCTGCCGCTCCAGCTCGCCGGTCTCCATGAGCCGGGCCAGCACCAGCTGCGCCAGCACCGCGTTGCCGAGGTCGGCGAACCGCTTGGCGGCCACGAGATCATCCCGGAACCGCGGTGGCGCGAGCAGCCAGCCGACGCGCAGCGCGGGCGCCAGCAGCTTGGAAACGCTGCCCGTGTAACAGACCTCGGGCAGCATCGACCGGACCGCGGATACCGGCGCGCGGTCGTACCGGTGCTCGGCGTCGTAGTCGTCCTCGACGACGATGCCGCCGTCGGCCGCCCAGCGCATCAGGTCGCGACGGCGCTCGCCCCCGAGCACCACGCCGGTCGGGAACTGGTGGGCCGGCGTCAGGAGCACCGCCGGAGCACCGAGAGCGCGCAGGTCGGCGACGCGCAGGCCATCGTCGTCCACCGGGACCGGCGGCGTCGCCAGGCCGCAGTGGTGCAGGTGCTGGCGGGCACCGAGCGAACTCGGGTCCTCGACGGCGATCGCGTCGACGCCGTGCTGCCGCAGCACGTCGCCGAGCAGCGTCAGCGCCTGCGCCACCCCGGCGACCACGATGATCTCGCCCGGATCGGCGCGGATCCCGCGGTTGCGCGCCAGCCAGTGCGACACCGCCCGCCGCATCGCCGGTGCCCCGCGCGGATCGCCGTAGCCGAAGTGGGCCGGTTCGAGGTCGTCGAGCACCGCGCGTTCCGCCCGCAGCCACGCCGCGCGCGGGAACGCCGTCAGGTCCGGGACACCGGGTGTCAGGTCGATCCGGGCCGGGGCCGCGCGGACCTCGTCGAAGACCTTGGCGTCCGGCAACGGCGTGATCACCTTCGCCGGCGACCGGTCAGGCTCGGGAGCCGGCGGCAGCACGGGCGCGGCGACGACGACGGTGCCCGCCCGGCCGCGGCCCGCGGCGTGGCCGTCGTCGATCAGCCGCTGGTAGGCCTCGGTGACCACGCCGCGCGACACGCGCAGTTCGGCGGCCAGCACCCGGGAAGCGGGCAGCCGGCCGCCGACCGGGAGCCTGCCGTCGGCGATCGCGGCGCGCAGCTGCCCGGCGAGCCAGTCCGCGAGCCCGCCCGGCGGCGCCTCGCGGACGTCCAGCTGGAGGAAGTCCGACCCCGAGGTTATGGACCACTCGGGACGCGCTGGTTTGGCTCTGTCCATCAGGCCATTGTCGCAGGACGCTGGACCCATGGACACCACTTACGTGCACGGATACACCGAACCCGAGGCCCGCCGCCTGGGCGACCAGGCCGACACCCTGGCCGGGCTGCTGCACGCCGGGACGGCCTATCCCGCCGGGAGCCGCGTGCTGGAGGTCGGCTGCGGCGTCGGCGCCCAGACCGTCCACCTCGCGGCCCGCAGCCCCGACGCGCACCTGACCGCGGTCGACGTCTCCGCCGCGTCCCTGGCGCAAGCGCGGAAGCGGGTCGGCGCGGCCGTCGACTTCCGCCGAGCCGACCTGTTCGACTTGGACGGCGAGTACGACCACCTCTTCGTCTGCTTCGTGCTGGAACACCTGCCGGAGCCGGAGAAGGCCCTCACGCACCTGAAGACCCTGCTGCGGCCGGGCGGCACGATCACGGTGATCGAGGGCGACCACGGGTCGGCGTTCTTCCACCCGCGCAGCGAGCACGCCCAGGCCGCGATCGCCTGCCTCGTCCGGCTGCAGGCCGACGCCGGCGGCGACGCGCTCATCGGGCGGCGCCTCCACCCGCTGCTGACCGGCGCCGGGTTCGCCGAGGTCAGGGTGGAACCGCGGACGGTCTACGCCGACGCGTCCCGGCCCGGGCTGGTCACCGGGTTCACCCGCGACACCTTCACCGCGATGGTCGAAGGCGTCGGCGGAACGGCCGTCGCCCGGGGCCTCGCCACCGAGGACGGCTGGGCCCGCGGGGTCGCCGACCTCCACCACACCGCCGGCCCGGACGGGACCTTCCACTACACGTTCTTCAAGGCCACCGGGAGCCGCTCGTGATCACCTGGCGCCCGGCCCGGCCGCGGCCGGCGGGCAGCACCGACGTCGCCGACCGGGACCGGGAGCGGGTGACGAGCGATCTCGCCGCCCTCGAACCCCGCTACCCCGCCACGCACTCCAAGGCCGTCAAGTGGTTCCGGACCCGGGTCGCGCCGGGCAGGCACTCCCCGGCGTAACAGGCCAGCGCGCGTTCCCAGTGCTCGCGCGCGGCCTCCGGGTCCCCGAGTCCACAGTGGACCTCGCCGAGCCCGCTGTGGGCCCGCCCCTGTTCCGGACGGCAGCCCGTTTCCTTCGCCACGGCGAGGGCTGCACGGTGGTACCCGAGCGCATCCGAGGACGCGCCGCGCGCGGCGCAGAGACGGCCGAGGCTGTTCAGCACGCGGGATTCCACGCCCCGGTCACCGCATTCGCGGGCCAGGCTCAGCGCTTCTTCGAGGTGCCCGGCCGCTTCCGCGTGGCGGCCCTGCGCCAGCCGCACGTCGCCCAGGTGCTTCAACGCGACACTGCGGTTGATCGGACTTCCGGTCTCCTGCGCGATCTTCAGCGCCCGCTCCAGGTGCGCCACGGCCTCCGCTTGGCGCCCGCGCGCGTGTTCGATGTCGCCGAGGATGCCCAAGGCGTACCCCTCGCTCACCCGGACGCCCATCGCGCGCAGGTGCTCCAGCCCCTCTTCCACGACGCGGACCGCTTCGTCGTGCCGGCCCAGCGCCGACAACGTGTCGCCCAGGTTGACCAGCGCGTAGCCCTCGCTCGTGCGGTCGGAGATGTCGCGGGCCAAGGCGAGCGCCTCTTCGAGGTAGCCGATCGCTTCGCCGTACCGGCCGATGCCGCGGCACGAACAGCCGAGCACCACCAGGACCAGGCCTTCGCTGGTGCGGTCGCCCGTCTTCCTGGCCAGCGCGAGTGCCTCGGTCGAGTACCCGATCCCTTCGGCGAACCGGCCCAGCGCGCGGCAGACCAGGCCGAGGGTGTTGACCGCGTGGATCTCGGTGCGCCGGTCGCCGGTTTCCCGGGCAAGGACGAGCGCCTCTTCCAGGTACCGCAGCGCCTCCCGCGACCGGCCGACCCGCCAATGGCCCAGCGCGATCGGGACGAGCGGCTCCGCCTCGGCCACCCGGTCACCGGCGTGGTGGGCCAGCGCCGACGCGTGCGTGTGCAGCACCAGCGCTTCCTCGTGGTAGCCGCCCACGTCGAGGTAGTGCCACAGGATCCCGGACAGCAGCCGCAGGTGGTCCGGCCACCCGTGCCGCGTCGCGTGCGCGGCGATCGCCAGGAGGTTGCGGCGTTCGGCCTCCAGCCACGCCTGCGGGTCGCGCACCTTGACGTCGGAATCCGGCACGTGCGGGCGCAGGTGCCGTTCCTGCGGCAGGACGACGTCCATGGCCTGGGCGGCCGACGAGACGTAGAAGTCGAACAGCCGCTCCTGCGCCGCGTGGCTCTCGGCGGGGTCGCCGGCCGCGAGCTCGGCGGCGTAGACCCGCAGCAGGTCGTGCAGCTGGACGCGGTCGTCGCCGGTCTGCTGCGCGAGGTGGGCGCGCACCAGGGCACCGGTGAGCCGTTCCGCCTCCGGCAGGGACACGCCGGCGAGCGCGGCGATCGCGGGCGGGGTCAGGTCGCGGCCCGGGTGCAGGCCGCAGAGCCGGAACACGCGGGCGGCGTCAGGCGGCAGGTGGCGGTACGACCACGAGAACACGGCGCGGACCGCGGTCAGCGGATCGCCGCCACCGTCGAGCAGGTCGAGCCGCCGCTGTTCGTCGGCCAGCTCGGCCGCGAGTGCGGCGAGCCGCTCCCCCGGCCGGCTCAGCACCAGCTCCGCGACCAGCCGCAGGGCCAGCGGCAACCGGGCCGAGTACCCGATCAGCGCCGCGGTGGCCTCGGGTTCGTCGTCGACGCGCCGGCCGAGCAGTGCCCGCAGCAGGTCACCGGCTTCGGCCTCGGTGAGCAGGTCGACCAGCACCCGCCGGGCGCCGTGGCGGGCGACCAGCCCGGGCAGCGCGTCCCGGCTGGTCACCAGCACCAGGCAGGACGGCGAGCCGGGCAGCAGCGGGCGGACCTGCCCGACCGAACCCGCGTTGTCCAGCACCAGCAGCATCCGCCGTCCGGTGAGCGCGGTGCGGAACTTCGCGGCGCGCTCGTCCGGCTCGGCGGGGATGTCCGCGCCGTCGACGCCGAGGGCGCGCAGGAACCCGGACAGCGCGTCGCCCGGGTCCACCGGCCGGACCGTGCCGTAGCCGTGCAGGTCGAGGTAGAGCTGACCGTCCGGGAACTCGGCGGGCGAGCGCTGGGCCCAGTGGACCGCGAGCGCGGTCTTGCCGACCCCGCCGGTACCGGAGAGGACGGCGATGCGCGCGCCGGTGTCGCCTTCGTCGCGGTGCAGCAGGGCGTCCAGCTCGGCCAGCTGGGCGGCGCGGCCGCGGAAGCCGGGGACGTCCGCGGGCAGCTGCGCCGGCACCCGGGCCGGCGGCTCCGGCGCGGCGAAGTCCTGCCGCAGCACCTGGCGCTGGGCGCCGCGCAGCTCGGGGCCGGGTTCCAGGCCGAGCTCGCCCGCGAGCCGCCGGCGCACCTCGTCGTACACGTCCAGCGCGGCGGCCTGGCGCCCGGACGCGGCGAGCACCAGCATCAGCTTGGCGTGCGCGGACTCGTTCAACGGCTCCTCGGCGGTCAACACCCGCAGGTGCACCGCCGCGTCCTCGGGGTCCGCGACCCCGGCGTAGGCCAGCACGGCCTTGGCGCGCCGCATCGCCAGTCCGAGCCGGGCGGGGTGCTGGCGCAGCCGTCCGACGTCGGCCAGCGCCGGGCCGCGCCAGAGGTCGAGGGCCTCCCGGTGGGCGCCCCGCGCGAGGAGTGCCTCGAAACGCAGCAGGTCGAGCTCGTCCTCGCCGGCGGCGAGCCGGTAGCCGCCCTTGTCCGTGGCGATGAGGTCGGCGGGCCGCAGCGCCCGCCGCAACCGCGCGACGTAGGTGTGGAGCAGCTCGAGGCACGACGGCGGCGGTTCGTCCCAGATGACGTCGACGAGGTCCTCGCGCCGGACGGTCCGGTTCGGCTGCAGGGCCAGCAGCGCCAGCAGCAGGCGCTGCTTCTCCGCGCCGATCTCGACCGGCTCGGTGCCCCGCGTCACCGTCAGCGGGCCCAGGACGCCGATCCGCACCGGCTCCGGCGGGGCTTCGGCCAGTGCTTCCCGCAGCCGCCGTTCGGTCTCCGGACGGGGCCGCCGGACGTTGCCGAGCTCGGCGTTGCGCACGGCCCGCAGGCTCAGCCCGGCACGCTCGGCGAGCTGGGCCTGGGTGAGACCGGCCAGCACACGCCGTTCCCGCAGCCATCCGGCGAACGACAGGCCTTCGTCCACAGGCATCCTCTCCTGCGTACCCCCAGCGGAACGTACCCATCCAGCATCACGATCGTGCCGCTTCACCTGTACCACCGAACGGCGAAGATAACCGTTTCCGCAGGTACGGATCGTGACGGCGACGAGGAGCAGCAGTACAGGCGCTCGTCCACCGCGCTTTCCTAGGCTGTCTCGGGTCCGGTGGTGGCGAGGGGTTCGAGGAGCAGCCGTCGCATGGGGTACGACGGCTGCACCCGGACCCTCACACGCCGAAGCGCTTGAGCAGCGCGCGCACGGCGGCCGGGTCCTCGACGTGGGCGTTGTGCCCGAGGCCGGCGAGCGTGACGGCGTCGGCGTCGAGCGCCCGCAGCTGCTCCGGACGGCACATCGGGTCGTGCTCGCCCGCCGCGAGGACGACCGGGCACCGCGCCGCGGCGAGCAGGGCCGGCATGTCCGGCGCGCCGAGGCCGAACGCGGCCGGGTCCATCGCGAGGCGCCAACCTCCCTCGGTCTCGCGAAGCCCGGCCGGGTCGGTCGGCGCGATCCCGAGCAGCCCGGACACCTTGAGGTAGGCCTGGTCGGCGTCTTCCCGCGTCGCGAACACCCGGGCCGGCCGGGCCGCGAACGACGCGGCGCGGTTCAGGTCGTCCTGGCTCCACTCGACCTTCACGCCCAGGGCCAGCACGCCGCCGACCTCGACGCCGTGGCGGCCGGACGCCAGTTCCAGCGCGAGCACCCCGCCCAGCGAATGCCCGGCGACGATCAGCGGCCCGCCGTCCGGCAGCACCCGCGCGACCGCCGCGGCGAGCGTCTCGAAGCTGTAGTGCGGCAGCGGCGAGGACGGGCCGTGACCGGGGAGGTCGGGCACCAGGACGCGCCGGTCGAGCAGCACGGAGAAGTGGGCCCAGACGGCGCCGGTCGCCCCGAGGCCGTGCAGGAGGAGGACGGCCGGTTCGCCCTTGCCGCCGGTGCGCATGTTGAGCGTGTCCATCCGCGCAGCCTCCCAAACAGTCGGTGGGCGCGGCTAGGGTCGGCTCGTGGCGATCACCGATCCGGACACTTACGTGCGAGGTGTCCCGTACGAGGAACTGGCGCGGCTGCGGCGCGCCGGCCCGGTGGTGCGCGTCGACGACTTCTGGGCCGTGCTCGGCCATTCCGAGGTGCGGCGGGTGCTGCGCGATCCCGCGGTGTTCTCCTCGCAGCTCGGCGGGACGCAGATCCGGGACGCGGCCGACCTCGCCTACGTGCGCCGGATGATGCTCAACATGGACCCGCCGGAGCACGGGCGGCTGCGTGGGCTGCTGACGAAGGCGTTCACCCCGCGCGCCGTCGCGAAGCTGACTTCGCAGATCGAGGGCTGGGCGCGGGAACTCGTCGCCGAGGTCGCCGCCGATGGCGAGTGCGACTTCGCGAAAGTGGCCGCCGACCTGCCGCTGCGCACCCTCGCCGGGGTGTTCGGCGTGCCGGAGCGGGACCGGCGGCTGATGTACGACTGGAGCAACCGCGTGATCGGCTACCAGGACGCCGAATACGCGGTCAGCTCGACGGCCGACGTCTCGTCGGTGAGTGACCTCGCCCGGGCCGCGCTCGCCGTCCGCCCGTCGCCCGGTCCGGACGGGTCGATGCCGGATCCCCGGACGCGCGCGGGCATGCCGGACCTCTACGCGTACGCGAACGCGCTCGGCGAGGACAAGCGCAAGCACCCGGGCGACGACGTGATGAGCACCCTCATGCGGCACGTCGGCGACGACGGCGCCCGCGTCTCGCTCGCCGAGTTCGAGAACCTGTTCTGGCTGTTTTCCGTGGCGGGCAACGAAACCCTCCGCAACGGCCTGCCCGGCGGGCTGCTCGCGCTGCTGTCACACCCGTCGGAATACCGTCGGCTGCCGGCCGACCGGTCGCTGCTGCCCTCGGCAGTCGAGGAGATGCTCCGCTGGTGGACGCCGGTGATGCACTTCAGGCGCACCGCGGTATCCGACGTCCGGCTGTCCGATGTGGACATCCGCGCCGGGGACAAGGTGGTGGTCTGGTTCTCCGCGGCCAACCGCGATCCCGCCGTCTTCGCCGACCCGGACGTCTTCGACATCGGCCGGACCCCGAACGACCACCTGACCTTCGGCCACGGCCCGCACTTCTGCCTCGGCGCGCACCTCGCGCGGGTGCAGTTGCGGGCGATGTTCGGCGCGGTGCTCGACCTGCTCGGCTTCGTGGAGCTCGCCGGCGAGCCGGTGCGGCTGCGGTCGAACTTCCAGAACGGCCTCAAGTCGCTGCCGATCCGGTGGGCCCGCTGATGGAGATCCGCGAGCTGCGCGCGTTCGTCGCCATCGTCGAAGCGGGCGCGATGTCGAAAGCGGCGCGGCAGCTGCACGTGAGCCAGCCGGCGCTGTCCCAGACGATCACGGCGCTGGAGCGGCGGCTCGGCGTCCGGCTGCTGGTGCGCACGAGCACGGGCGTGCAGGTCACCGACGCCGGGACGACGCTGCTCGGCGAGGCCCGGGCCGTGCTGGCGCGCCACGACCAGGCCCTCGCGGCCATGGCGCGGCACACCGCGGCCGGCGGCGGCGTGCTGCGCGTCGGCGTTCCCCTGGAGCTGCCGCCGGAGCTGCTGCCCTCGGCGCTCGCGCGGCTGGGCGACACACGGGTGCAGGCCCGGCACCTGTCGTCGGTGGCCCAGGTGGCCGCGCTGCGGGCCGGCGAGCTGGACGTCGGTCTGGTCCGCGAGCGCCCGGCCGGGCCCGACCTGGACGCGGTGCTGGTGGTGACCGAGGACGTGGGTGTTCTGCTGGCCGCGGACCTGGCGGAGAAGCTGGGGTCGCCGGTCCGGCTGGAGGACCTGGCCGGCCTGGAGTGGTTCGCCTTCCCCCGCGCGGGCAGCCCGGCCTGGTACGACGAGCTGGCGGCGATCCTGCGCAGCCACGGCCTCGACGTCGGCCCGGAGGTCCCGGAGGAGCAGCGGCTGATCGTCGAGCTCAAGATCCCGGCGGTCAGCGCGGGCGGGGCGTACGCCTTCGCCCCGCCCGAATGGCCGTACCCGCTGCCGGACACGGTGCGGTGGGTGCCGCTGGCCGGGAACCCCATCGTCCGGCGGACCTGGGCCGTGTGGCCGGCGTCGTCGCACCGGCGTGACGTCGCGGAGTTCGTCGCGGCGCTGGAAGACCATCGGCGGGACGAATCGCGGGCATAAGCAGCGCCGAACGCGGTTGCGGAAGTTCCTCGCCGCGGACTCGCTTGCACCCTGCGACCGGGAAACACCCGGGTTCCCGAAGGAGCTGAGCGATGACTGCAGAACTGTCCGGGTCGACGGCGCTGGTGACCGGCGGGACGAGCGGGATCGGCCGCGCGACGGCGGTCGCGCTGGCCGGGCTCGGGGCGCACGTGGTGCTGTCCGGCCGGGACGCCGGGCGGGGCGCCGAGGTCGTCGGGAGCATCCGCGCGGCGGGCGGGAAGGCCGACTTCGTGGCCGCCGACCTGAAGGACGCTTCGTCGGCGCGGGAACTGGCGGCGCGGGCGCGGGAACTGGGCGGGCACGTCGACGTGCTGGTGAACAACGCCGGGATCTTCCCCACGGGACCCACTCCCGAGACGGCCGAGGCCGACTTCGACCGCGTCTACACGACGAACGTGAAGGTGCCGTTCTTCCTCGTCGCCGAGCTGGCCCCCGAGATGGCCGCGCGCGGCCGCGGCGCGATCGTGAACGTCTCCACGTCGGTCGCGACGAGGGGCATGGCGGGCATGGCGCTCTACGGTTCGTCGAAGGCGGCCGTCGAGCTGATGACGAAGGCGTGGGCGGCGGAGTTCGGCCCGGCCGGGGTCCGGGTCAACGCGGTCAGCCCCGGCCCGACCCGCACCGAAGGCACGGCCGCCTTCGGCGACGGCCTGGACGAGCTGGCCGCGGCGGGTCCGGCCGGCCGCGTGGCGGCCCCGGAGGAGATCGCGGCGGCGATCGCGTTCCTGGCGGCGGACGACGCGAGCTTCGTCCAGGGCGCGATTCTCCCCGTGGACGGCGGCCGGCTGGCGGTGTGAGTCCTCGCGGGACGGCGTCAGCGCAAAAAGGTGACGCCGTCCCGGGGTCGCTCGTCCACGGTCAGCGCGAAGACGTCCGGCCGCGCGTAGTGTCCCGAGACGTCGAGGCTGTGCCGCGCGGCGACGACGTCGTCCAGGTCGATTTCCGCCGTGATCAGGCCCTCCGCGTCGCGCAGCGGACCAGCCAGCACGTCCCCCAGCGGACCGACGATCACGCTGCCGCCCCGGAACGGGTCGTCGCCGGTGTTCTCGTAGGGGCACGCCGAAATCACGAAACACCGGCCTTCGTCGGCGATGTGGCGCATCGACGCCTGCCAGACGTCGCGGTCGTCCGCCGTCGGCGCGCACCAGATTTCGACGCCCTTCGCGTACATCGCCGCCCGGAGCAGCGGCATGTGGTTCTCCCAGCAGATCGCCGCGCCGGCCAGGCCCGCGGCCGTCGGGACCACCGGGAGCGTCGAGCCGTCGCCGCGGCCCCACACCAGGCGTTCCCGTGCCGTCGGCACCAGCTTGCGGTGCTTGGCGACCAGCCCGAGTCCGGGGTCGAGGAAGACCGCGGTGCTGTACAGCGTCGAGCCGTCGCGCTCGATGACGCCGACGACCAGGCTCGCGCCGGTCCGCGCCGCGAGCCCGGCCAGCTCGGTCACCTCGGGCCCGGGCACCGGTACCGACGCGCCGAAGTACCGGACGAACGGCTCACCGCGCGGATACCCGCCGAGGACCGCTTCGGGCAGCACCACCAGCGCCGCACCGGACGCGCGGATCTCGGCTTCGAAGCCGAGGACGTGCTCGAGCGAAGCGCCCGTCGCGATCTGGAGGGCGGCGACCGTCGTCACCCCCGGACCGCCTCGCGCCGGGGCCACCACGGCACCACCGAGGACGTCCGCCGCTGGTAGTCCGCGTACTCCGGGTACCGCGACCGGGTGATGCTCTCGGTGAACCGCGTCGAGCCGACGAACAGCAGAGTCAGCAGGACCGCGCCCACGACCGTCCACTGCAGACCACCCGCGACGACGCCGAACGCGGCGACCGCCCACCACTGCGCCTGCTCGAAGAAGAAGTTCGGGTGCCGCGAGTAGCGGAACAGCCCGGTCTGCAGGAACCGGGCCGGCGCGCGGCCCGCGTGCTTCTCCCGGTGGAAGTCCCACTGCTGCTGGTCGGCGACGGTCTCGCCGGCGAGGAACGCGGCGAACACCACCGCGACGACGACGTCACCCACCCCGAACGAGCCCCGGTTCTCCAGCGCCGTGAGCGCCGGCAGCGAGATCAGCAGCAGGATAGCGTTCTGGTACAGCGAAATGAAGAAGAAGTTGAACAGCTGGAACTGCCACGGCGCCATCCGCTCGCGCAGCACCGCCCACCGGTAGTCCTCGCCGCCGGGCGCGTAGCCACCCTTCCGGGCGAAGTTGAACGTCAGCCGGATGCCCCAGAGGGTGACCAGCGCGAACAGCACGTCGAGCCGGGCGTCGGCGAACCCGGCGGCCCCGGCGAAGATCCCCACGTAGCCCACCGGCACGATCGACCAGATCCGGTCGACCCAGGAGTACTCCCTGGTCAGCACCGACACCAGCCAGGTACCGAGCGTCACCCCGGCGAAGACGTACAGGCACACCCGCAGCGCGTCCATGGGCTCACTCTAGGACCTAGGATCGGCGCCGTGCCGTACTCGTTCCTCAGCCACCTCGACTGCTCCCGGACGGGCGACCGCGTGGACGCCGATGTCGTCCAAGGCCTGTCCCCGGCGGGCGCGCCGCTGCTCGCGCGGTACGACCTCGACGGGGTCCGCGAAGCCGTGACGCCGAAGGAGATCGCCGGGCGGGAGCCCACGCTGTGGCGCTACCACGAGGTGCTCCCCGTGCGCTCGCCCGACCACGTCGTGAGCCTCGGCGAGGGCATGACGCCGTTGCTGCGGCTGCCGCGCTACGGCCGCGAGCTGGGGTTGTCGCGCCTGTGGATGAAGGACGAAGGTCTCGTGCCGACCGGCACCTTCAAGGCCCGCGGCGCCGCGGTCGGCGTCTCGCGGGCGGCCGAACTGGGCGTGCGCGGCATCGCCATGCCGACGAACGGCAACGCCGGGGCGGCGTGGGCGTTGTACGCGGCGCGCGCGGGGCTGTCGAGCCTGGTCGCGATGCCCGACGACGCGCCGGCGATCACGATGCGCGAGTGCGTCGCCGCCGGGGCCGAGCTGTACCGGGTGGACGGTCTCATCGGGGACGCGGGCAAGCTCGTCGCCGCGGCGGTGAAGCGGCGCGAAGGCGTCCAGGACGTCTCGACGCTGAAGGAGCCGTACCGCATCGAGGGCAAGAAGACGATGGGGTACGAGATCGCCGAGCAGTTCGGCTGGCGGCTGCCCGACATCATCCTCTACCCGACCGGTGGCGGCGTCGGCATCATCGGCATCCACAAGGCCCTGCTGGAAATGCGGGAATTGGGCTGGGTTTCCGGTCCGCTGCCGCGGCTCGTCGCCGTCCAGGCCACCGGCTGCGCGCCGATCGTCACGGCGTTCTCGCGCGGCGAGCGGGAAAGCACGCCGTTCCCGCACGCCCGGACGGTCGCCTTCGGCATCACCGTGCCCAAGGCGCTGGGCGACTTCCTCGTGCTCGACGCCGTGTACGCGACCGGCGGCACGGCGGTCGCCGTCACCGACGACGAGCTGCTTGCGGCGCAACGGGAACTCGCCGAGCGCGAAGGTACCTTCGTCTGCCCTGAGGGCGGAGCGTGCTTCGCCGCGTTGAGGCACCTTCGCGAGTCCGGCTGGCTCGAAGGCGACGAAGACGTCGTCGTGCTCAACACCGGCGCCGGGATCAAGTACCCGGAGACGGTGCCGCTGGACGTCCCGCTCCTGGCGAAGACCGACGCGATCCCCTAGAGGACCGACCGCACCGTTTCGGGGTCGCGGGCGACGACCGTCGTGCCGTCGTCGGCCGTGATGATCGGCCGCTGGATGAGCTTCGGGTGCTCGGCCAGCGCGTCGATCCAGCGGGACCGGTCTTCCGGGGTGCGCCCCCACGTCTTGAGGCCGAGCTCCTTCGCGATCGGCTCGGCGGTGCGCGTGATGTCCCACGGTTCGAGGCCGAGGCGCTTCAGCACGTCTTCGAGCTCCGCCGCCGTCGGCGGGTCCTCGAGGTAGCGGCGCACGGTGTACTGCGCGCCGGCTTCGTCCAGCATCGACACCGCGGACCGGCACTTCGAGCACGCCGGGTTGATCCAGATCTCCACGGGCGGCAGCTTACCGCGCTGGTTTTGGAGCAAGCGTTCTGTTACGGTCACGGGATGCCCCGCCCCCGCGTCCACGACCTCGACACGCTGCTCGACGTCGCCGAACAGCTCGTCGCTTCGTCGGGCGCCGGCAACGTCACCGTGCGGGGCCTGGCCGCGGCCGCGGGCGTGCCGAACGGCACGATCTACCACGCGTTCGGCTCGCTCAGCGCGTTGCTGGCCCGGGTCTGGCTGCGCGCGGCGACCGCGTTCCTCGACCTGCAGACTTCGCGCGTGGACCAGGCTTCCTCGCCGGTCGAGGCGGTGGTCGCGGCGGCGGGCACGCCCGCGGTGTTCGCCGCCCGCCGTCCCGCCGCGGCGCGGATGCTGCTGACCGTGAGCCACGACCGGCTCTTCGGGCCCGATCTGCCCGACGAGCTCGCGGACGCCCTGCACGCGCTGGACAAACGGCTGGTCGCGCTGCTGGTGCGGCTCGCCAGGATGCTGTGGGACCGCGGGGACGGCCTGGCCGTCGAGGTCGTCACCACGTGCGTCGTCGACCTGCCGACCGCGCTGTTCCGGCGCGACCTCACCGACCCCCTGGTGCGGGAGAGGCTGGCCGCCGCCGTGCGGGCCGTGCTGACCGTGCCCCCTCGAGAAAAGGACCGACCGTGACCGATCCCGTTTCCGTGCTCCGGCTGGGCGACGACGAAAACCGGTTCACGCCGGACTGGCTGCAGCGGGTGCATTCCTTTTTGGACGGTGTCGAAGGCGCACTGGTGACCACCGGCGGCGGCAAGTTCTACTCGAACGGCCTCGACCTCGAGTGGCTGATGGCCCACAGCGACCAGGCGGCCCAGTACGTCACCGACGTGCAGGAGCTGTTCGCGCGGGTGCTGACGTTGCCGGTGCCGACGGTCGCGGCGATCAACGGCCACGCGTTCGGCGCGGGCGCGATGCTGGCGATGGCGCACGACTTCCGCGTGATGCGCAGCGATCGCGGGTACTTCTGCTTCCCGGAGGCGGACATCGACATCCCGTTCACGCCGGGGATGGCCGCGCTGATCCAGAGCAAGCTGACCCCGTCGGCGGCGATCGCGTCGATGACGACCGGACGGCGCTTCGGCGGGCCGGACGCGGCGGAAACCGGGCTGGTGGACGAAATCGCGGCCGAGGGCGACGTGCTGAAGGTGGCGAGCGAGCGGGTCCGGGCGCTGGCGGGCAAGGACCGCGGCACACTGGGCGCGATCAAGGCGACGATGTTCGCTCCCGCGGTGGCTGCGCTGCGCGCTGCGTAGGCCTCCGGCCCCCGGTATCCAGCTTACCGGGGGCCACCGACGGTTTCGGGTGATCGCCCGAGGGCGCCTCACCCCTCCTCGCGCACCCCGTTCACCTCAGCCAGGCGGCCACGGAGATGGACCCGCTCCGGCTCGGTTCCCGCCAGCTCCAGTGCCTCCCGGTAGGCGGCCGCCGCTTCCGCGGTCCGGCCGAGGCGGCTGAGCAAGTCGGCCTTCGCCGCCGGGAACGGGCTGTACTCGCGCAGCCGCGGCTCGTCCGCGAGCGAGTCCAGCAGCGCCAGGCCCGCCGCCGGGCCGTCGCGCATCGCCACCGCGACCGCCCGGTTCAGCTCCACCACCGGCGATGGCGCCAGCCCGCGCAGCACGTCGTACAACGCCACGATCTGCGGCCAGTCCGTGCCCGCCACGTCCGCGGCCTCGTCGTGCAGCGCCGCGATCGCCGCCTGCACGCCGTACAGCCCGGGCGGGCCACCGGACAACGCGACCACCACCAGCGCCGCCCCCTCCTCGATCATCGTGCGGTCCCAGCGGCCGCGGTCCTGGTCGTCGAGCAGCACCAGGTCGCCGTCCGGGCCGGTGCGGGCGTCGCGGCGCGCGTGGATCAGCAGCATCAGCGCCAGCAGGCCCGCGACCTCCCGCTCCCCCGGCAACAGCCGGCGCAGGATCCGGGCCAGCCGGATCGCCTCCTCCGCGAGGTCGAGCCGCTGCAGGTCCGGTCCCGAACTGGCCGCGTACCCCTCGGTGAAGATCGAGTAGACGACCTGGAGCACGCCCGGCAGCCGCCCCGGCAGCTCGTCGGCGTCCGGCACCCGGAACGGGATCCGCAGCGTGCGGATCCGGTTCTTGGCGCGCACGATCCGCTTCCCCATCGTCGCGCTCGGCACCAGGAACGCGCGCGCCACCTCCGGCGTCGTCAACCCGGCGAGGCAGCGCAACGTCAGCGCCGCGCGGTCCTCGGCGGGCAGCGCGGGGTGGGCGCAGGTGAAGAACAGCTGGAGCCGCTCGTCCGGGAGCTCACCGCCGGTGGGCGGCGGGGCGGGCGGGCGCTCGGCCTCGACCTGCAGCACCGCGAGCCGGGCCGCGTAGGCCTGGTCGCGGCGCAGCCGGTCGACGGCCTTGCGCCGCGCCGTCGTCATCAGCCAGGCGCCCGGCTTCGGCGGCACGCCCTCGGCGGGCCAGTGCACCAGCGCGGCCTCGATCGCCTCCGACGTCACCTCCTCGGCCAGGTCGAGGTCGCCGAACCGCCGGACGAGCGCGGCGAGCAGCAGCCCGCGCTCCTCCCGGAACACCGCCTCCAGTGTCAGCCGTGGCTTCGCCCCGGAAGCCTCGTCCGACGCGCCCGCCCGCCCCGCCACCGCCGTCAGCCTTCGTAGTCGGCGATCGGCCGGACCACGATCGACCCGCCGTCGCGCGAGCCCGGGCAGCGCGCCGCCCAGTCGAGTGCGACGTCGAGATCCGGCACGTCGACGACGAAGTAGCCGCCGAGCACCTCGCGGGACTCGGCGAACGGCCCGTCGGTGACGATCCGCTCGCCGCGGTCGTCGACCCGGACCGTGGCGGCCGTGGTGAAGTCGGCGAGCGGGCTCCCGTAGAGGTAGACGCCCGCTTCCTGGATTTCCTTGTAGAACAGCTGCCAGCCCTCCGGCGTGCAGCCGCCGATGGCCTCACCCTCGGCGTTCAGGCTGGCGTTGATCAGCATCAGGTACTTCACGGGATCCTCCAGTGGCTCGGTTGCCGTACGCGGTGACTACGAACGGCCGACGCCGCCTTGGACACCCTCGCCGGAATTTTCTCATGTCAAGAAACTTTGACACGGTGTCTGGTTTGTTTTACCTTGACGAGGTGACCCACGAAGAAAAGCGCACCTGGATCCTCGGCATCGCCGCGATAGCGAGCTACGCGGTGTACGTCTTCCTGATCCTCGGCCGGACCGGCGAACGGCCGCTGACCGACGTCCCGTACGTCGCCACACTGCTGTGGACGGTCGGCGCGTCCATCGTCACGACCATCGTGCTGAGCATCCTCGTCGCGGTGATCTCGAAAGACGGCGGGAAGGACCAGCGCGACCGCGAGATCGGCCGGTTCGGCGAATACGTCGGCCATTCGTTCGTCGTCCTCGGCGCGGTCGCGGCCCTGCTGCTGGCGATGGCCGAGGCGCCGCACTTCTGGATCGCCAACGCCGTCTACCTGGCGTTCACGCTGTCGGCGATCCTCGGGTCGATCGCCCGGATCTTCGCCTACCGGCGGGGTTTCCAGCCGTGGTGAAGCCGACCCGCGTCACCAACTCGCTCCGCGCCCTGCGGTTCGCGCACGGCCGGCTGACCCAGGCCGAACTCGCCGACCGGATCGGTGTCACCCGCCAGACCGTCATCGCCATCGAGCAGGGCCGCTACTCGCCTTCGCTGGAAATGGCGTTCCAGATCGCGCGCGTGTTCGGCGTTCCGCTCGAAGACGTGTTCCAGTACCCGGAGGAGTCCCCGTGAAAGCCCTCGTCCAAGATCGCTACGGAAGTCCGGCCGTTCTCGGCCTGGCGGACCTCGCCAGACCCGTGCCCGGGGCCGGCGAAGTCGTCGTGCGCGTGCGCGCGGCCGGCGTCGACCCGGGCGTCTGGCACCTGACCACCGGGCAGCCGTACCTGCTGCGCCTGCTCGGGTTCGGCCTGCGCGCGCCGAAGAACCCCGTGCGGGGCCTCGACTTCGCCGGCACGGTCGAGGAAACCGGCGACGGCGTCACGGAGTTCCGAGCCGGCGACGAGGTGTTCGGCACGGGCGAAGGCTCGTTCGCCGAGTACACCGTCGCCCGGGCGGACCTCCTGGCCGCGAAACCCGCCCGGCTTTCGTTCGAGCAGGCGGCGGCCGTCGCGGTCTCCGGCTGCACCGCACTGCAGGGCCTGCGCGACGCGGGCCGCGTCCGGGCGGGCCAGTCCGTCCTGGTGATCGGCGCGGCGGGCGGCGTGGGGTCGTTCGCGGTCCAGCTGGCCAAGGCGTTCGGCGCGGACGTCACGGCGGTGTGCAGCACGGGCAAGACGGACCTCGTCCGCGAACTCGGGGCCGACCACGTCGTCGACTACACGCGCTCCGGCTTCGCCGAGCGGCGCTACGACCTCATCCTGGACACCGCGGGCCTGCGCTCGCTGACCCGCCTGCGCCGCGCGCTGCGCCCGCGCGGCACGCTCGTGCTCGTCGGTGGCGAAGGTGGCAAATGGCTGGGCGGCATCCAGCGGGTGCTCCGGGCGGCGCTGCTGAACCCGTTCGTGCGGCAGCGGCTGCGCGGGCTCGTGTCCCGCGTCCGCCGCGCGGACCTCGAGGTGCTGCGGGAGGCGATCGAGAACGGGCAGGTCACGCCGCTGCTCGACCGGACCTACCCGCTCGCCGACGCCGTCGCCGCGATCGGCCACGTGCACGACGGGCACGCGGCGGGCAAGGTCGTCCTCACGCTCTGAAGCCGCGGTCCTTCAGCCGTTTGATCCGGTCGACGTGGGCGGGGTGGCCGGCCAGCAGGCGGGCCCACGCCCGCCGCTCGTCGCCGCCGCCCAGCCGGATCCACTCCCGGAGCAGCGTGATCAGCTCCGGTCCGTAGCCCAGCCGCGCCGCCACCAGGTCGGCCCGGTACTCGCCGAGCCGTTTCGACCAGGCGAGCACCGGGCCCAGCAGGGGCGCCAGCAGCAGCCACGGGTCGAGGAAGGCGAGCGCGGTGAGCAGGCCCAGTGTCAGCAGCACGGTGACGAGGACGGCCACCGACCGGCCGAAGGCGGCGAACGCGCGCCCGACGTACGGCACGGCCAGCGCGAGCAGCCGGACCAGACGGGTCAAGAGCCGGGCCGGGAGCTCCAGCCACCAGACGTACAGCGAAATCCGGGTGTGCCCGGCCAGGTGGTGGCCGAGTTCGTGCGCCAGGATCGCCTCCAGGCTCGGCGGCGGCAGGTCCAGCGCGGCCCGCGTCACGGCGACGGTCCGGCCGCCGGCGGCGAAGGCGTTGAGCTCGCGCGACCGGTCGACCCACAGCCGGTAGCGGTCGCCGTCCACCCCGGCCGCGGCGCAGACGGCCTGCCAGCTCGGCGTGAGCCGCGCCAGTTCCCGCGCCGTCGGGGTGCGCATGCCGAAGGTCAGCGGCAGCAGGAAGTGCTCGAAGGCCGGCACGAAGGTGATCCCGCCGGCCACCACCCAGCCGGCGGGCAGCACCCAGAAGTACCCGGGCCAGGCGAGCTTCCCGGCCAGGACGAGCACCAGCAGGCTGCTGGCGACGACGGGCACGGCCAGCACCACGGCGAGCACGGCGGACAGATCGGGCCAGGATCGCCGTTCCTCGCTCAACTCCGCTCCCCCCGCGCTTGGTGGCCGACCGCGGGGACCGCACTGGCCCGCACCGCGCGCGAGCACAACGGCGCTGCACCGGACGGCGGCGCGGGGCTCAGCGGAAGGCGTCCGCGTGGGCTCCGGCCCACTGGGCGAAGGTGCGGGCCGGCCGCCCGGTCACCTCGGGCACCGTCGGGTGGACCGTCGCCTCGTCCAATGTCCCGTCGACGTAGAAGTTCCAGAATGCGTCGACGTACTCGCGCGGCATGTCCGCCGCCAGCTCCGCGCGCGTCTCGTCGTTCGACAACCCCACGAAACGGAGGTCCCGGCCCAGCACCTCGCCCAGCACGGCGACCTGCTCGGCGGGCCGCACCGCCACTGGGCCGGTCAGCTCGTGGGTCCGCCCTTCGTGACCGCCGCCGAGCGCGTGCACCGCCACGGCCGCGATGTCGGCCGGGTCGATGCACGCGGCCGCGACGTCCGGGAACTGCGCGCGCACCGTGTCGCCCTCGCGCAGCTGCGGCAGCCAGCGCAGGGCGTTCGACATGAACGCGCGCGGACGCAGGAAAGTCCAGTCCAGTCCCGAATCGCGCACCGCGCGCTCGGACAGCGTCATGTACCGGGAGACCGCGTTGTCCAGGTCCGCCAGCGCGGCGGAACCCCCGGACAACAGCACGACCCGGCGCACGCCCGCGTCACGCGCCCGCGCCAGCAGGCCCGGCATGTCTTCGTAACCGGACATCAAAAAGACGCCTTCGACACCCTTGAGCGCGTCGGCGAAGCTCGCGGGATCGTTGAGATCGCCCACAGCGGCTTCGGCGCCCTCCGGAAGAGCGGCGTCCGGCCGGCGCACCAGGGCCCGGACCGGTGCGCCCGCCCCGGCGAGCGCCGAAACCAGTTCCGCGCCGACGTTGCCGGTGGCGCCGGTGATCAAGAACATCTTGCTACCCCCCGAAAGCAGTTCAGGTCAGCCTAGCGCCACCGGCCGCCGTCACGCTTGCGTCGGCAGGTCCTCGAACTCGACGACCTGGCGGATCTCCACCTCGATCTCCTGGTCGAACAGCTCGACGTACCGCTTGGCGAACTCCACGGCCTCCGCCCGGTCCGCCGCGTTGATCAGCGCGAACCCGCCGATGACCTCCTTGGCCTCGGCGAACGGCCCGTCGGTCACGCGGATCGCTTCGCCGCGGGGCTTGCGGACCAGCGAGCCCTTCTCCGTCGGGTGGACGCCTTCCGCCGTGATCAGGATGCCCCGGTCCGCCGACTCCTGGACGAACGCGCCCATCTTCTCCATGAACTCCTGGCTGGGGTTCCACGACCGGGGGTCGCCCTCGTCGATCCGGTGCATCATGAGAAACCGCATGGCCTGCTCCCTGGTGTTCGTTCGGCCGGGGTCCGGTGCGTTCCCGGACGCGGTGACCGGCCTTCACCCCCGCGTCGAACGGACGCATCCGGCGTTCGACATTTCCCCGGGGAGATTTTTCGGGCAGAGTACCTGTGACCCGAGTCACCGGAGAGAGGGTGTCGGATGTCCGTCCTGCTCGCGATCGGCACACGCAAGGGTCTGTGGCTGGCGACCAGCACGGACGACCGGGCCGGCTGGGAGATCACCGGCCCGCACCACCCGATGACCGAGGTGTACGCGGTCGGCATCGACACGCGCCGCGCCACCCCCCGGCTGCTGGCCGGGGTCACCAGCGAACACTTCGGGCCGAGCGTGGCCACCAGCGACGACCTGGGTGTGACCTGGGCCGAACCCGACCACGCCCCGATCGCGTTCCCGCCGGACACCGGCGAATCGCTGGCCAGGGCGTGGCAGCTGGTGCCGGGCCCGGCGAGCGAGCCGGACGTCGTCTACGCCGGCACCGAGCCGTCCGCCCTGTTCCGCTCCACCGACGGCGGCCGCACCTACGACTTCGTGCGCGGCCTGTGGGACCACCCGCACCGGGAGCACTGGACGCCCGGGGGCGGTGGCAAGGCCGTCCACACCGTGCTCCCGCACCCCACCGACCCGGACCGGATCACGGTGGCGATGTCCACCGGCGGCGTCTACCGCACCGAGGACGGCGGCGACACCTGGCAGGCGAGCAACACGGGCATCCGGGCGGTCCACGTGCCCGACCCGTTCCCCGAATACGGCCAGTGCGTGCACAAGGTCGCGCGGCACCCCGCCGCGCCGGACCGCCTGTTCGCGCAGGTCCACCACGGCGTCTACCGCAGCGACGACGCGGGCGCGAGCTGGCAGTCCATCGCCGACGGCCTGCCCAGCGACTTCGGCTTCCCCGTGGTCGTCCACCCGCACCGGCCCGAGGTGATCTACACGTTCCCGCTGGTCGCCGACGCCATGCGGTTCCCGCCCGACGGCCGGTGCCGGGTGTACCGCAGCGAGGACGCCGGGAAGTCGTGGGAGGCGCTCGGGACGGGCCTGCCGGACGGCTACTGGGCCGGCGTGATGCGCGACGCGATGTGCACCGACGACGCCGAACCCGCCGGGGTGTACTTCGGCTCGCGGACCGGTGACGTCTACGCCAGCCGCGACGACGGCGACAGCTGGCAGCTCGTCGTGGCGCACCTGCCCGACGTGCTGAGCGTCCGCGCCGCGAGGGTGTGACCCGTGCGGATCACCGTGCTGCTGCCCGGCACCCTGCGGGAGAAGGCCGGCGGCGCATCCCGCCTCGACGTCGAGGTCGCCGAGCCGGCCACGCTCGGTGCCGTGCTCGACGCGCTCGCCGAGCGGTACCCCGCGCTGGAACGGCGGCTGCGTGACGAGCAGGCCGGGCTGCGCCGGTACGTCAACTTCTACGTCGACGGCGAGGAGTGCCGCCACCGCGGCGGCACCGCGACGGTGCTGCGCGAAGACGCCGAAGTGCAGATCATCCCGTCGGTCGCGGGAGGCTGAGCTCGTCGAACAGCGCCGCCGCCCGCCGGGCCGACCCGGCCGCCCGGCGTCCGGTGCTGAGCAGCGCCAGGGCCAGCAGGCCGGCCCCGAGCCCGGCGACCAGCCACCAGAGCCCGGCCGCGGTGCTCGCGGGCGTCCCCGCGATCGTCCCGGCGAGCGCGACGCCCAGGGTGGTGCCGGTTTGCCGGCCGGCCGACGCCAGCGACCCGGCCACCCCGGCCATCGAGCCCGGCATCCCGGAGATCGCGGTGTTGGTGATCGGCGGGTTCACCGTGCCGAGGAACACGCCGAACAGCAGGAAGGTCGCGAGCACGGCGGGCAGCGGCGTGGCCGGCCCGAGCCCCGCCGACACGGCGCCGCCCGCGGCGAGCGCGACGCCGGCGACGACCAGCGGCCACCGCGGGCCGCGCGTGCCGACCAGCCGCCCGGTCCACGGGGACAGGACCAGGACGAGCACGCCGACCGGCAGCAGGCACAGGCCCGCCGCCAGCGCCGTCAGGCCCCGGACCTCCTGCAGGTACTGCGTGGTGACGAACAGGAACGCGCCGAACCCGCAGAGCGCGAACAGCGCCATGACGATCGCCGCGCTGAAGGACACGCTGCGGAACAGGCGCAGTTCGAGCAGCGGGTCGGCCCGGCGCGGTTCGTGGCGGAGGATGCCCAGCACGCCGAACCCGGCGACGGCGAGCAGGCCGAGGATCCACGGCGAGGTCCAGCCCAGCCGGTGCGACTCGATGAGGGCGTAGACGACGCTGCCGAGCACCAGCAGCACGAGGACCTGCCCCACCGGGTCGAACCGGCGGGCCCGCGGCGCGCGCGACTCGGGCACGAACAAGGCGGTGGCCACGAGCGCGGCGACGATGATCGGGACGTTGACCCAGAAGACGGCACGCCAGCCGAAGCCGTCGACGAGCACGCCGCCGAGGATCGGCCCGAGCGCCAGCGCCAGGCCGGACATCGAGCCGAACACGCCGATGGCGCGGGCGCGCGCGGCCGGCACGGGGAAGGTGGTGGCGACGATGGCCATCGCGACCGGGTTGAGCATGGTGCCGCCGGCCGCCTGCACCGCCCGGGCGGCGATCAGCCAGCCGGTGCTCGGGGCCAGGCTGCACAGCAGCGACCCGAGACCGAAGAGGGCGAGCCCGCACCGGAAGACGCGTTTGCGGCCGAACCGGTCGGCGGCCGACCCGGCGAGCACCAGGAACGCGGCCAGCACCAGCGTGTAGGCGTCGATCGTCCACTGCAGGCCGGAGACGGAAGCGCCCAGGTCGTGGCGGATCGCGGGCAGGGCGACCGTGACGATGGAGATGTCCATCACCACGATGACGATGCTGGCGCAGCAGATCGCGAGCACCAGGTTCGGGCGGCTTGCGGGGGCAACGTTCATGCGCTCGACGCTAGGATTTAGAGCGTGCTCGAAGTCAACCCGATCCCGGCGGCCGGCCTGACCATCGCGGACGCGGCCCGCCGCACCGGGGTCAGCGCGCACACGCTGCGCTACTACGAACGCGCGGGCCTGGTGGTGACCCGCGTCGACCGCACCAGCGGCGGCCGGCGCCGCTACCGGCAGCTGGACCTCGACTGGATCAAGATCTGCACCAAGCTGCGCGCCACGGGCATGCCGATCAGGACGATCCGCCGGTACGCGGACCTGGTCGCCGCCGGCCGCGGCAACGAGCCGGAGCGGCTGGCCCTGCTGGAGGAACACCGCGCCGAGGTCCTGGCCAGGCTGGCCGAGCTGCAGGAGAACCTGGAGCTGATCGACCACAAGATCGGGGTGTACCGGGGCCGCCTGGAAGCGGGCGACGCGGACGACCTGTGGGCGCCGGCCCGGCCGAGCTGAACCGCGCGCCGGGTACCACGTCTCGTCTCGCCGGGCACGGAAAGGCGCTGGTCGCCGCCTTTCCGTCGGGAAATGACCACCGGATACGATGCCTGGCGGTCCCGCCGTCGCCGGACCCGCACCTTCGTTCCCGGCAGGAGACCCATGCCCCAGCCCGTGCTCGCCGACGCCGCCGGACCGGACGTCACCGCGCCGATCCCGCGCGTCGCCGCCCCGGCCGGCCCCCGTGCGGCGCAGCGGCTGCCGGTGCTCGCGTGGTGGCTCTTCACGGCGCTGCCCGCCGGCCTGGCGCTGCTGGCGGCCGTGCGCGCGCCGCGGATGCCCGTGCTGCTCGACTACTGGCACGTCTTCGCCAAGATCACCGACGACTCCGGGAACCTGCTGCTCGGGCCGGTCTTCACCTACCACCTCGACCAGCCGTTCGTCGTGCCATCGCTGCTCTTCTACGCCGACGCGGCGTGGTTCGGCGGCGACAACCGCGTCCTGACGGTGCTGACCGTCGTCCTGCTCGCGGTCGCCGTGTCGGCGCTGCGCACGATGCTGCCGAGGCACCTTTCGCCGGCGGTCCGCGGCGCGCTGACGGCCGCCATGGCGTGGCTGCTGTTCACCTCCCACGCCACCGAGCTCTGGGTGCAGGGCACCAACGGCATCAGCTGGGTCCCGGCGGTGACCTCGTGCACGATCGCCGTGGCGTGCGCCCACCGCGGCCGGCCGGCCGGCGCGGCGGCGGCCGCCGTGCTCGGCTGCCTCAGCTTCGGCGCCGCGTTGCCGATCTGGTTCGTGCTCGCCTTCATCGCGTGGATCCGCGGGGAATCCCGGCTCCGGGTCGCGATCCCGGCCGCGGCCGGCGTGGTCGTCCTCGGCGCGTGGTGGCTCACCAAGCCTGCTGGGACGCAGTCGGGTGCGACGGCGGCCTTCGATCCCGACGGGCGCCTGTCCGTCCTGGCGGCCGCCGTCGGCGGGCTGTGGACGGTCGACACCGCCGTCGTCGCGGTGATCGCCGGCGGGCTGACGATCGCCGGGCTCGGCCTGCTGCTGCGCCGGACGGTCACCGCCCGGCCGGCCGCGGCGGACGCGGGGTGGACCGGTCTGGCGCTCTACTCCTTCGCGCTGGCATCGATGCTGGCGCTGGGCCGCACGACGGCGAACGTGCCCGGCGGCAACGTCGGGCTCATCAGCCGGTACGTCCTGGTCGCCGCGCTGGCGACGATCGCGCTGACGGTGCTGGCCACCCTGCACCGTCCACAGTGGCCACACCGCTACCTCGTCGCGGCGGTCGTCACCCTGGCGCTGCTCACCCACGCGATCGGCGGCGGCAAGGCCGACGAGGTCCGCCGCAGCTACGCACCGCTCAACCTGTCCGCGGTCGCTCTGCGCGTCGACGCACCGGCGGCGCTGGACGCCCTGCACATCCAGCGCGCCGCCGCCCCCGCTGCCCGCGCGCTGCAGGCCTACCCGTTCACCAGCGCCTTCACCCTCGGCTGCCACGGTCCCGAGCTCGGCAGCCACCTCGACCTGAGCACCGCCCAGCCGTTGTCACCCGGCGGCCCCGGCACCGCGCACGGCGCGCTCGACGCCCCGGCCACCGACGCCGGCGCCGTCATCACCGGCTGGGCCGTCGTCGACGGCACGCAGCCGGATTGCGTCCTCGTGACCGATTCGGCCGGCACGGTGACCGGCGGCGGCAGCGCCGGCCTCCCGCTCACCGCCGGCCAGGCCACGGCCGCCGCACCGGGCGCGACCGCCTGGCAGGCGACGGCGGGACCCACGAACGGGCCGCTCGCCGTGCTCGCCGTTCACGGCGGGCGCTTGTACCGGCTCGGCTGAGGCGGGGCTACCCCAAGCCGCCGTAGGCCGCCATCACCATGCTCATGCCGCGGTCGTCGCCCACGATGGCGTCGGCCATCTGGTTCATCACGTAGGCGACGGTCAGGCCGGCGTCGAGGTCGTTGAACACCAGTGAACCGCCCATGCCGCCCCAGAAGCAGTTCCGGCCGCTGATGCCGTAGCCCATGCCGTACCGCATCGGCACCCCCAGGCCGTAGTCCAGCCCGTGGTACTGCTCCTCCAAGGCCCGCTCGCACCCGGCCGGGGACAGCAGCCGCACCCCGCGGGCGGTTCCGCCGGACGCCAGGACCGACTGGACGGCCGCGACCGACCGGGCATTGCCGTAGCCGGCCCCCGAGGGGATCTCCGCGCGTCGCCACGCCACCGTGTTCGTGTCGTCGGGCACCAGCTCCGGATTGGGGGCGGCGTCGAACAGTTCGGTGGGCGGCGGCACGGTCATCCCGCCGGGCGGGGCGATGGACGGGGCGAAGCGGTCGTCGTGCCCGGCGGGCAGCGCGATGTGGAAATCCGCACCCAGCGGGCCGGTCACTTCCGCGGCGAAGAAGGCGCCGATGGTCTTGCCGGTGATCCGGCGGACCACCTCCCCGAGCAGGAACCCCTGCGTGAGCGCGTGGTAGCAGCCGACCTCCCCCGGCGGCCACCGGGGCGTCTGCGCGGCCAGCCGCGCGGTGACCGCAGGGGGGTCGCGCAGATCGTCGACGGTGATCGGCGTGTCCCAGACCGGCAGGCCGGAGGTGTGCGACAGCACGTGCCGCACCAGGACGTCCGCGGCGCCGAACTCCGGCCAGTACCGGGTGAGCGGCGCATCCAGGTCGAGCTCACCACGATCGGCGAGGATCAACGCGCACAACGCGACCATCGTCTTGGTGGTGGACCAGACGTTGGTGATCGTGTCCCGTTCCCACGCACGGGTCCGCTCCGCGTCGGCGTACCCACCCCACAGATCGGCCACGGGCCGCCCGTGGGCGAACACCGCGACCGAGGCGCCGACGTCGTCCTTGGCCAAGGACTCCGCCAGCGCGTCGCGTACCTCTCGGAACCGCTCATCGCACGTACCGTGCAAGGGCACCATGGGACCGACCTAACCCCGTCCGCCGCGCCGGCGCCACCGAATATCGCCTCGCCGGGTACCGGGCCGGCCGGCCGGCGAACGCTCCGTCGTCAGTCCACAGAGGACTGCGCCGGGGCCGGGCGGCCACTCGGCCAGGGCAACCTGCTGACGAACGCGGCGAACTCCGCCCGTTGCTCCCCGGTCATCGGCGCCTTCGGGATCGTGACCGCCTGGAGTTTGCCGAACATGGCGTACCAGACCTCCGGGGTCTCGACGACGCGGCCGAAACCGGCCCACCGGAACCGCGATTCGGCGAGCGGGTAGGCGACCGTGACCCACTCGTCGTCCAGCGTCAGGTGGCACCCGGCCTTGATGGCGGCCGACTGCAACCGCACCGAGCGGGCCACGGTGATCGGCGCGATCGCCAGCACGCACAGCAATCCGAGGGCCACCATGGCGTAGGACATCGGGTCCGAAGGGTCCAGTACCACCAGAGCGATGCCGAGGACGGTCAGCACGGAGCCCAGGACGCGGATGGTTTTCAGCTGCGGACGGAGGATGAACCGCAGGGTGCGCCGCAGCCGTTCCTCGTCGTAGGGAACCGCCATGGAGATCTGCATCGCCGCAGCATAGTTCGCGCCCGGTTCGGGCCGTGGCTGTGGAAAGGTGGGCGGATGCGGGAAGATCGGACGTGGCTGCCGCCGGACGACGCGGTCGGCCACGGCCCCGTGGACCTGGCCGCCCAGACTCGCAAGCTGCGGGTGCTGGGCCGGCGCGCGCTGGTCCTCATGGTGCTCTGGCTGGTGGTCGCCGGCGGAGCGTTCGCCGGCCTGATCGCGTTCGAACGCCCTTCCGGCGAGCTCCTGCGCGACGGTGTCCGCGTGACCGGGAAGGTGCTGCAGGCCGTGGACCGCCCGAGGAAGATCCACTTCTCCTACGCCGTGCAGGGCGACCTGCGGTTCGCCACCATCGCCGTGAACTCGGGACGGCGCTACGCCGAGGGCGGCCCGGTCACGGTGATCTACGACCCCGCGAACCCGGCCCGGGTGCGGACGTTGCTGGAAGACGGCGTCGACCGTCGTGCGTCCGCCGCCTGGTGGCTTCTCGCCTTCTGCGTCTTGATGGCCGCGGCCTTCAGCATGGTCGCTTCGATCCGGTGGCGACGGCGGCACCGGGCCGTGCTGCGGACCGGCTGGCGGCCGGCCGCGGTCACCGTGCAGCCCGATCGTCCGATCCGCACGGGCCGGCACCTGCCGGACATCCTCGTCGAATACCGCGACGGGAGCCGGGCCGAGCTGCGTGCCTCCACGTCGAGCCACGGCAGCACGCCGCTGCGCCACCAGCCCGGACGGCCGGCGTGGGTGGGTGGTTCGGGCCAGGACATGGTCGTCCTCTTCCCGACCGGCCGCTGGCTGCGGCGGCCCTACGCGGTGCCGGCTTTCGGACAGAAGCCCCGCACCGGCCCCTCCTGAGTGCCACACGCGCGGGAGGCGGAAGGCTGCGGCCAGTCGGCCCTACGCCGAACGGCTGAACGGGGGTAGGGGCCGACCGCACTGTGTGTTGATCGCTACCATCGGTGAGACGGGGCAGCACGGGCCTCCTCACACCGACAGCAGGGTGACTGGTGAGGGAACGCGAGTTACGGCGCCGTTGCAGGCGACTGCTGAACGAACTGGGCATCCGCCCACCGCTCGACGTCCTCGAACTGTGCCGCACCGTGGGGAAACAGCGTGGCCGCCCGATCCGGCTGATCGCGCACCGGATCCCGGTGCCGGGCCCGTTCGGCGCCTGGATCGCCACCGGCCAGGCCGACTACATCGTCTACCAGCAGGACACGAGCAAAGCCCACCAGCGCCACATCATCCTCCACGAGCTGGGCCACATGCTGGCCGGCCACCGCACCACCGCGGAGGACGACAGCCTGGTCACCGCGCTGACCCCGGACGCCGCCCCGCCCGGCGACCTGCGCGAGCAGTACCCGGACCTGGCACCGGAGCCGATCCGGCAGGCCCTGCGACGGACGTCCTACGACACCGACCAGGAGCGGGAAGCGGAGACGGTCGCGACGATCATCCTGGAATGGGCGTCCGTGCTGGACCGGGTCGCCCGGAAGTCGTCGGAGGAGGACACCGCGCAGCGGATCGAGGCCGCACTGGGCGAACGGCTGGGCTGGTTGTGAACAGCAAGGTCGCGCTCCTCGTCGTCCAAGGAGTGATCCTCTACCCCGCGCTGCTGTGGAAGAGCTACCAGCTCACCCGGGCGCCGTCGGACGTGGCGCGCTGGATGGTCACGGCGTGTCTGGCCTGCTTCGCGGCCTCCTACCCGCTCGGCCTGCTGGCGGGCGACGTGAACCAGCCGGACCCCGGGTCGATCGTGCCGCTGCTGTTCCAGCACATCTTCCTCTGCGGGCTCGTCTACTCCCTGGCGTGTTTCTTCCTGTTCTCGGCGCTGCCGCCCGCCCGGGCGCGGCGGCGGGCCTGGCAGGAAGCGGTGCCGCTGGGCACCGCGATCCTGGTCATGGCGAGTGTCACGGTGCTGATGCCGGACGTCCCGCCGACGGCGTACCCCCGCGCCGGGGTCTCGGTCTTCTACCTGGCCGCCGATCTGTACCTCACCTACGGCATCGCGAGTGCGTGCTTCTTCGCACGGCGCTACGCGCGGGGCGCTGCGCCGCGGCTGGCGCGCGGGCTGCTGGTGGCCTCTGTGGGGTTCGCCTTGGGCGCGGTGGGCGGAGCCACCCTGATCGCGGTGGTGCTCGTGCACTGGGCGGGCGCGGCGATCCCTTGGCTGCTGGTGCAGGCCACGGTTTTCCTGGTGTTCCCGAGCGCGATCCTGCTCGTCATCGGCCTGTCCTACCCGGGTGCCGCCACCCGGCTGGCCGCGGCGCGCGTGTGGTGGCAGCACCTGCGGACGTACCACCAGCTCGGCCCCCTGTGGACCCGGCTGCACCGGGCTTTCCCGGAGGACGCACTGAGCCGGACGCCGCTCAACCCGTGGCGGAACGCGCTGAGCCTGCTCGGCGTGCATCGCCGCTACTACCGGCGGGTCATCGAATGCCGCGACGGACTGGTCCGGATCAGCCCGTACGTCGCCCAGCTGCCACATGACGGTCCCCTGGCCGACCGGCTCACCGAAGCGCTGCGAGCGCACGCCCGCCGTGAACCGGTAGGGGAGGTGGGAATGCCCATCGCCGTACCCGACGGCGCCGGCCTCGACGACGACGCCCGCGAGCTGGTGGCCCTCTCCAGGTCCCTGAAGGCGGCTCCCGCGTGATGACTTCCGCTTGGGAACCGGTTCAGCTCGCGCGATCCGATCCGCCGCTCAGCACCGAATCCGGCGAGCCGGAGACGGTCAGCGGCTGAGCCAGGGAGCCAGCAGCGTCTCGAGATCGGCGTCCGACAGCGCACGCGGCCCGCCGTGGAACTCGTGCCACCGCGCCGCATCGCACGCCGCGGTGTACTCCACCTCGAACGCCCGCATCAACACGTACATGAACGTCACCGAACTGAACCGCTCACCCAGCAACGTCCGCGCCTCGCGGGCAACCTGCGTCGCACCACGAGAGTCCGCCAGCTTCAACGATTCCGCAGCGGGATCCAACAGGCTGGGGGCATACATCACGACAATTTCTCCATAACTGAACCGAAAACTCAGCCTTCAGCGGCCAGCTGGCCACAGGCCGCGGCAATGTCCTGGCCCCGGGTGTCCCGCACGGTACACGCCACCCCACCGGCGTTCACCAGCCGAACGAACTCCCGCTCCACCGGCTTCGGCGACGCGTCCCACTTCGAACCCGGAGTCGGGTTCAAGGGGATCACGTTCACGTGCACCAGCTGACCCAGGTGCTTGCGCAGCCGCTTCGCCAGCAACTCGGCCCGCCACGGCTGATCGTTGATGTCCCGGATCAACGCGTACTCAATGGACACCCGGCGCCCGGACGTGTCCGCGTAGTACCGAGCCGCCGACAGCACCTCGTCCACCGACCAGCGCTCGTTCACCGGCACCAGCGTGTCCCGCAGCTCATCGTCCGGCGTGTGCAACGACACCGCCAGCCGCACCTGCATCTTCTCGTCCGCCAGCTTCCGGATCGCCGGCGCCAAACCCACCGTCGACACCGTCACCGAACGCTGGCCGATCCCCAGACCACCGGGCGCGGGATCCGTGATCCGACGCACCGCCGCCACCACACGCTTGTAGTTGGCGAGGGGCTCACCCATCCCCATGAACACGATGTTCGACAGCCGGCCCGGGCCACCGGGCATCGTGCCGTCGCGCATGACGGCCGCCGCCGAGCGGACCTGGTCCACGATCTCCGCCGTCGACAGGTTCCGGTCGAGCCCACCCTGGCCGGTCGCGCAGAACGGGCACGCCATTCCGCAGCCCGCCTGGCTCGAGATGCACAGCGTCGCGCGGTCCGGGTAGCGCATCAGGACGCTCTCCAGGAGCGTGCCGTCGTGCGCCCGCCAGAGCGTCTTGCGGGTCGCGCCGTTGTCGGCCTCCAGCGCGCGGACCTCGGTCAGCAGCGTCGGCATCAGGTCGGAGACCAGCTTGGCACGGGACGCCGCCGGGATGTCCGTCATCTCCGCCGGGTCGACCGTCAGGCGGGAGAAGTAGTGGTTCGACAGCTGTTTCGCGCGGAACGGCTTCTCCCCCAGCTCGGCGACCGCGGCAGCGCGCTCGGACACCGAGAGGTCGGCGAGGTGGCGCGGCGGCAGGCCACGCTTGGGCGCGTCGAAGACGAGGGGAAGGGCAGTCATAACCTGACCAGTGTCCCACGCCCCGACCGCACCGCCCGCGCCACCCTGGCCGGGTGTACCCGCGGTCACCGGGGAAACCGAAAGCCCGCCCGTGGAGTCCAAGGGCGGAAGAAAGAGGTGAGTCCGTGTCCTTCCGGCACCGTCTCCTGGCCATCGCGGTGGTCCTGAGCGCCACCGCCTGCAGCACGCCGGCCGAGGGCCCGGTTCAGCCCGGTCCGAGCCCGATGAACGGGCCGCGGGCCGAGGTGGGGCCCTTGCGCCTGCCCCTGCCGGCGGGCGCGACCTACACCGCTCACAGCCAGGACGGCCTGCTGGACGGCTGCATCGCCGAAGGCACCGTGGTCTGCGAAGCACGGGTTCTGGACCTGCGCCAAGCGACCGCGGGCTCCGAGACGCCGATCAACCTCCCCAGCGCGAAGCGGACCTTCGGCTGGTACACCGGCACGGACCTGCCGACCTGCATCACCCCCGCTTCGCCGCCCGGGAAGGCCTCGGGGGCCAAGGACAGCACGCTGCTCGATTCCGGGTTCGCGCCGATCGGGCCCAAGAAGGCCGAGTACGCCCGCTGGCAGGTCACCTGCGAGAAGTCGGCGCAGAACAACCAGGTCCGGATGTGGTGGCTGCCGACGAGCCGGATCCTCGTCGTCCAGTACGGGTCCTTCCCCGGCTGGGACGCCAAGATGGACACCATGCTCGCCGGCGCCACCTTCGGCTAGCTCGCCACGTCCAGCGCGGCGCGGATGATCGCGTCCGTGTCGATGCCGTGGTGGCGGTAGACGTCCTCCAGCGAGCCCGACTGGCCGAAGCCCGTGACGCCCAGCGCGACCGACGGCACCCGGTTGATCCCGGCGAGGAACGCCAGCGTGTGCGGGTGACCGTCGAGCACGGTGACCAGCGGGCGGGCCCGGGACGCCGGGAAGACCTGGTCGAGGATCCACGACTCGGCACTTCCCCGGCCGGACCGGGCCTGAAGAGCCTCGAACAGCAGGCCCGGGCTGGTCACGCACACCACGTCGGCCTCGACGCCGACCTGGGCCAGACGCCCGGCCGCCGCCAGGGTGTCCGGGACCAGTGCGCCCATCGCCGCCAGCGTGACGGCCGGGGCCGCCGCGCGCCGCAGCAGGTACGCGCCCGCCACGACTTGGCGGCGACGGCGTTCGCGGGCCGCCGGGTCCACCGGCACCGCGGCGAGGGTCTGGTCGACCGGCCGGGTCGAGAGCCGGAAGTACGACGACGTCCCGCCCGGCTTGCCGAGCCGGCCGAGCGCGGCCAGCAGCGTCCACTCGGTGTCGATCGCGAACGCCGGTTCGTAGCTGACGCAGCCGGGCTGCTCGATGCCGATCGACGGCGTGGTGATCGACTGGTGCGCGCCGCCTTCGGGCGCGAGTGTGACGCCCGAGGGCGTGCCGATCAGGATCGACTGCCCGCCCGCGTAGATGCCGAACGACCACGGTTCCAGCGCCCGCTCCACGAACGGGTCGTACATCACGCCGATCGGCAGCAGCGGCTCGCCCCACCGGCTCCAGGTCGCGCCGAGCTCGCCGAGCAGGCCCACCAGGTTCGTCTCGGCGATGCCGAGTTCGACGTGCTGACCGGTCGGCTTCTCCCGCCAGTGCATGATCGTCTCGGGGTCGTCCTCGAACCAGTCGCGGCGCTCGGTCGCCGACCAGACGCCCACCTTGTTGACCCAGCCGCCGAGGTTGGTCGTCGAGCTGACGTCGGGGCTGACCGTCACCACGCGCTTCGCCGCTTCAGGCGCTTCGCGCGTCAGGTCGAGCAGGACGCGTCCCAAGGCCGCCTGCGTCGTCGCCGTCCCGGACGGCGTACGCCCGATGTCGACGGGCAGCTCCAGCGAAGGCGCCGAAGGAACGTCCGGACGGCGAAGGCGCGAAGCAACTTCAGCGCACAACGCGGCCTCAGGAGAACCCGAGGAGAAGCGCTCCCACGGCGAGGCGAGATCAGTACCGAGGGAAGCCGCCAGCTCCTCCATCTGCGCCACGGTCAGCAGCGACGAATGGTTCTGCGGGTGCCCCTGCGTCGGCAGGCCCCGGCCCTTGACGGTGTAGGCGAAGATCACCGTGGGGCGGCTGTCCGAAATGGACGCGAAGACCTCGTCGAGCGAACCGAGGTCGTGGCCGCCGAGGTTGCGGATCGCGGCCAGCAGCGTTTCGTCGTCGAGCGACGCCACCAGCCCGGCCAGTGCGGCGTTGCCCGCGGGCAGCCGGTCGCGCACCTGCGCGGCGTCGCAGCGCAGCAGCCGCTGGTACTCGGGGTTCGGCATGGCGTCGATGCGGGCACGCAGCTCGGCACCGCCGGGCCGGGTGAACAGCTCCTCCAGCAGCCGCCCGTACTTCAGCGTCAGGACCTGCCAGCCGGCGGCGTCGAACATGCCCTGCAGCCGCCCGGCCGCGATGTTCGGCACCACGCGGTCCAGCGACTGGCGGTTGAGGTCGACGATCCAGACGATTTCGCCCAGCTCCGCCACGGCCGGGTCGAGGATGGCCTCCCAGATCGCGCCCTCGTCCAGCTCGGCGTCGCCGACCAGCGAATACTGCCGGCCGGTCCCGGCGGACGAGCCCCGGGTCGTCAGGTAGCGGCGGGCCAGCGCGCCCCAGATCGGAGCGGTCGCGCCGATGCCGACCGAACCGGTCGAGTAGTCCACCGGGTCCGGGTCCTTCGCGCGGCTCGGGTAGCTCTGCAGGCCGCCGAACTCGCGCAGCGTCGGCAGGTAGGCCTCGTCCAGCTCGCCGAGCAGGTAGTTGATCGCGTGGAGCACCGGGGACGCGTGCGGCTTCACCGAGACGCGGTCCTCGGGGCGCAGGTGCCGGAACCACAGCGACGTCATGATCGACACCAGCGACGCGCACGACGCCTGGTGCCCGCCGACCTTGAGCCCGGACGGGTTGGGCCGGACGCGGTTGGCCTGGTGCACGATCGCGGTCGCGAGCCACAGGACCCGCTGCTCGATCGCGGTGAGCGCCGGGGCGGCCACGGGGGCCTGAGTCATCGTCGACACCTTTCGTGCAGGAAGCGCCCACCAGAACAGCACTGGTGGACGCATCGCACAACCGATGCTCGCTCAAGTGCGCAGAATGCACACCCGACCCGAAGAGCTCAGGCCTCCGGCTGCGCAGAATGCACGCGCTCCAGCAGGGGCGCCAGGCGGTACGGGACGAGCTCGCGCATGACGAGCGAGATGTTCGTCCGCTCCACCCCGGGCGAGGCCAGGATGTGCCCGGCGACGCGGTAGAGGTCGTCGGCGTCGACGGCCACGACCTGGACCATCAGGTCGCTCGCCCCGGTCAGCCCGCACACCTCGGTCACCTCGGGGATCGCCGCGAGGGCCGCGCCGATCTCGGCGAGGCGCCGCTGGTCGACCTGCGCGTTGACGAACGCCCGCAGCGGGTAACCCAGGCGCGCCGGATCGATGCGGCGCTCGAACGCCCCGAGCACGCCGCGCTGCTCCAGTCGTGCGAGCCGGGCCTGCACCGTGTTCCGGGACAGGCTCAGCCGCTCGGCCAGCGCGACCGCCGTGGACCGGGGGTCCTCCCCCAGCGCCTGGAGCAGGCGCGCGTCGATCTCGTCGATGGTTTCCGGCACCCGCCGATCCTCGCAGAACCGTGAGCCAGCTCACCGAACAGGGGTTGTCGAACGACCGTTTCCGATATATCGTGAACGTGTCGCAACAGTTCGAGAAAGGAACACGACATGCGTAGGCAACGACACCCCTTCGCCCACGAGCGTGGGCGCACACCTTTCGGTCCCTTCGGTGGTTTCGGCGAGTTCCCCCCGGGTTTCGGCCCCGGTGGACGCGGTCGCGGCCACGGTCCGGGCCGGCGGGGTCACGGCGGACGGCGCAGCCGCCGCGGTGACGTCCGCGCCGCGATCCTGGCGCTGCTCGCCGAGCAGCCCCGGCACGGCTACGAGATCATCCGCGAAATCGGCGAGCGTTCCGGCGGCTTCTGGCGGCCGAGCCCCGGCTCCGTCTACCCGACGCTGCAGTTGCTGGCTGACGAAGGCCTGGTCCTCAGCAAGGACGAGCACGGCAAGAAGCTCTTCGAGCTGACCGACACCGGCCGCGCCGCCGCGGAGCAGCAGGACAGCACGCCGCCGTGGGAGCACATCGCGCAGGACGTCGACCCGACGGAGGTCGGGCTCGCCAAGGCGGGCAAGAACCTGGCCGCCGCCTTCGTGCAGATCATGCGCGCGGGCACCGAGAGCCAGCAGGCCCGCGCGGCCGAGGTGCTCAACGACGCCCGGCGCTCGCTCTACGGCATCCTCGGCGAGGACGAGGACGAGTCCTCGGCTCCGTCCGAAGAGACAGCCGAGTGACCTGGCAGGACGAGGCCGGTGGGCTTGACCCGCGCGTGAACGCGGTAGCCCACCGGCAGCGTCAGGTCCTGCGTACGATTCCCGTTACGCTGCAAGGACTCCGCGATCGCCTGTTCGGCGACCGGCCTGCTGAATTCGATCTTCAGCACCGCTTCGAGGTCCGCCGCGGTCGCGAACCGCCACTCGGTCGCGACGCGGCGGCAGCCGAACCCGGCCCGGGCGAAGAACCGTTCCACCGCGGCCGGGTCGTAATGCGGTAGGTCGGCGCGCATCCAGCGGCCGTAGGGCTCGCTGGTCACGTCGAGGTCGACGATCAGGATCGCCCCGCCCGGCCGCAGCACCCGCTCGGCCTCCGCCAGTCCCGGCTCGCATCCGGGCCCGAAGAAGTACGCCGTGCGCGCGTGCACGACATCGACGCTCGCGCTGCGGACCGGCAGCCGCTGGGCCCGGCCCATCCGCACGTCCACGTTCGACAGACCCTCGATGCGCTTCAGCGCGCTGCGCACCAACGGCTCGTGCGGCTCCACTCCGAGCACCGAACGGGCGTCACGGGCGAAGCGCGGCAAGTGAAACCCGTCACCGCAGCCGACGTCCAGCACGTCCCGGCCGGTCCAGTCGTACTCCTCGCGCAGCACCCGCCAGATCTCGCCGCGGCTGTCCTGCGCGTGGTTCTCCAGCTCGTATTCGGGCTGGTAGTACCAGATGTTGGGGCTCGGCACGACCTCCGTGCGCCGCGACGACCACCGCACCCCGCTGCTCCTTCCGGGTCCTCGTCGCCGGCCCGTGCTCTCCCGGTGGCGAATTCTTGGCGGAAAACTCACAGATCACGCCTAGAATCCGGTGGGTATCGGGAGGAGCACCCATGGCATTCGGCCCGTCCAGTACCCCGTCCCCGGTCCCGGCCGGAATTCCGTGCTGGATCGAGCTGGCCTGCCGCGAGCAGGCCGTGGCGGAGAGATTCTACGGTGCCCTCTTCGGCTGGGAGTACACCACTCAACGGGATCCGGCGACGTCCGACGGGCGGTACGCCATCGCGGCGCTCAACACCGTCCCGGTCGGCGGTCTCTACCGCGCCGCCCAGGGCGCGCCACTGGGGTGGATGCCGCACATCTCCGTGCCCCACACGGCGAGCGCGGCCGAGTGGGTGGAGCACCTCGGCGGGCGCATCACCCTCGGGCCGGTGCCGATCCCGGACCGCGGCACGATCATGCACGCCCTCGACGCGTGCGGCGCGCCGGTGGTGTTCTGGGAGGTGCCGCCGAACTGGGAGTTCGTCACCGGGATCCCGAACACCTTCAGCGGCGCGGATCTCAACACCCACGACGGCGTCGCGGCGGACCACTTCTACACCAAGCTGTTCAACTACGGGAGCCACCAGATCGGCGACGGCGAGACGCTCGACTACGTCGAATGGCTCATCGAGCACGAGCCGGTGCTGTACCGGTACGTCATGGGGTCGGAGTACAGCCTGGACACCCCGCCGCACTGGCTCGTGTACTTCGACATCGACCCGGCCCGCGGCGTCGACGCGGTCGCGGGCGAGGCGCTCATGCACGGCGGCACGGTGGTGATCCAGCCCTACGACACCCCGTTCGGCCGGATGTCGATCCTCGCCGACCCCGAGGGTGCGGTCTTCGCGGTGATCGACCACTCACGCGTCGCCGAAGGCTGGGGCCGCGCGGAGGTCGACGACCCCTACGACGACTGACGCGGCCGGTCAGCCGACCGGCACGAACGCCGAGAGCAGCAGCCAGGACACCACGGCCGAGGGCAGCAGCGAGTCGAGGCGGTCCATGATCCCGCCGTGCCCGGGCAGCAGCGTGCCCATGTCCTTGACGCCGAGGTCGCGTTTGATCAGCGACTCGACGAGGTCGCCGAGGGTCGCGGTCAGCACGATCGCGACGCCGAAGATCACGCCCTGCCAGACGTGGCCGTCCAGCAGCAGGCTCAGCGTCAGCGCCCCGGCGACGACGCCGCCGATCACCGAACCGGCGAAGCCTTCCCAGGTTTTCTTCGGGCTGATGGTGGGGGCCATCGGGTGCTTGCCCCCGAGCACCCCGGCGATGTAGCCGCCGGTGTCCGACGCGACGACGCCGATCAGGAAGGTCAGGACGCGCCCGACGCCGTCCGAGGGCGGCACGAGCATCGCCGCGAACGCGCCGAACAGCGGCAGGTAGGCGGCCGCGAACACCGACGCGCCGACGTCGCGCAGATAGCCCGTCGCACCGCCGGGCAGGCGCCACAGCAGGCAGGCGAGGACGGTGAGGACGAACGCGGTGAGCGCGCCCTCCCGGCCGAACGGCCAGGCGAGCCAGATCATCGCCTGCCCGCCGACCAGCACCGGGATCATCGCGACCCGGGTGTCGGCGACCCGGCGCAGCACCCCGGCGAATTCGAAGGTGCCGACCGCGATCGCGATCGCGATGACCCCGATGAACAGGAACCGCACGGTGAGCAGGGAAACGATGACCGCGGCGCCGAGCAGCAGGGCCACGCCGATGGCCGCGGGCAGGTTCCGGCCCGCCTTGGAGGCCTTCTTGGCCTCCGGCGCCGGTTCCGTGCCGGCCTCGGCCGCCACCCCTTTTGCCGAGGTGGCAGGCGATTCCGCCGCAGCGCCCGTCGCCGAGGAGGCCGCGGCGGTGCCGGCGGCCGACAACCGGCTCGCTTCACCGGTTCCCGAGGTCTCCGGCCCGGCCGGTGCCGGGCCCGCCGCGGCGGTTCCCGGAAACTCCGGCGTGGCCGGAGCGCCGGCGCCGGCCGGTTCCGGCGTCCCGGGCCGGGCCGCCGGGTGTGCTCCGGTGGCGTCCACCCGGTCTTCGCGTTCCTCGCTCACCTGTGCCATCAGACCTCGAGCAGCTCGGCTTCCTTGTGCTTGACCAGCTCGTCGACCTTGTGCGAGTAGGTGTCGGTGAGGTTCTGCAGCTCCTTCTCCGCGCGCACGACCTCGTCTTCGCCCGCTTCGCCGTCCTTGCCGATGCGGTCGAGCTCTTCCTTGGCCTTGCGGCGGATGCTGCGGATGGTCACCCGCGCGTCCTCACCCTTGCTCTTGGCGACCTTCACCATCTCCTTGCGCCGCTCCTCGGTGAGCTGCGGGATGACGATCCGGATGACTTGGCCGTCGTTGCTCGGGTTGACCCCGAGGTCGGACTCGCGGATGGCCTTCTCGATGGCGCCGAGCTGGGTCTGGTCGTAGGGCTTGATCAGCGCCATGCGGGCTTCCGGCACGTTGACGCTGGCCAGCTGGTTCAGCGGGGTCGGCGCGCCGTAGTACTCGACCACGATGCGCGAGAACATCGACGAAGTCGCCCGGCCGGTGCGCACCGACGTCAGGTCGTCCTTGGCGACGGCCACCGCTTTTTCCATCTTCTCCTCGGCATCGAGGAGGGTCTCGTCGATCACGGCTACTCCCGTTGTTGTGATGGTGTGGCGCCTGGCTGATCCCAGCAGGTCTAGGCCGGTACCCCGTCGGCGGGGGTGCTGACCAACGTGCCGATTCTTTCACCACTCACCGCGCGGGCGATGTTCCCCTCGGTGAGCAGGTTGAACACGATGATCGGCATGTTGTTGTCCATGCAGAGGCTGAACGCCGTCGCGTCGGCGACCTTGAGGTCCCGCTCCAGCACCTCGCGGTGGGTGATCTCGCGGAACATCTCGGCGGTGGGGTCGGCCTTCGGGTCCGCGGTGTAGACGCCGTCGACGGCCTTCGCCATCAGCACGGCTTCGCAGCCCAGCTCGAGCGCCCGCTGCGCCGCCGCGGTGTCGGTGGAGAAGTACGGCATGCCGACCCCGGCGCCGAAGATCACGACGCGGCCCTTCTCCAGGTGCCGCTCGGCGCGCCGCGGGATGTAGGGCTCGGCGACCTGCCCCATCGTGATGGCGGTCTGCACGCGGGTGGGCAGGCCTTCCTTCTCCAGGAAGTCCTGCAGCGCCAGGCAGTTCATCACGGTGCCCAGCATCGCCATGTAGTCGGCGCGGTCGCGGTCCATGCCGCGCAGCGACAGCTCCGCGCCGCGGAAGTAGTTGCCGCCGCCGATCACGACCGCGACCTGGACGCCGGTGCGGGCGACGTCGGCGATCTGCTGCGCGACCGAGTGGACGACGTCCGGATCGACGCCGATCGAACCACCGCCGAACATCTCGCCGCCCAGTTTCAGCAGCACCCGCCGGTAGCCACCTTCGACCCGGTCACCCATCTATGTCGCCTCCTACGCCCCTCGACCGTGTTTTCTTCTCTGGACCCGCCAGTGCCCCGCCCCCGATGGACGGAGACGGGGCACTGTGGGTGTGAAACCTACGCCCTGGCCTGATGTCAGGCCTGGCCGACCTCGAAGCGCGCGAACTTGGTCAGCGTCACGCCGGCCTCGTCGAGCAGGGCCTTGACGGTCTTCTTGTTGTCCTTGACCGACGGCTGCTCGAGCAGGACGTTGTCCTTGTAGTAGGCGTTGACCTTGCCCTCGATGATCTTCGACATGGCCTGCTCCGGCTTGCCTTCCTCGCGGGCGGTCTGCTCGGCGATGCGGCGCTCGTTCTCGACGATCTCGGCCGGCACCTCGTCGCGGGTCAGGTACTTCGCGCGCAGCGCGGCGACCTGCATGGCGGCACCACGGGCGGCCTCGGCGTCGTCACCGGTGAACTCGACGAGCACGCCGACGGCCGGCGGCAGGTCCGAGCCACGGCGGTGCAGGTAGGTCGCGGTCTGGCCCTCGAAGGCCACGACGCGGCGCAGCTCGAGCTTCTCGCCGATGCGGGCCGACAGCTCCTGGACGACCTCGTTGACGGTCTTGCCGTCGAGCTCGGCACCCTTGAGCGCCTCGACGTCGGAGGTCTTGAGGGTCTTCGCGACCTCGACGATCTTCGCGGCGAGCGCCTGGAAGTCGGCGTTCTTCGCGACGAAGTCGGTCTCGGAGTCCAGCTCGATCAGGACGCCGCCCTCGCCGGTGACCAGGCCCTCGGCGGTGGCGCGCTCGGCGCGCTTGCCGACGTCCTTGGCGCCCTTGATGCGCAGGAACTCGACGGCCTTGTCGAAGTCGCCGCCGTTCTCCTCCAGCGCCTTCTTGCAGTCCATCATGCCGGCGCCGGTCATCTCGCGCAGGCGCTTCACGTCAGCGGCGGTGTAGTTCGCCATTGTGGTGGATCCGTCCTTTTCAGGTACGTGAAAACTTGAGGGGAGCTACGCCCGTGCGGCCGGCCCCGGGGGCGCGGCCGCACGGGCGGTGGAGCATCAGGAGGAGGCGGTCGCCTGCTCGGTGGCGGCCTCGGCCGGGGCCACCTCGGCCGGGGCGGCCTCGACAGCAGCGGCGGCTTCGGTCGCGTCGGCGGCGGCGGTCTCGGAACCGGCCAGCAGCTCCTTCTCCCACTCGGCCAGCGGCTCGTCCGCGGCGACACCCGGCTCCGGCTTCGCGTCGGCCGAAGCACCGTTGCGGCTGGAGCGCTGCATCAGGCCGGCGGCCGCGGCCTCGGCGACGACCTTGGTCAGCAGCGCGGCCGACCGGATGGCGTCGTCGTTGCCCGGGATCGGGTAGTCGACCTCGTCCGGGTCGCAGTTGGTGTCCAGGATCGCGACGACCGGGATGTTCAGCTTCCGAGCCTCGCCGACGGCGATGTGCTCCTTCTTCGTGTCGACGATCCACACCGCGCTCGGCACCTTCGCCATGTCGCGGATACCGCCGAGGGTCTTCTCGAGCTTGTCCTTCTCGCGGGTCAGCGTCAGGATCTCGCGCTTGGTGAGACCTTCGAAGCCGCCGGTCTGCTCCCGCGACTCGAGCTCCTTGAGGCGGAGAAGACGCTTGTGCACGGTCTGGAAGTTGGTCAGCATGCCGCCGAGCCAGCGCTGGTTGACGTAGGGCATGCCCACGCGCGCGGCCTCGTTGGCGATGGCTTCCTGAGCCTGCTTCTTCGTGCCGACGAACATGATGGTGCCGCCGTGCGCGACGGTTTCCTTGATGAACTCGTACGCACGGTCGATGTAGGTCAGCGTCTGCTGCAGGTCGATGATGTAGATGCCGTTGCGCTCGGTGAAGATGTAGCGCTTCATCTTCGGGTTCCACCGGCGGGTCTGGTGCCCGAAGTGCACGCCGCTGTCGAGCAGCTGCTTCATGGTGACGACGGCCATTGCCGGAATCACACCTCTTCTGTGTCGTGCGCGCTCGCGGGGCTCCCGCGGACGCGCTGATCGGTTTGTCGCTCGCGGCCGGGTGGCCGCTCGCCCTGGTGCCCGTGCCGGCATCCGGACCCCGGGGAGTGAGGAACCCAGGGACCGCCGGACCCCGTGCGACTCGCCCGGCCGCTTCCGGACCGGGGGACGCGCACGTGCACGCGAAGTCAGCCCGCTGAAGCGGACCGCGGAAAAGATTCTACCCCCTGCCACCAGCCGCTCCCCCACCGGCGGCCGGTCGCCGGCGGAGTTGTCCACATCCGGTTCGGTTATCCACAGATTCGGCTTCGGCCCCCCACGGAGCAGCGGGGTACCGCAGGCTGGAGCCATGGAGTCGATCAAGCGTTTCGGACGGTGGGTGCCGGGGTGGTTCCCGGGCGTGGTTGCCCTGGTCATGGGGGTTTTCGGAGGTGTGTTCGCGAGTGGGGCCGCGGGTGCCGGGGTCGTGGCGGCGACGGCTTCGGGAGGTGGGGCTTCGGCGTCGGCTGCGCTGGGGACACCCGCCAAGCCCTGGGCACGATGGCTCGCCACCACCACGGGTCCGTCGTCCGCTTCCGCTGCGGTCCTGCAGGCGTCGGCCGTGCCGTGGGCGACCGCGCTGATGATCACCCCGGCGTGGCCGGCCTCGGTGGCGGCCGAACCCGGCGCGAGTGGTTTCCGCGCCGGGCGGCTCTCTTGGCCTTTGTCACCCGTTCCGGTGGTTACGAAGTACTTCGACGCTCCCGAAACGCCTTACGGCGCCGGGCATCGCGGGGTCGACCTGGCCGCGGTGCCCGGGCAGGACGTGCTGGCCGCGGATGCGGGCGTCGTCGTGTTCGCCGGGTCCGTGGGCGGGCGGCCCGTGCTCTCCGTCGACCACGACGGTGGCCTGCGGACGACCTACGAACCCGTCGTGCCGGAAGTGGCCGTGGGCGAACAGGTCTACCGGGGCCAGGTGCTCGGCAGCGTCCTCGCCGGGCACCCCGGCTGCTCGGTGGCGGCGTGCCTGCACTGGGGCGTGCGGCGCGGCGAGGCGTACGTCGACCCCCTCGCCCTGACCGGCGAGGTGGGCGAATACCGGCTCAAGCCGTGGGGAGGTGGTCGGTGATCAGGTGCCGGTCTGCTCGACCAGCTTGGCGCGCAGCCGCATGACCGCCCGCGTGTGCAGCTGGCTCACCCGTGACTCGGTGACCCCGAGGACCTTGCCGATCTCGGCGAGGGTCAGGCTCTCGAAGTAGTAGAGGCTGACCACGATCTTGTCGCGCTCGGTGAGCTGCGCGATCGCCTGGGCGAGCTGGCGGCGGTTGTCCTGGTCGACGAGCACCGCGACCGGGTCGACGGCGTCGTCGTCGGGCAGCGTGTCGACCAGCGAGCCGCTGTCCTTGCCCGCGGCGACCAGGTCCTCCAGCGCGACGACGCTGGTGAGCTGCAGCTGGCCGTAGAAGTCGCGCAGGTCGTCGAGGCCGATGCCGAGCTCGGCGGCGAGTTCCGCGTCGGTCGGCGTGCGGTGCAGGCGGGCACCGAGACGCTCCATCGCGCGCTCGGCCTCCTTCGCCTTGCTGCGGACCGCGCGCGGCACCCAGTCCTGCGAACGGAGGTCGTCGAGGATCGCGCCGCGGATGCGCTGCATCGCGTAGGTCTCGAAGCGGAGGCCGCGCTCGGGGTCGAACTTCTCGATGGCGTCGACGAGCCCGAAGATGCCCGACTGCACGAGGTCACCCACGTCGATGTGGGTGGGCAGCCCGGTGCCGACCCGGCCGGCGACGTACTTGACGAGCGGGGCGTAGTGCAGCACGAGCCGATCGCGCGACGCCTGGTCCGGGCTGTCGGCGAACTGCTGCCACAGAGCCGCGATCCCGGCGTCGACGTCGTGGCCGGCCCGGGTCTCCTCGGGCGCGACAGCCTCACCGTGAGTGGTCACTCCGGCGGCTTCGGTCACGTGCGGGCCTGCGGTCATCGCACCGTCGTTCTCGGCATGCGGCTCAGTGTGGTCTCCGTGCTCGTGCGGATGCGCGTGCGCCGCCGGGCCTGCTGGTGACGATCCCGGCGAGCCGCCCCCGGCCGCCTCAGGCCCTGGGGTGCGCTCGGTCATGGATCGCTTTCAACCGGTCGACGGTCACATGAGTGTAGAGCTGCGTCGTGGCGAGCGTAGCGTGACCAAGCAGTTCCTGAACGCTCCTGAGATCGGCACCGCCTTCGAGCAGATGCGTCGCGGCCGAATGCCGCAGGCCGTGGGGCCCCATGTCGACTGTTCCGGGCACCGCCGTGACGGCGTCGTGCACGACGCGCCGCACCGCCCGCGGGTCCACGCGTTTGCCCCGGACACCCAGGAAAAGCGCGGGCTCGGCGCTCTCACCACCGGTTTCGGCGACGATCTTCGGCCGGCCCTCGTCGATCCAGTCCGCGAGCGCCGCCGCCGCCGGGACCCCGAAGGGAACGACGCGTTCCTTGCCGCCCTTGCCCAGCACCGTCACGACACGACGGGAGAAATCGGCCTCGCCGACGTCCAGCCCGCACAACTCGGACACGCGGATGCCGGTGGCGTAGAGCAGCTCGACGATCGCGCGATCACGCAGTGCGATCGGATCGCGTTGCGCCGCGCCGGCCGCCGACGCCTGCATGACCTCCCCCGCCTGCGCGGCGCGCAGCACCCCGGGGAGGGTGCGGTGCGCTCGCGGGGAGGCGAGCCTGCCGCCGGGGTCGGTGGTCAGGACGCCGGTGCGGTGCGCCCAGACCGTGAACGTCCGCGCCGAGGCGGCCCGCCGGGCCAGCGTCGTCCGGCTCGCCCCACCGGACTGCTGCGCGGCGAGCCACGCCCGCAGCCGGGCGAGGTCCAGTTCCGCGAGCCCACCGCCGCCGTCCACGACGAAGCCCAAGAGCGAGACCGCATCGCCGACGTACGCCCGGACGGTGTGCGCGGAGAGGCCGCGTTCGAGCCCGAGGTGCCGTTCGTAGGCGGTGACGACGGCCCGCACCGGCTCGGGCAACGCGGCCCGCAGCGCGCGCAGATCGGGACGGCGGGCCCGGCCGGAACGTGGTGGCGGCATGGATGTCACGCTCCGCGAACAACCGCTCCCGGTCAAGGATCGCCACGCGGCCCCACCGAACCGGCCGAACGCCGTCGACGATTTCGCCCGGATTTCGCGGTGATCACGCGCTTTCCTTCCGCCGTCGCCAGCCGGCTTCCCCGCGAACGGCGAATCCGTCGATCTCCAGTTCCGGCAGCAGCGCCCGCACGCGCCGCAGCGGGAGGCCCGATTCGGCCGCGATCTCGGCGTCGGACCGGTCGGCGCGCACGGCCAGTGCCTCGAAAGCGCGCAATGCCTCGGGCCCCAGCCGGTCGGTGCGCCGTTTCGGCCGGCCCGGGACGGTGGCCTCGGCGAGACCGAAGCGTCCGACGGTCTCGAGGACCTCGTCGACGGTCGAGACCAGCGTCGCCCGGGCGTCGCGGATGAGTTCGTGACAGCCGACGGACATCCCGGAGGACACGGGTCCGGGCAGGGCCATCACCACTTTGCCGAGGGCGCCGGCGGTGCTCGCGGTGTTGCGGGCACCGCTGCGCCGTCCCGCTTCGACCACCAGGGTGCCCTCGGTGAGGGCGGCGATGAGCCGGTTGCGGACGAGGAAGCGGTGCCGCGCCGGCGGCGTGCCGGGTGGGTACTCGCTGACGACCGCACCGCCGGAGCGGACGATCCGGTTCAGCAGGCCGACGTGCCCCGCCGGATACCCGGCATCGACGGCACACCCCAGCACGGCGACGGTCACCCCCTCCGCGGCAAGCGCACCTCGGTGCGCCGCCCCGTCGATGCCGTAGGCGGCGCCGGAGAACACCGGCACACCCCGGCCGGCCAGCCCGTAGGCGAACTCGGCGGCGTGGTGTTCGCCGTAGTCGGTCGCGGCCCGAGCCCCGACGACGGCCACAGCCCGATCAGCGGCGGCGCCGAGCGCAACCTCACCGGCGACCCACAAGGCCACCGGCGGCACGGCTTCGGCCACCCCACGCCGAGCGGCCTGGTCAAGGGCGAGCAGCGGCCAGCCCGGCCACTCGTCGTCCTCGGGAACGACCAGCCGAGCACCTGCCGCGGCGGCTCGCGTGAAGTCCTGGCCGACGAGGTCGTAGCCCCGTCGCGCTTCGGTCGCCTTCAGCACTTCGGCGGGACAATCGCCACGCCGAACCCGCGCAGCTGCCTCGATCGGCCCGCACTCGGCAACGAAGCCGACCACGGCGGCCGCCGGCGGCTCGGCCACCCGCAGCAGGTAGGCACGAGCCTGCCGCAGTTCGTCGGCGCTCATGCGGCCACCCGCTCCCGGAAGGCCAGCGCCGAACCGATCTGGTCCGCGCCTGGGCGGGACTCGCCGTCCAGGTCGGCCAGGGTCCAGGCGATGCGCAGGCAACGATCGGCGCCGCGGCCGCTCAGGGCGCCGCGGTCCATGGCCCGGTCGAGCAGAACCGTAGCCGCGGCGGGCAGCGCGAACTGGCGACGCAGCGCTGGCCCGGGTACTTCCGAGTTGGATAACCAGCCGTGCTCACGCCATCGGCACCTCGCGCGTTCGCGAGCCTGGAGCACCCGCGCGCGAACAGCTTCCGACGACTCTGCCGCCCCGGTGTCGTGTGCGTTGAACGCGCTCAGCGGACGCAGGCGGACCCGCAGGTCGACGCGGTCGAGGAGGGGACCGGAAAGGCGGGCGAAATAGCGACGGCGAGCGCTTGGTGTGCACACACAGTCCGTGTCTTTCGGTGGCGCGCAGGCGCACGGATTGGTGGCCAGCACGAGCTGGAACCGCGCCGGGTAGGTGATCGCACCCTTGACGCGGGCGATGCGGACCTCGCCTTCTTCGAGCACTGTCCGCAACGACTCGAGGCACTGCCCACCGAATTCGCAGACCTCGTCGAGGAACAGCACGCCGCGGTGAGCCCGGCTGATCGCTCCAGGTGCCGCGATCCCGCTGCCGCCGCCGATCAGCGCCGCAATGGAGATCGAATAGTGCGGGGCGACGAACGGCGGGACCGTGACCAGCGGCGACGACTTCGACAGCGAACCGTCGACCGAGTGCACCGCGGTGACTTCCAGGGACTCCTCCGGCGAAAGCCGCGGCAGCAGACCGGGCAGCCGTTTCGCCAGCATCGTCTTGCCCACGCCCGGTGGTCCGGTGAGCAGCAGGTGGTGTCCGCCTGCCGCCGCGACCTCCAGAGCCCACCGCCCTTCCGGCTGACCGACGACATCCGCCAGATCCGGCACCTCCGGCGACGCTGTGGCGCCGGGTGGTCCCGGATGCGCCAACTCGAGCTCGCCCTTCAGCCAGGCCACCAGGTCACGCAAGTGAGAAGCGCCCACGACCTCGATGCCGTCCACCAAGCCCGCCTCCGCGAGGGAGTCCACGGGCACCACGGCTCCTCCATAACCGGCGGTGCGGGCCGCCAGGAGACCCGGCAGGATGCCTCGGACCCCGCGGATGCGGCCGTCCAAGGCGAGTTCGCCCAGCAGCACGGTGCCGAGCAGCCGTGTCGCCGGAACTGCGCCCGAGGCCGCGAGGACAGCCGCCGCGATACCGAGGTCGTAGGCGGAACCGACTTTCGGCAGATTCGCGGGCGACAGGCCGAGCGTGATCTTGCCGTCCGGCCAAGGCTGCCCGGAGTTGCGGACGGCCGAGCGAACCCGGTCTTTCGCCTCGCGCAGCCCGGCGTCGGGAAGCCCGACGAGCGTGACGCGGCTCAACCCGCCACCGAGATCTGCCTCGATCTCGATCACTCGGCCGTCGATGCCCAGGAGTGCGGCCGACCATGACTTCGCGATGGGCATCAGAACGCCGCCTCGATGTGCTGCAGCCGCGGGCGGGTGCCTGGTTCGGCGAGGATCGTCACGACGTCGTAGCGCACGGCGCACCAGCCGATGCGGAACTCGCGCAGCCAGCGTTGCGCGGCTCGGCGCACGCGCCCGGCCTTCTCCTCGCTGACCGTCTCGGACGGCAGTCCGAATTCCGTGCCGGAGCGGGTTTTGACCTCGCAGAAGATGACCCGGGTGCGGTCGGTGCAGATCAGGTCGATCTCGCCCTCGCGGCACCGCCAGTTGCGGCTGAGCAGGACCAAGCCGCGGTCCTGCAGGTACCGGGCCGCCAGATCCTCGCCCCAGGTGCCGAAGTCGCGCCGGTGTCTTGCGAGCTGGTCGGTGCCCGTCATCGTGTTCGCCCCCTCGCCGCCCGCACCGGTCACCGGGGCGGTCCCGGCGATCACGGTGCGTGTGCGATTCACGTTGCCAGGGTGCATCGTGAAGAGGCCAGCCCCGGATCGCTCGGCTGTGGACAACCCGGGGGATGTGGACAACTTGCCCACACCGAGTCACGTCAAGCCTGAACTTGTCGGCCCGTTCTGCTATGGCGACAGGTGACGGCAGGGCGGCTGAAACCGACGAAACCGCGCCACGGATGGCGCGGTTTCGTCGATCGACCGAAATCTCAGCCCGAGAACGGGCCGTCCTCGGGGAGGCGGAGGTCGGGTTTGTCGAGCTCCTCCACGTTGACGTCCTTGAACGTGATGACCCGGACGTGCTTGACGAAGCGGGCCGGGCGGTACATGTCCCAGACCCACGCGTCGGACATGCGGACCTCGAAGTACACCTCGCCGCCGCCGTCGCGGACCTGGACGTCCACCGCGTTCGCCAGGTAGAACCGCCGCTCGGTCTCCACCACGTACGAGAACTGTCCGACGATGTCGCGGTACTCGCGGTACAGCGAGAGCTCCATCTCGGTCTCGTACTTCTCGAGATCCTCTGCGCTCATGAAATCCGCGCCCCTCCTCGGGATCGTGCCGCTGCTCCGCCGGCGGAGCGTTCATTGTGACCCACACCCGCGGCCGGGGCATGCAGCGGCAGGCTGAGTTGTGGCTCTAATGCCTCGTCGAGGACCGCGGCCAGGCCGGCCGTGCCGGGCGTCTCCATGGCCTTTTCCAGCGCCGCGTAGGTCAGCAGGACCGGCCGCGCCGGACGCAGGCCGTGCTTGACGGCCACCGTGGCCACGTTCGTGTACGACCAGCGGTGGACGTCGCTCGGCCCGTGTTCGCGCAGCGCCGCCAGGTGATCGGACGTGCTGTAACCCTTGTGCACGTCGAAACCGTAGTGCGGGAGGTCTTCGTGGTAGCCCGCCATGATGCGGTCCCGCGTCACCTTCGCCAGCACCGACGCGGCCGCGATGCAGGCCACCGACCGGTCGCCCTTGATGACCGCGGTGTTCGGGGCGGTCAGGCCCGGGACCCGGAACCCGTCGGTGAGGATGTAGCCCGGGGACACGCGGAGCGCCGCCGCGGCGCGGCGCATGCCCTCCAGGTTCATCACCCGGATGCCGTAGAGGTCGACCTCTTCGGTCGGGACGACGATCACCGAGTAGTCGACGGCCCGGGCGAGGACCAGGTCGTAGACCCGGTCGCGCGCCTTGGCCGTCATCAGCTTGGAGTCCGTCAGCTCGGCCAGCTTCGCCGCGTCGCCCTGCTTGAGCACGCAGGCCGCGACCACCAGCGGCCCCGCGCACGCGCCGGCGCCGGCTTCGTCCACACCGGCGACCGGGCCGAGGCCACGGCGGTCGAGCGCGCCTTGGAGACCCCAGAAGAGGTCGCCGCGCACCACGGCTCGCGGTGGCCGGATCGGCTCGGCCGCCGTCAGGGGAACGGGAAGTGTCAAGGCTGGATCACCCGTCTGCCGGCAAGGATCGCGTGGCTAGGGTTTCCGCCCGGCCGCCCGGCGCAGTCCGGACTTGAGCTTGCGCCCGAGGAACAACGCCGGCCACGCCGCCGCGATCCCGGCACCGAGCGGAAGCCCGCTCTGCCAGGCCGGCGCCCCCAGGGCAACCGGCTGCGTCGACGCCTGCGGGTTGTGGTCGGTGATGCCGCCCCACCGGCCCGGCGGCAGGACGATGATCCGCGCCTTGCCGATGATGTTGTCCACCGGGACCGCGCCGTTCACGCCGCCGCCGCCCTGGTACCGGGAGTCGTCGGAGTTGTTGCGGTTGTCGCCCTGCACCCAGACCATCCCGGCCGGAACCTTGACCGGTTCGAAGGTCTTCTGCTCCTGGTTCGACGGGTCTTCCCAGTGGATGTACGGCTCGTCGAGCGCCTTGCCGTCCACGATCATGCGGCCCTGCGGGTCGCAGCACTGGACGGTCTGGCCGCCGACGGCGATAACCCGCTTGACGAAGTCGCGCTCGTCCGGCGGGGCGAACCCGACCAGCGAGCCGAGGCCACGCAGGCCACGGACGACGATGTTGCTCGACTCCTGCGGCGGGACTTCGTTGTTGATCCACGACTGCGGGCCCTTGAACACGATCACGTCGCCCGGGGAGGGCTCGGTGAAGTCGTAGGTGACCCGGTCGACCAGGATCCGGTCACCGGTGCACCCGGGGCACCCGTGGAGGGTGGCCTCCATGGAGCCCGAAGGGATCATGAAGACCTTCGCCAGGAATGTCTGGATCAAGATCGTGAGCACCAGGGCGATCACGAGCAGGATCGGCAGTTCCTTCCAGAACGACCGTTTCTTGGCGGGTTTGGCCCGCCGCCGGCGGGATCCCCCGCGCTCCTCGGAGCGGGACAGCCTGGGCTTGTCCTCCTCGGAGCGATCGGGGTCATCCTCAGGAGCGTTCTGGGACACGGGTTCGGCCACGTCGTCAGGCTACCGGTAACCGCGTTGCCGCTTACTTGGCCGAGGCCGTCTCGCGGTTCTCGCGGCGCTCCTTGATCTTGGCCTTCTTGCCGCGCAGGTCGCGCAGGTAGTACAGCTTCGCGCGCCGCACGTCACCGCGCTTGTGGACCTCGACCTCGGCGATGTTCGGCGAGTGCACCGGGAAGGTGCGCTCCACGCCGACACCGAAGGAGACCTTGCGAACGGTGAAGGTCTCCCGGATGCCGCCGCCCTGACGGCGGATCACGACGCCCTGGAAGACCTGGTTGCGCTCGCGGTTGCCCTCGATGACGCGGACGTGCACCTTGAGCGTGTCGCCCGGGCGGAAGTCCGGGATGTCGGAACGCAGCGACTGCTTGTCCAGCGCGTCCAGGGTGTTCATCGGTGGTCCGTCCTCGTCTTCGTATGGCTTGCGTACAGATCCCGGGCGCGCAGCGGTGCCGCTGCAGGCGACCAGGGGGCTGTTGGTGGGCTTGACTCGTGCCCACGGCACCGGTCAAGTTTACAGACCGGGATCGGGCGGCCGGAACCGGCCCTACGCCTGTTCGGGGCCCAAGCCCTCCAGGACCCCGCGATCGTGCTTGTCGAGGCTGCCTTCCGGCAGCTGCGCCAGGAGATCGGGGCGGCGCCGGGCGGTTCGCTCCAGGGCCTGGTCACGCCGCCAGCGGTCGATCAGCGCGTGGTTGCCGGACCGCAGCACCTCCGGCACCGCCAGGTCCCGCCACACCTCCGGGCGCGTGTAGCTGGGCCCTTCGAGCAGGCCGTCGGAGAACGAGTCCTCGGCGGCCGAACGCACGTTGCCCAGCACCCCGGGCAGCAACCGGACGACGGCCTCGACGATGACCAGCACCGCCGCCTCGCCGCCGACCAGCACGTAGTCGCCGATCGACACCTCGTCGACCGGCATCCGGCGGGCCGCGTCGTCGACGACCCGCTGGTCGATGCCCTCGTACCGGCCGCAGGCGAACACCAGGTGCTTCTCCGACGCGTAGGCGTGCGCCAGCTCCTGGGTGAACGGCCGCCCGGCCGGCGTCGGCACGACCAGCCGCGTCCCGGGACCGCAGACGTCGTCCAGGGCCGGGCCCCAGATCTGCGGCTTCATGACCATGCCGGGACCGCCGCCGTACGGCGCGTCGTCCACCGCGCGGTGGACGTCGTGGGTCCAGTCGCGCAGGTCGTGCACGCCGACCTCGATCAGGCCGCGGTCGATCGCCCGGCCCAGCAGCGCGGCGCGCAGCGGGTCGAGGTACTCGGGGAAGATCGTGACGACGTCGATCCGCATCTCAGAACCTTATTCTGGTTAGGTCGGCGCCACGAACCGCAGCGCGCCTGCCCGCGGCGACTCTCGCGCCGGCCGACGGCTGAATAAGGTTCTCAGGCGTCCAGGAGCCCTTCCGGCGGGTCGAGGACGACCCGGCCGCCCGCGACGTCCACGGTGGGGACGATCGCGCGGACGAAGGGCACGAGCACCTCGCGGCCGTCGACGTCGAGCTCCAGGAGCTCACCCGCCGCCGAGTGGACGACCTCGACGACCTTGCCCACGACCGATCCGTCGGCGAGCTCGGCGCGCAGGCCGGCCAGCTCGTGGTCGTAGAACTCGTCGGGGTCCTCGGTGGGGGGCAGCGTGTCGGTGTCGGCGAGCAGGAGGGCGCCCCGCAGCGTCTCGGCGACGTCGCGGGTCGGGACCTCCTCGAAACGCACCAGCAGCCGCCCGCTGTGTTCGCGGGCGGCTGTGATGGTGAGTTCCCTCCGGCTGCCGTCACGCAGCTTCGTCGTGACGGCCGCACCGATCCTGAACCGCTCTTCCGGCGAGTCCGTGCGCACGTCCACCGCGAGTTCTCCGCGGATGCCGTGCGCCTTCGCGATGCGGCCGACTACGACGTCCATACCTGACCGTTCCGACCCGGGCTCAGCGGTCGGTGTCGACGACGTCCACGCGGACGCCGCGGCCACCGATGCCGCCCATGACGGTGCGCAGGGCGGTCGCGGTGCGACCACCCCGGCCGATCACCTTGCCGAGGTCATCGGGGTGCACGTGCACCTCGAGCGTGCGGCCACGACGCGTGGTCAGCAGCTCGACCCGGACCTCGTCCGGGTTGTCGACGATCCCGCGCACCAGGTGCTCGAGGGAGTCCGCGAGGAAACTCACTCGGACTTCTCGCCCTCAGCGGCCTCCGCCTTCTCGGCCTCGGCCTTCTTCGGGGCGGACTTCTTCTTCGGCGTGGTGGCCTCGGTGGAGGGCTCCTCGCCGGCCGCGGCCAGGGCGGCGTTGAACAGGTCCTGCTTGGACGGCTTCGGCTCGGCCACCTTCAGGGTGCCCTCGGCGCCCGGCAGACCCTTGAACTTCTGCCAGTCACCGGTGATCTCCAGCAGGCGCTGGACCGGCTCGGTCGGCTGCGCGCCGACACCCAGCCAGTACTGGGCGCGCTCGGAGACGACCTCGATCAGGCTCGGCTCTTCCTTCGGGTGGTACTTGCCGATCGTCTCGATGGCCTTGCCGTCCCGGCGGGTCCGCGCGTCGGCAACGATGATGCGGTAGTACGGCGCACGGATCTTGCCGAGGCGCTGCAGCTTGATCTTGACGGCCACGGGTGTGGGTTCTCCTCGAATCTCTCTGGTGCTGGGCTGGGCGCACGCGGGGCCGAGTGGGGACACGGACGCGGGCACCCGAAGGTCAGGAGCTTTCGCACGGTGAGAGGGTCCGGCGGAAGCAGGCAGTGCACCATTCTGCCAGACGGCGTCGGCGCACCCGGAAACAGGCTCAGAAAGAGGCCACCCCGAGGGCTCCGAGCAGGATGGTCAGCGCCGGGAGGAAGTTGTTGACCTGGTGCGCGACGATACTACCCGGCAGGCGGCCGGTGACCAGCCGCGCCAAGCCGATTGGCACCGCGATGACCAGCAGCAACGTCGTCCGCAGCGGTTCGAGGTGGCTGGCCGCGAACACCGCCGTGGACAGCAGGAACGCCGCGACGCGACCCCAGCGCTCGTTGCGCCACTGCAGCTGTTCCGCGGCGCCCCAGAGCAGGCCGCGGTAGATGATCTCCTCGCAGATCGGGCCGAGCAGCCAGAGGTAGACGAACATCACCAAGGCCGCCGGAATCGCCATCCGGCGGTCCTCCACCAGCGCGCTGATCGCCGACGTCGCGTTGGCGTTGCCGACCAGCCGGGTCCAGAGGTAGGCGCCGAGGGTGGTGAACACGAGCCCGACGCAGCCGTACCGGAACCCGGTCTTCACGTCGGCCCAGCGCCACTCGAGCCGCAGGTCGATCACGGGACCGTTGCCGCGCACGAACGTGATCAGCACGGCGACGCCGGCCGCGATCATCGTCGGCAGCATGGTGCCGAGCAGCACGACGCGCATCGGCAGGGGGCCAGGGCCGGTGTCGCCGACCAGGACGGACACGAAGGCCGCGGACGCCAGCAGCACCACCTCGACGAGCAGGAAGGCACCGAAACCCCACCGGTGCCGCGGCGCGGGCGGCAGGAAGGCGGTCGCGGCGGGCTCCTCCGGCTCGGGGAACGGCGTGGCGTCGGGAGCCGGGTCCCGGGGCTGGGAAGTGGTCACGCCTTGCCCTCCGCGTCGCTCGGCTCCTGCGTCGAGCCTAGCCGCCGGAATGTGATCGCACAGTATCCGTCCAGCTACTGTCCATCGACGAGGCTTGTCCAACCGTCGGCCGCCGCCTGGCTCTTGCGCTGATCAGCGGTGTGCGGACAGGGTGCCGCGGCGTGACCGGAATAAGCCTCACTTCGCGGAGTTTCAGTGCGCGACGAACAGGAGCACCGCGGGCGGGATGTTGTTGGCCGCGTGGGCGATCACCCCGGCGCTGACCCGGCCGGACAGGTGGCGGGCCAGTCCCATCGCGATGCCCTGGCCGAACAGGGCGATGGTGCGGGTCGGCTCGCCGTGCAGCTGGGCGAACACGAGCGAGGTGAGCACGAGCACCGCCCACGGCGGGACCCGGTGGAACGACAACGCGTTCCACAGCGTGCCGCGGACCAGCAGTTCCTCCGTGAGCGGCGCGCCGGCGATGACGATCACCGCCGCGAGCACCAGCCACACCGTGTCGCCGTCGAAGGTGTCGGCGAGGTCGGTCAGCGGGCTGTCGGAGCCGTCGTCGGCGCCGTAGACCGCGATCAGCATCAGGTTGAGCAGGTAGCCGACGACCAGCGCGAGCACCCCGCACGCGAGGCCGATCCGGACGTCGCGCCAGGTCGGCTTGAGGCCGAAGTCGGTGCGCAGCCCGTGCCCCCAGAGCCACGAGCCCGTCGCCGGGCCGAGGCCGAGCAACAGGTTGGGCACGAACGCCAGGAGCAGGAGCGGACCGATGTCGCGCAGCTCCAAGGGGTCGAACTCGCCGACGTTGCGGTTGACCGCCGCGGCGATGACCAGGTTGGTCAGGTAGTAGCCGGCGATCCCCGCGAAGAACGCCACGAAACACCAGTGCGCCCCCAGCACGCGCCGTGCGCCGTCGTCGTCCGTCACGGGCCCAACGCTAAAGTGCCCACCCCGCAAGGAAATCGGCGGGGGTCTACGCGTACACGACACCGCCGAGCACGATGTGCGAAGGATGCCGGAGGACGCCCAGGTCCTCGCGCGGGTCGCTCGCGTAGACGAGCAGGTCGGCGGGCGCGCCGTCCTCGATGCCCGGGTGGCCGAGCCAGTCGCGGGCGGCCCAGGACGCACTCGCGAGGGCCTGCTCGCGAGTCATGCCCGCGCGGTGCAGGGCCTCGATCTCGTCGACGAGCCTGCCGTGCTCCACCATGCCACCGGCGTCGCTGCCCGCGAAGACGCGTACGCCGGCTTCGATGGCGGAAGCGGCCATCTGGCCCACGCCGGCGTGCAACGCGCGCATGTGGGCCGCGTAGGCCGGGTACTTGCCCGCCTTGTCCGCGATCCCGGGGAAGTTCTCGATGTTGATCAACGTCGGGACCAGGGCGACGTCGTGGCGCGCCAGCTCGGCCAGCTGATCGGCGCTCAGGCCGGTGCCGTGCTCCAGGCAGTCGATGCCGGACGCGATCAGCCCAGGCAGCGCCGCTTCGCCGAACACGTGCGCGGTGACGCGGGCGCCGTGGTCGTGCGCGACCTTGACGGCTTCGGCCAGGACGTCGTCCGGCCACAACGGCGCGAGGTCGCCGGCGCCGCGGTCGATCCAGTCGCCCACCAGCTTGACCCAGCCGTCGCCGTCACGCGCCTGCTCGGCGACCGCCTCCGGCAGCTGCGCCGGGTCGTCCAGCTCGATGCCCAGGCCCGGGATGTACCGCTTGACCAGTGCGAGGTGCCGCCCGGCACGGATGATCGTGGGCAGGTCGGGCCGCCGCTGCAGCGGGCGGACGTCGATCGGCAGGCCGCAGTCGCGGATGAGCAGCGTGCCCGCGTCCCGGTCCGCCAGCGCCTGCTCGGTCGCTTCTTCCAGCGACACGGGCCCGCCGACGCCGATGCCCGGGTGGCAGTGCGCGTCGACCAGGCCGGGCACGAGGAAGACGTCCCGGCCGAGGGTCTCGGCGTCCGGCACCGGCTCGAACGAGATCCGGCCGCCGGTGATCCACAGCTCCCCCGGCTCGCCGCCGGGCAGGATCACCCCGGCGGCGTGCAGTGCGCGGCTCAATTGTCCTTGGGGTTCTTCGGCAGCTTGAACTTCGTCGGGTCGAAGCCCGGGACGTCGTTCATGCCACCCAGCTGCGACAGGTCGGGCATCCCGCCGCCAGGCACCTGACCACCGGGCGGCAGCATCGGCATGCCGCCGGGGAAGCCGCCGCGGACCTTGGGCTGCGTCGGGCCGCGGCCCTTCTTGCCCTTCTTGCCCTTGCGCGTTTTGGAGCCGCCGCCCCCGCCGCCGAAGCCGAACCGGCCGGCCATCTGGGCCATCATCTTGCGGGCCTCGAAGAACCGGTTGACCAGGTCGTTGACCTCGCGGACGGTGACACCGGAGCCGTTGGCGATGCGCAGCCGCCGCGACCCGTTGATCATCTTCGGGTTGTCGCGCTCGGCCGGGGTCATGCCGCGGATGATCGCCTGCAGCTTGTCCAGGTGCTTGTCGTCGACCTGGGCGAGCTGGTCCTTCATCTGGCCGGCGCCGGGCAGCATGCCGAGCAGGTTGCCGATCGGGCCCATCTTGCGGACCGCGAGCATCTGCTCGAGGAAGTCCTCCAGGGTGAGCTGGCCGCTCGACAGCTTCTCGGCGGCCTTCTCGGCCTGGTTCTGGTCGAAGGCCTGCTCGGCCTGCTCGATCAGGGTCAGCACGTCACCCATGCCGAGGATCCGCGACGCCATCCGGTCCGGGTGGAAGGTGTCGAAGTCCTCGAGCTTCTCGCCGTTGGAGGCGAAGAGGATCGGCTGGCCGGTGACCTCGCGGACGCTCAGCGCGGCACCACCGCGGGCGTCGCCGTCGAGCTTGGTCAGCACGACGCCGGTGAACCCGACGCCGTCGCGGAACGCCTCGGCCGTGGTCACGGCGTCCTGGCCGATCATCGCGTCGACGACGAACAGGACCTCGTCCGGGTCGACCGCGTCACGGATGTCCGCGGCCTGCTTCATCAGCTCTTCGTCGACACCGAGGCGGCCCGCGGTGTCCACCACGACGACGTCGTGCTGCGCGCGCTTGGCCTCGGCGATGGCGCGGCGGGCGACGTCGACCGGGTCGCCGACGCCGTTGCCGGGTTCGGGCGCGAAGGTGACGACCCCGGCGCGCTCGCCGACGACCTGCAGCTGCGTGACCGCGTTCGGGCGCTGGAGGTCGCAGGCGACCAGCATCGGCGCGTGGCCCTGCTTCTTCAGCCACATCGCGAGCTTGCCGGCGAGCGTCGTCTTACCGGCACCCTGCAGACCCGCCAGCATGATCACGGTGGGCGGAGTCTTGGCCAGGGTCAGCCGGCGCGTCTCGCCGCCGAGGATCCCGACGAGCTCCTCGTTGACGATCTTGACGACCTGCTGCGCGGGGTTGAGCGCCTGGGAGACCTCGGCGCCCTTCGCCCGCTCCTTGATCCTCGCGATGAAGGTCTTGACCACGCCGAGGGCGACGTCGGCCTCCAGCAGCGCGATGCGGATTTCGCGCGCGGTGGCGTCGATGTCGGCGTCGGACAGCCTGCCCTTGCGCGTGAGCGTCTGCAGGGCGGCGGTGAGCCGATCGGAGAGGGTGTCGAACACGGGTGTGCACGCTCCAGCTGGGTCGATGGTGGCGCGCCGGACGAGGCCGGCTCTGTCGAGGGTAGTCGCTCCGGCTCGGTCCCTCTGCGGGTACGCAGGCAATAGTAAGCATAAGTTGACTGGTGTCGAGCTCCACTTTCGTGTGATGTCACGAAAATCAGTGGCGCACCCACCGAATTTTAGTAAACATAGGTGCATGACCTCCGCCCCCGTCCTCCGCGAGCCGGCCAGCGACGCCGACGAGCCCGTGCCGCTGCGGCGGATCGCCGGGCTGTTCCGCCCGCACCGCGGGCCGCTCGGCGCGCTGTTCGCGCTGATCGTCGTGCAGGCCGGCCTCGGCGTCGTCTCGCCGTTCCTCCTGCGCGAGATCCTCGACGACGCCCTGCCGCACCGCGACACGCTCCTGATCAGCCTGCTGGCGGCGGGGATGATCGCCTGCTCGGTCGGCAGCGGCTCCCTCGGCGTCGCCACCACCGGGCTGTCCAACACCATCGGGCAGCGCGTCATGAACGAGCTGCGCGTCTCCGTCTACGGCCACCTGCAGCGGATGTCGCTCGGCTTCTTCACGCGGACGAAGAGCGGTGAAGTGCTCTCGCGGGTGTTCAACGACATCGGCGGGGTCGACAACGTGATCACCACGACCGCCGGGTCGATGGTGCAGAACGCGACCACGACGATCGCCATCGCCGTCGCGCTGGTCCTGCTCGACTGGCAGCTCGCGGCACTCTCCCTGGTCGTCGTGCCGCTGTTCCTGCTGTTCACGCTGCGGCTGGGCAAGAAGCGGCGACACCTGGCCCGCGGTCGCACGCGGCGGATGGCCCGGCTGGCGACCATGGTCGAGGAGTCCCTGTCGGTCACCGGGGTGCTGCTCGCCAAGACGATGGGCAACGAGCGGGCGATGCGGGAGCGGTTCGGGGCGGAGTCGCGGGAGATCGCGTCGCTGGAGCGGGCCGCCGCGCTGGCCGGCCGCTGGCAGACGGCGTCGCGGGCGATGAGCCTGACCGTGATCCCGGCGCTGGTCTACTGGATCGCCGGGCTGGCGCCGGCGGGCGGCGCGTCGCCGATCTCGCTCGGCACCGTCGTGGCGTTCACCAGCATGCTCAACCGGCTGGTCGCCCCGGCGAGCGCGATGCAGACCATCGGGCAGAACGTGGCGACGTCGAAGGCGCTGTTCGGCCGCATCTTCGAGGTCCTGGACCTGCCGGCGGAGATCGCGGACCGGCCCGGAGCAGGCGCACTCGAAGTGCGCCGCGGCGACGTCTCGATGCGTGGCGTCTCGTTCCGCTACGACGAAGACGGGCCGCCGACGCTGAAGGACATCGACCTCGACGTCCCGGCCGGGACCACGACGGCGCTGGTCGGCGCCACCGGCTCGGGCAAGACAACGCTCGCGTACCTGGTCGCGCGGCTGTACGAGGTGAGCGAAGGCGCGGTGGAGATCGACGGCGTCGACGTCCGGGACGTCACGCTCGCGTCGCTGGCCGCCGGGGTCGGGATGGTGTCGCAGGAGACCTACCTGTTCCACGACACCGTGCGGGAGAACCTGCGCTTCGCCCAGCCCGACGCGACGGACGACGAGATCGAGCGGGCGGCGAAGGCCGCGCACATCCACGACACGCTGGCCGGGCTGCCCGAGGGGTACGACACGGTCGTCGGCCAGCGCGGCTACCGCTTCTCCGGCGGCGAGAAGCAGCGGATGGCGATCGCCCGGATCCTGCTGCGCAACCCGCCGGTGCTCATCCTCGACGAGGCGACCAGCGCGCTCGACACCCGCACCGAACGCTCGGTGCAGGCCGAGCTCGACCGGCTCGCCGCGGGCCGCACGACGCTGACGATCGCGCACCGGCTGTCCACTGTGGAGCACGCGGACCAGATCGCGGTGCTGCACGAAGGCCGGATCGTGGAACGCGGAACGCACGACGAGCTGCTGACGCGCGATGGGCGTTATGCCCGGCTGGTACGGGGGACCACCTAATGTGGGGCCATGCACACCGAACCGGCCCGGACTCTCGACGAGACCGCCTCGCGGATCACCGCGGACGCCGAGCTCGCCGAGCTGTCCAGGCGGGTGCGCGAAGGCGTCGGACGGCTGAACTGGCGGATGCGTGCCGAGGCGGACCAGGGCAGCCCGGGGCCGGCGGTGCTCGCGGTGCTGAGCCGGCTCTACCGGGCGGGCACGCAGACGCCGACCGAGCTGGCCGAGGCGGAACGGCTGCAACCGCAGTCGCTCACCCGGATCCTGGCGGCGCTCACCATCCGCGGGCTGATCGAGCGGGAGCCGGATCCCGACGACGGGCGCCGCTCGCGAATCAGCATCAACGCGGACGGTTTGGCCGTGCTGCGCGAGTACAGCGCCCAACGCGAACGCTGGCTGGCCGCGGCGCTCGAATCGACGCTGTCGCCGACCGAGCGTCAGCTGCTCCGGCTGGCCGCCGACCTGCTGCTCCGGGTCGCGGACGCCTGAAAGCTGCCGTGGAGACCCCTCGATCTCTCCACGGCAGCCTTCGGACACCCCCTTGCCCGCGCCGCCTCCCCGCGGTGCGGGACGAGCTCCGGAACGGGCCGCTCCTCCTCCGGCCCGCCCCGGAACCCTGGCGCCAGGACGGCTCACCTCCCCAGGGGCCGTCCGGACTTCCCCCCTCGCCAGCGATCCGGTATCCGCTGACAGAACGAAGTCTGCCGCGCCGGGGGCCGCCGGTTCAGTGTGAGAACCCTCAATTACCCATGGGTAGTAATACTCAGCCGGACGTCTTCGTGCCTCCACGGCTGCGGGTCGCGGCCCGCTTCGCCGTCGTACGCGCCTTCGCGGCCCTCGACGCGGCCGCCTTGGCCTTCGTGACGGCCGCGTTGCGCACGTCCTCCGCTTCGGCGGCGCTCTCCTGCAACGCCGCCAGCAGCCGGGTGACACCCTCGGCCTGTTCGGCAGCCGTCGGCTGGACGACCTCGGCGCCGTCGATCTTCGCCTGGACCAACGCGTGGAAGGCTTCGCGGTAACGGTCAGGGTACCGGCCGGGGTCGAACTCGCCGGTCAGCTCCTCGACCAGGTTCACCGCGCGCCGCAGCTCGCCGGGCCGGATGTCGACGTCGGCGTGCTGGAACGGGAAGTCGGGGCTGCGCACCTCGTCCGGCCACCGCATCGTTTCGAGCACGATGACCTGGTCGCGCACGCGCAGTGCGCCGAGCGTCTCGCGGCGGCGCAGCGCGACCGTGACCAGCGCGAGCCGGCCCGACTGCTGGAGCGCCTCGCTGAACAGCACGTACGGCTTCGTGCCCGCCGGCTCGGGTTCGAGGTAATAGCTCTTCGCGAACCAGAGGGAATCGACGTCGGCGAGCGGGGCGAAGCCGCGGATGGCGATCGTGCGGCCCGGCATCGGGAGCGACGCCAGCTCGTGGTCGGAGAGCAGGACGACGTCGCCGCCGGGAACGGGGTAGCCGCGAACCATCTCTTCGGGCGGCACCTCGGCGCCGTCGACTTCGCACACGCGCTTGACCCGGACGCGGCCCCCGTCGGGCTCGTGCACCTGGTGCAGCGGGATCTCCCGCTCCTCGGTGGCGCTGTACGCCCTCACCGGAATGGCGTAACTACCGAACCCGATCGTGCCCGTCCACACTGCGCGCATCCGTGCCACCTCCGCAGCTCCCAGGCTAGACAGCGGCCGCGGCGGATCGACAGCTACAAACGGGTGTCAGGCGCGACGGATTCGCTCACACATTCGAACGAGGACGTGACCTCGTCGAGCGCCTCCGCCGAACAGCGGGAGGCGATGGCGGCCGCACGGAGGACCTCGGTGACGATCTCGACGTCCAGCGGCGGGGCCGCGGCCAGCGCGTTCGAACCGCCTTCGACGCGGGCGGCGAGGCCGGCGAGCGCGTGGGAGATGGCCTCCTGGCCGGCGACCAGGTGGGCGACGACGTCGGTGAGTTCGGCCGTCGTGGCACCCGGGCCGCCGCAGCGCAGACCGGCGGCGAGCTCCTCGGCGCAGGAGCGCAGGTGGGTGGCGACGACGGTCGGCGGCAGCGTCAGCCGATCTTGCATCACTCACCCCTCGGGCCGGTCAGAGCAGCCATAGTGCCACCGCACGCGCCGTCACCGGACGCGACACACCGCCGTCCGCATATTTGACCGATCGTTCTCGATGCGGCTAGGGTTTCGATCATGTCCCGGGTCAAGGAGTTCGACGTCGACGAAGCGTGCGACGGCGCACTCACGCTCTTCCGGCGCCAGGGTTACGAGGCGACGTCGGTCAGCGACCTCGTCACGCACCTCGGGGTCGCCAAGGCCAGCCTGTACGCCACCTTCGGCACGAAGCACGACCTCTACGTGACGGCGTTGAAGCGCTACGCGGAACGGACCGACGCGCGGGTGATGGCCCAGTTGTCGGAGCCGGGCTCCGGCGTGGCCGCCGTGCGCCGGCTGTTCGACGGCTATGCGGCGGAAATCCTCGGCGACGAAACGAGAATGGGCTGCTTCGTCGTCAACGCGGCGATCGAGCTGCTCCCCCGCGACCCCGAAGTCGCCCGGCTGGTGGAACGCAGCTGGGACACCCTCGAGGTCGCCCTCACCATGGCACTGGAACGCGCCAGAGCCCAGGGCGAACTCCCCGGCGGCAGCGACCCGGCGACGCTGGCGCGGTTCCTGCTCACCGTGCTTCAAGGGCTGCGCGTCCTGGGCAAGGGCACCGATGCGGCGGGCCGCGTGGACGCGGCCGTCTCCCAGGCCATGCGCATCCTCATTCAAGAATCATCAGACCAGAAAGAAGGCACACGATGGGGGCACGTTTCGCAGGCAAGGTCGTCCTGGTGACGGGCGGCGGCTCGGGCATCGGGCGGGCGACGGCGCGGGCGTTCGCGGCCGAAGGCGCGACCGTGGTCGTCGCCGGGCGCGACGAGCAGCGGCTCGCGTCGGCGGTGGGGGAAATCGGCGGGGACGCGAGCGCGGTGACCGTCGACGTGACCGACTCCGCGGACGTGGCGCGGATGGTGGAGACGGTCGTCGCGCGGCACGGCGGGCTCGACGTCGCGTTCAACAACGCGGGCATCCTCGGGTCGCCGGCGGCGGCCGCGGACCTCGGCGAGGAGGACTTCGACGCGGTGCTCGGCACGAACGTCACCGGGACGTGGCTGTGCCTGAAGCACGAGGTCGCGCACATGCGGGCGCACGGCGGCGGGGCGATCGTCAACATGGCGTCGAACATCGGCGCGCACGGCAGGCTGCCGCGCATGGCGGCCTACGCGGCGTCGAAAGCCGCGGTGAGCGCGCTGACCAGGACGGCGGCGCGCGACCACATCGCCGATGGCGTCCGCATCAACGCGGTCAGCCCGGGTGCGACCGACACGGACATGTCCCGGCGCCCCGGCGAGACGGACGCCGACCGCGCCGCGCGGCTGAAAGACGCGATCCCGCTGGGCCGGGTGGGCGCCACCGCCGAGGTGGCCGCCGCGGTGCTGTGGCTGGCTTCGGACGAAGCCGCCTTCACCGTGGGGCACGACCTGGTGGTCGACGGCGGCGCGACCGCCTGAGCGGTCCCACCCGGACCCGCGGACGTTCACGACTCACGGTTACGCATGGTGACGTTCCCCTCTCCTGCTGGGTTACTGGGACGGACGAGGTGCGGGTGGGTTCAGGACTCGCGGTTACGCACGGCGGCTCTCCTTCCGGGCGCGGGGACGGCAGACATCGGCTCAGGACTCGCGATTACGCACAGCAGCCCTCCTTCCGGACGCAGGAACGGCAGACATCGGCTCAGGACTCGCGATTACGCACAGCAGCCCTCCTTCCAGGCGTGACGACAGAATCGCGGCGGCTCAGGACTCGCGGTTGCGCATGACGGCCTCCCTCCGGCGGTTCGAGCGGGACATCGGGCTGACATCGGGCTCGGGGGCTTCGGGGCCTCAGGATTCGCGGTTGCGCATGACGGCGGCCTCCCTTCACTGCTCCGATCGTGTGGCAATCATCGATCGCGGCCGTCCGGTGTGGTGGGGTGAACGCGGATCGTCGGATCACCCAGGGGAGTTGCACCGCCTTGAGTATGGACGGCGCCCGTCCGGCCGAACCCCGCGCGGGCCGGATCCGTGGGGTGCTTTCGCCTGCTCACTGGACCCTCTGGCGGCAGCGCGGGTCGCTGATCTTCTACTGCTTTCTCGTCGAGTCGGTCGCGCTCGTCGCCACCGTCTGGACGGCCTGGGCGGTGCCCGTGCGGGCCTGGGACCTGGCCGTCTTCGGCGTCCTCGCCGGGCTCGGTGTGCTGCAGGCCGAGCTGGGCCGGCAGATCGAGCGCGTCCGGCGGCTGATGTCGGACACCCCGCACATCAACCTGACGTCGGTCTGGACGTTCGCCGGGGTGCTGCTTCTCCCGCCCGCGCTGGGCGCCGCCCTCGTCGCCGTCCTGTACGTGCACCTCGCGACGCGCAGCCTGGCGCGGATCAAGCGCGTCCCGCCGTTCCGGACCACGCTGAACGCGACGCTGGTCGTCGTCACCTGCTACTCGGCCGACTTCGTGCTCGCGCGGCTCGGGGTCGGCGACATGTCCGCCGCGCTGACGGCGGGCTGGCGCGGTGTCCTCGCGATCGCGCTCGCGGCGGTGACGTACTTCCTGGTCGCGGCGATCACGATCGTCCCGGCGCTGACGATCACGACACGCTCGGTGAAGGCGTTCTTCGGCGGCCTCGGCGACAACCTCCTCGAAGTCGCGACGCTCTGCCTGGGCATGCTCACGGCGCTGACGTTGGCGACGCTGCCCGCGCTCGCCGCCGCGATCGTGCCGCCGTTGCTGGTGCTGCACCGGGCGGTGCTGATCAAACAGCTGGAGATCGCCGCGACGACCGACGAAAAGACGGGCCTGTTCAACACGACCGGGTGGCACCTGCTCGCCTCGCGCGAACTGGCCAGGGCGCAGCGCCACACGCGGAGCACGTTCGGCGTGCTGATGATCGACCTGGACCACTTCAAGCTGATCAACGACCGGCACGGTCACCTGGCGGGCGACAAGGTGCTGCGCGCGATCGCCTCGACGATCAAGAGCGCGGTCCGCGACTACGACTCGGTCGGCCGGTTCGGCGGCGAGGAGTTCGTCGTCCTCCTCCCGGACATCGGCCCGGCGGCGGTCCTGGCGGTGGCCGAGCGCATCCGGTCGGCGATCGAGGCGCTGAAGGTCGAGTACGAGGACGGCAGCCAGGTCCGGGTGATCGCGAACCTGTCGGCGTCCATCGGCGTGGCGACCTACCCGGACGGCGGAACGGCCGTCGACCGCCTGCTGCAGGCCGCGGACAAGGCCCTGTACCGGGCCAAGGACGCGGGCCGCAACCGGGTGGTCGACGGCACGGCGCCCGCCTAGGAGGCCGCCGCTTCCAGCCGCCAGAGGTCGCTGAGCACCTTCAGCTGGATCCCTTGGCGCTCCTCCAGCACTGCCGGGGTCCAGACGTCGCTCGCGAGTACCTGGGAAGTCAGCACGAACGGCGGCCAGCTCGTCTTCTCGAAGTACTTGGTCTTTTTCACCTCGAACTCGAAATTGCTCGCCTGGGAGTTCTTCCTCTTCGAGAGCAGGACCAGGTTCGCGAGGCGATGCACCCAGTAGGCCCGCTCCTGTGCGGTGAACGCAGTGGTCCACCCACTGCCGACGGCAGGGTTTTGCGGCAAAACGTGTTCCACGCTGATCAACGGGTAGTGGTCGTAGCTCGTCCCGCCGTCCGACAAGGCGGAGTCCAAACGCTCCAACACGTAAAGGCGGACCCGCAGGACGGTGTAGACCTCGGCGTCCAGTTTGCCGAGGGTCTCAGTCTGCTCCGCCGCGGACAGCTGGAGCGGCGACTCAGCCGAGTAGAGATCGCGACCGTGCTCCATCCAGTCGAGAACGCGCCCGTAGCGTTCGACCCGCCGGGTGATGTCCACGCGACGGATGAGCATGCTCGCGGCGAGCCTCTCGAGATCGCCGAGAAAGCGGAGAAGGATCGCGGAATCGGCGGTCGGACGGCTGAAGCAGCTGATCGCCGGCGGGATCCAGTCGGTGTTGTCCAGCTGGTTCAGCCAGCCGAGCAACCGGTTGATCGCTTCGGCATCCGGTCCGCCGACGTAACTTGCCCGCGTGACCACCTCGAACGCGTTGGAAAACGGTACTAGCACATCGTCGATGAACGTCTTGCTGTCCGGGACCCTCTGCAAGACGGAAGTCCGGAATTCCTTGAGGATCGACCCCCGCGCTTTCGTCTTCGCGTACACCATCCGGATGTGTGAAAAGAGGTCACCGAATGCGTTGCGTCCGAGGTCATTCTCCTCCTTCACCCATCTGTTCGTGTAGGCGTCCTGGTCGATATCCGGGATCGTGCCGATAATCTCCGATTTCAAGATGTCGGTGTGAGTGAGGTCCAAGCCACGCTCGTTCAGCACCGTGAAGATCCGGTAGGCGGACTCGAAGTCGGCGGTCGACACGACTACGAGATAGGTGTGCTGGTCGATGAACGAGACGAGGCGCTCGCGTTCCGTCGTCTCCAGGTCATTCACCTGGGCTTTGAGCAGTAGCGCGTTTTCGACCAGCCGTAGTCGGCTGTCAGGAGTTACGTCTGCGAGGGAAGGAAGCAGTCCGATTCCCGACGGCTCTTGGATGTACTTCTCGAAGAACCACTGGTCTTCGTCCCGAAGCCGGAGGCGCGGCTGATCAGCGGTCTGCTTGATCGGGTCGCCCTTCTGGAAGATACGGGTCTCGAGAGACGCTGCGAACCCCGGGGAGACGCAGTCGCGGAGAACGCTGATCAGCACCGTCAAGGTGGTGAGGCGCTGTTGCCCGTCGATGACGGCGGCAGGCGCCGCCTTCTCGTCCTTGACCAGGACGATGCTGCCGAGGAAGTAAGGATCGGCCTCGGTGAGCGAATCCTTGGCGCGGGAGGCGGCCAGGAGGTCGTCGAACATCTCCCCCGCCTGCTCCGTCGTCCACGCGTACGGTCGCTGATAACGAGGGATCGTGAAGTGGTAGGCATCGGTGAAGATCTCGCCGACGGTGTGCTCCGCTGCTTGGATTTTGGTCCCGGCCATGCGAGAGATCTCGGTGAAAGGCCGGCCGCCGTTACAGGAGTTACCGCATTGTTCGAAGCTGCGGAGACCCCGCAGCTTCGAACAACGGGCCTAGGAGGCCGCCGCCAGGACGGCCTGCTCCACCTCGCGCCGCCACCCCGGCTCGATGCGGCCGCTGCGGGGCGTCACCGCGAACGAGTCCACCACCGCGCCGCCCAGGGTCGATGCCTTGGCCCAGCGGACCTCCGCGTTGCAGCGGCGCAGCGCGCCCGCCACCCGGAACAGCAGGCCGATCCGGTCGGCCGCGCGCAGCTCCAGGACCACCGTGTCGGGGCCGGTCGTCTCGTCGTCGAACCAGACGATCTTCGGCGCCACCGTGGGCGCCGCCGGTGAGCCGTAGTCGCGTTCCTTCGCCGCCAGGCGCTGGGTGAGCGGCAACGTTCCCGCGACCGCCCGGGCGAACTGCTCGCGCAGCAGCGTCGGGTCCGGCAGCGAGCCGAACTTCGGTGAGGCCGTGAACACCCCCGCGCGGCCGCCGTCGTGGCCGCGCAGGACCGCCGAGTGCACTTCCAGGGAGTTCAGCGCCAGTACGCCGGCCGCCGGGGCCAGCAGTTCCGCGCGGGCCGGCACGGCCAGCAGGACCGTGACCACCTTGCCGTGCGAGGTGATGCGGATCTCGCCGTTGCCCGACGCCACCGCTGCCGCGATGAGCTCGCGCTGTTCGGCGTCCATCGGCTCCGGCGCGGTGAACCCCTTGCCGTGCAACACTTCCTCACAGCCGGACACGAGCTCGGCCAGCAGCCGCGCCTTCCAGTCCGTCCAGACGCCGGGGCCGGTGGCCAGCGAGTCGGCCTGGGTGAGGGCGTGCAGCAGCTCGATCAGGACCAGGTCGCTGTCCAGCGTCTTCACCACCCGCGCCACCGTGGCCGGTTCGCTGATGTCGCGCCGCGTCGCCGTGTGCGGCAGCAGCAGGTGGTGGCGGACCATCGCCGACACCTTCGCGGCGTCGGCCGGGGCGAGGCCCAGCCGGGTCGCGACCTGGGCGGAGATCTTGGCGCCCAGCTCCGAGTGGTCGGCGTCGCGGCCCTTGCCGATGTCGTGCAGCAAGGCGCCGATCAGCAGCAGGTCCGGGCGCGACACCGTGGTGGTCAGCTTGGCCGCCTCGACGCAGGTGCGCACGAGGTGCCGGTCGACCGTCCACTGGTGCACCGGCGAGCGCGGCGGCAGGTCGCGGACCGCGCCCCACTCCGGGAACAGCCGGGACCACAGGCCGGTCCGGTCGAGCGACTCGACCGCGTCGACCAGGCCTTCGCCCGCGCCCAGCAGTTCCACCAGCGCGTTCAGCGCCTCGGCCGGCCACGGCGCGCGCAGCTCCGGCGCCGACTCGGCCAGCGCCTTGAGCGTGCCGAGCGCGATCGGCTTGCCGGTGCGCGCCGACGCGGCGGCGACCCGCAGCAGCAGCGCCGGGTCCTTCGCCGGGACGGCGTCGCGGGCCAGCGCGACTTCGTTCCCGTGCAGGACCACGTTTTCGGCCAGCGGCGTCCGCGAAGGACGCCGTCCGAACCGGGTCTTCGGTGGCTCCACAGTGGACCGGAGTGCGACGTCCAGCGCGTACGCGATCGTCCGGCCCGCGCCGGAAAGCTTGCGGGCCAGGGTGAACCGGTCGCCGAAGCCGAGCTCGGCGGCGACCAGCTCGGCCTCCGGCGCGGACAGGACGTCCCGTTCGCGCCGGATCTCGCGCCGCAGCTCGGTGCGGACGTCGAGCAGGAGCCCCTTCGCTTCCAGGAGTTCCTCACCCGGCCGCGCGGTGAGCTGCGCCGCCGCCAGCGCTTCCAGGACGGCGAAGTCCCGCAGCCCGCCCCGGCCGTGCTTGAGGTCCGGTTCGGCGGACTGCGCGATCTCCCCGCTGCGGGCCCAGCGCTGCCGGACCGACGCCGTCATGTCGGGGATCTGCTTGCGCGCGGTGCGCCGCCACTGGTCCCGCGCCGCGGAAACCAGCCGGCCGGTCAGCTCGGCGTCCCCGGCGAGGTGCCGGGCGTCGAGCAGACCCATGGCCGTGCGAAGGTCCTCCGAAGCGACCTTCAGCGCCTCACCGGGTGTCCGGACCGAGTGGTCGAGCCCGATTTTGGCGTCCCACAAGGGATACCAGAGCGCGTCCGCGATCTCGCCGACGCCGCTGTTGCCGTTGTGCACCAGCAGCAGGTCGAGATCGGAGAACGGCACCAGCTCCCGGCGGCCGAGCCCGCCCACGGCGACCAGCGCGACACCCGGTTCCGCGGTGTCGACGCCGGCCGCCGAGGCTCCCCTGCCCAGCCAGAACTCGTAGAGGTCGACCAGGGCCGCCCGCAGTGCGGACGCCCCCAGCCTCCCGTGCCTGCCCTCGAGCAAGCGCTCGGTGGCCTTGACCAGTTCGCCCCCGTCGGCCATCCCAGACGCCTTATAGAGCGTCCGTGCCGCGCTCGCCGGTCCGTACCCGGATGACGGTCTCCACGGGCGTCACCCACAGCTTGCCGTCGCCGATCTTGCCGGTGTGCGCGGCCGTGGTGATGGCCTCGAGGACCTTCTCCACGTTGGTGTCGTCGGTGACGACCTCGACCTTCAGCTTGGCCACGAAGTCCACCGAGTACTCGGCGCCGCGGTAGACCTCGGTGTGGCCCTTCTGCCGCCCGTAGCCCTGGACCTCGCTGACCGTCATGCCCAGCACGCCCAGCTGCTCCAGCGCGGAGCGGACGTCGTCCAGCGTGAACGGCTTGACAATCGCCGTGATGAGCTTCATGCCTTGCTCTCCTCGAGTTTCGCGTTGCCGGTGGCGGACTTGACCGGGATCGTCGTCGGCTGGCCGATGCCGCCGCTGGACCCGGTGAAGTCATACGCGCTCTCCGCGTGCTGGGCCTCGTCGATGCCGGTGATCTCGTCTTCGGTGCTGACGCGGAAGCCGCCGGCCTTCTTGATCACGAAGCCGATGATGAAGGACAGCACGAAGGAGTACGCGAGCACCGCACCGGCGGCCGCGGCCTGGCGACCCAGCTGGGTGAACCCACCGCCGTAGAACAGGCCGTCCGCACCGAGCGCGTTGACGCTCGTGGTGCCGAAGAAGCCGATCAGCAGGGTGCCGACGATGCCGCCGACCAGGTGGACGCCGACGACGTCGAGGGAGTCGTCGAAGCCGAACTTGAACTTGAGCGAGATGGCCAGCGCGCAGAGGACACCGGCGATGAGGCCGATCGCGATGGCCCCGAGCGGGCTGACGAACCCGCACGCCGGGGTGACGGCGACCAGGCCGGCGACCGCGCCGGAAGCCGCGCCGAGGGTGGTCGGCTTACCGAACTTGAGCTGCTCGACCACCAGCCAGCCGAGGACCGCGGCGGCGGTGGCGACGGTGGTGTTGGTGAACGCGACGGCGGCGAGGTCGTTGGCGGCCAGCGCCGAACCGGCGTTGAAGCCGTACCAGCCGAACCACAGCAGCGAGGCACCGAGCAAGACGAACGGCACGTTGTGCGGCCGGCCGGTGTCCTTCGGCCAGCCCTTGCGCTTGCCGAGCACGATCGCCAGCGCCAGGCCCGCGGCACCGGCGTTGATGTGGACCGCGGTGCCACCGGCGAAGTCGAGCGCCTTGAGGTTGTTGGCGATCCAGCCGCCGACCGAGTTCTCGCCGATGAAGCCGTTGAAGGAGAATACCCAGTGCGCGACCGGGAAGTACACGACCGTCACCCAGACGACGACGAACAGCGTCCAGCCCCAGAACTTCGCGCGGTCCGCGATGGCGCCGGAGATCAGCGCGGGCGTGATGATCGCGAACATCAGCTGGAACATCACGAACGCGAGGACGGGCAGGCCGTCCGAACCGGGCCAGGCGACCGCCGGCGTCGTGTCGGTGGCGGCGACCGCGAACCCGGCGAGCTTGCCGAAGGTGTTCTCGAGGCCGGCGAAGTGGAAGTTACCGAGCAATCCGCCGAAGGCGTCGTCGCCGAAGGACATCGTGAACCCGTAGAGGGCCCACAGCACCCCCACGACGGCCAGCGCGATGAAGTTCATCATCAGCATGTTCAGGACGCTCTTCGCGCGGACCATGCCGCCATAGAAGAACGCCAGTCCTGGGGTCATGAGCATGACCAGCGCGGCGCTGGCCAATACCCATGCGGTGTCTCCTGCGTTCAGCACATCGTCCTCCCGTGCCCTGGGTTGGTGCGATGGCAGTTTTGGCGCGCGGTGTTTCACGGGGCGGCTCGCGAGGTTTCGCCCGCGTGAACTGTCCGCGCCCGGTTGTTACGGCCAGGTTTCCCAGGACCGGTGGTGGAGTGTCCGGTTGCGAAACGTCGTGGTCGAATACCCCCATGACACCGGCCGACCACGGGAATGACCCACTGCCACCTCCGGTGGTCGCAGCGCTGCGATGTTCGGTGTGCGGTAACCCGATCGGGGCAGCCGGGCGCACGCTGCGTTGCGGGAACCACCACTCTTTCGATCTAGCACGCCAGGGTTACGTCAACCTGTTGCACGCGCGAATCCCGGCCGGAACGGCGGACACCGCGCCGATGGTCGCGGCGCGCGCGGACTTCCTGGCGTCGGGCGCCTACGGACCGCTGGCGGATGAACTGGCCCGCGTGTGCGCGGAAGCCGACGGCCTGGTCATCGACGCGGGCGCGGGCACGGGGTACTACCTCGCGCGGGTGCTCGAAGCAGCGGACGCTTTCGGCCTCGCGCTGGACGTCTCGGCGGTCGCGCTGCGGCGGGCGGCGCGGGCCCACCCGCGGCTGGGCGCGGCGGTGTGGAACCTGTGGGAGCCGTGGCCGGTGGGCGACGAGGTGGCGTCGGTCGTGCTGAACGTCTTCGCGCCGCGCAACGGGCCGGAGTTCCACCGCGTGCTGCGTCCCGGTGGCCTGCTGGTCGTGGCCGCTCCGGCCCCGGACCACCTGCGCGAGCTGGGCGACCTGGTCCTGGCCGTCGACGAGCGCAAGGACGAGCGCCTCGACAGCACCCTCGGCGCGTACTTCACGCGCACGGACCGCACGGAAGTCCGGCGCGAGGTGGAGCTGACGCCGCGGCAGGTACGCCAAGCGGTCGAGATGGGCCCGGCGGCGTTCCACCTGGACCGCGGCGGGCGCCGGGAGCGCCTCGACGCGCTTCACGAACCGCAGGTCGTCACGGTGTCGTTCACGGTCTCCACCTACCGGCGGCGCTGAGTCTGGAAGGCTGGGGCGGTGAAGCCCGACTGGACCGCCCCCGCGACCCGGCTCGCGGACGCGGAGTGGGTGCGGGCCCGCATCGGCGGCGCGGCGAAGCTGTACGGCTGCGCGCGGCCGGAGGTGCTCGGCACCATCTGGTGGTACTCGCTGTCGTCGGTGCTGGTGGCGCCGGCGATCGACGGCCTGGTCGCCGGGGCACCCGCGGATCCGTCGCTGGACGCCGTGGAACTCGACCTCCTCGCCGACGGGCGGTTCCTCGGGGCGCGGTCCACCCGTCCGCTCGACGGCGGCCTCCCCGAGCTGGGCGCCGCACTCGCCACCGCCCTCGGCACCGCCATCACCACCATCGCCACCGTCAGCGGGGCCCGGGAGCGCGCGCTCGGCGCGATCGCCACCGACTCGATCGGCAACCGCCTGCTCTGGACCCCGGATCCGGAGCGGGCGATGGCGCTCGCCGAACCCTTGGTCGCCGCGATCGGCCTGGGGCTGCCGAAGCCGCGTTTCGTGCGCGTCGGCCGGAACCCCGCCGTACGACGTGCTTCGTGCTGCCTGATCTACGAAGCCGGCAACCCCAAGTGCGCGAGCTGCCCGCGTCAGACGCCCGCCGAGCGCGGAGCTCGCCTTCGCGCCGCCCTGGGCTAGAGAACCGCCAGCTCCAACGCGGCGAGCCGCTCCGGGTCGGCGATCACGTCGATGCCCGTGATCCGGTCGGCGTCGACGCGGAACGCCAGGACGACCGCCAGCCGCCCGTCGCGCACCATGAGCAGGCCGGGAGCGCCGTCGACCAGGGCGAGCTCGCTGGCGCGGGCCCGTTCGGACGCCAGCACCGCACCCCGGCGGACGCTCTCGACGCCGCGCAGCACGATCGGCGCCGGGGTCGGGCCGGCGAACCGGTCGGCGTGCAGCACCACGTCCGGGTCCAGCAGCGCGAGCAGCGCTTCGAAGTCGCCGCCGCGGGACGCCGCCAGGAAGGCTTCGACGACCTTGCGCCGCCGGGGCAGGTCCGCGTCCGCCGCGGCACCGCCCTTCACCCGGCGGCGGGCGCGGCTCGCGAGCTGCCGGGTGGCGGCCGGGGTCTTGCCGATCACCGGCGCGATCTCGTCGAACGGCACCGCGAACATGTCGTGCAGCACGAACGCCACCCGCTCGGCCGGCCCCAGCGCGTCGAGGACCACCAGCAGCGCCAGCCCGACCGAGTCGGCCAGTTCCGCCTCCTGCCCGGGGTCGCGGCGGTCGTCGTCCGGCTCCGGCTGCCCGTCCAGGGGCTCCTCGCGGTGGTTGCGGCGCGTGCGCAGCAGGGACAGGCACACCCGGGCGACCACGGTCGTCAGCCAGGCGGGGATGTTGCCGATCTCGCCGGCGCCGGTGCGGTGGAACCGCAGCCACGCCTCCTGGACGGCGTCGTCGGCTTCGGCCGCCGAGCCCAGCATCCGGTAGGCGACCGCCCGCAGCCGCGGCCGCTCCCGTTCGAACCGCTCGGTCAGTGCGTCCACCGTGTCCTGTTCCTTCCGCCCGCCAGTCGTAGGAGTAGACCCCGTGGCGGCAGGCGATGTGACCGGAACGGAAGTGATCTGGGTCATCCCGGCGGATCCGGCACGGCCGCGGCCGCCCGGCGCAGGGCTCCGGCCAGCAGCGCCGCGGGTTCGGCCACCGGCCCCGGGAGCCGGGCCAGCACCACCCGCCGCCGCTCCGACGGGCCACCGCGCACCGCCAGCACCCGCACGCCCGGCGGAACCGCCCCGGCCAGCGAAGCGGGCAACGTCGTCACCCCGCAGCCCGCGGCGACCAGGTTCAGCTTGGCCAGCCAGTCGCGGGCGGTGTGGGCGATCTCGGGCCGCTCGTCGAGCCCGGGCCACACCCCCATCAGCGTGGCTTCCCCCGCCGACGGCCCGGCGATCCAGCGCTGTCCGCGCAGGTCCGCGACGTCGGCCACGCCGGCACCGGCCAGCGGGTGCCCCGCGGGCACCGCGAGGCAGAGGCTGCGCTCGGCGAGCGTCTCCAGCCGCAGCGCCGGCGTCTCGGCGTCCGGTGGCCGGAACGGCGGGGCCGAGCCGAGCACGGCCAGGTCGACCGTGCCCGCGCGCAGCGCCCGGACGAGGACCGGCGTCGTACCTTCCCGGGTGACGACGGTAACCGCGGGGTGTGTGCGCCGCAGCTCGGCGACGGCGCCCGGCACCAGCACCGCGCCCGCGCTGGGGAACCAGCCCAAGCGCACCGTCCCGGCGTCGGCGGGCAGCCCGGCCAGTTCGCGCCCGGCGGCGTCGATCTCGCCGAGCACCGCGATCGCCCGCCGGAGCACGACGTTCCCGGCCGGGGTGAGGCGCACGCCGTCGGGCCGCCGGTCCAGCACCGGCGTGCCGGCCACCCGTTCGAGTGACGCGATCTGCCGCGACACCGCGGACTGCGTGTAGCCCAGCGCCGCGGCGGCCGCGGTGAGGGTGCCACGTTCGGCGACCTCGCGGAACACGCGCAGGGCGACCAGGGAGACAGCACCGAAGTCCATGAGGTTCACGCATACCAGGGTTGCCGTATTCTCGCTTTTCGCATGAGCACGGTGGACCTAGCGTGCAGGTATGACCCGCATCGCCGTGGTGACCGGGGCCAACCAAGGCCTCGGCTTCGCCCTCGTCCGCGGCCTCGCCGCCCGGCTCGCTCCCGAAGACCTCGTCCTGCTCACCGGCCGCGACGCCGGGCGGGTGGCCGACGCCGCCGCCCGCGTCACCGCCGACCCGGCGACGCGCAGCCGGATCGAGGGCCGGGTCCTCGACGTCTCCGACTTCGCTGCCGTCGCTCGCTTCGCCGAGCCGGTCGACATCGTGCTGTCCAACGCCATCGGCCCGCTCGACCCCGGCCGCTCGCAGGCCGAGCAGGCCGACGTCTTCCTCGACGTCGCGAACGGCGGCACCCACGCCGTGCTCCGGTCGTTCGGGCCGGTCCTGCGCCCGGGTGGCCGGCTGCTCGTCGTCGCCAGCTCGCTGGGCACCCTGGGCCACCTGCCCGAGCCGCTGCGGCCGCGCTTCGACGGCGTCTCGCTGGACGACGTCGAAAAGGCCGTCGAGGACTGGCGCTCGGCGATCCACGACGGCACTGCGCGGGAGCAGGGCTGGCCGGACTGGATCAACGTGCCGTCGAAGGTCGCGCAGGTCGCGGCGGTGCGCGCGGTGGCGGCCGGCCGCCGGGCCGCCGACCTCGCCGACGGCACCCTGGTGGCGGCGGTCTGCCCGGGCCTGGTCGACACGCGCGCGTCACGCCCCTGGTTCAGCGACTTCAGCCAGGCCCAGACCCCGGACGAGGCGGCGCGGGCGGTGCTGGACCTGGTGTTCGCGGACCTGAACCCGGCGACCTACGGCGAGCTGGTCCGGTTCGGGCAGGTCCTGCCCTGGACCGGCGGCAGCCCGAGCCGCCACGAGGGCTTGCTCCGCTGACGCTCAGAGCACGCAGAATTCGTTGCCCTCCGGATCGGCCATCACGACGTGGTCGGGGCGGCCGTCCAGGGCGTACTCCCGGCTCACCGTGGCGCCCGCGGCGGTGAGCCGGGCGACCGCTTCGGCGACCCGCTCCCAGCGCGTCTCCCACGGCACCTCGCGGCCGCCCCCGGCCTGGACGTCCAGGTGGAGGCGGTTCTTCGCGACCTTCGGCTCGGGGACCTTGAGGAAGCTCAGGCTCGGCAGGACGCCTTCCGGATCGCTCAGGTAGGCGCCGTCGTCCCATTCGTCCTCGGGCACGCCGTGCTGGCTGAACCACGCCTCCCAGCTCGCGAACCCCGCCGGGGGCGGCCGTTCGATGTAGCCGAGGGCGACCGCCCAGAACCTCGCCAGCGCGCGGGGATCCGCGCAGTCGATCGTCACGCTCCACCGCACCGTCACGGACTGGAGCGTAGCCGCGCCCACGCCCCGGGAGACGTGGCCAATCGGTGGATGGTGCGGTTACCGTGAGCTCCGATGAGTGAACGCAGCTGGGGCTTCCGCACCCGCGCCCTGCACGCGGGCGGTACGCCCGATCCCGCGACCGGGGCGCGAGCCGTGCCGATCTACCAGACCACGAGCTTCGTCTTCGAAGACGCCGCCGATGCCGCGAACCTCTTCGCGCTGCAGAAGTACGGCAACATCTACAGCCGGATCGGGAACCCGACCGTGGCCGCGTTCGAGGAGCGGATCGCCAGTCTCGAAGGCGCCATCGGGGGCGTCGCCGCCGCCAGCGGGCAGGCCGCCGAGTTCCTCACCTTCAGCGCGCTCACCGAAGCCGGCGATCACATCGTGTCGGCGAGCGGTCTCTACGGCGGCACCGTCACCCAGCTCACCGGCACGCTTCGCCGCTTCGGCGTCGAGACGACCTTCGTCAGCGGCGGCATCGACGACTACGCCGCCGCCATCACCGACCGGACCCGGCTGCTCTACACCGAGGTGATCGGCAACCCCGGCGGGGGCATCGCCGACCTCGCCGCGCTCGCGGACCTCGCGCACGCGCACGACCTCCCCCTGGTCGTCGACGCGACGCTGGCGACGCCGTACCTGTGCCGCCCGATCGAGCACGGCGCCGACATCGTGCTGCACTCGGCGACGAAGTTCCTCGGCGGCCACGGGACGACGCTCGGCGGGATCGTCGTCGAGTCCGGGAAGTTCGACTGGGGCAACGGCAAGTTCCCGCGGATGACCGAGCCCGTCGACAGCTACGGCGGCCTGAAGTACTGGGAGAACTTCGGCGAGTACGCGTTCTGCACCCGGCTGCGCGCGGAGCAGCTGCGGGACATCGGCGCGGTCCTGTCGCCCCACTCGGCTTTCCTGTTGCTGCAAGGGGTCGAGACGCTCCCCCAGCGGATGGACGCGCACGTGGCGAACGCCCGCGCGGTCGCCGAGCACCTCGAGGCGGACCCGCGCGTGGCCTGGGTGTCCTACGCCGGGCTGCCCGCGCACCCGCACCACGACCTGGCTCAGCGGTACCTGCCGGCCGGACCGGGCGCGGTGTTCTCCTTCGGCATCGACGGCGGCCGGGCGGCCGGCGAGAGGTTCGTCGAATCGGTGGAACTGCTGTCGCACCTGGCGAACGTCGGGGACGCGCGGACGCTCGTCATCCACCCGGCGTCGACCACGCACGCGCAGCTGTCGGAGGAGCAGCTCGCCGCCGCGGGGGTCGGGCCCGACCTGATCCGGCTGTCGGTCGGGCTGGAGGACGTCGACGACATCCTGTGGGACATCGACCAGGCGCTGGGCAAGGCGGTGGCGGGATGACGCACGACGTCGGAGCCGTCGAGCGGCGCGCGATCCTGCACCGGACGAAGTCGGTGACGCTGGTCGGCGCGTCCGCCAACCCGGCGCGGCCCAGCTACTTCGTCGCGACCTACCTGCTCTCGTCGACGCGCTACGAGGTCAACCTCGTCAACCCGCGCGTGGACACGCTGTTCGGGAAGCCGGTGTACGCCTCGCTCGAGGACGTCCCGGGCGAACCGGACCTGGTCAGCGTGTTCCGCAAGCACGACGACCTGCCCCAGGTCGCCGAGGAAGTGATCGACGCCGGCGCGCGGACGCTGTGGCTGCAGCTCGGGTTGTGGCACGAACCGGTGGCCGACCGGGCGCGCGAGGCCGGACTGGACGTGGTGATGAACCGGTGCGTGAAGATCGAGCACGCGCGCTTCGCCGGCGGGCTGCACCTCGCCGGGTTCAACACCGGCGTGATCAGCTCGCGGCGGCAGTCGGCACCCTAGTCACGGGAACGCTCTCGGGACGCTGACCAGCGTGAACGGCGGCAAAGGCGGGCGGTCGGCAGCACTTCAGCAAGGCCTGGACGCGCTGCGGGAGTCCGCCGGTCCGACCGAGCGCTCGAACCCGGGGAGCGCGCGGAGGTCCGAGGCGGGGCCGTGAGAGGCTGGCGGCATGGCCAAGCCGACCCCGCTGCAGTTCCGGAACATCCTCGTCGCCGTCCTCGCGGCCGCGGGCTTCGTCTGGAGCTTCGTGGCCGGCCTGCCGTGGTGGGTGAGCGCGATCGTCGGCTGCGCTTGCGTCCTGTCGCTGGCCTCGGCCTACCTCAACCGCCCCGGTGCGAGCTAACGCGTCTTCGCGAACCGCGCCTTGAGGTTCGCCCGGCCCGCTTCGGTGAGCCGGCCGAACAGCCTCAGCCGGGCCAGGCCGCCGTCCGGGTAGATGTCCAGCCGGGCCTCCGTGATCTCCGGGCCCTCCTCCAGGGCGAAGCGGTGGCGGGTGTCCGGCTGCAACCGGGTCTTCGGCAGCAACTCGGCCCACTCGCCGTACGTGGCGCGGCCGCTGATCGAGGCCCAGCCCGGCGCGTTGCCCTTCAGGTTGCTCGTGTCCAGCTCCGCGAACCGGACGATGCCCGCGCCCGCCAGGCGGAGCGTCACCCAGTCGTTGCCGTCGTCGCGGCGGCGGGCCGTCTCCCAGCCCTCCGCCTGGTGCGCCGCCAGGCCCGGCGAAAGAATGTTGTTCGGCGAGGAATAGAACCGGTTGCTGCACCCGGTGACGATCGCGCCGTTTTCCAGCGCCGCCAGGTCGAGCGCGTCCAGGTCCAGCAGCGCCGGGTCCGGGATCGGGGCGCCGTGCACGCGCAGGCGCGCCACGCCGCCGTCCGGGTGCTGCGTCAACCGGACGTGCGTGTAGCGCCGCGAGCCGTTGACCGCGTAGAAGTTCTCGGTGTGGCCCGCCGCCGGGGCGCGGTCGACCAGCACGTCCCAGTCCGCTTCGGACACCTCCGCCGCCGGTGGGTAGCCCGGGAGCGACGTCGCCTCGACCGAGACGAACGGCGGGTAGTTGCCCTTGAAGAACGCCGTGTCGACGATGACGCCGGTGATCGTGCCGGCCAGGCCGAGCCGCAGGATCGCCTGGTCGTCGCCCGGTTCGCGGTGGCGGCGGGTCTCCCAGCCGTCGTAGACCTGGCCCTTCGGCCCGAACGTCTCCGCGCGGTGCGCCGGCACCCAGGGGTTGACCAGGTTCTCCTTCTCGGCGAACAGCTCGTCGCTCGCCCACATCACCGTCCCGCCGAAGCGGCGGGACGCGAGGTCGGGCAGTTCTGTCCACTCCGGACGGTCGGACAAGGCGGCCTCCATTTCAGCAGTTCCCCCGGGTCAGCAACGCGCCGCGCGGCTCGTCGCCGGTGATTTCGGTGCCCCGCAGCCAGGTCGAGCGCACGACGCCGGCGAGCGGACGCCGGTCGTAGGCGCTGACCGGGTTGCGGTGCTTCAGTTTCGCGACGTCGACCACGAAGGCCTCGTCCGGCGCGAACACGCAGAAGTCGGCGTCGTGGCCGACCGCCAGCCGGCCCTTGCGGCGCATCCCGGCCTGTGCGGCCGGGCGCTCGGCCATCCAGCGGACGACGTCGGTGAGCGCGAACCCGCGCTGCCGCGCCTGCGTCCAGATCGCCGGGAGCCCCAGCTGCAAGCTGGAAATCCCACCCCAGGCCGCGCCGAAATCGCCGCTGTCGAAGCGTTTCAGCTCCGGCGTGCACGGTGAGTGGTCGCTGACGACGCAGTCGATCACGCCGTCGGCGAGCCCCTGCCAGAGCAGCTCGCGGTTGGCCGCCTCCCGGATCGGCGGGCAGCACTTGAACTGCGTCGCGCCGTCGCGGATTTCCTCGGCGACGAAGCTGAGGTAGTGCGGGCAGGTCTCCGCCGACAGGGCCACGCCGTCGCGCCGCGCCGAAGCGATCAGCGGGAGAGCGTCCGAAGAGGACAGGTGCAGGATGTGCGCCCGCGCGGAGTGGCGGCGGGCCGCTTCGATGACGTGGGAGATCGCGAGGTTCTCCGCCTGCCGCGGCCGCGAGCGCAGAAAGTCGACATAGCGACCTCCGTGTGGCTCGGGCGCTTCGCCGATCTCGTGCGCGTCCTCGGCGTGGACGATCATCAGCGCGCCGAAGGAACTCAGCTCCCGCAACGCTTCGTCGAGCCCGGCCGGGTCGAGCGGCGGGAACTCGTCGACGCCGGAGTGCAGCAGGAAGCACTTGAAGCCGAACACGCCGGCTTCGTGCAGGCCTCGCAGATCGGCGACGTTCCCGGGGATCGCGCCGCCCCAGAAGCCGACGTCGACGTGCACCCGGCCGGTCGCCGCCTTGCGCTTGACTTCCAGGGCCGCGACGTCGACCGTCGGCGGCAGGCTGTTCAGCGGCATGTCCACGATCGTGGTCACCCCGCCCGCCGCGGCCGCGCGGGTCGCCGTCTCGAAGCCCTCCCACTCGGCGCGGCCGGGGTCGTTGACGTGGACGTGCGTGTCGACCAGCCCCGGCAGCAGCACGACGTCGTCCCCGAGGTCGAGGACGCGGTCCCCGCTCAGCAGGGCACCGCCGGGTTCGACCGCGACGATCCGCCCGCCTTCGACCCCGACGGTCGCCGGGACCTCGCCCTCGGACGTCACGGCCCGGGCGGCGCGCACCACAAGATCCATCCGAAAGCCCTTCGCCGGGAGGATGATCACCGCCGATTTCACAGAACGGAAAGGCGGTTTCGCACAACGACAGTAACCACGGCGCGCGCCGCTCGTCAACGACGGACGCCGCACGTTACGGTCATCTTCGTGCGGCTTGAAGCGGAGTTCACCAGCGAACCGTTCCACGGCGAGGGTTCGCCGCCCGAACACGCCGTCGCCGCTCGCGACGCCGCCACGGAAGCCGGACTGGACACCGAGTTCGGCCCGCTCGGCACCCTCGCCCGCGGCGAGGCGGAGGACTTGCTCGAAGCCCTTCCGGCGATCGCGAAGGCCGCCTTGGCGGGCGGCGCCACCCGGGTCACGCTGCAACTGCGCCGGGCCGACGATCCGGGGAGCCCGCCGGTCGTCGAACTCAACGACGCGCTGGCCCGGCTCATCGCCGATGTCGAGCGGGAACTGGGCGCCGAACTGGGCGAACTCGACCGGGCGGGCAAGCAGCGCGCGGTGCGGCTGCTGCGCGAACGCGGCGCCTTCGGCCTGCGGAAATCCGTCTCGTCGGTGGCCGACGCGCTGGGGGTCACGCGGTTCACCGTCTACAACTACCTCAACCGGGAAGCGGACTGACCAGCGCGTTCAACAAAATGTTGACGGAACTCCGGCGCCGACGTACGGTCAGCGGGACGCCACCCGCGAGGAGTTTCCCGTGCTGCTCACCGACTTCAACTCCGCCGACGCCGGCGAAGTCCGTCCGGTATTGACCGCCTGCCTCGCCGTCCCCCGCTGGGTGGACACGATCCTCGGCCACCGGCCCTACGAAGACCTCGACGCGCTGCGGGCCGCCGCCGACCTGCCGCTGAGCAGTGAAGAAATCCGCCAGGCGATGGCCGCGCACCCCCGGATCGGGGAAAAGCCGGCGAGCGGCTGGGCGCGCTCCGAACAGTCCGGTGTGGACAATGCGGACGCGTTCGCCGCGGCGAACGCCGAGTACGAAGCCAAGTTCGGCCACGTCTACCTCGTCTGCGCGAGCGGCCGCAGCGGCGAAGAACTGCTGAAGATCCTGCGCGAGCGGCTGGACAACGACCCCGCGACCGAATTGGCCGTCGCCGGGCGCGAGCTGCTGAAGATCGCCGAACTGCGACTGGCCAAGGCGGTGACCGCGTGAGCCTCGTGACCACCCACGTCCTCGACACGGCCAAGGGACGCCCGGCGGCCGGGATCGCCGTCCGGTTCGAAACCGCCGACGGGACGCCGATCGCCGACGGCCGCACCGACGCCGACGGCCGCATCCGCGACCTCGGTCCGGAAACCCTGGCCCCGGGCGGCTACCGCCTGGTCTTCGACACCGGTGCCTACCTGGGCCCGGACGCCTTCTTCCCCGAGGTCGCGCTGACCTTCCGGATCGCCGACGGGACCGCGCACCACCACGTGCCGCTCCTGCTCAGCCCGTTCGCCTATTCGACCTACCGAGGGAGCTGACCGTGGCCATCACCCTGGGCCCCAACCAGTACGGCAAGGCGGAGGTCCGCCTGGTGACGGTGCGCCGCGAAGGCTCCGTGCACCACCTGAAGGACCTCACCGTGTCGACGTCGCTGCGCGGCGAGCTGGCCGCAACGCACCTGACCGGCGACAACGCCGGGGTGCTGGCGACCGACACGCAGAAGAACACCGTGTACGCCTTCGCGAAGGAGGCGCCGGTCGGCGAGATCGAGGACTTCGGCCTGCGCCTGGCCCGGCACTTCGTCGGCACGCAGGACAACATCACCGGCGCGCGGATCAAGATCGACGAGCACGGCTGGGACCGGATCCCGGTCGGCGGCGAGCCGCACGACCACGCGTTCAGCCGTGCCGGCGACGAGCGGCGCACCACGGCCGTGACGATCGGGGACGGCCGCGCGTGGGTCGTGTCCGGCATCGACGGCCTGACCCTGCTCAAGTCGACCGGTTCCGAATTCCACGGTTTCCCCCGCGACCAGTACACGACCCTCGCCGAGACCGGCGACCGGATCCTCGCGACCGCCGTCACGGCGCGGTGGCGTTACCAGGGCGAGGACGTCGACTGGGCGCGCAGCCACGGCGAGATCCGGCGGCTGATGCTGGAGACGTTCGCGACGAAGCACAGCCTTTCGCTGCAGCAGACGCTGTACGCGATGGGCTCGGCGGTGCTGGAAGCGCGGCCGGAGGTCGCGGAGGTCCGGCTGTCGCTGCCGAACAAGCACCACTTCCTGGTGGACCTGAGCCCGTTCGGGCTGAAGAACGACAACGAGGTGTTCTACGCCGCGGACCGGCCGTACGGGCTGATCGAAGGCACGATCCTGCGCGACGACGCCGAGGACCCGGGTCCGGCCTGGGACATCCATTGAGTTGATAGAACGCTCTATCATCGAGGGGGTGACAGGGACCAAGGACCGCATCATGGCCGCCGGCGCCGAGCTGTTCCGGCGCAACGGCTACGCCGGCACCGGGCTGAAGCAGATCGTGTCGGAGGCGAGCGCGCCCTTCGGGTCGCTCTACCACTTCTTCCCCGGCGGGAAGGAGCAGCTCGGCGAAGAGGTCATCCGCAGCTCGGGGCTGGCCTACATCGAGCTGTTCGACCTCTTCATCGCGCCGGCCGCAGACCTCGTCAGCGGCATCGAGGCCTTCTTCGCCGCCGGGATCGCCACCCTCGAAGCCACCGATTACGTCGAGGGCTGCCCGATCGCGACCGTCGCCCTCGAGGTCGCCGCCACCAACGAACCCCTCCGGAAAGCCACCGCCGACGTCTTCACCGCCTGGATCGACGCCGGCACCGAGAAGTTCGCGCGATTCGGCCTTGAACGGGCCGCCGCCCGGACCCTGACCATCACCGCCGTCAACAACCTCGAGGGCGCGTTCGTCCTCTGCCGCTCGCTGCGGGACACCGAAGCCATGGCCGTCGCGGGGGCCGCGACCGTCGACGTGGCACGGCGGCTCCTCCAGGAGAGCACACAACTTTAGTCGGGAATCCAACACAAGTCACCAAAATGGCGCTTGACCGCGCAGCAAGCGACACGGATGCTGCGCATTGGTCTAGTCCTCCTGCCTCACACCGTCGTCCGGTTGGAGCCGCCATGCGCCGAGTCCTCGCCGTCCTCGCCACCGCAGTCGCCGCAGCCGCCGCCATCGGCATCACGAGCCCGCCCGCCGGCGCCCTCGAAAACGGCCTCGCCCGCACCCCGCCGATGGGCTGGAACACCTGGAACACCTTCGAGTGCAACATCAACGAAACCCTCGTCAAGCAGACCACCGATCTGATGGTCAGCTCCGGGATGCGCGACCGCGGCTACACCTACGTCAACCTCGACGACTGCTGGATGACCCGGTCGCGCGACGCGGCCGGCAACCTCGTCGCCGATCCCGCGAAGTTCCCGAGCGGCCTCAAGGCGCTCGGCGACTACATCCACGCCCGCGGCATGAAGTTCGGCATCTACGAGAGCGCCGGCACGATGACGTGCCAGAGCTACCCCGGCAGCCTCGGCCACGAACAGGCCGACGCGAACCTCTTCGCGAGCTGGGGCGTCGACTACCTGAAGTACGACAACTGCTTCAACAACGGCAGCAACACCCAGCAGGACTACATCCGGCGCTACTCCGCGATGCGCGACGCCCTGAAGGCCACCGCCCGCCCGATCGTCTACAGCATCTGCGAATGGGGCGACTTCGCTCCCGCGACCTGGGCCCCGGACGTCGGCAACCTGTGGCGCACCACCGGCGACATCACCAACAACTGGGGCAGCATCGACTCGATCTACCGCCAGAACGTCGGGCTCGCCTCCGCCGCGAAGCCGGGCGCCTGGAACGACCCGGACATGCTCGAGGTCGGCGACGGCATGGACTTCCAGGAGGACCGCGCGCACTTCACGCTGTGGGCGGCGATGGCCGCGCCGCTGATCGCGGGCGCCGACCTGCGCACGGCGAGCGTCGCGACGTTCTCGACCTACCTCAACGGTGACGTCATCGCCGTCGACCAGGACCCGCTCGGCAAGCAGGCCCGGCGCATCGCGACCGGCAACGGCCTGGACGTCCTCGCGAAACCCCTCCAGGACGGCGACGTCGCCGTGGTGCTGTTCAACGAGAACAGCACCACGAAGACCATCTCGACGACGGCCGCCGCGGCCGGGCTGCCCGCCGCCGGGAGCTACCGGCTGACCAACCTGTGGTCGAAGGAACTCACCACGAGCACCGGCGCGATCAGCGCGAGCGTCCCGTCGCACAGCACGGTGATCTACCGGGTCAAGGCGAACTCGTCCGGCACCAGCATCGGCACCACCCAGGCGGTGCAGGGCGCGTCGTCGTCGAGGTGCCTCGACATCAGCGGCACCGCGACGGCCGGTGCCAAGGCCGACATCCTGGACTGCGACGGCCGCGTCAACCAGGCCTGGACGTTCACCGGTGCCGGTGAGCTCAAGGCCGCCGGCCTCTGCCTGGACGCCAGCGGCGGCACCAGCGCGGCCGGCACGAAGCTCGTCGCCTGGACCTGCCACGGCGGCGCGAACCAGAAGTTCAAGCTCGAGGCCGACGGGTCGATCACGCAGGCCGGCCTGTGCGTCGACGTCACCGGCGGCGACAAGCCCGCCGGCAACGTCAACGGCACCCCGCTCGAACTGTGGAACTGCAACGACGACGCGAACCAGAACTGGTCCCTCAAGTCCCGGTGAGGTGCTCCGGCCGCACCGGGACGCGCGGGAGCGGGAGCCCGGTCGCGGCGCGGATCGCGGCCACGATGGCGGGCGTCGACGAGATCGTCGGCGGCTCGCCGACCCCGCGCAGCCCGTACGGCGCGTGCGGGTCCGGGCGTTCGAGGACGTCGATGGTCATCGGCGGCACGTCCAGCACCGTCGGGATGAGGTAGTCGGTGAAGGAGGGGTTCCGGATCTTCCCACCGGAGGTCTGGATCTCCTCCATCACCGCGAGCCCGAGGCCCTGCGCCGAGCCGCCCTGGATCTGGCCCAGCACGGCTTGGGGGTTCAGGGCCTTGCCGACGTCCTGGGCGCAGTCCAAGGCGACCACCTTGACCAGGCCGAGTTCGGTGTCGACGTCGACGACCGCCCGGTGTGCGGCGAACGCGTACTGCACGTGCGCGGTGCCTTGACCGGTTTCCGGATCGATCGGGGTGGTCGGCCGGTGCCGCCACTCCACGGTCTCGTCGTAGCTCTCGTCGCCGAGGACGTCCACGAGGTCGGCGAGCACCCGGCCGTCGCCCGCGACGAGCTTGCCGCCGACCACCCGGACGTCGCCGCCGAACCGGGTGGACGCGTGCTCCAGCAGCCGGGCCCGCACCGCCGCGCACGCGGCCTGCACGGCCCCGCCGGTGACGTAGGTCTGGCGCGACGCCGACGTCGAGCCGCCGTTGCCGATCGAGGTGTCCATCGGCAGGACCGTCACCTGGTCGACGCCGAGTTCGGTCCGCACGATCTGCTGCATGATCGTCACCAGGCCCTGGCCGACCTCGCAGGCCGCGGTGTGCACGGTCGCGGCCGGTTCCCCGCCGACCAGCTGCAGGCGCACGCGGGCCGTCGAGTAGTCGTCGAAGCCTTCGGAGAAGCAGACGTTCTTGATCCCGACGGCGTACCCGACGCCGCGGACGACGCCCTCGCCGTGCGTCGTGTTCGACACCCCGCCCGGCATGTGCCGCAGGTCGAACGGCCGGTCCGGGGGCATCGGCATGGCCCGCACGCGCTCCAGGAGCTCGGCGACCGGCGCTTCCGCGTCGACGACCTGGCCGGTCGGCATCAGGTCGCCCTCGCTCATCGCGTTGCGGACGCGGATCTCCACCGGGTCGAGGCCGCAGGCGGCGGCCAGCTTGTCCATCTGGGATTCGTAGCCGAACGCGGCCTGCACCGCACCGAACCCGCGCATCGCCCCGCACGGCGGGTTGTTGGTGTACACGCCCCAGCAGTCCACCGACACACTGTCCACTGTGTACGGTCCGACGCCGAGCGTCCCGGCGTTCGCGACCACCGCCCCGGTCGAGGACGCGTACGCGCCGCCGTCCAGGTAGAGCCGCGTCTTCACGTACACCAGGTGCCCGTCGCGCGTGGCGCCGTGCTCGTAGTACATCTTCGCCGGGTGGCGGTGGACGTGGCCGTAGAAGGACTCTTCGCGGTTGTAGACCATCTTCACCGGCTTGCCGGTGTGCAACGCCAGCAGGCACGCGTGCACCTGCATCGACAGGTCTTCGCGGCCGCCGAACGCACCGCCGACGCCACCGAGGGTCAGCCGCACCTTCTCGACCGGCAACCCCAGAGCGGCGACGATCTGCTGCTGGTCGACGTGCAGCCACTGCGTCGCGACGTACAGGTCGACGCCGCCTTCGGTGTCCGGCACGGCGAGCCCGGACTCCGGGCCGAGGAAGGCCTGGTCCTGCATGCCGACCTCGTAGACACCGGAGACGACGACGTCGGCGGTGACGTCCTGCGGGCCGCGGCGGATCTTCACGTGCCGGACGACGTTGCCGCCTTCGTGCAGCGAACGGCCTTCGCCCGCGACGGCTGCTTCGGAGTCCGTCACCGGCTCCAGTTCTTCGTAGGAAACGACGATCCGCTTCATCGCCCGGCGCGCGGTTTCCGGGTGGTCGGCGGCGACCAGCGCCACCGGCTCGCCCTGGTACCGCACGACGTCGGGCGCGAGCACCGGCTGGTCGGCGTGTTCGAGGCCGTAGCGGTTGACGCCGGGGACGTCCTCGTGCGTCAGCACCGCGTGGACACCGGGCACGGCCAGGGCTTCCGCGATGTCGATGCCGGTGATCCGGGCGTACGGGTGCGGGCTGCGCAGCGTCGCGCCCCACAGCATGTCCTCGTGCCACAGGTCGGAGGAGTAGGCGAACTCGCCGCGGACCTTCACCGTGCCGTCGGGACGCCGGGCTGAAGCGCCGACGCCGTTCGTGGTCCGGGCGGTGGTGACCGAAGTGGTCATCGACCCTCCCTCAACCGGGCGCTCGCGGAGGCCAGCTCGCGGGCGATCGCGGACTCGTCGGCTTCGCGCAGGGCGCCGTCCTCGACGACGGCCTTGCCGCCGACGAACAGCCGGCGCAGCGGCGGGGTGGTGCCGAGGACCAGCGCCGCGACCGGATCGGTGATGCCCGCGTGGTTGAGCCCGGTCAGGTCCCAGACGGCGAGGTCGGCGAGCTTGCCGGGTTCGAGCGAGCCGAGGTCGTCGGCCCGGCCCAGGCAGCGAGCGCCGCCCATCGTGCCCATCCAGAGCGCTTCGCGCGTGGTCAGCCCGCGTGGCCCGCTGCGCTGGCGGGCCTGCAGCAGTGCCTGGTGCAGCTCTTCGGCGAGGCCGCCGGACTCGCTGGACGCGGCGCCGTCGACACCGAGGCCGACGGCCACCCCGGCGTCCAGCAGGTCGCGGACCGGTGCGATGCCGCTGCCGAGGCGGCCGTTGGACGTCGGGCAGTGCGCCGAGCCGGTACCGGTGGCGCCGAAGCGGCGGATCGCCTCGGGCGCCAGGTGGACGGTGTGCGCGAGCCAGACGTCGCCGGCGAGCCAGCCGAGCTTGTCGGCGTACTCGGCGGGCGTGCACCCGACCTCGGCGAGGCACTGCTGCTCCTCGTCGAGGGTCTCGGCGAGGTGGGTGTGCAGCCGGACGCCCTTGCGGCGGGCCAGCTCGGCCGCGCCCGACATCAGCCGCTCGGTGACCGAGAACGGCGAGCACGGGCCGACGGCGATCTGCAGGTGGGCGCCCGGCGAGTCGTCGTGGAAGCGACCGATCGCCGCTTCGGTGCCGGTCAGGGCGTCCTCGGTGGACTCGACCAGGTTGTCCGGCGGCAGACCGCCGTCGGACTCGCCGCGGTCCATCGACCCGCGCACGACGTGCAGCCGGACGCCGATCCGCTGACGGGCCGCGGCCAGCGCCGCGACCTGGTCACCGCCGTCGCGCGGGAAGACGTAGTGGTGGTCGGCGACGGTGGTGCAGCCGGTCAGCGCCAGCCGCGCCATCCCGGCGGTGCCGGCGGCGTGGGTGATTTCGTCGTCGAGGCGGCCCCAGACCGGGTAGAGCGCGACCAGCCACTCGAAGAGCGTGTGGTCGGCGGCCATCCCGCGGGTGGCCCACTGGTACAGGTGGTGGTGGGTGTTGATCAGGCCGGGCGTGACCAGGCAGCCTTCGGCTTCGACGCGTTCGTCGAACTCGCCCGTGTACACGCCTTCGCCGACCTCGGCGATCCGGTCGTTCTCGACGACGACGTGCCCGCTCGCGTACTCCTCACCGGTGACGGTGGCGATCGCGGCGTTCGCGATGAGCGTCCTCACGCGACTGTGTCCTTTCCGAGAGTCCCTTTCGCCGCCGCGCGCACCGCGTCGAGGATCTTCTCGTAGCCGGTGCAGCGGCAGAGGTTGCCGGCCAGTGCTTCGCGGATCTCCTCGTCGCTCGGATCCGGGACGCGGTTCAGCAGGTCGTGCGCGGCGACGACCAGGCCGGGCGTGCAGAACCCGCACTGCACCGCTCCGTAGTCCACAAAGGACTGCTGGACCGGGTCGAGGGTGTCGCCGTCGGCCAGGCCCTCGACCGTGCGCACCGCGCGGCCCTCGGCCTGCCCGGCCGCGACCAGGCAGGCGCACACCGGGACGTCGTCGAGGTAGACCGTGCAGGAGCCGCATTCGCCCTGCTCACAGGCGTTCTTCGAGCCCGGCAGGCCCAGCCGCTCGCGCAACACGTAGAGCAGGCTTTCCCCTTCCCAGACGTCGTCCGCCTGCCGCGGCTGCCCGTTGATCGTGACATTCAGGCGCATGCGCGCTCTCCCGTCCGGTGTTCGTCCCAGGCCCAAGTCAACGTACGCCGCGCTAGTACCCCCAACGCGTGCTTCCGATACGCGGCGCTGCCCCGGACGTCGTCGATCGGGGACGCCGCTTCGGCCACCAGGTCGCCGAAGCGGCGTTTCAGCGAGTCCGGCAGCGGCTCCGGTGACGTCCACGGCAGCTCGGCGGCCAGGAAGTCTTCGGCGGCACGGGCGCGGCGCGGGGTCGGGGCCGCGGAGCCGATCGCGGCACCCACCCGGCCGTCGCGCAGCGCCAGCGCGAAGGAGCACACCGCGATGACCATGGCGTTGCGCGTGCCGACCTTGGCGAACTGCTGCGGCCCGGCGTGCGCGGGCAGGTGGACGGCGGTGATCAGCTCGTCCGGCTCGAGGGCGTGCCGCTTCACGCCGACGTAGAACTCCTCCGCCGCCAGGAGGCGGGTCCCCCGGACGGAGGCCACCTCGACCCGCGCGTCCAGGGCGAGCAGCACCGGGTGGGTGTCGCCGGCGGGCGAGGCGGCGCCGAGGTTGCCGCCGACCGTGCCGCGGTTGCGGATCTGCGGCGACCCGACCGTGCGCGAGGCCATGGCCAGCGCGGGGACCGCTTCACCCAGCTCGGTGATGACACGGCTGTAGGGCACGCCGGCGCCGAGCCGGACCATGCCGTCCGATGTGGACCACTCCGTCAGCTCGGGGACCCGGGTCAGGTCGATCAGGGCTTCGGGGCGGCGGTGGTCGAAGTTCAGCTCGACCATGACGTCGGTGCCACCGGCGATCGGCACCGCACCGGGCCGCTCGGCTTTGTCCGCGAGAGCCTCGGCGAGCGTCGTGGGACGCAGGAACTCCACTGGCTGCTCCTTCGTGGGGCGATAGACCAGTAGACGACGGACCGGGGGTGGGCGGCAACGGCACCGAGCATGAAACGCACAGGAGCGAACCCCGGCACGTTTGTGCTTTCCTACAAGCCTGATGACGACCGTGAGAACTCTGCTCGACCTGCCGGGGCTGCGGCTGCGGCCGCGGGCCGGGAACGACCTGCTCGACCGGCCGGTGACGCGCATCTACGTCACGGAGCTGTCCGACCCCGGACGGTACCTGTCGGCCGGTGAGCTGGTGCTTTCCGGCCTGCTCTGGTGGCGCTCGCCGGGGGACGCCGAGCCGTTCGTGGCCGCGCTCGCCCGGTCGGGCGCGGCGGCGCTGGCCGCGTCCGGCGCCGACTCGGGCGGGATCCCGGACGACGTCGTCGACGCCTGCGTCCGGCACCGGATCCCGCTGCTGGAGGTGCCCGCCGACCTCTCGTTCTCGGTGATCACCGAGCAGGTGGTGCTGGCGCTGGCGGCCGCGTCCGACAGCGCACGCAAACGTTTGCAGGCGGCCGCGGGGGCCCCGGTCGAGACGCTCGTGGAGCGCGCGTCGACGGAACTCGGGCTGCCCTGCTGGGTGCTGTCCGGGCTGGGCCGGGTGGTCGCCGGGACGGCGCCGCTGCCGATGCCGGCCGACGACGTCGTCCGCCGGTACGCGGCGCGCGAGGCCGGGCCGCTGACGGTGCTCCCGGTCGAAGGGCGGCACGCGGTGCCGTGGCTGATCGCCGTCGGCGGGCCGCTGAGCACCGCGCAGGCCGAGCTGGCTGAGGAGGTCGCCGGGCTCGTCGGCGTCACGCGAGCGCGAGCCCCGCGGCCGGAACCCGAACTGCCCGAAGACGTGTGCGTGGTCGCGCTGCGGACCGAAGGCAGCGACGAGAGCCGGGAACTTCTCCAGGAGTTGCTGCCGGACGGAGTCGTCCTCGAGTCCGCCGGGGACACGTCGTACGCGGCGATCGGGCGGTGGCCGGAATCCGCGGCCGGGTCGCTGTCCATTGTGGAACCGCTGCTCCGGGCGAAGCGGATTCTCGGCGGCGTAAGCGAGTCCGGCCCGCGCGAGGAGGCCATCGAGACAGCGCGGTACGCCCTGAGGGTGGCGGCACGGCACGCCGGGCGCGTCGCGGTGGTGCCGGCCGGCGAGGTCGGCGTGCACCAGCTGCTGCTGGCCGGCGCGCCGGACGGGCTGCGCGCGGCGCTGCGGCGCCGGGTGCTCGGACCGCTGCTGGCCTACGACGCCGAGCAGCACACCGACCTGGTGCACACGGTCCGGGTGTTCCTGGAGTGCTCGGGCTCGCCGACGCGCGCGGCGAAGGCCCTGCACGTCCACGTCAACACGCTGCGCTACCGCATCGGCCGGGCGGGCGAGCTGCTCGGCGCCGACCTGACCGAGTTCACCGACCAGCTCGACGTCTACCTCGCGTTGCGCGCCGGCGACCAGGCCGGAGGATGAGGGCGTGGACCCCGAAATCACTTCGGCCCGGCAGGCGGCGGACGACGCCCGCGTGCAGGCCTTCGGGCGGCTGCAGGGCGCCGCGAACCGGCTCGGCTACCTGCTCGGCCGGGCGCTGGAGCGCGAATGCGGGATCACGCACCTGATGTACGAGGTGCTGCTGATCGTGGGCCGCACGGGCTCCGGCGGGCTGACGATGCGTTCGATCGCCCAGGAGCAGGTGCTCACGACCGGCGGCGCGACCCGGCTGGTCGACCGGATGGAGGCGCTCGGCCTGGTGACCCGCACGGCCTCCCCGAGCGACCGGCGGGGCCGGCTGGTGCGGCTGACGCCGCTCGGCGAGGAGACGACCGTGCGGGCCAGCCGGCTGCACGTGGAGAACATCGAGCAGTTCTTCTTCCGGCCGCTGCCCGAGGGGCACCGCGAACGGTTCGCCGAAGACCTGCGGACGTTGAGCCACTTCGCGCGCGACGCCCTTCCCCGGCTGCGTTAGACCGCGAGCAGCGACGCCACCGCCAGCCCGAGGAAGGCGAGCGGCGCCGCGCCGGTCGCGAACTTGCCGGCGCGGACGTGCGCGATGATCGCCCCGGCGAAGAACAGGACGAGCCCGGCCGCCGCGGCCAGGCCGATCGGCCGGACACCCAGCAGACCGAGCAGCAGCCCCGCGGCGCCGGCCAGCTTCAGCGTGCCCAGCAGGGGCAGCCAGCTCGGCGGGACGTCGACGGCGGCCGAAGTGGCGAGGACGAACGGGGCTTTGACCAGGTCGGCGAAGCCGATACCGGCGTTCAGCGCGATCGTGGTGAGGAGGATGGCGGTGTTCATACCCGGTCGACGGGCCCGCCGTCCGGAAGGTGACCACCGCTGCGGCACACTCGAGAGCCGGAGGAGGTGATCGACATGGGCAAGCAGAAGCGCGCGCCGCGTCCGGCTCACGTCGACGAGCGGCCGGCGACCGCCGAGGGCTTCGCCGACGCGATGCTCGCCGCCGCCTACGACACCGCGCGGGGCGTTCCCGGCGCCGCTGGGAAGGGCGCGAGCCGGCTCGCGCCGGACTTCGACCTGCCCGCCGAACTGGCCCACGGCGCGGAGCTGGCCGGGCAGCGGCTGATCGGCCGGGCCTGCCGGGGCGGCTGGCTGCCCGAGGACCTCCACCAGGCGATCCGGCGCCGCGTCGACGAGTTCGCCGGCTCCTACGTGCTCGACACGCTCGCCGCCTACGCCGGGCAGTTCGCGCCCGCGGCCGTGCACCCGGAATGGCGGGACCAGCTCGGCGAAGCAGGCGCCGTCCGCTGGTGGGCGAAGTCCGGACCGCACCTGCCGCAGTGGGCGGCGAAACACATCCTCACGCCGGCCGAAGCGGTGACGGCGGTGATCGAAGCACTGGCTCTGCTGACGACCCTGCCGGAGATCACCACCGTCCTCCCGGCGCCGGGGACCGTGCTCCGGCCACGTCCGGCGGGGCACCACGCCGTCGACGAAAAGAAGCTGAGCCGGGTCCGCGCGCTGCTGGCGAAGGCCGAGTCGAGCTCCTTCCCGGAGGAGGCCGAGACCCTTTCGGCGAAGGCGCAGGAGCTGATGACCCGCCACGCGCTCGACCGGGTGCTGGTCGAGGCCGGCGCGGCGGTGCCGGACGCACCGGCCGCTCGCCGGCTCTGGCTGGACACGCCGTACCTCGACGCGAAGTCGCTGCTGGTCCACGTGGTCGCGAAGGCGAACCGCTGCCCAGCCGTCTTCGACCCGCGCTGGGGCTTCGCCACCGTCGTCGGCGACGAAGCCGACCTGGACTCCGTCGCGCTGCTGACGACGTCCCTGCTCGTCCAGGCCACGCGCGCCATGATCGCCGGCGGCCAGGCCGACCGCGGGCGCCGGTCCCGGGAGTTCCGGCAGTCCTTCCTCGTCTCCTACGCCACCCGGATCGGCGAGCGGCTCGAAAAGGCGGCGGAGACGACGCTCGCCGAGTCACCCGACCAGGCGAACCTGCTGCCGGTGCTGGCTTCGCACGAGAAGAAAGTGGCGACGACCTTCGCGACGCTCTTCCCGGAGGTGGTGACCAAGTCGGTGACCGTCCGCAGCCACGACGGCTGGGGTGCGGGCCGGGCCGCCGCCGACCGCGCCCGGCTGCCCGGCTGACGGCCGCGGCTCAGGCGAGCCGCTGCGCGTACTTCTCCAGCTCCGGCCGTCCGAATCCCGCCTCGCCCTCGTCCAGCGCCCCGCAGTCCAGGCCCCGCAGCAGGTACACCGCCAGCGCCTGCGCCGTCGCCGGCTCGTCCAGGACACCTCCGGCCGTCTTGTCCGCGTACGCGCGCAACCGCTCCACCGCCGCCGGGAAGCCTTCGCGGTAGAACTTGTACGTCGCCGCGAAGCGGGTCGGCAGCTGGTGGGGGTGCAGGTCCCAGCCCTGGTAGAAGCCCCGCTCCAACGACCGGCGGACCAGCCGGAGGTGTTCGGCCCACGCCGCGGGCAGCGCGTCGCCGACCGGGAGGCGGTTCGTCGAGCCGTCCGAGAGGCGGACGCCGGTGCCCGCCGCCGCGACCTGCATCAGGCCCTTGGCCAGGTCGGCCGCCGGGTGCTCCATGCTCTGGTACGCCGCCGCGATGCCGAGACCCGCGCTGTAGTCGTACGTCCCGTAGTGCAGCCCCGAGCAGCGGCCCGAAGCGGCTTGCAGGATCCGCGCCACCGCGAGCGTGCCATCGAGATCCACAATGGACTGTGCCGTCTCGATCTGGACCTCGAACCGCAGCGCGCCCGGCGCGAGCCCGTAGGCGGATTCCAAGCGCTCCAGCACTTCCGCGGCCACCGCGACCTGCTCGACCGCCGTCACCTTCGGCAGCGTGACGACGAACCCGGGCGGCAGCGGACCGTGGTCCAGCAAGCCCGTGAGGAACAGGTCCAGGGTGCGGATGCCGCGCCGGCGCGTCGCCGCCTCGAAGCTCTTGAAGCGGATGCCGGTGAACGGGGTCCCGCCGGTCGTCGCCAGGGTCTGCCCGGCCGCCAGCGCGGCGGCGTCCTCGACGTCGTCCGGCACCCGGCCGTAGCCGTCCTCGAAGTCGATCCGGAGGTCTTCGATCGGCTCGGTGAGCAGCTTGGCGCGCACGCGTTCGTACACGTCGGCGTCGACGCCGAGGAGTTCTCCGTGCTCGATGAAGACCCGCATCGCCTGCTTGCCCCAGTCGGCCACCAGGCGCGTCTTGTACCGCGACGCCGGGACGTACACCGTGTGCACGGGCTGCCGTCCCGGCCGCTCCCCCGGGTACGACGCCGCGACGCGCGCGTCGGCCGCAGCCAGGCGCGCGTCGGCGGCGTCGTAGACGTCCTCGGGCAGCCGCACTACTTGATCCGCTCGTAGGCGGGCAGCGTCAGGAAGTCCGGGAACTCGTCGGCCAGCGCGACCTGCTCGAACAGCTCCACGGCCGGCTCCAGCTGCTCCGGCTTGAGCTCGGCCGCCAGCTCGCCGCGGACGTCCGCCAGCACGCCGCGCACCAGCGCCGCCGTCACGACGTCCCCGCTGTCCAACGTGGTCCCGTTCTGGACCCACTGCCAGATCTGGGAGCGCGAGATTTCGGCGGTGGCGGCGTCCTCCATCAGGTTGTGGATGGCCGCCGCGCCGTTGCCGCCCAGCCAGGACGCGATGTAGCGGACGCCGACGTCCACCGCGGCGCGCAGGCCGGCCGCCGTCGCGCCACCCGGCGTCGAAGCGACGTCGAGCAGCTGGTCGGCGGTGGCAGAGAGATCCCAGTCCTCGTCGCGCCTGCGCTCGAGCTGGTTCGGCTTGTCGCCGAGGACCTTGTCGAACTCCTCCTTGCACAGCTCGACCATGCCCGGGTGCGCGACCCAGGAGCCGTCGAAGCCGTCGCCGGCCTCGCGCGACTTGTCCGCGTGGACCTTCTCGAAGGCGCCCTTGTTGACCTCGGGGTCCTTGCTCGGGATGAACGCGGCCATGCCGCCGATCGCGAACGCGCCGCGCTTGTGGCAGGTGCGCACCAGCAGCTCGGTGTAGGCGCGCATGAACGGCGCGGTCATGGTGACGGAGTTGCGGTCCGGCAGCACGAACTTCTCACCCGCGTCGCGGAAGTACTTGATGACGCTGAACAGGTAGTCCCAGCGGCCGGCGTTGAGGCCCGACGCGTGCTCGCGCAGCTCGTAGAGGATCTCTTCCATCTCGAACGCGGCCGGGATGGTCTCGATCAGCACGGTCGCGCGGACGGTGCCGTGCTCGATGCCGAGGGTCTTCTCGGCGTGGGTGAAGACGTCGTTCCAGAGCCGCGCTTCGAGGTGGCTCTCCATCTTCGGCAGGTAGTAGTACGGGCCCTTGCCGCGCTCGATCAGCTCCGCCGCGTTGTGGAAGAAGTGCAGGCCGAAGTCGACGAGCGCGCCGACGCCCTCGCGGCCACCGAAAGTCAGGTGGCTCTCGGGCAGGTGCCAGCCGCGCGGCCGGACCACGATCGTCGCGTGCTCGACGTCGTCCTTCAGCGCGTAGCTCTTGCCGCCGCTCTCCAGCGTGATCGTCTCGCGGACGGCGTCGTAGAGGTTGACCTGGCCGGACACCACGTTCGCCCAGTGCGGGGTGTTGGCGTCCTCGAGGTCGGCGAGCCAGACCTTGGCGCCGGAGTTGAGCGCGTTGATGGTCATCTTGCGGTCGGTCGGCCCGGTGATCTCGACGCGGCGGTCCCGCAGCGCGGCCGGCGCGCCGGCGACCTGCCAGTCGCCTTCGCGGATCTCCTTGGTCTCCGGCAGGAAGTCGAGCCTGCCGGTGGTCCGGGCCTGCTCACGACGCTTGCCGCGCGCTTGGAGCAGCTCGTCGCGGCGGCCGGCGAAGGCGTCGTGCAGGCCGGCGAGGAAGGCGAGCGCCTCCGGCGTGAGGATCTCGTCGCCGCGTTCGACCGGGTCGCCCAGCACCTGGACTTCAGAAGACATGGGGAAACACCTCGAGGGTTCGGATCTTTGGATAACGGCCCTACGGTTTTCTACCAGCCGGACTATAGTTTCTGCATAGCGGAAGCTCAACGCCGACGTAAGGAGGGCCACCGTGCCGGCGGAGAAGAACGGTCGCGACGGCGGCGTCCAGTCCCTGCAGCGCGCCTTCGAGCTGCTGGAACACCTCGCGGACACCGGCGGCGAAGCCAGCCTGTCCGAGCTGGCGACGCTGTCCGGGCTGCCGATGCCGACGATCCACCGGCTCATCCGCACCCTGGTCGACCTCGGGTACGTCCGGCAGAACACGAACCGCCGCTACGCGCTGGGCGCCCGGCTGATCCGGCTCGGCGAGAACGCGAGCATGCAGTTCGGCGCGTGGGCGCGGCCGTTGCTGGCGGAGCTGGTCGAGGAGGTCGGCGAGACGGCGAACCTGGCGGTCCTGGAGCGCGACGAAGTCGTGTACGTGGCCCAGGTGCCGTCGAAGCATTCGATGCGCATGTTCACCGAGGTCGGGCGACGGCTGTTGCCGCACGGGACCGGCGTGGGCAAGGCGATGCTGGCGCACCTGCCGCCCTCCGAGGTGCGTGAACTGCTCGGCCGCACCGGAATGCCGGCCTACACCGAGCACACGTTCACCGACCCGGACGCGCTGGCGGCCGAACTCTCCCGCATCTCCGCCCAGGGTTTCGCACTGGACGAAGCGGAGCAGGAGCTGGGGGTGCGGTGCGTCGCGGTGGCGGTGCCGGGTGCGCCGGTGCCGGCGGCGGTGTCGGTGTCGGGCCCGTCGGGGCGGCTGACCGCCGAGGCGGTGGCGCACATCGCCCCGGCGGTACAGCGGGTGGCGGACGCCCTGGGCGCGAGCCTCTCCCGGGCGCCCCTATCAGTGTGACTAAGGGTGATAGTAAACTACTGAAAGTGACCACCAGTGCTCTCGCCTCGTCCGGCGCCGGTAAAGTAAGCACCATGGCCAGCCTCGAAGATCTCGAAGCCCGCGTGACCGCGTTGGAGGAACAGGTGCGTCAGTCTCGGCAGGACGCCACAGCGGCTCGCGTACTCGCCGGTGCGGCGGACCGCGACGTCTCCGAGTTCAAACAGCTCCTGAACGCCTTGGTCAGGACCACGGGCGCCCTGCGCGAGACCCAAGTCGAAGACCACCGGGACATCGCGACCCTCAAGACCGAGGTCACCGATCTCAAGGCTGAGATGCGCAGCGGGTTCACCAAGGTGAACATCGGCATGGAGCGGATGACTCAGCTCATCCAGCAGGTCATCGACAAAGACTGATCACTCAGGTCAGCTCCCCCGCCAGCAGGTCCATCAGCAGCCCGTCGTGCCAGGTGCCGTCCGGGCCGCGCTCGTAATCCCGCAGCACGCCCACCGGCCTGAATCCCACTTTCGTGTAGGCCCGGATCGCGGCTTCGTTCGCCGCCGCCGGGTCGATCGTCAACCGGTGGTGGCCCTGGGCGAACAGGTGGCGGGCCAGTGCGCGGATCGCGTCCGTGCCGACGCCGCGGCCGTGGAAGCCCGGGTGCACCGCGATGTCGATGCCCGCGTGGCGGTACTGCGGATCCGGCTCCTCGGCACCTTGGATGAACCCGACGACGGATCCGTCCAGCTCGATCAGGTAGACGGAACGGCCCTCTTCGACCTCGTACAGGCCTTCGGCCTCCTGCTCCGGGTCGCCCCACCAGCGGGCGACCTCCGGGGTGGCCAGGATTTCGCGCACCCGGGCGCGATCCGCTGCGCCGATCGGGCGCAGCCGCACCCGATCTCCGTGAATGGCGGTCATGATGGTTCCTCTCTCGTAGCGAACGACGGCTTCGGGGCGTCTGTTACGAGGAGGGGCACGAGCGGACGTGCGTCAACCGGGCATGCCCGGATTCTGCGCCGGCGCCCACCCGCCCGTCATCCGAATATCGCCGGAGGGACGAGCCGATGGATTCGCACACCGGCGCCTTGGCCTGGCTCGCGCAGGGCGCCGCTTCGAAACTGGTCGACCGCGCGCTCGACGGGCTGCCGCTGTTCCCCGCTTGGCCGCGCCCGGGCAGCGGACCCTCGGGGACCGTCGAGATCAGCGTGCGGTACCACTGCGCCACGAAGGTCCGCACGCCGGTGATCCTCACGCTGCAGGAGGACGGCAGCCGCACGGGGACGGCGTTCTCGATCGTCCTCGGGCACACCACCCGCGTGGCCCTGCCGGGTGGCCGCTACTTCGGCGCGGCCATGGTCGTCGACCCGCTCCGGCGCGAAGTCCTGCAGGGCATCGGCTGGTCCCGGCTGACGGTCGCCGCGCACCGCACCTCACCGCTGGTCATCCCGGCCCAGCGCGCCTCGGCGCCGGTGATGCTGCAGCTGGGTCTGCGGAAAACCGACGGGACGCCGCTGTTCCGCGTCTAGCCCAGCAGGGCGTCCACGAAGGCACCCGGCTCGAACGGCGCCAGGTCGTCCCGGCCTTCGCCGAGGCCGACCAGCTTCACCGGAACCCCCAGCTCGCGCTGGACCTGGAACACGATGCCGCCCTTCGCGGTGCCGTCCAGCTTCGTCAGCACGATACCCGTCACGTCGATGACCTCGGCGAACACGCGGGCCTGCATGAGCCCGTTCTGGCCCGTCGTCGCGTCGAGGACCAGCAGCACCTCGTCGACCTTCGCCTGCTTCTCGACGACGCGCTTGACCTTGCCCAGCTCGTCCATCAGGCCCGTCTTCGTGTGGAGGCGGCCCGCCGTGTCGATCAGGACCGCGTCCACGCCCGTGTCCACGCCGCGCTTGACCGCGTCGAACGCCACCGCCGCCGGGTCCGCGCCTTCCTTGCCGCGGACGACCTCCGCGCCCACGCGCTCGCCCCACGTCTGCAGCTGGTCGGCCGCCGCCGCGCGGAACGTGTCCGCCGCGCCCAGCAGCACCGTCCCGCCCTGCGCCACGAGGACCCGGGCGAGCTTGCCCGTGGTCGTCGTCTTGCCGGTGCCGTTGACCCCCGCCACCAGCACCACGGCGGGCTGCTTCTTGCCGTCGACCATGTGCGGCAGCGCGCGGACCGCGCGGTGGCTGTCGGTGGACAGCTGCGCCGTGAGGACTTCGTGCAGCACTTCGCGCGCCTCGGCCGAGGACCGCACCGCGCGCCGGGAGAGCTCGTCGCGCAGCCGCTCGACGATCTGGTTCGTGGTGGCCGCGCCCAGGTCGGCCATCAGCAGCGTGTCCTCGACGTCCTGCCAGGAGTCCTCGTCGAGGTCGCCGGCCCCGAGCAGGCCCAGCAGGCTCGTGCCGAACACCGAGCGCGACTTCACCAGCCGGCCGCGCAGCCGCTCCAGGCGGCCGGTCGCGGGGTCGATCTCCTCGGTGACGGGCTCGGGTTCTTCGGCCTCGGGCAGCTTGACGTCGCGGACCGTGCGCTGCGGCGAGTCGCGCGGCACCGCCGCGTCGTCGCCCACCGCCGGCTGGCCGTCGACCTCCGGCCGGTCCTCGACCGGGTGCTCGACCTCGGGCGCTTCCGCCGCGCCGCCGGGGGCGAGCGCGATGCCCCCGCTGGCCGCGTACGAACCGCCCTTCGGTTTCTCCTCGACCTGACGCTGGGCGTCCAGGCTGATCCGCCGCCTGCGGGCGATCAGCAGGCCGGTCACCAGCAGGGCGACCAGCACGACGACGGCGACGACTACGAACAGAAACCAGGTGCTCGACACGGGCCCCATCCTTTCATCCGCGCTCCCCGGCCCCGGACACCCCGTCCACCCAGGCAATTCGTCACAACCTGGGTCCCGATTGGGCCAAGACTTCACCACGTGGGTTGCATCACACGGGAGGCTCCACTAAACCCCTCCGGATGGGGATGCGCACCAGCCACGGCTTCCGGGTGGTCGGCCTGATTTCGGGCACGTCGATCGACGGTATCGACGTGGCCGCCGCCGACCTGCACGCCGAAGACGACACGGTCGTGCTGACCCCGCTCGGCGAGCTCGACGTCCCTTACCCGGAACCGCTGCGTGAAGGCCTGCTCGCCGCGCTGCCGCCGAACCCGTGCACCGCCGGCGAGCTGACGCGGCTGGACACCGGCGTCGGCCGGGCGTTCGCCGACGCGGCCCGGCGCGGGGCCGCGGAACTCGCCGGCGGCTCCGCGGACCTCGTCGCGTCGCTGGGCCAGACGGTGTTCCACTGGGTCGAGGGCGGCACGGTGCGCGGCACCCTCCAGCTCGGCCAGCCCGCCTGGATCGCCGAACGCACCGGGCTGCCGGTGTGCGCCGATCTGCGGGCCCGCGACGTCGCCGCGGGCGGCCACGGCGCGCCCCTGGCCAGCACGCTCGACCAGCTGTGGCTGCGCGGCCTCGCCGAGGACACCGGCCACCCGGTCGCCGCGCTGAACCTCGGCGGCATCGCGAACATCACCGTCGTCGCCGCGGGTGAACCGGTGATCGCCTACGACACCGGGCCCGCCAACGCCCTGCTCGACCTCGCGGCCCACCGTGTCACGGGACGGCGCAGCGACGTCGACGGCCGGCTCGCGCTCGCCGGCTCGGTGCGCGGGGACTTGCTCGTCCGGCTGCTCGCGGACCCGTACTTCGCCGCCTCGCCGCCGAAGTCCACCGGCAAGGAGCACTTCAACGCGGCCTACCTCGACACGGCCACCGCCGGTCTCGAGCCGATCGAGCCCGCCGACCTGCTCGCGACGCTGACCGAGCTGACCGCCGTCACCGTGGCCGACCAGTGCCGCCGCCACGGCGTCACGACCGTCATCGCCTCCGGTGGCGGCGTGGCGAACCCGGCGCTGATGACGGCGCTGGCCCGGAACCTGCCGGCAGTGCCCAATACGGTGCTCAAGACCAGCGACGACCTCGGGCTGCCCGGTGCCGGCAAGGAGGCGTACCTGACGGCGTTGCTGGGCTGGCTCACCTGGTGCGGCGTGCCCGGTACGGTGCCGTCGGCGACCGGCGCCCGGGGGCCGCGCCTGCTCGGCGCGCTGGTCCCGGGCGCCGGCCCACTGACCCTTCCCGCCCCACTGGGGGGCGCCGTGACGCGGTTGCGAGTCGCGGTGAAGGCCGGATGACAGTAGGAGTAATCCATGCGCGGTGTTGACCTCGCCATCATCGTGATCTACCTGGCGGCGATGCCGCTGATAGGCGTGCTCGTCGGCCGGAAGCAACGGTCGGCGGCCGACTACTTCGTCGGCGAGCGCAGCCTCCCGTGGGGTGCGGTGATGCTGTCGGTGGTGGCCACGGAGACCTCGACGCTCACCGTGATCAGCACGCCCGGGCTGGTTTTCGGCAACGCGTTCCTGTTCCTGCAGCTGGCCTTCGGCTACATCATCGGCCGCACGGTCGCCGCGTTCGTCCTGCTGCCGCGGTACTTCCGGGGCAACCTCGTCAGCGCCTACGCGTTCCTCGGCAAGCGGTTCGGCTCCGGGCTGCAGGGCACCGCGTCGGTGACGTTCGTGATCACGCGGCTGCTCGCCGAAGGCGTGCGCCTCTTCGCCGGCGCGATCCCGATCAAGGTGATCCTGGGGCACTACGGCGTCCACGTGGACTACTGGGTGATCGTCGTCATCCTCACCGGGCTGACGCTGATCTACGCCTACATCGGCGGCATCAAGGCGGTCGTCTGGGTCGACGTCATCCAGCTGTCGCTGTACCTGGGCGGCGCCGCGGTGGCCGCGATCGTGCTGCTGAACAAGCTGCCGGCCGACTGGGCCGCGCAGGCGTCCGCGGACGGCAAGTTCATGCTCTTCGACTTCACGAAGAACCTGCTGACCAGCCCGTACGCGTTCGTCACGGCGGTGCTCGGCGGCGCGGCGCTGTCGATGGCCTCGCACGGCGCCGACCAGCTCATCGCGCAGCGGCTGCTGGCCACGCGGAGCCTGCGCGACGGCCAGAAGGCGCTCATCGGCAGCGGGATCATCGTCACCGTGCAGTTCGCACTGTTCCTGCTGGTCGGGGCGATGCTGTGGGTGTTCAACGGGCGCAAGCCGGTCGCGCAGCTCGGCCTGCAGAGCCCGGACGACGTGTTCTCGCGGTTCATCATCGACGACCTGCCGGTCGGCGTGTCGGGCCTGCTCATCGCCGGGGTGCTCGCCTCGACGATGGGCGCGCTCGCCTCGGCGCTCAACGCGCTTTCGACGTCCACCGTGGCCGACCTCTACCAGCGGTTCACCAAGCGCGCGCCGGAGGACTCGAAGATGCTGCGGCACGGCCGCATGTGGACCCTGATCTGGGCCGTCGTGTTCGCGGTGTTCGCTTCGCTGTTCTCCACCACGAAGAACTCGGTGATCGAGCTCGGCCTGGCCATCACCGGCTACACCTACGGCGCGCTGCTGGGGTCGTTCCTGCTCGGCCTGCTGGTCAAGAAGGCGCGGCAGGTGGACGCGATCATCGCGTTCGTCGTCACGGTCGTGGTGATGGCGTTCGTCATCCTCGGGGTGAAGTTCAGCGCGAAGACCGGCGGCCTGATCGGCGTCGACTTCAGCAAGGCGGCCGGGGACAAGGTCGCGCTCGCCTACCCGTGGTACACGCTGATGGGCGTGGTGATCACGCTGGTCGTCGGTGGCCTGCTGGCGCTGCGGCACCGCACGCCGGACCCGAAGGCGGCCGAGGCCGAAGCCACCGGCGAGCCGGAAAAAGAGGTCGCCGCCTGATCCTTTTGAACCGTTCCCGGCGGGCGCCCGTGTCGGTTTGCGGGAGCCCGCCGAGAAGCGGCGGGAGGATTTCGAAGGTGGATCTCATGAAGCGGATGACGGTGGCGCTCGCGGTGGGCGCACTGGTGCTCGGCGGCGCGGCGACGGCTTCGGCCTCCCCGGCGGGCCCGAAGGTGCCGGACACGATCAAGGTCCCGGCGGGCAACCGGCCGGTCGCCACCTACCCCGCGGAGGGCGTGCAGATCTACGGGTGCACCAACGGCGCGTGGGCGCTGCTCCAGCCCGCGGCGGTGCTCTCCCGGCACGGGAAGCCGGTGGCCCTGCACAGCAAGGGTCCGGTGTGGACGTCCATTGTGGACGGCAGCACGGTCGGCGCGGCGGCGGCGGCTTCGTCGCCGCGGACGGACGCGATCCCCGAGCTGCTGCTCAAGGCGAACCTGAACACCGGGGACGGGATCTTCGGCGAGGTGACCTACATCCAGCGCCTGAACACCCGCGGCGGCGTGGCCCCGGCCGGGACCTGCGTGGCCGGGGCGCAGACCGCGGTCCGGTACTCGGCGGACTACGCCTTCTGGGTGGCGGAGTAGCAAGCACGTGCCCATCCCCCGTGCTGCCGCCGTAGCCTGACCTCGGGAGCACGGGGGTTCGCATGGGGTTCTTCATCGGTATCGGCGTGGTGCTCGCCGTGGTACTCGTCGTCGCGCTGGTCGTGGACCGGTCCGACCGCGGACGCGGGGTCAAGCACGGCATGCTCCGGCCCCGCGGCCGACGGCCACAGATGGGCGACGTCGGCCACATCGGCAACGACCTGAGCACCTACGAGCCCCGCGTGCGGCCGGAAGACCGCCGCGCGCCGCGCGAAGACGAGATGTGACGCCTCAGCCGACCGCGACCGGTTCGTCCTCGGCGGTGCGGAGGCGCTGCGAGATCACCTTGGTGATGCCGTCGCCCTGCATGCTCACGCCGTAGAGCGCGTCGGCGATCTCCATGGTCGGCTTCTGGTGGGTGATGATGATCAGCTGCGACGAGTCGCGCAGCTGCTCCAGCAGCCCGATCAGCCGGCGCATGTTGGTGTCGTCGAGCGCCGCCTCGACCTCGTCCATGACGTAGAACGGTGACGGCCGGGCGCGGAAGATCGCGACCAGCATGCCCACCGCGACCAGCGACTTCTCGCCACCGGACAGCAGCGACAGGCGCTTCACCTTCTTGCCCGGCGGGCGGGCTTCGACGTCGACGCCGGTGCTCAGCAGGTCGTCCGGCTGGGTGAGCACCATCCGGCCTTCGCCGCCGGGGAAGAGCACGCTGAAGACCGTCTCGAACTCGCGGGCCACGTCCGCGTAGGCCCCGGCGAAGACCTCGAGGATCTTCTCGTCGACCTGCTTGATCACCGACTCGAGGTCCTTGCGGGTGTCCTTGAGGTCTTCCAGCTGCGTGGAGAGGAACTTGTACCGCTCCTCCAGCGCCGCGAACTCCTCCAGGGCCAGCGGATTCACCTTGCCCAGCAGGGAAAGGTCCTTCTCGGCGCGCTTGGCGCGGCGGGCCTGGGTGTCGCGGTCGTAGGGCATCGGGGGCGGCGGGGTGACGTCTTCGCCGCGCGCCTTGGCCGCCTCGTACTCGGCCATTTCGCCCGCGCTGGGCGGGACCGGGACGTCCGGGCCGTACTCGCGGACGAGGTCCTCGAGGCCGATGCCGAAGTCCTCGGCGATCTTGGCTTCCAAGGTCTCCAGCCGCAGCCGCTGCTCGGCGCGCAGCACCTCGTCGCGGTGCACGGCGTCGGTCAGCTTCTCCAGCTCGCCGGTGAGCTCGCGGACCTTGGCGCGGACGCCGGTCAATGCCTGCTCGCGGCTCTGGCGGCGGGCCTGGACCTGGTCGCGTTCGGCGGCGGCGCGCTGCACCGAGTGCTCGATGCGCTCCAGCGCGAGCTCGCCGGCGTCGACGACGGCGTCGGCGATCTCGGCGCCGCGCTTGCGGGCCGCGGCGGCGCGCTCGGCGCGCTCGCGGGCCTGCTGCTCGGCGTGCGCGGCGCGGCGGAGGCCTTCGGCCTTGCCGGCGATGCTGCGCGCGCGTTCCTCGGCGGTGCGCTGCGCGAGCCGCGCTTCCATTTCTTCCTGCCGGACGACAGCCAGCTCTTCGACGGCCTGGTCGCGCTCGGCGGTGTCCGGGTCGTCCTCGACGGGCTGCTCGGCGACGGCGGCGAGCCGTTCCTCCAGCTCGGCGAGCTGGGCCAGCGCCTGCACGCGGCTCTGCTCGACCTTCGCGCGCTGCCCGGTGAGCCGCTCGACCTCGGCCTGCGCCTGCCGGGCCGCCTGCTGCAGCCGGCTGAGCCGCTCCGACGACCGCGCCTTGCGGACCTTGGCCTCGCCCAGGGCGTCCTTGGCCTGCGAGACCTCTTCGCGCCGCGCCTGCTGCTCGGCACGGGCGCCCTCCAGCTCGGCCGCGTACTGCTCCAGCTGGCGTTCGGCCGTGCGCAGCCGCGCCCCGGCTTCGTCGACGGCGGCCTGGACCTCGATCACGCTCTCGCGCTTGCCGGAACCGCCGATCGCCCAGCGGGCGCCGAAGACGTCGCCCTCGACGGTGACCGCCCGGACGTCCGGGTGCGCGGCCACCAGGTGCCGCGCCGACTCGAGGTCGCGGACCAGGGCCAGCTTGTCGAGGGCCTGTTCGACGGCGGCCCGCAGCTGCGCCGGCGCCGCGACGACCTCACGCGCCCACCGCGCGCCGTCCGGCAGCGACGGCCACGAGGAGGTGTCCACAGTGGACTCCGGACCGCCGAGCAGGATGCCTGCCCGGCCGGAATCGGTGTCCTTCAGATACTTCAGCGCGCGCAAGGCGTCTTCGCCGCCCGAGACGGCGACCGCGTCCGCCACCGGGCCGAGCGCCGCCGCCAGCGCGACTTCGTGCCCCGGCTCGACGGTCAGCAGCGCGGCGACCGAGCCGAGCAGGCCCGGCAGCTCGTGGGACGCGCCGAGCAGCGCGCCCGCGCCGTCCTTGCGCCGCAGGCCCATCGACAGCGCTTCGACGCGGGCCTTTTCGGAAGCGATCTCGCGCTCGGCGGCGCGTTCGGCCTTGACCAGCTCTTCGACGCGTGCCTTGGCGGCGTTGTTGGCCTCGACCGCACGGTCGTGGCGGTCCATCAGCCCCGAGTCGTCGGACTCCTCGACACCGCCCTCGGCCTTGGCGATCTCGAGTTCCTCGACGGCGAGCTCGGCCCGCTCGGCGGACTCCTCGATCGAGACGCTGAGGCGGTCGATCTCGTCGGAGGTGGCGCCGTTCTTGCTGCGCAGCGCCTCGACCTGGCCGGTCAGCTTGGCCATGCCCTCGCGCCGGTCGGCGATGGCGCGGACGGCGGCCCAGTGCGCCCGCTCGGCGGCCTGGACGCGCTGTTCGAGGTCCTCGCGCCGCAGCACGGTCTGGGCGAGCAGCTCCCGGGCCTCCATGACGGCCTCGTTGAGCTCCTCTTCCTGCTCGGCGACGCGCTCGGCCTCTTCGAGCAGCTCCTCCGGATCGCGGCCGCCGGTGTTCGTCGAGACGTCGGCGGAGAGGTGCCGCTGCCGCTCGATCGCGACGCGGACGGTGCCGCGCAGCCGCTCGGCCAGCGCCGACAGCTTGTACCAGGTCTCCTGGGCGCTCTGCAGCAGCGGCGCGTCCTCGGCCAGCGAGGCTTCCAGCTCGGTCTCCTCGGCGGAGACGATCTCCAGGTGCTGCTCGACCTCGGCGCGGCGCTGGCGGGCGGTGCGCTCGTCGGCCTCTTCGCGCGCGATCGCGTCGCGCTGGGTCACCAGGTCGTCGGCGAGCAGCCGCAGCCGGGAGTCGCGCAGCTCGGACTGCACCGACTGGGCCTTGCGGGCGATCTCGGCCTGCTTGCCCAGCGGCTTGAGCTGGCGGCGCAGCTCGGTGGTGAGGTCGCCGAGCCGGTCGAGGTTGCCCTGCATGTTGGCCAGCTTGCGCAGGGTCTGTTCCTTGCGCTTGCGGTGCTTGAGGACGCCGGCGGCCTCTTCGATGAAGGCGCGGCGCTCTTCGGGCTTGGACTCGAGGATCGCCGACAGCTGGCCCTGCCCGACGATGACGTGCATCTCGCGGCCGATGCCGGAGTCCGACAGCAGTTCCTGGACGTCCATCAGGCGGCAGCGGTCGCCGTTGATCTCGTACTCGCTCGCGCCGTCGCGGAACATCCGGCGGGTGATCGAGACCTCGGAGTACTCGATGGGGAGTGCGCCGTCGGCGTTGTCGATGGTGAGGGTGACCTCGGCGCGGCCGAGCGGGGCGCGGCCCGCGGTGCCGGCGAAGATGACGTCCTCCATCTTGCCGCCGCGCAGGTCCTTGGCGCCCTGGGTGCCCATGACCCAGCGCAGCGCGTCCAGCACGTTCGACTTGCCGGAGCCGTTCGGCCCGACCACGCAGGTGATCCCCGGTTCGAAGCGCAGCGTGGTGGCCGAGGCGAAGGACTTGAAGCCCTTGAGCGTCAGGCTTTTCAGGTGCACGTGGTGCTGACCCCTCTGGCCGCGGGTACTGGCGGTTCAATCGGCCCAGGCTACCTGGGGGCGCCCGCGGACCGCCGGACGCGCCCCCTTCTCGGCGCGGCTAGCACACCCGGGCGGGCCCCAGCAACATCACGAGCCACACCGGCCCCGGAAGGACCAAGGTGCGCTACCGCTCGACGAAGCCGGCGAGTCCCCCTTTCGGGTCGGACCAGCGCTCGGCCACGTGCTCCACACTTCCGGGTGATTCTCCCGACCGCAACGCGGACAACAGCCGCTGACAGTGGTCCCGGCTACCCTCCGCTATGACCTCGACACGGCCGTCGGCGAGGTTGCTCGCGCTCCCGACCAGCCCGAGTTCCAGCGCGCGGCTGCGCGTCCACCAGCGGAAACCGACGCCCTGCACCCGGCCGCGCACCCACGCCGTCAGCCGGGTGTGGGTTTCTTCCTCACTCACGTTGTTCCTCACTTCGGGGTCAACCGACCGCGCACAGTAACTGATCAAGGCCACTACCTGCGCGAATACCCGCACGCCGGTGATAATCTCCCGCCGAGGTCGCTCCCCCGCCGTGGGCGCCGTGCCCCGATCCACGACCTCGCCGTGCTACCTCAAGACCTGCGCCTCCCCGCACTCCCCTAGGAGCCTGTATGCCCCGCCCCGCCGGGTCGGATTCGAGCTCTCGGATCACCAGGATCGACACCGCGCCGCCCAAGAGCAGCAAACCGAACCGCACCGGGTACGTCGTGCTCGGGGTGGCCGGGCTGGTCGTCGCGACCGCGTTCGCCGCCGTGGCCGAGCTCGCCGGGCCGGCCCCCGCCACCACCGCGGGCGGCACGGGCGGCCCCGGCGGCCAAGGCACCATCCCGGCCGGCGTGCAGACGCTGCCGAACACGCCGTCGGCCAGCGGCCCGTCGACGGTCGGCGGGGAGCCGACCAGCCCGAGCCCCACGTCCTCGAGCACGCCGACGACGGTCGTGTCGGTGAGCCCCGACGGCAAGACCACCACGACGGTCGTCACCCAGTCGGCGCCGCCCCCGCCGCGCAGCGACACGGGCGGCAACCCGCCGCCGGTGACACCCTCGAAGCCGACGCCGACGCCCACCCCGACGCCGACCCCCACCCCGACGCCGACCCCCACGCCGTCGCCGACCCCGACCCCGACGTCGACGCCGCCGAGCGGAGGCGGCCCGAGCTCCGGTGGCGCGCCGACGGCCACCACCGGCGGAACGCCCAGCGGCTCGACCGGAAGCCCCACGCACGCTCAGTGAGGCCGTCGAAGGCCACCATCAGGGCGCTGGCTGCCCGGATGGTGGCCTTCGGCTCGGCATCGGGCCGCCGACCTCCCGGTGCCAGCCGCCGCGCACCCGGCGTCCCAGGGTGTCCGCGTAGAAGCCGCCGATGGCCGGGCCGATTCCGATGAGGCCGAAGGTCCAGGGGTTCGCGCTGCCGACGGCGGCCGCGACCCCCACGCCGGCGAAGTACCCGATGGCCACCAGCACCAGCAGGCCGGCGATCTTCGCGCCGGCCGTCCGCTTCTTCCCCAGAGTCGTCATGGACGGCGGTTTACCCCGCAGGGCACGGTGCTAGACCTCGAAGCGGTAGCCCATTCCCGGCTCCGTCAGCAGGTGCCGTGGCCGGGAGGGCTCCCGTTCCAGCTTGCGCCGCAGCTGGGCCAGGTACACCCGCAGATAATGGGACTCCGTTTCGTACGACGGGCCCCACACCTCGTGCAGCAGCTGCTTCTGCGCCACCAGCCGGCCGCGGTTGCGGACCAGCAGCTCCAGCACCCCCCACTCCGTCTTCGTCAGGTGGACTTCCTCGCCGTCGCGGCGGCGGACCCTCTTCGCCGCCAAATCGACGGTGAACGACTCGGTGTCCACCACCGCGTCCGCGTCGTCCGGGCCCGCCACCGCCGAGCGGCGGACCGCCGCCCGCAACCTCGCCAGCAGCTCGTCCATGCCGAACGGCTTCGTCACGTAGTCGTCGGCGCCCGCGTCGAGAGCCTCGACCTTGTCCGCCGAGTCGCCGCGGGCGGACAGCACGATGATCGGGACCGTCGTCCAGCCGCGCAGGCCGGCGATCACCTCGGTGCCGTCGAGGTCGGGCAGCCCGAGGTCGAGCACCACGACGTCGGGCTTGGTTTCGGCGACCGCCTTGAGCGCGGCCGTGCCGTCGTGCGCGGTGATCACCTTGTAGCCGCGGGCGGTCAGGTTGATCCGCAGGGCCCGCACGATCTGCGGCTCGTCGTCCACCACCAGCACGGTGGCTCCCGGGTCGGTCATCGCACCTCCTCGCACTCGACGCTCTCGAACTCGACGCTGTGCGCGGGCAGGGACACCACGACCGTGAGCCCGCCGCCCGGGGTGTCCTCGGCGCGGATCGTGCCGCCCATCGCTTCGGTGAACCCCTTCGCCACCGACAGCCCGAGCCCGATCCCCGGCGTCGTGTCCCGGTCGCCGCCGAGCCGCTGGAACGGCGCGAACGCCGAGTCCGCGGCCCCCTTGCGCAGCCCCTTGCCGTGGTCGACGATCCGCAGTTCGACCTGGCCGGAGTGGGTGCTCGCCCGCGCGGACACCGGGGCCCCGCCGTGCCGCAGGGCGTTGTCCAGCACGTTCGCCACCACCCGTTCCAGCAGGCCGGGGTCGGCCAGTACCGACGGCAGCCGGTCGTCGATCGCCACCTGCACCGCGTCCGAGTCGTCCACTGTGGACAAGGCGTGCGCGACGACCTCGTCGTAGCCGACGGGACGCAGGTGCGGGCGAACCGCGCCGGTCGCCAGCCGCGACGAATCGAGGAGGTTGTCGATCAGCCCGGCGAGCCGGTCGGCGGACAGCTCGATCGCCTCCATCAGCTCCGCGGTGTCCTCTTCGGACAAATCCAGGTCGGCCGCGCGCAGGCTGCCGATCGACGCCTTGATCGACGTCAGCGGCGTCCGCAGGTCGTGCCCGACGGCCGAGAGCAACGTCGTGCGCAGCTCGGTCGCCTCGGCCTTGCGCTCGGCGCGCGCCGCCGCGGCCGCCGTCCGCTGCTGGCGCAGGGCCAGCAGCGCCTGCCCGGCCGCAGCTTCCAGGACCCGCCGGTCGGCCGCGGGCAGCGCCCGCCCGCGCAGGGTCAGGTGCACGTCGGCGGTGACGGCGATATCGGCGTCAGCTTCGTCGGGGTCGGCGCACGGGTGCTCCCCCGCGGCCGCCGCGCAACGCCACTCGCCGTCCTGCTTCTCCAGCAGGGTCACCGACGTCAGCGCGAAGTTCTCGCGGACCTTCTCCAGCAGCCGCTCGATCGGGTTCGCGTGGGTCAGCACGGTCCGGGCGTAGGAGGCCAGCAGCGCCGCCTCGGTCCGCGCTCGCGCCGCCTGCGTGGCCCGGCGCGCGGCCTGGTCGACGACGAGCGCGACGAGGACCGCGACCACGACCATCGCGATCAGCGTCACGAGGTTCTGCGGGGTGTGCACGGTCAGCGTGTACAGCGGCGGGGTGAAGAAGAAGTTGAGCAGCCCGGCGCCGAGCACCGCCGCGACGAGCGCCGGGCCGAGGCCGCCGACCAGCGCCACGACCACGGTGGCCAGCACGTAGGAGATGACGTCGGTGGCGAAGTCGAGCCCGGCCGGGATGAAGAACCCGGCCACGGTGACCAGCACCGGCAGGACGACGCCGAGCACCCAGCCCGCGACCAGCCTCGAGAGACCCAGCGGGCTCGCACCGAGCCGGGCCCGCAGGCGCCCGCCCGCCTCGGCGTGGGTGACCATGTGCACGTCGATCGACCCGGACTGCCGCACGACGCCGGCGCCGATGCCCTCGTCGAACAGCCGCGCCACGCGCGACCGCCGCGAGGTGCCGATCACCAGCTGGGTCGCGTTGACCCCGCGGGCGAAATCCAGCAGGGCGGTCGGCACGTCGTCGCCGACGACGGTGTGGAAGGTCGCGCCGACCTCTTCGGCCAGCGTCCGGCAGCGGGCGATCGCGGCGGGCCCGGGCCCGGCGAGACCGTCGCCGCGCAGGATGTGCACCACCTGCAGCTCGGCGCCGGCGCGGGTGGCGATCCGGCTGGCGCGGCGGATGAGCGTCTCGCTCTCGGCGCCGCCGGTGACGGAGACGACGACGCGTTCGCGCGCCTCCCAGGTGTCGGTGATCCGCTGTTCGGCGCGGTAGCGCTGCAGGGCGACGTCGACCTGGTCGGCCACCCAGAGCAGCGCCAGTTCCCGCAGCGCGGTGAGGTTGCCGGGCCGGAAGTAGTTGCCGAGCGCGGCGTCGATCCGTTCGGCCGGGTAGACGTTGCCGTGGGCGAGCCGCCGCCGCAGGGCCTCGGGGGTGAGGTCGACCAGTTCCAGCTGCTCGGCGCGGCGGACGACCTCGTCGGGCACGGTCTCCTGCTGGGGGACGCCGGTGATCCGCTCGACGACGTCGTTGAGGCTCTGCAGGTGCTGCACGTTGACCGTGGACAGCACGTCGATGCCCGCATCGCGCAGTGTTTCGATGTCCTGCCAGCGCTTGGCGTTGCGCGACCCCGGCACGTTGGTGTGCGCGAGCTCGTCGACCACGGCGACCTCGGGGGCGCGGGCGAGGATGGCGTCGACGTCCATCTCGTCGAACTCGCGGCCGCGGTGCCCGGCGTGCCGCCGCGGGACGATTTCGAGGCCGTCCAGCAGGTCCGCGGTCTTCCGGCGGCCGTGCGTCTCCACCAGGCCGACGACGACGTCGGTGCCGCGGTCGAGGCGGCGCCGCGCTTCGCCGAGCATGGCGAAGGTCTTGCCGACGCCCGGAGCCGCGCCGAGGTAGATCCGCAGTTCACCCCGGCGCGGCTTCCCGGCTTCTTGATCGGACACTGCCGTGGTCACGGTGTCAGTGTGCCCCTCCGGCCGCGGCGCGCACGGCCAAGTTGAGCGGGAGCACATGCACCCCGGGCACCCCGATCCCCGCACCAGAGGTGTTCTGCTCGATGAGCTGGTTCACCCGGTCGAGGGACAGCCCGGTGTTCCGCGCGACCCGCGCGGCCTGAAGGTCCGCGTAGGCCACGCTGATCGCCGGGTCGAGGCCCGAGCCCGACGCCGTCACCGCGTCCGGCGGCACCTCGCCGGGTGACACGCCTTCGCGCCCGGCGATCAACGCCTTGCGCTGTTCGATCGCCTTGACCAGATCTTCGTTGTCCGGGCCCTGGTTGGACGCACCGGACGGCATGCCGGGGCCGGCCGCCGAGGGCCGGGTGTGGAACCACGGGTCGTGCGCGGGATCGGCGGGCACCGGGTCGACGCCGATGAGCGACGACCCGACGGCCTGGCCGTTCCGCGTGACGACCGAGCCTTCGGCGTTCGCCTCCAGACCGGGGATGCGGGCGATGGCCCACACGGCCAGGGGGTAGAGGATTCCGAGCAGGACCGTCATGACGAGCAGGACGCGCAGCCCGGCCCAGGTCTGTTTGACGAGAGTGTTCACTTTTTCACCCGATTCCGGGGATGAGGCGCACGAGCAGGTCGATCAGCCAGATCCCGAGGAAAGGGCTGACGATCCCGCCGAGGCCGTAGACGAGCAGGTTGCGGCGCAGCAGGGCGGACGCCGACGACGGCTTGTACCGCACGCCGCGCAGGGCCAGCGGGATCAGCACGACGATGATCAGCGCGTTGAAGATGACGGCGGAGAGGATCGCCGACTTCGGCGTGGCCAGGTGCATGATGTTCAGTCCGCCCAGCTGGGCGTAGATGCCGGTGAACATCGCGGGCAGGATCGCGAAGTACTTCGCGAGGTCGTTGGCGACGCTGAACGTCGTCAGCGCGCCGCGGGTGATCAGCAGCTGCTTGCCGATCCCGACGATCTCGATCAGCTTCGTCGGGTCGCTGTCGAGGTCGACCATGTTCCCGGCCTCCTTCGCGGCCGACGTGCCGGTGTTCATCGCGACCCCGACGTCGGCCTGCGCGAGGGCGGGGGCGTCGTTGGTGCCGTCGCCGGTCATCGCGACCAGCCGCCCGCCTTCCTGCTCCTGCCTGATGAGCGCCATCTTGTCCTCGGGCTTGGCCTCGGCGAGGTAGTCGTCGACGCCGGCGTCCGCGGCGATGGCCTTCGCGGTGAGCGGGTTGTCGCCGGTGATCATCACCGTCTTGATGCCCATCGAGCGCAGCTCGGCGAAGCGCTCCTTCATGCCCGGTTTGACCACGTCGGACAGCCGGATCACGCCACGCACGACGGTGTCTTCGGCGACGACCAGCGGGGTGCCGCCCTGGGCGCTGATCCCGTCGACGACGCGCTCGGTCTCGCCGGGGAACTCGCCGCCGTGGTCGCGCACCCACGCGCGCACGGCGGACGCGGCGCCCTTGCGGATCCGCCGGCCGCCGAGGTCGATCCCGCTCATCCGGGTCTGCGCGGTGAAGGGGACGAACTCGCCCGGCTCGTCCCGGCCCGCGTGGGCCTGGGTCAGTGCGACGACGCTGCGGCCCTCGGGGGTTTCGTCGGCCAGGCTGGCCAGCCTGGCGGCGCGGGCGAGTTCGTCCGGAGTGGACGAGCCCACCGGGATCAGCTCGGTGGCCCGGCGGTTGCCGAAGGTGATGGTGCCGGTCTTGTCGAGCAGCAGCGTCGAGACGTCGCCCGCGGCTTCCACCGCGCGGCCGCTGGTCGCCAGGACGTTGCGCTGCACCAGACGGTCCATGCCGGCGATGCCGATGGCGCTCAGCAGCGCGCCGATCGTCGTCGGGATCAGGCAGACCAGCAACGCGGTCAGCACGATGACCGACTGCTCGCGGCCGGAGTAGCGGGCCATCGGCTGCAGGGCCACGACGGCGAGCAGGAAGATGATCGTCAGCGTCGAGAGCAGGATGGTCAGCGCGATCTCGTTCGGCGTCTTCTGCCGCGAAGCGCCTTCCACCAAGGCGATCATCCGGTCCACGAAGGACTCGCCGGGCCTGGTGGTGATCTTGACGACGATCCGGTCGCTCAGCACCGTCGTGCCGCCGGTGACGGCGCTGCGGTCGCCGCCGGACTCGCGGATGACCGGGGCCGACTCGCCGGTGATGGCCGACTCGTCGACGGTCGCGATGCCCTCGACGACGTCGCCGTCACCCGGGATCACCTGGCCCGCCTCGACCACGACCAGGTCGCCGATCTTCAGCTCGGCCCCGGGCACCTGTTCTTCTTCGCCGGCTTCGGTGAGCCGGCGGGCGACGGTCTCCTTCTTCGACCGCCGCAGGCTCTCGGCCTGCGCTTTGCCGCGTCCTTCGGCGACGGCCTCGGCGAGGTTCGCGAAGAGGACCGTGACCCACAGCCACCCGGCGATCAGGGTCGTGAACACGCTCGGGTCGGTGACGGCGAAGACGGTGGTGAGCGCGGACCCCGCCCACACCACGAACAGCACCGGGTTGCCGAGCTGGTGCTTCGGGTTCAGTTTCCGCAGCGCCTCCGGCAGCGACGTCCAGAGCCCGCGCGGGCTGAAGACCCCCGCGCCGACCCGGCCCGCGGCTTCGGCGGTCCTCGCCTGCGGTCGTTCGTCGGTGACGGTCATGCGAGTGCCTCCGCGATGGGCCCGAGCGCCAGCGCCGGGATGAACGTGAGGGCCGCGACGAGCACCACCGTGCCGGTGAGCAGGGTGGCGAACAGCGGCCCGGTGGTGGGCAGGGTGCCCGCGGTTTCCGGCACCTTGCGCTGCGCGGCCAGGGAACCGGCCAGGCAGAGCACGGCGAGGATCGGCACGAACCGGCCGAACGCCATGGCGACGGCGAACGACGACTGGAACCAGCCGCTCGTCGCGGTCAGCCCGCCGAACGCGCTGCCGTTGTTGTTGCCGGTCGACGCGTAGCCGTAGAGGATCTCGGACAGCCCGTGCGCGCCGGTGTTGCCCAGCGCACCCGGCGTGCCCGGCAACAGCAGGGCGGTCCCGGAGCCGAGGAGCACGACGGCCGGCATCGCCAGCATCGCGATCGCCGCGCAGGTGACTTCGCGCCGGCCGAGCTTCTTGCCCAGGTACTCCGGCGTGCGCCCGACCATCAGGCCGGCCAGGAACATCGCGATGATCGCCAGCACCAGGATCCCGTAGAGACCGGTGCCGACGCCGCCGGGCGAGATCTCGCCGTAGAGCATGTTCAGCAGCGGGCCGCCGCCGCCGAGGCCGGACAGGCTGTCGTGTGCGCCGTTGACGGCGCCCGTCGACGTCCCGGTGGTGGTGTCGGCGAACAGCGACGTCAGCCCGATGCCGAACCGCTGCTCCTTGCCTTCCATGCTCGCCCCTGCGGCCAGCGCGGCCGGGTTGCTCGCGTGCGCTTCGGAGAACCAGATGAGCGCCAGCGACGCCGCCCACAGCAGACCCATCACGCCGAGCAGGACGTAACCCTGGCGGCGGTGGCCGACGAGGGTGCCGAACGCGCGGGTCAGGCTGACCGGGAGCACCAGGATCAGGAACAGCTGGACGAGGTTGCTCCACGCGTTCGGGTTTTCGAAGGGGTGCGCGGAGTTGGCGTTGAAGACGCCGCCGCCGTTGGTGCCCAGTTCCTTGATCGCCTCCTGGCTCGCCGCCGGGGCGAGCGCGATGGTGCTTCCGCTGCCGTCGGGGCCGGTGACGGCGACGCCCGCCTTCAGGCTCTGCACCACGCCGAGCGCGACCAGGACGAGCGCGAACACGAACGCCATCGGCAGCAGCACGCGGATCGTGCCGCGCGTGAGGTCCACCCAGAAGTTGCCGAGCCGGTCGGTCTTCGCCCGGACGAAGCCCCGCGTCACCGCCATCGCCACGGCCAGGCCGACGCCCGCGGACAGGAAGTTCTGCACGGTCAGCCCGGCCATCTGCACGAAGTGGCCCATCGTCGTCTCGGGGACGTAGGACTGCCAGTTCGTGTTGGTGACGAACGAAACCGCGGTGTTGAACGCGACGCCGGGGCTCACCGGGCCGCGGCCGAGGTCCCACGGCAGGAGCGGTTGCAGCCGCTGCAGCAGGTAGAGCAGGACGACCGAGACGAACGAGAAACCGAGCACGCCCGCGGCGTAGGTCGGCCACCGCTGCTCGGCGTCCGGGTTGACGCGGAAGAGCCGGTAGAGGCCCTTCTCGAGCTTGAAGTGCTTCTCGGCGGAGAAGACGCGCGCCAGGTAGTCGCCGAGCGGTCGGTAGACCGCGGCGAGGGCGGCGAGGAGCAGGCCGAGCTGGATGAGCCCGGCCGTGGTGTCGGACATCAGAATTTCTCCGGCCTGATCAGCGCGACGAAGAGGTACCCGAGCAGACCCAGCGCCACCAGCCCGCCGACGACGTTGGCCACGGTTCCGGCGCCGCTCACAGCTTTTCCAGCCCGCGCAGCGCCAGCGCGAGCACCACGAACACGCCGATCAGCAGGACGGCGTAGAGCAAGTCGGCCACAGGCACCTCTCACGACGGGTCACCGGGTTCGGTGACCGGACGTCGTTCACTCTGCGGTCACGAGCGGCGGTTCCGGCCGGGGCTGACGGCTCCTTGACGCGTTCCCGACCGCCGTTTACGCCGTCTTGACGGCCGGTGGCGACGGTCACGCAAGCGTTTGCCCGGTTCTCACCGTATGCAGTTGGTCAGTGACGCGCGACACAACGTGTGACCGAACAAGTGCGGAAAGCGCAATTCGGGCAGACAAGATCTTCGGGTCGTGTTACACCTGTGTTACCGATAGTTGTATCAGCTAAGCAAATCTTGGGAGAGGGGTTTCCCCATGTGCGGTATCGCCGGCTGGGTTTCCTACGACGCCGACCTCACCCGCCGTCAGGACGTGGTCGACGCCATGACGGGGACCATGGCCTGCCGCGGGCCGGACGACGAGGGCACCTGGGTGCGCCGCCACGTCGCCCTCGGCCACCGGCGGCTGGCGATCATCGACCTGCCCGGCGGCCGTCAGCCGATGGCGGTCCACACGCCGAACGGCGACGTCGCGATGGTCTACAGCGGTGAGGCGTACAACTTCACCGAGCTGAAGGAAGAGCTGACCAAGCTGGGCCACACCTGGGAAACCGACAGCGACACCGAAGTGGTGCTGCACGGCTACCTGCAGTGGGGCGACGAGGTCGTCGACCACCTCAACGGCATGTACGCCTTCGCGATCTGGGACGAGCGCGGCGACCGGCTCGTCATGATCCGCGACCGGATGGGCATCAAGCCGTTCTACTACTACCCGACGGCCGACGGCGTCCTGTTCGGCTCGGAGCCGAAGGCGATCCTCGCCAACCCGCTGGCGAAGAAGGTCGTCGACACCGACGGCCTGCGCGAGCTGATGGCGTTCACTAAGCGGCCCGGCTGGTCGCTGTGGAAGGGGATGGAGGAGGTCCGGCCGGGCACCATCGTCACCGTCTCGCGCGAGGGCGTCCGCACCCGCACGTACTGGAAGCTGGACGCCAAGCAGCACACCGACGACCAGGAGACCACGGTCGCCCGCGTCCGCGAGCTGATGACCGACATCGTCAACCGGCAGCTCGTCGCCGACGTCCCCCGCTGCGTCCTGCTCTCGGGCGGGCTCGACTCGAGCGCCGTGACCGGGCTCGCGGCCGCACGGTTGGCCGAGCAGGGCGAACAGCTGCGGACGTTCTCCGTCGACTTCTTCGGCCAGGAGGAGAACTTCAAGCCGGACGAGATGCGCGACACCGCGGACTCGCCGTTCGTCCGGGACGTCGCTTCGCTCGTGGGCTCCGCGCACCAGGACGTCGTGCTGAACCCGGGCGAGCTGACCGACCCCGAGGTGCGGCGCGCGGTGCTGCGGGCGCGGGACATCCCGGCCGGGCTCGGCGACATGGACACGTCGCTGTACCTGCTGTTCAAGGCGATCCGCGGCGAGTCGACGGTGGCGCTGTCGGGCGAGTCGGCCGACGAGGTGTTCGGCGGCTACCGCTGGTTCTTCGACGAGACCGCGGTCAACGCGGACATGTTCCCGTGGATCGCCTTCCGCAGCGCGATGATGACCGACCGGACGTCGATCTACACCCCCGAGCTGATGGGGAAGATGGATCTGGAGTCCTACGTCCGCGACCAGTACCGCTCGGCGGTCGCCGAGGTCGAGCACCTCGACGGCGAGTCCGCGCAGGAGGCCCGGATGCGGACGATCTGCCACCTGCACCTGACCCGGTTCGTGCGGATGCTGCTCGACCGCAAGGACCGCGCGTCGATGGCGGTGGGCCTGGAGGTCCGGGTGCCGTTCTGCGACCACCGGCTGGTCGAGTACGTGTACAACACGCCGTGGTCGCTGAAGACGTTCGACGGCCGGGAGAAGAGCCTGCTGCGGCACGCCACTTCGCACGTCCTGCCGGAGTCGGTGGCTCGGCGGGTGAAGAGCCCGTACCCGTCGACGCAGGACCCGGGCTACGCGGCAGCGCTGCAGCAGCAGGCCAAGGAGGTGCTGGCCGAGCCGGGGCACCAGGTGTTCGGGCTGGTCGACCGGTCCTGGGCGCACCGGGTGTCCGAAGTGGACCCGGCGACCATGGACCCGGCGTCCCGGATCGGCCTGGACCGGCTGCTCGACTTGTACCACTGGATCGAGATGTACTCCCCGGAGCTGCAGCTCGACTGAGTCATGGCGTGCGGGTGTGATTGCGTACGGGTCATCGCGGGCGCGTGGCCGTCCGGACGAAGGCGGCCACGCGCGGCGATCGGGACGTCGCCGGCCAGGCCACGTGCAACCGCACCCCGCTGAGCCCCTCGATCTCGCGGTAGACGACGCCTTCGCGGGGGTAGCGGTGGGCCACCGACCGCGGCAGGAACGTCACCGCCTGCCCGAGTTCGACCCAGCGCAGCGCCTCGGCGAGGTCCTTCGCCGCCGGGCCGGCGGTGACAGGCGGCGGCTCGGCCAGCCGGGCGAGGGTTCCGGGGTCACGGGCGCGGTAGTAGGCGTCGAGACGCTCGTCCACGCCCGGCCACGCGACCGCCGGGCGGGCGAGGACTTCGGCCAGCGTCGCCGCTTCGCGGCCGCACGGCTGGGCGGCGACGCGCGGCTCGGCGTGGACCTGCTCGACATCCAGCCCGGTGCGGTCGAACGGCGCCGGGACCAGCGCGACGTCCCCGCGACCGTCGCGGAGCATGCGGGCCGCCTCGTCACCGGTCGTCGCGAAGAGCAAGTCCGCGGGTTCGCCCAAGGCCGCGAGGATGCCGGGCAGGAGCCCGAGATCACCGTCCGGTTTGGACACGACGACCAGGCGGCCCGCTCGTTGCGCCCGGCGCCGGGCGGCCTCCGCGGCCTCGAGGGCGGTGCGGGCATCGGGCAGCATCGCCGCGCCGGCCGGGGTCAGCGCGACGCTGCGAGTGGTGCGGTCGAGCAGCGGCACGCCGAGTTCGCGTTCGAGCGCACCCACCGCGCGCGACAGGGACGGCTGGGTGCGGCCGAGCCGTTCGGCGGCCCGCCCGAAGTGGAGTTCCTCGGCGACCGCGACGAACGCCGCCAGCCGGAGCAGGTCATTCATACGTGTTCAGCATAAGTGGTGCCGTCCAGCGCATTTCCGTTCCGCTTCCGGCGCTGGTTGCCTGGGCACCATGACCAACATCGACGTCATCCGCCGCTACCTGGCCGCGTTCAACCGGGGCGACCTCGAAGCGTTCGACGAGCTGATCGACCCGGACTACGTCAACCACAGCCCGAGCCTGCCGGACCTGCCGCGCGGTCCCGCAGGGCTCAAGCCGATCGTCGAGGACCTGCGGCGGCAGGCACCCGGCTTGCGGTTCGAGGAGGTCCACCTGCTGGCGGACGGCGACTTCGTCGCGGCGCACCTGCTGGTCCACGGCTTCGGGCCGGAACCCGCACGGCAGATGCAGATCGAACGCCTCCGGGACGGCCGGATCGTCGAGCACTGGCGGGTCACGGCCTGAGCGGCACCACGGCGGCCACCTCGTCCCCGTCCGCGGTGAGCGCCGCACCGATCCCGCCCAGCAGCGACCGGGCGCCGTGGTTGCCCGCGGTCGTCGAGGCGACGAACCGCGCCGCGCCGCTCGCCCGGGCCTCGGCCAGCAGCAAGGCCGTCACCTGCTTGCCGATTCCGCGGCCTCGCACGGCGCGGCTCAGCCAGATGCCCGCCTCCACCGCGTCGCCGTGTGGTTCCAGCCGAGCCGCGCCGACCGCCGCGCCGTCGACGTCGATCACCCACGTGCGTTCCACCGCCGTCGCGGGGTCCAGCGATCGGGCGCGGTGGAACGCCAGGAACGCCTCGCGGCACGCGGGCGTCCAGCCGGGCGGGCCGTCGACCGGGGGCATGACCTCCAGGGGATCGGCTCCGGCTTCGGCGGCTTCGAGCAGCCGTGCCAAGGCGGGCTCGTCCAACGGCGTCAGGCTCGTCACGCCGGCAGTTTCGCGTCCGGTCGCGTGCGGCGCGAGCGCTTTTTGCCCAGCGCACACAGGGAGCGGCGGTCCGCGGCCGCCACCCTGGTGGAACGCGCGGTCCGCCAGCTCCTCAGCGGCGCACCTCGGTCAGCTTCACCGGACGGCGTTCCCTCCGCGACACTTCGCACGCCTCGGCGATGTAGAACGCTTCGAGCGCGTCCGCCGCGACGCACGGGGAAGGCGCCCGGCCCTCGACGACGTCCAGAAACGCTCGCAGCTCCGTCGTGTACGCGCGGCGGAACCGCTCCATGAACCCCGGGTACGGCGGGCCGGGCAACGGGGCCACGCCCGGCTCCACCGAGCGCAGCGGCGCCCGGTCGTCCAAGCCGACCACCACGCCGGAGCGCGAGCCCAGCACGTCGAGGCGCACGTCGTAGCCGGCGCCGTTGTAGCGGGTCATCGACACCGTGGCGAGCGTGCCGTCGTCGAGGGTCAGCGTGGCCGCCGCCGTGTCGACGTCGCCCGCCTCCGTGAAGAACCGCTCGCCGCGGTTGGCGCCGATCGCGTAGACCTCCTCGACCTCGCGGCCGGTGACCCAGCGGATGATGTCGAAGTCGTGGACGCCGCAGTCGCGGAACAACCCACCCGAGTGGGCGACGTACTCCGCCGGCGGGGGCGCCGGGTCGAACGTCGTCGCGCGCAGCGTGTGCAGCCAGCCCAGCTCGCCGGACGCGACCGCCGCCCGTGCCGCCGCGTAACCCGCGTCGAAGCGGCGCTGGAAACCGATCTGGACCGGGACGTCGGACGCGCCGATCCGGTCGATCACGGCCAGGGTGCCGGGGATGTCCGCGGCGACCGGCTTCTCGCAGAACACCGGGAGGCCCGCGTCGACCGCGGCGATGATCAGGCCCGGGTGCGCGTCGGTGGCCGCCGTGACGACCAGTCCGTCGAGCCCGGACGCGAAGAGCGACTCCAGGCTGTCGGCCGCCTCGACACCGAGTTTCGCGGCGGCCGCGGCGGCGCGCGCGGTGTCGACGTCGGCCACGACGACCGACTCGACCTCCTCGAAGCCCTTCAGCGTCTCCGCGTGCGCGGTGCCGATCCGGCCGGTGCCCGCCAGTCCCAACCTCATCGTGATGACCCTCCTGTCGCAGAAACCTCGGCGGTGGTCGCGCGGACCACCAGGGACGGGTGCAGCAGGTGCCGGACCGGCTCCGTGCGCTCCCCGCGGACGCGCTCGATCAGCGCTTCGAAGGCCAGCCGCGCCATGTCCTTGCGTGGCTGGTCCACTGTGGTCAGTGAGAGGTGCCGCAGCGCCGCCAGCGACGTGTTGTCGTAGCCGACGACCGACACGTCCTCGGGTACGCGCAGGCCGGCCTCTTCGAGCGCCGAGATCGCCCCCACGGCGTTGAAGTCGTTGCCGGAGACCAGCCCCGTCGGCAGGTCCGGGCGCGAGTACGCGGCCAGCAGCTGCCGCACGGCGGTCTCACCACCGATGTCGGTGTGCTCGCTGCGCACGACGATCGGCTCGAGTCCGTGCCGCCGCATGGCGGCCTCGAAGCCCCGCCGCCGCTGGGCCGCTCCGGCCGCGCCGCCGCCGTCGAGATGCGCGATGCGCCGGTGCCCGAGACCGACCAGGTGGTCGACCGCCAGCGCGGAGCCCGCCTCGCCGTCGTCGTTCACCGTGTCCACTGTGGACGACCGGGCGGTCCGCGAGACCAGCACGACCGGGCACTGCCGGGCCGCGACCTGGATCGCCGACGCCGGGACGACCGGCGACAGCAGGATGATCCCCGCCGGGCGGAAGGAAAGGAGGTTGTGCAAGGCGTTCCACTCGCGCGTGGGACTGCGGCCGCCGGTGTTGAGGATCAGGTCGAAGCCCGCCGCCTGCGCGGCGCTGTCCAGCTCTTCGACGATGTCGGCGAAGAACGCGTTGCGCAGGTCGTTGACCATCACGCCGAGCACCGTGGACGTGCGGCTGGCCAGCGACCGCGCCATGACGTGCGGCTGGTAGCCGAGTTCTTCCGCGGCACGCAGCACGGCCGCGCGGCGAGTGTCGGAGACCTTCGGTGAATTCCTCATCACCAGGGAGACCAGTGCGCGGGAAACTCCCGCCCGCGCGGCGACGTCCTCCATGGTCGGACGCATGGCCGCACCTCCCCTGAGCACCGGAAACCGGCCCTTGACTTTGCTGTGACGGACGCTACAAGATTAGAGCGCTCTAATCAATAGAGCGCTCCAACGGACCGACGGAGGCCCCTTGTGACAGCGACGATCCGAGTAGCCGCCGCGCCGATCTCCTGGGGTGTCTGCGAAGTCCCGGGGTGGGGCCGGGTGCTCGACGCGGCGACCGTGCTCGGCGAGATGGCGGAGCTGGGTGTCCAGGCGACCGAACTGGGCCCGCCCGGCTACCTCCCGCGTGACCCGGCCGCGTTGCGGGAGCTGCTCGGGCAGTACGGCTTGACGCTCGTCGGCGGCTTCCTCGCCGTCGTGCTCCACACCGATCAGGAGAACGCGCTCAAGGAAGCCGAAGAGTCCGCCGCGTTGTTCGCCGCGTGCGGAGGTGACGTCCTCGTGCTCGCCGCGGCGACCGGCCTCGACGGCTACGACGACCGCCCCCGGCTCACCGACGCCGAATGGGCGACGCTCGTCGAGACCGCCGGGAAGATCCGGGACATCGCGACCGCCCACGGCCTGCGCACGGTGCTGCACCCGCACGTCGGGACGCACGTGGAGCAGCAGGCCGAGGTCGAACGCTTCCTCGCCGATTCCGATCTCGGGTTGTGCCTCGACACCGGGCACCTGATGATCGGCGGGACGGATCCGGTCGAGCTGGCGAAGCGGTATCCCGAACGGGTGGGGCACGTGCATCTGAAGGACGTCCGAGAAGACCTGGCGGCCGAAGTCCGCGGCGGCCGGCTGGCCTACACCGACGCGGTCGGGCGGGGCATGTACACCCCGCTCGGCGAGGGCGACGTGGACGTGGCGTCGATGGTGCGCTCCGTCCAGGCCGCGGGCTACGACGGCTGGTACGTCCTGGAACAGGACACCGCCCTGGGCGAGGACAGCCCCGGCGACCTGCCCCGGCGGGACACCGAGCGCAGCCTGGCCCACCTCGCGAAGATCACCGACTCCCTCTGAAACCCTGGTCCCAAAGGAGTGACTGTGTTCTCTTTGAAGAAGCTGGCCGGTGTCGCGGCGATCGCCGCCACCGGGCTGGTGCTGGCCGCCTGCAGCGGCCCGAGCGCCGACAACTCGAACAGCAGCTCCAGCCCTTCGTCCGCCGCGGCGCCGAGCACGGGCGGCCCGCTGAAGGTCGCCGTGGTCACCCACGGCTCCGCCGGTGACGCCTTCTGGAACGTCGTGAAGAACGGCGCCGAGCAAGCGGGCAAGGACCTGAACGTCGGCGTCGACTACTTCTCCGACGGCGACCCGGGCAACCAGGCCCGGCTGATCGACAACGCCGTCGCGCAGAAGGTCGGCGGCCTGGTCGTGTCGATGGCGAACCCGCAGGCCCTGCAGACGTCGATCCAGAACGCGGTCAAGGCCGGCATCCCGGTCATCACGATCAACTCCGGCGAGGACTCCAGCGCGGCGTTCGGCGCGATCGCGCACGTCGGGCAGAGCGAGGGCCTCGCGGGCCAGGGCGCCGGGCAACGGCTCAAGGCGGCCGGCAAGACGAAGCTGCTGTGCGTCATCCACGAGGCCGGCAACATCGGCCAGAACCAGCGCTGCGACGGCGCGAAGCAGACCTTCGGCAACGTCACGACGCTGCAGGTCGACATCTCCAACCCGACCGACGCGCAGGCGCGGATCCGCGGCGCACTGCAGTCCGACCCGTCGATCGACGCGGTGCTGGCGCTGAACTCGCAGGTCGCGGCCCGCGCGGTGAGCGCGGCGAAGGAGGCGAGCTCCAAGGCGCAGGTCGCCACGTTCGACCTGAACACCGACGTCGTCGCGGCCATCAAGGACGGCAGCATCCTCTTCGCCGTCGACCAGCAGCAGTACGAGCAGGGCTACCTGCCGATCGTGTTCCTCAAGCTGTACAAGGAAAACGGCAACACCATCGGCGGCGGCCACCCGGTGCAGACCGGCCCCGGCTTCGTCGACAAGACGAACATCGACACCATCGCCCCGTTCGCGCAGCGCGGCACGCGATGACCGCAGCGTCTTCTGGGGCCGAGCCCCAGACCCCAGCCGGGGGGCGAGCCCCCCTGGACCCCCCGAAAACGAGTGGGATCCAAGCAGAACCCGACGAGCGCGTAGCGAAGAAGAGCCTGGCCGACCGCCTGGTCGTCCGGCCCGAGATCGGCGCGCTCCTCGGCGCCGTGCTCGTGTTCGTGTTCTTCTCCGTCGTCACCAGCCAGTTCCTCAGCCCGCTGGGCGTCGCGACCTGGCTCGACGACTCCTCGACCCTGGGCATCATGGCCGTCGTGGTCGCGCTGCTCATGGTCGGCGGCGAGTTCGACCTCTCCGCGGGCGTGATGACGGCGTCGACGTCGCTGGTCACGGCGATCCTGGCGACACAGGCGGGCTGGAACGTCTGGCTCGCGCTGCTGGCCTCGCTGGCGTTCGCGCTCGGCGTCGGCGCGTTCAACGGCTGGCTGGTGATGAAGACCGGGCTGCCCAGCTTCATCGTCACGCTGGGGTCGTTCCTGGCCCTGCAGGGCCTCAACCTCGGCGTGACGCGGCTGGTCACCAACACCGTCCAGGTGTCGGGCATGCGCTCGACCAGCGGCTACGAGTCGGCCGGCGGGCTGTTCGCGTCCACGTTCGACGTCGGCGGCACCGAGTTCCAGTCGTCGATCATCTGGTGGATCGTCGTCACCGCGATCGCCGCGTGGCTGCTGGTGCGGACCCGGTTCGGCAACTGGATCTTCGCGGTCGGCGGGTCGCAGGTGTCGGCCCGCTCGGTCGGCGTTCCGGTGGTGCGCACGAAGATCCTGCTGTTCATGGGCACCGCGCTGGGTGCGTGGCTGGTCGGCTCGATCAACATCCTGCGCTTCGCCAGCGTGCAGGCGAACCAGGGCATCGGGCTGGAGTTCCAGTACATCATCGCCGCGGTGATCGGCGGCTGCCTGCTCACCGGCGGGTTCGGCTCGGCGGTGGGCGCGGCGATCGGCGCGCTGATCTTCGGCATGGCCCGCCAGGGCATCGTGTTCGCGCAGTGGAACAGCGACTGGTTCATGCTGTTCCTCGGCGTCATGCTGCTGGCCGCGGTCCTGGTCAACAACGCCTTCCGGCGCCGCGCGGAAAGGGTACGCCGATGAGCTTGCTGGAAGTGCGCGAAATCGGGAAGACCTACGGCAGCGTGATCGCGCTGCGCGAGGTGTCCACGGTGGTCAACGCGGGCGAGGTCACCTGCGTGCTCGGCGACAACGGCGCCGGGAAGTCGACGCTGATCAAGATCCTGGCCGGCGTGCACCAGCACGACCGCGGCGAGTTCCTCGTGGAAGGCGAGCCGGTGCGGTTCTCCTCGCCGCGCGAGGCCCTGGACCGCGGCATCGCGACCGTCTACCAGGACCTCGCGGTGGTGCCGCTGATGAGCGTCTGGCGGAACTTCTTCCTCGGCTCGGAGCCGACGACCGGGTTCGGCCCGTTCCGGATGCTCGACCGGCGCAAAGGACGGGAGACGACGAAGCAGGCGCTGTCCGACATGGGCATCGACCTGCGGGACGTCGAGCAGCCGGTCGGGACGCTCTCCGGTGGTGAACGCCAGTGCGTCGCGATCGCGCGCGCGGTGTACTTCGGCGCGAAGGTGCTGATCCTCGACGAGCCGACCGCCGCGCTCGGCGTCAAGCAGGCCGGAGTGGTGCTGAAGTACGTCGCCCAAGCGCGTGATCGCGGGCTCGGCGTCGTCCTGATCACGCACAACCCGCACCACGCCTACCCCGTCGCCGACCGGTTCCTGCTGCTCAAGCGAGGTGCCGCGCTCGGGCACTACGAGAAGTCCGAGATCGACATCGGCGAACTGACCCGGCAGATGGCCGGCGGTGCGGAGCTGGAAGCCCTGGAACACGAGCTGCGGCAGGTGGAAAAGACGTGAGTCCCGCCGACGCACTCTTTCCCGCGGAGGCGGCATGACCATCGAAGCACTGACGGTCGGCCGGGTCGGCGTGGATCTGTACCCGGAGCAGAGCGGTGTGCCCCTGTCCGGGGTCAGCACGTTCGCCAAGTCGCTCGGCGGGACCGCGACCAACGTCGCGGTCGCCGCCGCGCGGCTCGGCCGGTCGACGGCGGTGCTGACCAAGGTCGGGCCGGACGGCTTCGGCGACTACGTCCGCCAAGCCCTCGAAGGCTTCGGCGTGTCCCCGGCGCACGTGGGCACCGCGGCAGACCTCCAGACGCCGGTCGTGTTCTGCGAGCTCAACCCACCCGCGGACCCGCCGCTGCTGTTCTACCGCTCCCCCATCGCCCCCGACCTCACGCTCACCGACGAGGACGTGCCCTGGGACGTCGTCGAGTCGGTGCCGCTGCTGTGGGTCACCGGCACCGGCGTCTCCGCCGAACCCGCCCGGGCCACCCAGCGGAAGATCCTGGAAGCCCGCGGGCGGCGCGAGCACACCGTCCTGGACCTGGACTACCGGCCGATGTTCTGGCCGTCGGTGGACCAAGCCCGGGAAGAGATCGGCGCGCTGCTCGACCACGTCACGGTCGCGGTCGGCAACCGCACCGAGGCCGAGGTCGCCGTCGGCACGGCGGACCCGGACGCCGCCGCGGACCGGCTGCTCGAGCGCGGACTGCGGCTGGCGGTGATCAAGAAGGGCGCCGAAGGCGTGCTGGTGGCGACACCCGACGGCCGCTGGACGGTCCCGCCGCAGCGCGTCGAGGTGGTCTGCGGGCTCGGCGCCGGTGACGGCTTCGGCGGGGCGCTGATCCACGGGCTGCTCTCCGGCTGGGACCCGGTGCGTATCGCGGAGTACGCCAACGCGGCCGGCGCGCTGGTCGCGTCCCGGCTGGCCTGCGCCGACGCGATGCCGACCGCCGCGGAGATCGAGGAGCTGCTGTGACTGTGCCGAACGGCGCCTCGGCGGGCAAGAGCGCTTCGCCGCTTTCCGACGAGCGGTGGCGCGAACTGCTGCACACCCGCGCCACCGACCCGGGCGCGATCCGGCAGGCCTACGCCACCCGCAAACGCCGGTCCACCCTGCTGTCCGACCACGGGACCCTCTTCCTCGTCGCGGCCGACCACCCGGCCCGCGGGGCCTTGTCCGTCGGCGAGGACCCGCTCGCCATGGCCGACCGGCGGACCCTCCTCGAACGGCTGCTCGTCGCCCTCGCCAACCCCGCGGTCGACGGCATCCTCGGCACCCCCGACATCGTCGAGGAACTGCTGCTGCTCGACGCGCTGCACGACAAGGTCGTGCTCGGCTCGATGAACCGCGGCGGCCTGGCCGGCGCGGACTGGGAGATCGACGACCGGTTCACCGGCTACGACGCCCGGACGCTGGTCGACTGCGGCCTCGACGGCGGCAAGATGCTGTTGCGGCTCGTCGGCTCCGACCCGGGCACCGTCCCCACGCTGCAGGCCTGCGCCGACGCCGTCACCGAGCTGGCGGCGTACGGGCTGATCGCGATGGTCGAGCCGCTGCCCTACACCCGTTCGGAGGGAAAACTGCTGCTGCAGAAGGATCCCGTGTCGCTGGCCCGGGCCGTCACGGTGGCGTCCGGCCTCGGCACGACCTCGGCGCACACCTGGCTGAAGCTGCCGTCCACCGACTCGGCGGCCGTGCTGGGCGCCACGACGCTGCCGGTGGTCGTGCTCGGCGGCGTGCCCTCCGGCGATCCGGCCGCCGACCTGGCCTCCTGGGGCCGGACCCTGCGCCACGACGTCGTCCGCGGCCTGGTCGTCGGCCGCACCCTGCTCTACCCGCCCGACGGCGACGTCGGCGCCGCCGTGGAAGCCGCCGCGAAGGTACTGGAGGCCGCGAAATGAGCAAGCTGCACCGTCCACTCGGGACACTGTCCGACAACGCCGATCCGGTCCGGCTCACCCCGGACACGGCCGGCTGGACCTACAGCGGGCTGCGGGTGCTCTCGCTGGCCCCCGGCGAGACGCGGATCGTGCACACCGGCGAGTTCGAGGCCTTCGTGCTGCCCCTGGCGGGCTCCGCGACGGTCCGGGTCGACGGCCGGGTCTTCGAGCTGCACGGCCGCGAGTCGGTGTTCACCCGCGTGACGGACTTCGCCTACGTGCCCCGCGAGGCCGAAGTCGAGTTGTCGACAACGGACGGGCTCGAAGTCGCGTTGCCGATGGCGCGCTGCACCCGCCGTCTGGAACCGAAGTACGGTCCCGCCGAGGACGTGCCGGTCGAGGTCCGCGGCGGCGGGCAAGCGACCCGGCAGGTGACCAACTTCGGCGTGCCCGGGGTGTGGGACCACGCCGACAAGCTCAACGCGTGCGAGCTGATCACGCCGGGCGGAAACTGGTCGTCGTACCCGCCGCACAAGCACGACGAAGCGTCCGAGTGCGAAGTCGTCAACGAGGAGATCTACTACTTCCGCATCGCCGGCCGCGACGGCGTGACCCCGTCCCGCGAAGGCTTCGGCCTGCACCGGACGTACACCGCCGACGGCGAGCTCGACGAGGACGTCGCGGTGCGCGACCACGACGTCTTCCTCATCCCGCGCGGCTACCACGGGCCCTGCGTGGCCGCGCCGGGTTACCCGATGTACTACCTGAACGTCCTGGCCGGGCCGGCCGACGAGCGGTCCATGGCGTTCTGCGACGACCCGGCGCACGGCTGGGTCCGCGACACGTGGGCGGCGCAAGAGCTTGATCCCCGCTGCCCGGTGACGAGCCACGAAGGGCGTGTGCAGTGAACAACTTCAGGGGTCCGGGGGCAGAGCCCCCGGCCGGGGAGCGGGGGCCGGGCCCCCGCAGAACACAGAAGCTGACGACGGCGCAGGCACTGGTCCGCTGGATCCTCGCGCAGCGGTCGGAAACCCTGGACGGCGCGGAAGTCCCGCTCTTCCCGGGCGTGTTCGCGATCTTCGGGCACGGCAACGTGCTCGGCCTCGGCACGGCGCTGGAGGAGCACCGCGGGGACATCCCGGTCTGGCGCGGGCACACCGAGCAGGGCATGGCGCTCGCCGCGGTCGGGTACGCGAAGGCCACGCACCGGCGGCAGGTCGGCGTCGTGACGTCGTCGATCGGGCCGGGCGCGCTGAACATGGTCACCGCGGCCGGCGTCGCCCACGCGAACCGGCTGCCGGTGCTGCTGCTGCCGGGCGACACGTTCACCACCCGGGCGCCGGACCCGGTGCTGCAGCAGATCGAGCCGTTCGGCGACGCGACCGCGACGGTGAACGACGCGTTCCGCGCGGTCTCCCGCTACTTCGACCGGATCACCCGGCCCGAGCAGCTGCTCTCGACGTTGCCACAGGTCGCGCGGGTGCTGACGGACCCGGCCGAGGCCGGGCCGGTGACCCTCGCGCTGCCGCAGGACGTCCAGGGCGAGACGTACGACTTCCCGGACGCGCTGTTCGAACCGGTGACGCACCGGCCGCTGCGCCCGCGCCCGGACCGGCGTTCGGTCACCGAGGCGGCCGGGGTTTTGCGCGCTTCCCGCCGTCCCCTGATGGTGCTCGGCGGGGGTGTCCGGTATTCGGGGGCCACGCGGCGGGCGCTGGACTTCGCGGAGCGGCACGGGATCCCGGTCGTGGAAACGACCGCGGGCCGGACGCTGGTGCCGCACTCGCACGAACTGCACGCCGGACCGCTGGGCATCACCGGCTCGACGTCGGCGAACGTCGTCGCGGCCGCCGCGGACGTCGTGCTGGCGGTCGGGACGCGGCTGCAGGACTTCACGACGGCGTCGTGGACGGTGTTCGCCCCCGACGTCCGGCTGGTGGCCCTCAACGCGGCCCGCTTCGACGCCGTCAAGCACGGCGCCCTGTCGGTGGTCGGGGACGCCGACGCCGGCCTGGCGGACCTCGGCGCGCAGCTGGAGAGCTGGCGGGTCGACCCGGCGTGGACCTCGCGGGCCGCGACCGAGCGGGCGTCCTGGGACGCGCACATCGACTCGCTGCGCTCGGCTTCCGGCTCCCTCCCGTCGTATGCGCAGGTCGTCGGCGTGGTGAACGAACTCTCGGCGGCCGGCGACTACGTCATGACGGCGTCGGGCGGGTTGCCGGGCGAGCTGATCGGCGGCTGGCGTGGGTCCGGTTCGGTCTCGATGGACGTCGAGTACGGGTTTTCGTGCATGGGGTACGAGCTGTCCGGCGCCTGGGGCGCGGCGATCGCGCACCCCGGCCTGGTGACGACGCTGCTGGGCGACGGTTCGTACCTGATGCTCAACTCGGAGCTGTTCTCCGCCGCTTTCGCGGGTCATCCCTTCGTCGCGGTCGTGTGCGACAACGACGGGTACGCCGTGATCGCGCGGCTTCAGCAGGGGCAAGGCGGGAAGCCGTTCAACAACTTCTACGCCGACTGCACGACTTCGCACGCTTCGCCGCCCCGGGTCGACTTCGCGCGTCACGCGGAGTCCCTGGGCTGCCTGGTGTTCCCCGCGTCCACTGTGGATGACCTGCACACGGCTTATGCCCAGGCGCGGGAGGCGGCCGTCTCGGAACGGCGCCCGGCGGTGGTCGTGGTCAAGACGCAGCCGTCGGCGTGGACCGAGGCCGGGGCCTGGTGGGAGGTCGGCGTGCCGGAGCACTTGGCCGGGCGGGAGGAGTACGAGCGCGGCAAGGGCAGCCAGGTGCGTTACCTCACGTCCTGAGTGGGCCGAGGTTTTGAGGCCGTAAGCCGGGTCGGTCCCGGAGCCGGGGTCGCGGTGCCCGAGCGGCAGCCGTTACGTCCGGACGCTGTTCGCCGCGGTGGACGTCACCCCGTGACGGCCGGTGACGCGGCGTCGGCGACCAGCTTCCGCGGCGTGCCGGAGCCGTCCGCCGGGACCGCCCAGACCGCGTTGTCCAGCCCGTAGAGGATGGTGCCGTCGTCCTGCCAGAGCGCTTGGTCGTCGACGCTGCGGGACTCGGCGAGTGCGGTCTCCTCTAGCGTCCCGAGCTCCAGGACGGCCAGCCGCCAGACGCCGTCGGCGACCTTCTTCTTGAACGCCACCCGCTTGCCGTCCGGGGACAGCGACGGGCACTCGACGTTCTCGCGGAGGGTCTTGCCCCGGTAGCGCGCGTAGTCGGCTTCGACGAGGTACGTCGTGCCCTTGCTGCCCAGGGTGGCGTAGAAGCGGTTGCCGTCGGGAGCGAAGGTGATGCCCCAGTAATTGGCGTCGGCCGCGAAGTAGCGGTTGCCGCCGACGAACACCGGGAGCTCCTCGATCGTCTTGACGAGCTGGCCGGTGTCGGCCTCGTAGAGCCCGGCGCGGGTCGAGAAGCCGGTCTGCGCGTACGAATCGCCGGTGACGAACAGGGTCCAGTAGACGCGCTTGCCGTCCGGCGAGACGCGGGCGCGGCTCGGCGTGCCGGGCAGGGTTTCGGTGTGGCGGACGGCGAGGTGGTCGTCGAGGACGCGGACCTCGGTCACCGCCGGGAGCGTGCCCGGCTTCACGGCCAGGCACGCCGCGGTCTGCTTCGCCACCGCGAACCGGTCGCACTTCAGGTCGCCGAGCTGCCGTTTCGCCTGCGGATCGCCCAGCGGGACGGCGCCGACGCGGCCGGTGGCGGTGTCGCGGAACAGCAGCCGGCCGGGCGCGAGGGTCAGCTGCGCGGCCGGTTCGGCGTCCGCGGCGCCGTGGCGGGCGCTGACCGTGTACGTGACGGCGGCGGCGACCAGGAGCGCCGTGCCGGTGAGGGCGAGGACGAGTTTCTTCACGGGCGCACCGGTTTCACGAAGGCGGCGGCGAGGACGACGGCGGCCAGGCAGACCGCGGCGACGAGCACCGCGGGCCGCAGGTCCCACAGCGTCCACGCCAGTCCGAAGAGGACGGAGGAGAGCATCCGGGCCACGGCCTGTCCCGTCTGCACCACGGCCATTCCGGTGGCGCGCAGGCCGGCCGGGATGAGCGGGCCGGCGGCGGCCATCAGGACGCCGTCGGTGGCCGCGTAGAACACGCCGTGCAGGCCGAGCGCGACGACGGCGAGCCACAGCCCCGCCTGCGGACCGCAGAGCAGAACCAGGGCCACGACCAGCGCCGCGTGCCCGCCGAGGAACACCGGCCAGCGGCCGGCGCGGTCGGCGAGCTTGCCCAGCGGCACGGCCAGCACGAGGTAGACCCCGGCGGTGCCCAGCGGGAGCAGCGGGAAGTACGTCGCCGCGATTTCCCAGCGCCGCTGCAGGACGAGGTAGACGAACGAGTCGCCGACCGTCACCAGGCCCAGCAGCGCCGCCCAGAGCGCGACGCGTCGGAAATCCCTGGTCCGCAGGAGGCCGGCCGCGGCCCGGAACGAGACGGCCGCGCGGTCCACCGCGCCCGGGCGGTCGCGGACGAACAGGGCGAGCAGCAGCACGGCGATCGCCGCGACGCAGAAGCTGGTGACGAACACGCTGGGGTAGCTGCCGAGGCTCAAGGCGAGGACCGCCATCGCCACCAGCGGGCCGAGGAACGCCCCGACGGTGTCCATGGCCCGGTGCACCCCGAACGAGCGGCCGAGGGTCTCCGGCTCGCTGCTGAGCGAGATCAGCGCGTCACGCGGGCCGGTGCGCAGCCCCTTGCCGGTGCGGTCGGCGGCGAGGACGACGCCGATCGCCGCGACCGACGAACCGGCCGCGACCAGGCCGAGCTTGCACACCGCGGACAAGCCGTACCCGAACCCGGCGACGGCCTTGAGCCGCCGCCACCGGTCGGCGAGGTGCCCGCCGAGCACCCGCACGACCGCGGTGGCGCCCGCGTAGAGCCCGTCGAGCAGGCCGAACTGCAGCGGGTTCAGGCCGAGGCCGAGCACCAGGTAGAGCGGGAGGACGGCGGTGACCATCTCCGACGAGACGTCGGTGACCAGGCTGACCGCGCCGAGCGCCACCACGTTCGCGGATACCCGCTTCAGCGCGGGTGCGCGGTCGGTCCCGGCCGCCAGGTCCGAGGTACGGCCGGCCGCGATGTACATGCCCGTGCCTCCTAGTGGCAGGTGTAGGTCGGGCTGCTGTCGAGGACCTTGCCGTCGACGCCGATGAGCTGCGTCTGGAACGACGTGTCGGTCATCGACAGCTTGAGGACGCCGTAGGTCTTCAGCAGCTTGGCGGTCGTCGCGTGGGCGGGGCTCAGGTCGTAGAGATCGGCGCCCCCGGAACCGCCCACGATCTCGACGGGCCCGTTCGCGTCGGCCTTTCCGTCGGCGTTCTGCGGCACGAACCGCTCGTAGTCGTGGTCATGACCGTTGAGGACGAGGTCGACCTTGTCGGCCACCATCAGGTTCCACAGTTCGATGCTGTCCTTGTTGTCGCCGTGGTCACCGGAGCTCCACCGCGGGTGGTGGAAGTACGCGGCGACGCAGCCCTTCGTGTTCTTGGCCAGGTCCTGCTTCAGCCAGGTGATCTGGGGCGGCTCGGCGAACTCGTCGTGGGTGACGAAGTCGTTGGAGTCGAGGGCGACGAAGTGCCAGTTGCCCATTTCCCAGCTGTAGTACCGCTGGCCCTGCGGCTTGGCGATGGCACCGAAGTAGTCCTCGTAGCTCTTGAACTTCGGCGAGCTGTAGGACTCGTGGTTGCCCGGGGTCGGGTGGGTGATGCTCTTGAACTTGCCCCAGGTCTTGTCGTAGTAGTTCTTGAAGTCGGCCAGCGTGGGTTCGTCGTACTGGTTGTCGCCCATGGTGAGCACGGCGGCCGGGTTGATCTGCTCGACGAGCTTCGCGGTCTTCACGTGGGCGCAGCTCGAGCTGCTCGCGGTGCAGTGTTCGGCGATGTCGCCGGCCGCGGCGAGGACGAATCCCGGGCTTCCGGCCGCGGTCTTCACCGTGATCGGCGTGCTCGCGGGCGAAGCGTTGCCCGCGGTGTCACGAGCGCGGACAGCGTAGGTGTAGGGGGTGTCCGGGGTGAGCCCGGTGTCGGTGTAGGACGTCGTCGCGCTGGTGGCGACGGCCGTGCCGTTGCGGAGGACGTCGTAGCCGGCGACGCCGACGTCGTCGGTGGCGGCACCCCACGTCAGCGCGACGCTCGTGGCGGTCGTCGTGCCCGCGGTGAGGCCGGCCGGCGTGGTCGGGGCCTGGGTGTCGCCGGAGGAGTCCGTGGTGCCGAAGACCTGCATCTCCCAGAAGGAGTAGCCGTAGCTCGTGGCGCGGGTGAGGCCGACGAAGCGCACGAAGCGGCCGCGGGCGGTGAGGCCGCCGAGGTCGTCGACCTTGCCGTCGCCGGCGTCGACGGTGGCGGCCGTGGTGAACGACGTGCCGTCGTCGGAGACCTCGATCCGGTACTTCTTCGCGTAGGCGGCTTCCCAATCGAGAACGACCCGGTGGATGCTCGCGGACTGCCCGAGGTCGATCCGCAGCCATTGCGGGTCGGCGCCTTCGGCGCTGGCCCAGCGGGTGGTGGTGCTGCCGTCGACGGCCTTGGCGCCGGGGTACGACGAGCTCTCGGTGGTCGAGGTGGCGACGGTCTTTCCCTGCGACAGCAGGACATCGGCGGTCTGTGTGGTGGCGGCCGCGGCGATCGCGGACGGCAACAGCACCACGGCGGCGAGCACCGGGGTGAGTCGGGCTAGGGGACGTAGGCGGGTTGACGGCACGTCGCGCTCCTTACGGGCCTGGCGGTGGCTGGTGGGCTGCGGCGTCGGTTGACTGCGGATGACAGTTAGTAAAGTTTCCTAACTAATCGACCTGTTCGGACTGTAACGAGCGGGTGTTCCGGCTGACAAGACTCGTCTCGTCCTTGAATCGGTCAAGAGGGTGAGTTTTTCACGGTTTCCGCTGCTCAGGGCCGGTCCCGGTGAGCGGGACACTGCTCCGCACCCTGGGACCGGTATCCGGGGCCGTACCGGGCAACGGAAATCGCTTTTGCGGGGCGGTCCGGCTCGTCTTGGCGCGCCGGTCAACCGTATATCGCTTGCCCCCAGCACCGGGGTGCCGCACAATCGGCGGCCGGACACACGGCCACTGGGTCGGCAGAATTGAGCGAACGGGTGGTTCATGTTCGATGTGATCATTGCCGGGTGCGGACCGACCGGGGCGATGCTGGCCGCGGAACTGCGGCTGCACGATGTGCGGGTACTCGTTCTGGAAAAGGAAACCGAGCCCGCGTCGTTCGTCCGCGTGGTCGGTCTGCACATCCGCAGCATCGAACTGATGGCCATGCGCGGCCTGCTCGAGCCCGTTCTCGAACGCAGCAGAAAGCGGCCCGCCGGCGGTTTCTTCGCCGCCATCGCCAAACCCGCGCCCGAGGGCCTGGATTCCGCGCACGCCTATCTGCTGGGCATCCCGCAGCCGGTCCTCGATCAGCTGCTCGAAAACCATGCGGTCGAGCAGGGTGCGCAGGTCCGGCGCGGGTGTGCGGTGACCGGGTTCGAGCAGGACGACGAAGGGGTGACCGTCGAACTGGCCGGCGGGGAGCGGCTGCGGTCGCGTTACCTCGTCGGCTGTGACGGCGGGCGCAGTACGGTGCGCAAACTGCTCGGCGTCGGCTTTCCCGGCGTGCCCTCGCGGACCGAGACGCTGATGGGCGAGATGGCCGTGGGGGTGCCGCAGGAGGAGATCGCCGCCAAGGTCGCCGAAATCCGCGAGACGAACAAGGTGTTCAGTCTCGGGCCCTTCGGCGACGGGATTTACCGCGTCGTGGTCCCCGCCGCGGGAGTCAGCGAGGATCGTGCGGAACCGCCCACCCTCGACGATTTCCGGCAGCAGTTGCGCGCCATCGCCGGAACCGACTTCGGCGTGCACTCGCCGCGCTGGTTGTCCCGCTTCGGCGACGCCACCCGGCTGGCCGACCGGTACCGGGTCGGGCGGGTGCTGCTGGCCGGCGACGCGGCGCACATCCACCCCCCGGCCGGCGGCCAGGGCTTGAACCTGGGCGTGCAGGACGCGGTCAACCTCGGCTGGAAGCTGGCCGCGCAGATCCGCGGGTGGGCACCGGAACCACTGCTGGACACCTACCAGGCCGAACGTCATCCGGTCGCCGCGGACGTCCTGGACAACACCCGCGCCCAGATGGAGCTGCACTCCACCGAGCCGGGCCCGCAGGCCCTGCGCAGGCTCCTCACCGAACTGATGGACTTCGACGAGGTCAACCGGTACCTGATCGAGAAGATCACCGCGATCGGCATCCGCTACGACTTCGGCGCGGGCCCCGACCTGCTCGGCCGCCGCCTGCGCGACCTCGACCTGAAGCAGGGCCGCCTCTACGACCGGCTGCACGGGGGCCGCGGCCTGGTGCTCGACCGCACCGAACGGCTGACCGCCGGGGGCTGGTCGGACCGGGTCGACCTCATCGCGGATCCCACCGCGGCACTGGATGCCCCGGCCATCCTGCTGCGCCCCGACGGATACGTCGCCTGGATCGGCGAGCACCAGCAGGACCTGGACGAGCACCTCGCCCGCTGGTTCGGCGAGCCCGCCGGCTGATTCCGCCCGAGCGACCGGCGAAAACCCTCACCGAGCCGGAAAGGCGCCGTGCCGGGGGCGCCGGGACGGCCTGCCGGCGAAGATCCTCACCGGTCCGGGCGCAGCAGCTTCCGGATCTCCGTCACCGCGGCGCGGCCCGCGCGGTTGGCCCCGACCGTGCTCGCCGACGGCCCGTACCCCACCAGGTGCAGGCGCGGTTCGAGCACCACCCGGCTGCCGTCCATGCGGATCCCGCCACCGGGTTCGCGGACGTGCAGCGGCGCGAGGTGGTCGATCGCCGCGCGGAAGCCGGTGGCCCAGAGGATCACGTCGGCGGCGAAGCGCGTGCCGTCCGCCCAGACGACCCCCTCGGGCGTGATGCGCTCGAACATCGGCCGGCGGTCGAGGATCCCGGCGGCGCGGGCGACGCGCACCTCCGGCGTCACGGCCAGGTCGGTGACGCTCACGACGCTCTCCGGCGGCAGCCCGGCCCGCACCCGCTCGTCGACCTTGGCGACGGCGTTGCGTCCCCAGTTCTCGCTGAAGGGCTCGTCACGCCACACGGGCGGCCGGCGCGTGACCCAAGCCGTCGCGCGGGCGAGCGGAGCGAACTCCATCAGCAGCTGAACGGCCGACGCCCCACCGCCGACCACGACCACGCGCCGGCCGCGGAAGGCCTCGGGCCCGGTGTAGCCGGCGGTGTGCAGCTGACGGCCGGCGAACGTCTCCTGGCCGGGGTAGCGCGGCCAGAAGGGCCGGTCCCAGGTTCCGGTCGCGCTGATGACCGCGCGTGCGGCCCACGACTCCGCCGGGCTCGAAACCACCAGCCGCTCCCCCGCCCGCGTCACCGACCGGACGTCGACGGGCCGGAGCACAGGGAGGTCGTAAACGCTTTCGAAGCGCGCGAAGTATTCGGAGACCACTTCGGAGGCGGGGCGCGTCACGTCCGGAGTGCCGAAGGCCAGGCCCGGCAGGTCGTGGATGCCGTGCACCTTCCCGAGGACCAGCGACGGCCACCGGTACTGCCAGGCACCCCCGGCCCGCTTGCCGTGATCGAGCACGACGAACCCGGTCCGGTTCGCGAACCCGGCCCGCCGCAGGTGGTAGGCCGCGGACAACCCGGCTTGCCCGGCCCCGATCACCACCACGTCCGTCTCGTGATCCGCGCCGCTCATATCCGGTTCAACGGTGGCCGCGGCGCGGTATTTCGCGCGGTTCATCACACGGCGACGCGGTTGCGACCGGCCTCCTTGGCCCGATAAAGCGCCGCATCGGCCGCACGGAGGATGTCGTCGAGCGTCGGGCCCGCGTCGGGATGGCGCGCGACCCCGATCGACACCGACAGGCCGCTCACCCGGACCGTGCCGGCGCCGGTCGAGATCACGACGTTCAGCTCGCCCACCGCCACCCGCACCCGTTCGGCGATGGCGAGCACGTCCGCGTGGCCGGTGCCCGGCAGCAGCACGACGAACTCCTCACCGCCGAACCGGCCGACCGTGTCGCCCTGGCGCACCGCACCGGAGATCGCCACCGCGACGGCCGCCAGCACGTCGTCACCGGTCAGGTGGCCGTAGGTGTCGTTGATCCGCTTGAAGTGGTCGAGGTCGATCATCAGCACCGCGAAGCCCCCGGCGGCGCCGCGGCGCTGCGCGCGGGCGTGCTCGCGCACCGCGGATTCGTGCCAGCCCGCGGTGTTGAGCAGGCCCGTCTTCTCGTCGGTGACGGCGGCGACCTGCAGCTGCTGTTTCAGCAGGAGATAGCGGTGCAGCAACAGCAACGGCGCCACGACGAACACCACCAGCACCGGCTGCTCGACCAGCGCCAGTGCGGCGAGCCCGCCGAGGCAGAGGGTCGCCAGCTCGAACGCGTTGTCCTCCCACGTGCCGATCAGGTCGGCCGCCGAGCGCTGGCTGGTGTAGAGGTAGATGCCGGCCGCCACGAGGGCGACGTTCACCAGCTCGAACACCGCCGCCGCCAGGCAGAGCGCGAGCAACCCGCGCGGCGACTGCAGCGGCGTCCCGTGCAACCCCAAAATCGCGAGAACGGAAGAAGCAGCGAAGCAGGAGAGCATCGCCCAGGCCGTGCTCGCGACGAAACGGTGGGCAGGCCGCGTCCGGACCGGGCGCCACACCCGCACCCACAAGTGCGTGTAGAGCACGACGGCCAGCAGCGCCACCCAGGCCGGCGGGAGCAGGACGACGGCGGCGAGGTACCAGACGGACGTGACGTTGATGTGCGTCTGCCCGCTCATCCACCGGCGCAACCGCTCGATGCGGCGCGACATCTCGGCCTGGGCCACCCCGAGGGCCACCAGCACGGCGAACCACACCGGCCGCACCGGGCCGCCGAACCCGGTGGCCAGCGCGGCCCCGGTCGCGACGACGGCGAGCAGTTCGCAGCCGAGGGCGTAGGCGATCCAGCGGGTCTTCGCGTCGCCCCACATCGCCCATCGCGCGGGCCAGCCCGGCCAGGTGGAAAGCGTTTCCCGGCGCACGGCGGCCCGGGCTCTCAAGAGCCGAGGCCACAGACGTGACGGACCGGCATCGTGACGTACCCCTTGCGCGAAGTTCGGCCGACCAGGTAGCCCAGCGTAGCCGTTCCGGCGAGCCGCGTCGCCAGTCCGGGGGAATTGCGGGCAACTCGCCTCTTCGAAGACCCGCCGTGGGTAGATCGGCGCCGCTCAGCGGCGCACCGGCGAATCACCGATGGGGTACGTCCGAGCCGAACCTCGACGCCGGTCAGCTCACTTGCGCAGCGCCCGGACGATCGCCACCAGACCGGCCACCGCGGCGAGGGCGGCCAGCACGGGGGCCACCCGCTTGAGCACCGACGGCCCCGCGTAGTCGAGCAGGTCGATCGCTTCGGTCTCCGGCGGCGCCGGGACGCTGTGCAACGGCGGCCGGTCCGCCGGCTTGGCCTTCGGCTCCGTGGGGATTTCCGGCGTGGCCGGGGCCGGCCTGACCGCCGGCTGGGGCTTGGCCACCGGCTCGGCCGTGGCCGTCGGGTCGGCCGCCGGTCCGGCCGGATCCGGCACCGGCTTGAGCGCCGGCTCGGCGACCGGCTGCGCCGTCGCGGCCTCCTGCGCGGGCCGCTGCCCACGCGGAGCCTGCTGCGCCGCCGCCCCCTCGGCCGGGGCCAGTTTGCCCGACAGGCAGCCCGCGAACGTGTCGAGGATCTTGCCGCCCACCTCGTTGATCAGGCCGCGGCCGAACTGGGCCGGCTTGCCCGTGATCGCCAGGTCGGTCGCCACCGTGCCGTGCGTTCCGCCGTCGGTCTCCGTCAACGTCAGAGTCACCGTCGCGGCCGCCGTGCCCGCTCCGCGGGCATCCTTGCCCGACGCCTTGATCGTCACCTTGTGCGCGGCGTCGTCCTTCTCCAGGAACTCGCCGTTGCCCTTGTACAGCAGGGAAATCGGCCCCAGCTTGACCTTCACCGTGCCGCTGAACCTGTCCCCCTCGACCTTGGTCAACGTCGCGCCGGGCATGCACGGGGCCACGCGCTCGGGGTCGACGACCGCCTGCCAGACCTCGCCGATCGGAGCCGGGACGGTGAATTCGTGGTCGAGCCGCACGGGCCGACCTCCTTTCTGCCGAACCTGGGGTGTCCGCACCCCACCCTAGCCGCCCCGGGGGCCGCGGCCCGGCGAACGAGCCGCGGCCCCCGGGCGGGCGTCAGGCTCCGGCCGCCGCCGCGATCGCGCGGCCCGTCAGCACCTTCGCGAGGTGACGGCGGTATTCGACGTCGGCGTTGCTGTCGACCGGCGGATTCGTCCCTTCCGCCGCGTGTTCGGCCGCCGCGCGGATCGAGTCGGCCGAGGCCTGGACCCCGACCAGCGCCGCCTCGACGCCCGCGGCGCGGACGGGCGTCGAACCCATGTTCGTCAGCGCGACCTTGGCCTCCTCGATCACGCCGGCCTCGGTGCGGACGGTGACCGCGACCGCGACCATCGACCACGCCTGGGCGACGCGGTTGAACTTCTCGTAGTGCGCCCGCCACCCCGTGTGCTTGGGCACGCGGATCTCGACCAGCAGCTCGTCCGGGGCCAGCGCGGTGGTGAACAGGTCGCGGAAGAACTCCGCGGCCGCGACCGTCCGGCGCCCGGACGGCCCGGCCACCACCAGTTCCGCGTCGAGCGCCAGCACCGGCGCGAGCAGATCGCCTGCCGGGTCGGCGTGGGCGAGTGCGCCGCCGAACGTGCCGCGGTGGCGGATCTGCGGGTCGGCGACCGTGTCGGTCGCCTCCTTGAGCAACGTCGCGTGCTCGGCGACCAGGGGGTCGCGCTGGACGTCGTAGTGCGTCGTCATCGCGCCGATCACCAGCGCGTCGCCCTCCTCGCGGACCCCGCGCAGTTCGGCGACGCGCCCGAGGTCGACCAGTGTGGTCGGCGTCGCGAGCCGCATCCGCAGCACCGGCAGCAGGCTCTGCCCGCCGGCCAGCACCTTGGCGTCCTCGCCCGCCGCCGCCAGCGCCTGCACCGCCTCGTCCACGGTGGACGGACGGACGTAGTCGAAGGGAGCCGGGATCACTGCGCACCTCCGGTGGCGTCGATCGAACCGAGCCCGCCGCCGGCTTCGTCGCGGCCAGGGCCGCCGGCGTCGGTGGTGCCGTGCTGGATGGCGTGCCAGACCCGCATCGGCGTCAACGGCATCTCGATGTCGTCGACCCCGAACGGCCGTACGGCGTCGATCACCGCGTTGACCACCGCCGGGGTGGACGCGATGGTGCCCGCCTCGCCGACGCCCTTGGCGCCGAGCGGGTTCGTCGTCGACGGCGTTTCCGTGCGGTCGGTGGTGAACGACGGCAGGTCGGCCGCCGACGGCAGCAGGTAGTCGGCGAACGTGCCGGTGGTGAGTGTGCCGCTTTCGTCGTGCTCGGTGCCCTCGAACAGCGCCTGCGCGATGCCTTGGGCGAGCCCGCCGTGCACCTGGCCCTCGACGATCAGCGGGTTCACCGCGACCCCGACGTCGTCGACGCAGACGTACGAACGCAGCTTGATCCGGCCGGTCTCGGTGTCCACTTCGGCGGCGCACAGGTGCGTGCCGTGCGGGAACGAGAAGTTCTCCGGGTCGAACGTCGCGTCCGAGTCGAGCGACGGCTCGACCCCGTCGGGCAGGTTGTGCGCCGCGAACACGGCGAGCGCGATGTCGCCCATCGTGGTGGACGTGCCGGTGCCCTTCACGGTGAACTTGCCGCCGGCGAACTCCAGGTCGTCCTCGGCGCACTCGAGCAGGTGGGCCGCGATCGGCTTGGCCTTCGCGACCACCTTCTCCGCGGCCTTGACGACGGCGATCCCGCCGACCACCAGCGACCGGGAGCCGTAGGTGTCCATGCCCTTGTGCGAGGACTGCGTGTCGCCGTGCAGGATCTCGACGTCCTCGAACGCGACGCCCAGCTGGTCGGCGACGATCTGGCTCCACGCCGTCTCGTGGCCCTGGCCGTGCGCGGACGCCCCGGTGATGACCTCGACCTTGCCGGTCGGCAGCATCCGGATCGAGGCGTGCTCCCAGCCGCCCGCGCCGTAGTCCAGCGAGCCGAGCACCCGCGACGGCGCGAGGCCGCACATCTCGGTGAACGTCGAGATGCCGATGCCGAGCTGCACCTTGTCCTTCGAGGCGCGGCGCTTGTCCTGTTCGGCGCGCAGGCCGTCGTAGTCGAAGAGCTGCTTGGCCTTCCGGGTGGCGGCTTCGTAGTTGCCGGAGTCGTAGGTCAGCCCGCACACCGTGGTGAACGGGAACTCTTCGTGCTTGATCCAGTTCTTCTCGCGCAGGTCCATCGGGTCCATGCCGAGTTCGACGGCGAGCTCGTCCATCATCCGCTCGATCGCGAACGTCGCCTCCGGACGGCCGGCGCCGCGGTAGGCGTCGGTCAGCGTCGTCGTCGTGTACACGTTGGTGCACGCGAAGTGGTACGCCGGGAACTTGTAGATCGCGTTGAACATGAACGCGCCGAGGATCGGCACGCCGGGCCCGACCAGGCCGTTGTACGCGCCGAGGTTGGCGAGCAGCTCGACCTTGAGGCCGGTGACCCGGCCGTCGCGGGTCGCGGAGATGGTGATGTCCTGGATCTGGTCGCGGCCGTGGTGCGCGGCGAGCATCGTCTCCGACCGCGTCTCGTTCCACTTGACCGGCTTGCCGAGCTTCTGCGCGACCAGCAGCGACATCATCTCTTCCGGCAGGACGCCGATCTTGCCGCCGAAGCCGCCGCCGACGTCCGGGGCGATCACGCGCAGCTTGTGCTCGGGGATGCCGAGCGTCAGCGCCGACATCACGCGCAGGATGTGCGGCACCTGCGTGGCCGACCACATGGTGATCTGCGTGCTGGTCGGGTCGACGACACAGGCGCGCGGCTCCATGAAGGCGGGAATCAGGCGCTGCTGGCGGAAGCGCCGCTTGAGCACGACCTCCGACGAGCTGATCGCGTCCTCGACGTTGCCGCCGGTGCCGGCCTCGGCGGAGTCGAACTTCCAGACCGCGCTCGTGTTGGTGCCGAGTTCCTCGTGGACCAGCGGGGCGCCGTCGGCGATCGCGGCTTCCATGTCCAGGACCACCGGGAGCTCGTCGTACTCGACGTCGATCTCCTCGAGCGCGTCGTGCGCTTCGGCCGACGACCGCGCGACGACGACCGCGACGCCCTCACCGGCGAAGTTGACCCGGTCGGCGGCGAGCACCGGGCGGCGCGGCGCCTTCATGTCCGGGGTGATCGGCCACGCGCACGGCATGCCGATCGCGCCGTCCGGGTCGAGGTCCTGGCCGGTGTACACGGCGATGACGCCGGGCGCGCTTTTCGCCGCCGACGTGTCGATCGAGACGATCTTGGCGTGCGCGTACGGGCTGCGCAGGACCGCCATGTGCAGCAGGCCCGGCAGGGTGAGGTTGTCGGTCCAGCGGGTGCGGCCGGTGATCAGCCGCTCGTCCTCCTTGCGGCGGCGGGACTTCCCGACCTCCGGTTCGATCGTGGCGGTCATCAGTCACCACCCACGCCGACGTGCTTGTTCTCGGCGATCCGCTCCGCTTCGGGCCCGGCGCCGGGACTCATGTGCTGCGCGGCGTCGCGGACCGCGCGGACGATGTTCTGGTAGCCGGTGCAGCGGCAGAGGTTGCCTTCGAGGCCTTCGCGGACGGCCTCTTCGTCCGGGTCGGGGTTGTCGGCCAGCAGGTCGATCGACTGCATGATCATCCCCGGCGTGCAGAACCCGCACTGCAGCGCGTGGTTGTCGTGGAAGGCTTTCTGCACCGGGTGCAGCTGCCCGTCGCGGGCGAGGCCTTCGATGGTGGTGACCTCGCAGCCGTCGGCCTGCACGGCCAGCACGGAGCAGGACTTCACGCTGTGCCCGTCCAGGTGGACGGTGCAGGCGCCGCAGTTGCTGGTGTCGCAGCCGACGACGGTGCCGACCTTGCCGAGCCGCTCTCGCAGGTGGTGCACGAGGAGGGTGCGGGGTTCGACTTCGTCGGTGTACTTCGTCCCGTCGACGGTGACGGTGATGCGCATCAGGCCTCCAAAAGCCGGTTCGGGAACGGCCCGCCCGACAGTGATCGGGCTCACAGACCCGAGCGTGCTACGCGACCTTCGCGTCGACAAGACCTGATGTCACACGTTCAACTACCCGTTCCGCAGATGCGTGGCAATCCGCGAGGCAACTCCGTAGGTGCGGAATTCCGGACGGGTGAACTTTTGTGGCCGGTCAGCCGTGGATCCGGCCGGACAGCTCCGCCAAGCGCTGTCCGCCGCCGCCCCAGCGCAGCGCGATGATCTCCGCCGCGATGGACACCGCCGTCTCCTCCGGCGTGCGCGCGCCCAGGTCGAGGCCGATCGGCGAGGACAGCCGGGCCAGCTCCGCGTCGGTGATCCCGGCTTCGCGCAGGCGGGCGAAGCGGTCGTCGTGGGTCTTGCGGGAGCCCATCGCGCCGACGTAGCCGACGTCCAGGCGCAGGGCGACTTCCAGCAGCGGCACGTCGAACTTGGGGTCGTGGGTGAGCACCGCGATCGCCGTCCGCCGGTCGATCCGGCCGGCGTCCGCCTCCGCCTTCAGGTAGCGGTGCGGCCAGTCGACGACGACCTCGTGCGCGTCCGGGAACCGGCTGGCGGTGGCGAACACCGGCCGCGCGTCGCACACCGTGACCTGGTAGCCGAGGTAGGCGCCCATGCGCGCCATCGCGGCGGCGAAGTCGATCGCGCCGAACACCAGCAGCCGGGGCGGCGGCTCGAAGGAGTTGACGAACACCGCCATCCCCTCGCCGCGGCGCTGCCCGTCCGGGCCGTAGTGCAGGGTGCCGGTGCGGCCGCTGGCCAGCAGGCCGCGCGCGTCGTCGGCCACCGCGTCGTCCATCCGCGACGACCCCAGCGAACCGGCGATGCGGTCCGGCCACACGATCATGTGCTCGCCGACCAGGCCTTCGCGCTCGTGCTCGATGATCGTGACGACCGCGACCGGCTCACCGCCGCGCACGGATTCGACGACGTCGCCGAGCTCCGGCATCGACTCGCGGTCGACCGCCTCGACGTAGATGTCGATGATCCCGCCGCAGGTCAGGCCGACCGCGAACGCGTCGTCATCGGTGACGCCGTAGCGCTGCAGCACCGGCCTGCGCTCGGCGACGACCTCCTGCGCCAGCTCGTAAACCGCGCCTTCGACGCAGCCGCCGGACACGCTGCCGGCGACGGTGCCGTCCGGGGCGACGACCATCGCGGCGCCCGGCGCGCGCGGGGCCGAGGAGAAGGTGGCGACCACGGTGCCGAGCCCGACCGTCTCACCCGCCGACCAGCGGCGGAACACGTCGTCCAGTACGTCACGCATCGGAAATCTCCCCGAGCAGTCGTTCCAAAGTGGCCAGGGTGTGCCCGGCCAGGAGCCGGTCGATGTGGGGCAGCGCGGCCACGATGCCCGACTGGACCGGAGCGTACCCCGCGCGGCCGGCGTGCGGATTCACCCAGAATACGGCGTGCGCGAGCCGGCGCAGCCGCGCGAGCTGCTCCCCGAGCAGGCCGGTGTCGCCGCGTTCCCAGCCGTCGGAGAACACCGTGACCACCGCGCGGCGCGCCACCCCGCGCCGGCCCCAGCGGTCGAGGAACGCCTGGAGCGTCTCGCCGAGCCGGGTCCCGCCGGCGAAGTCCGGCACCGCCGAGCCCGCCGCGAGCATCGCGCGTTCCGGGTCGCGCAGCCGCAATTGGCGCGACACCCGGGTCAGCCGCGTGCCGAGCGTGAACACCTCCACGGACTGGGGCGCGGACCGCGTCAGGACGTGGGCGAACCGCAGCAAGGCATCGGCGTACGGGCTCATCGAGCCGGAGACGTCGATGAGCAGCACCACCCGCCGTGGCCTGCTGCCCCGCCGGGTGTGCACGAGCTTGAGCGGTTCGCCGCCGCCGGCCAGCATCGCGCGCAGCGTGCGCGACGGGTCGAGCCGGCCGCGCCGGGACGGCGTCCGCCGTGCGGCCGCACGCTTCGGGAACGCGGGCTTCAGGGTGGCGAGCAGTTCGCGGAGGTGTTCGCGCTCGGCGGTCGTCAGCTCGGCGAGGTCGCGATGGCGCAGCACCTCCTGGGCGCTCGCGGCGACTTTCAGCCGGTCCTGGCCCTCCTCGCCTTCGGCGTCCCCGCCTTCGGCGTCGCCGAGCGGGGCGATGCGGGCCTGCTTGGGCACGGCCGACGTCGCACGCCGCGGAGTGGTGGTCTCGATCGAAAACCACTGGCTGAACGCCTCCTCGTAGCACGGGAGGTCGTCGGGACTCGAGCACAGCGTCAGCCGCCCGGCCCAGTACAGCTGCGTGGGTTCGGCGACGTCGATCTCGGCGACGGCGGCGAGGTAGGCCTGCACGCGGTGCGCGTCGCACGCGACACCGGCTTCGCGCAGCGCGGCGGCGAACCCGGCGTACCCGGCGACGGGATCGGCGGCGGTGGTCATGGTTCCATTGTGCGCTCGTTTTCGCATGTGCACTGCGTGTCCCGGCGAGGAGTCGAACCTCGGACCTCGGCGTGCTCGTCTCGCTGGGGCCCAGCCCCAGACCCCGGCCAGGGGGCAAGCCCCCTGAACCCCCCGTGCAAAGCCGCGCTCTATCCTGCTGAGCTACCGGGACGGGGGTCTGCGCACACGCCCCTCCCCGGACGGGCGCGCAGACCGCGCTCTTCGCCGCGGCCGACCCGAGGTAGCGGCGGGTGGGCGCGAAGAGCTATTCGGAAAGAAAAGGAATTCAGCGAACGGCACGGGAGATCGCGCCGCATCGATTCCGGTCTTGCCGTGGGGTCACGATCTCCTCCTCTCGGTGGTGTTGCCTGCTGTGCTGGGAAAAGAATGCCGCACCGCGCCGGGACTGGCAACGCAATTAAGAACGCCCGCCTCGCGGGTCCTTTGTGGACCAGCGAGGCGGGCGTTCCCGGGTGTTTCGGGTCAGGCGGCCTTGATGCCGGGCTGGACGTTCGCGCAGCCCCGGCGGCCCGCCGTCTTGTTCTGCTCCAGGATCGGCGGCAGCGTCTTCTGGCCGTAGGCCTCGAGTTCGGCGAGTTTCGCGCTGTCGACGAGGTCGCGCCGCACGTGGTAGCTGACCCAGTTGCGCGAGTCGACGGTGCTGTTGCCGATCGGCGGGTTGAGGAAGACCAGCGCGTAGTCCTGCTTGAACCGCGGGTCCTGGTCGAACTGCAGCGTCGTGACCCACGAGCCGACGAACGTGATCAACTCCGGCTTGGCCTTGCCGAACACGTAGTCGCGCAGGCCGGCCAGGTCGTCGCGGTGCAGGTAGTCGGCGACCGGCTTGTCGCCGAGGCCGGCCAGGTCCAGTATCCGGAGCCGGCTGCCCAGCGACGTCCCGCCGAGGTCGATCAAGCCCACCTGGGCGGTGTCGGGCAGCTTCAGGATGTCCGCGAAGCCGTTGATGGCCTGGGCGTCGCGCTCGGCCACGATGCAGAACGCGGTCTTGACGTTGGCGCGGTAGGTCGTGCCCTGGGTGTAGAGCCCGCTCACCGAGCTGACCAGGGCCACCACCAGCAGGCACGCCAGCGCGATCCGGCCGCGCAGCCGGGCCGCGGCCAGTGCCTCGACGACCACCACCGCGCCGCCGAACGCGCCGAGCGTCCAGATCGGGGTGGCAAAGCGCAGCTGCCCCATCCAGTCGTACTCGAGCACCATGTACGCGACCACGGTGAGACCGAACGGGACCAGCAGCGCGACCAGGCCGGTGCGCAGCCGCGAGGGCCGGACCAGCAGCGTGACCAGGCACGCGACGGCGACCGCGACGACCAGCCAGCCCGCGTAGGAGATGATCTCGCCGGGCCGGGCGAGGTCGTCGAGGTTCGGCGGGTCCTGCCCCTTCGCGACGGCGGTGTTGGGCACCAGCCGGCCGAACTCGAACCAGCGGAAGACGACGTAAGCGCCGTACGGCACCGCGAAGCCGGCGACGGAGACGACGACCGCGCGGACGCTGCGGCCGAGCAGGTCCCGCTTGAGGAACAGCAGGACGACGATCGGGTAGGCGCCGGCGTAGATGATCCCGTCGGGCCGGGTCAGCGCGGCGAGCACCGCGATCAGCCCGGTGCCGACGGCGACCTGGGTGTCGAGGAGCCGGCCGCCCTGCACGGCGCGCAGGATCAGCACCGCGAGCGCGGCGACGGTCAGCGCGTAGAAGGAGTTCTCCAGCCCGGAGAAGCACCAGATCACGAACGACGGGATCGCGGCGAGCGCGGCTCCCGCGATGAAGGTGACCAGGGCCGGGCGGCGGGTGAGCGTCTTCGCGCCGAAGTAGAACGAGACGAGGATGCCGGCGCAGCAGGCGAGCGCGAGCGCCTTCGGGAAGAGGATCTGGTCGTTGACGCCGAAGAGCGTCCCGTGGTCGAACAGGCCGACGAGCTTGCCGAGGGCGAGCAGCACCATCCAGGTCGGGTTGGAGTACCCCTCGACCGGCGCGGCACCGGGCTGGAGCACCGGCCCGAAGCCGTCGGCCACGTTGCGGGAGTAGGCGAACGTGATGGCCGCGTCGTCGATCAGCCAGTGGCCGTAGAAGGAGGCGTGCGCGGCGATCAGCGCGGTGCCGCCGAGCACCGCGGCCACGGCGGCGAGCTTGCCCCGCCACCCCCGGCGGGCGGTCGTCCCGGCCGGCCCCGGCCGATCCGGCTCCGCCTCCGACGGCGGTCTCGTCTCCGTCGTCTCCGCCACGCTCATCCGCAGGTCCTCCCCCGCTTCGACCACACCCGGCACCCCGACCCGGGCGGTCAGGCGAACAGGGCGTCGAGTTTCGCCCGGACCCGGTCGAGGTCTTCGCTGTATTTCAGGACGGCTCCGAGCGTTCGCGCCGCCGTTGCCGCGTCCAGCTCGTCACGCCGCAGAGTAAGCAAAGCCCTCGCCCAATCGAGTGACTCCGCTACCCCTGGTGGTTTCAGCAGGTCCATTTCACGGAGCCGATGCACCGCTTCAGCGATCTGCCGAGCCAGAACTTCACCTATTTGCGGAATCCTACGGCGCAGGATCGTGACCTCCCGAACCAGGTCCGGGTGTTCCAGCCAGTGGTAGAGGCACCGCCGCTTGAGGGCGTCGTGCACTTCGCGGGTCCGGTTCGAGGTCAGCACCACCAACGGGGGCTGCTCGGCGCGGATCTCACCGTACTCGGGGATGGTCACGGCGTGTTCGTCGAGCAGTTGCAGGAGGAAGGCTTCGAACTCGTCGTCGGCGCGGTCGATCTCGTCGATGAGCAGGACGCACGGGGCGCTGATCAGGGCCTGCAGCAGCGGCCGGGCCAGCAGGAACCGCTCGGTGTAGAGCGAGCGCTCCGCGGCCTCGACGTCGATGTGCCCGTCCCCGGCCGCCTCCAGCGCGCGCAGGTGCAGGAGCTGACGCGGGAAGTCCCACTCGTAGAGAGCTTGGGCGGCGTCGATGCCTTCGTGGCACTGGAGGCGGATGAGCGGCCGGTCCAGCGCGGCGGCCAATGCGAGGGCGAGTGACGTCTTGCCGGTACCGGGCTCGCCTTCGCAGAACAGCGGGCGGCCCATCCGCAGGGCGAGGAAGGCGGCGGTCGCGAGCCCGTCATCGGCGAGGTAACCGGTCGCGTCGAGCGCGGCGGCGAGTTCTTCGGGCGAGTCCGTCACGCTGTCGATCGTAGGCGGCGAAGAGGGCTCACGCCGGTCCCGGCAGATCGGCGGGGCGGTCGACGTCCCGGCCGCTGCCGAGGTCACCGCACTCGACGAGCTTCAGGTCCTCGCGCGTGGCGAGCCAGTCCCGGGCGCCACGGTCGCCTCGGGCGCTCCCGGCGATCTCGGCCCACCACCGCCGGCCGAGCAGCACGGGATGGCCGGGCACCCCGTCGTAGGCGGCGCGGGCGACGGTGTCGGCGGTGGCGTGGGCGGCGACGCGGGCGAGGATGCCGGAGCCGACCCACGGGAGATCGACGAGGTGAACGAGCGCGGCGACCGGTTCGCCGGTCTCCGCGAGGGCGGCCAGCCCGGCGCGCAGGGAGGCGCCCATGCCCGTCGCCCAGTCCTCGGCCGGCACGGCTTGGGCGGGATCGGGCAGGAGCGCACGCACCTCGTCGGCGGCCGCCCCGACGACGACCCGGACGGGCGCACACCCGGCGGCGGTCAGCGTCCGCAGGGCGCGCAGGACGAGTGGTTCGCCGTCGATCAGGACAAGGGCTTTCGGGCCACCGAACCGACGACCCGCCCCGGCGGCGAGCAGGAGACCGGCGACCGGCGGAGTGCCCGCGGCCCGCGAAAGCGGGGTGTCGGCCACTTGCGGCGCCGAGGCTGCCGGAGCCGGAAGAGCGCGGTCAGCCACGGGCGCGGCTCGGGGCGCTGACCGCCAGATCCGCTTCGATGGCGCGGGCCGTCTCCAGCAGTGGGGGGACCAGGTCTTTCTCGACCGACTCCGCCGTGGTGCGGCTGGCGTGCGTCGACAGGTTGACCGCCGCCGTCACCCGGCCGTCGGGGCCGCGGATCGGGGCCGCCACCGAGCGGAGGCCTTCCTCCAGCTCCTGGTCCACCATGGCCCAGCCCTGGTCGGCGACCTTGGCCAGCTCCGCGCGCAGGCGGTCGGGGGCCGTGACCGTGTGTTCCGTCAGGCGGTCCAGGCTCACCACCACGAAGTACGCCTCCAGCTCCGCCTCGCTGAGCCCGGCGAGCAGGACGTGGCCCATCGACGTCGCGTGCGCCGGGAAGCGGGTGCCCACGTTGATGCTGACCGTCATGATGCGCGAGACCGCCACCCGCGCCACGTAGACGATGTCGGTGCCCTCCAGCACCGAGACCGAGCTCGACTCGTGTACACGTGCGGACAGGTGCTCCAGGTGCGGCTGCGCCACCTCCGGCAGCGTCATGCTCGACAGGTACGAGTACCCCAGCTCCAGCACCCGGGCCGTGAGCGAGAAGTACTTGCCGTCGGTGCGGACGTAACCGAGGTCGGTCAGCGTCAGGAGGAACCGCCGCGCCGCCGCGCGGGTGAGGCCCGTTGCGCGGGCGACGTCGCTCAGGGTCAGCTCGGCCGCGCCGGCGTGGAACGCCTTGATCACGGCCAGCCCGCGCTCCAGCGACTGCACGTGGTGGGCACCACGGTGCGCCGGTTCACCGTCCAGCCGGACCTCGAACGACGGCCTCGCTGCGTCCATGCCCGGCACCCTATCCGGCGTCGGCCGGCAGGGCGCTCGGCTCACCGAGCTCGGCCAGGGTGCGCTGGGCGATGGCGAACGCCGCGTTCGCCGCCGGCGCACCGGCGTAGACCGCCGTGTGCAGCAGGACCTCGCCGATCTCCGCCGCCGTCAGGCCGTTGCGGATCGCCGCGCGGACGTGCATCGCCAGCTCGTTGTGCGCCTGCAGCGCGGTGAGCGCCGCCAGCGTCACGCAGCTGCGCGTGCGGCGGTCGAGGCCGTCGCGGGCCCACACCGAACCCCACGCGCCCTCGGTGATGTAGTCCTGGAACGGGCGGCTGAAGTCCGTGGTGCCCGCGACCGCGCGGTCGACGTGGTCGTCGCCGAGCACCTCGCGCCGCACCTTCATGCCCTGCTCGTGGCGCTCCGTCATGCTCGCTCCAAGTGGTCCAGGATCAGCCGGGTGAACTCCGCCGGCTGCTCGTAGTTGCCCAGGTGCGCGGCGTTCGCCACGACCTCCAGCCGCGCGCCGGGGATGCCCTCGGCGATCGGCCGGGCGTGCTCGTCCGGCGAGGTGGCCGGATCGTCCGCGCCCGCGATGACCAGGGTGGGTGCGCTGATCTTCGGCAGGGTGCCGAGCTGGTCCATCCGCTCGATCACCCCGCAGCAGGCCGCGTAGCCCTCGGCCGGGACCGCCGCGATCATCGCCCGGAGGAACTCGGCGCGGTCCGGGTGACGCTCGATGTACCCCGGGGTCAGCCAGCGGCTCACCCCGGCCCCGGCCACCGCCGCGGTGCCTTCGGCGCGGACCGTGCGGGCCCGTTCCGCCCACATCGACGGCGGGCCGAGCTTCGCGGACGTGCAGCAGAGCACCAGGCTCGCGATCCGGTCCGGCGCGTGGACGCCGAGCCACATCCCCGTCATGCCGCCGAGCGACAGGCCCACCAGGTGCGCCCGCGCGACGCCGAGTTCGTCGAGCAGCGCGAGGACGTCGGCGCCCAGATCACCGAGCTCGTAGGGACCCGGCGGGACCGGCGACGCGCCGTGCCCGCGCGCGTCGTACCGGACCACCCGGAAACCGCGCTCCACCAGCGGCGCGACCTGCGGTTCCCACATCCGCAGGTCGCTGCCCAGCGACCCGCCGAACACGACCACCGGCCCGTCGGCGGGTCCTGCCACGACCCGGTGCAGCCTCACGGCGCTCATGCCCGTCACACCCGGAAGAAGACGGTCTCGCCGTCCCCCTGCAGCCGCACGTCGAAGCGGTAGCCGTCCTCGGTCTTCGCCGCGATCAGCGTGCCGCGCCGCTCCTGCGGGACCGTCGCCAGCACCGGATCCGCGGAGTTGTCCTGGTCCTCGAAGTAGATCCGCGTGACGACCCGGTTGAGCAGGCCGCGCGCGAACACCGACACGTCGATGTGCCGCGCCTGCGTGCTGCCGCCCTCGCCGGGCACCACGCCCGGGAGCAGGGTGAGGATGCCGTAGGTGCCGTCGGGGTTCGTCGGGCAGCGGCCGAAGCCGCGGAACTCGCCGGTCGTCGCGCCGCGCGGGTCGTCGGGGTGGCAGAACCCGCCGGCCGGGTCGGCCTGCCAGGTCTCGATCATGGCGTCCGGGACCGGGTCGCCGTTGCCGTCGCGGACGATCCCGCGGATCCAGAAAGCGCCGGACGTGCCCTCCGGGACGACGTGCGGGCCGTCCGGCCAGGGCAGCCCGATCGACAGGTACGGGCCGACGGTCTGCGAAGGGGTGGGCAGCAGCCTGGTCATCAGTCTTCGTCCTCTTCCTCTTCGAACACCGACGCGTCGCGCCCGCGCAGCACGATGTCGAACTGGAACCCGAGCGCCCACTCGGCCTGCGTGATCTCGTGGTCGTAGCGCGAAACCATCCGCTGCCGGGCCTTCTCGTCCGGGATCGAGTTGAAGATCGGGTCCTGGGAGAACAGCGGGTCGTCCGGGAAGTACATCTGGGTGACCAGCCGCTGGGTGAACGCCGAGCCGAACACCGAGAAGTGGATGTGCGCCGGGCGCCAGGCGTTGTCGTGGTTCTTCCACGGGTACGCGCCGGGTTTGATGGTGGTGAAGGTGTACCGGCCGTCGCTGTCGGTCAGGGTGCGCCCGACCCCGTCGAAGTTCGGGTCGAGCGGGGACGGCCAGCGGTCGCCGGTGTGCCGGTAGCGGCCGCCCGCGTTCGCCTGCCAGATCTCGACGAGGGAGTCGCGCACGGGGCGGCCGTCGCCGTCGAGGAGCCGTCCGGTGACGATGATCCGCTGCCCCTGCGGTTCACCGGCGTGCCGGCGGGTGAGGTCGTTGTCGTGCTCGCCGAGGCGGCCGGGCCCGAGCAGCGGTCCGGTGACCTCGGTCAGCATCTGCGGGAGCAGGACGAGGTCCTGCTTCGGGTACCGCAGCGCCGTGGAGCGGTAGCCGCTGGAGTCGAGGGGCGGGTGGGTGCCTTCGGGGTCTTCCCCGTAGCGCGGCAGCCTGAGTTCAGCCGGTGCAGCCATAGTGCACTCCTTCCTGTCTGCGCTCCGCTTCGCGATCATCCACTGCGAAGCCGGGCCACGTGCGGGGGTTCGGGGGCTCGGCCCCCAGAAGACACGACGGGCAAGAACGGCGCGTGCTCTCCGCGGGCACACCCCTCCCCTTGCGGGATTTCTCCCGTTACCGGCCTTCGAGGACGACGGCCAGCCCTTGGCCGACGCCGATGCAGATGGCGGCCAGGCCCCAGCCTCCGCCGCGGCGGTGCAGGTCGTGCGCCAGGGTGCCGAGGATCCGGCCGCCGGACGCGCCGAGCGGGTGCCCGATGGCGATCGCGCCGCCGTGGGTGTTGACGATCTCCGGGTCCAGCTTCTGCCAGTCGCGCAGGCAGGCCAGCGACTGCGCGGCGAAGGCTTCGTTGAGCTCCACCGCGGCCAGGTCGTCCCAGCCGATGCCGGCCCGCTCCAGCGCGATCTCCGCCGCGCGCACCGGGCCGATGCCGAACACGTCCGGGTCGACCCCCGCCGCACCGCGGCCGGCGATCCGGGCGAGCGGTGCCTTGCCCAGGCGGCTCGCGGCCGTCTCGTCGCCGAGGAGGAGGGCCGAGGCGCCGTCGTTCAGCGGGGAGGCGTTGCCCGCGGTGACCGTGCCGTTCTCCTTGCGGAAGACCGGCTTGAGCTTGGCCAGCTTCTCGGGGCTGGAATCGGGCCGGATGCCCTCGTCCCGGGCCAGGTCCACGCCGTCGACCGGGACCACCAGCTCGTCGTAGAAGCCCTCGTCCCACGCCTTGGCCGCGTTGACGTGGCTGCGCGCGGCGAAGGCGTCCTGCTCGTCGCGGCCGATGCCGTAGCGCTCGGCGAGCTGCTCGGTGGACTCGCCGAGGGAGATCGTCCACTGCGCCGGCATCGCCGGGTTCACCATGCGCCAGCCGAGCGCGGTGTTGTACAGGGTCTGGTTGCCCGTCGGGAACGCCTTCTCCGGTTTCGGCATGACCAGCGGCGAGCGGGTCATCGACTCGACACCGCCCGCGACGACCAGCGAGGCGTCGCCGACCTGGATCGCCCGGCTGGCCTGCACCACCGCGTCGAGCCCGGAGCCGCAGAGGCGGTTGACCGTGCTGCCGGGGACGCTGGTGGGCCAGCCGGCGAGCAGGGCGGCCATGCGGGCGACGTTGCGGTTGTCCTCGCCCGCACCGTTGGCGTCGCCGAGGGTGACCTCGTCCACTGTGGACGGATCGAGGTCGTTCCGCCGCTGGAGCGCCTTGAGGACCCCGGCGGCGAGGTCGTCCGGGCGGACCCCGGCCAGTGCGCCGCCGTAGCGGCCGAACGGGGTTCGGATCGCGTCGAGGACGTAGACGTCGGTCATGCGCTCGCCTTCTCGAGGTCTCGCAGGAGGGTCAGCTCCTGCTCCGTGGGGGCCGGGGTGGTCTTGAGGTCGGCCGACACCTTCAGTTTCCACCCCGTCGCCGCGATCGCCTGGTCGAGGTCCACGCCGGGGTGCAGCTCCGTCAGGGTCAGCTCCGCCGTCTCCGGGTCCGGGCGCAGGAGACCCAGGTCGGTCACGACGAGGGTCGGCCCCTGGCCCGGCAGCCCCAGGCGTTCGCGGTCGCCCCGGCCCGTCCCGTGGCCGAACGACGTCACGAAGTCGACCTTCTCCACGAAGGCCCGGGGGTTCTGGCGCAGCACGACGAACACCTCGCCGCACGAGGCCGCGATCTCCGGGGCGCCACCCGCGCCCGGGAGCCGCACCTTCGGGTCGCGGTAGTCCGAGCCGATCACCGTCGTGTTGATGTTGCCGAACTTGTCCAGCTGGGCGGCGCCGAGGAAGCCCACGTCGATGCGGCCGGGCTGGAGCCAGTAGTTGAACACCTCCGGCACGCTGATCACCGCGTCCGCCGTGTCGGCCAGCTCGCCGTCGCCGATGGACAGGGGCAGGCGCGACGGCTTCGCGCCCAGGCAGCCGGATTCGTAGATCAGCGTCAGGTTCGGCGCGTGCGCGCGGCGGGCGAGGTTCGCCGCCTTGCTCGGCAGGCCGATCCCGACGAAGCAGGACATGCCGTCGCCGAGCGCCCGGGCGGCCGCGACGCTCATCATCTCGTCGGAGGAGTACTGGGCGCTCATGCCTTCACCCCGGTCAGCTCGTCGAGCCACTTCGTGAACTCTTCCCGGTCCCGGCCCACCTTGTCCCACGCCTGGTAGGCCGCGTTGTCCCGCTCGTAGTAGCCGGCCGCGTAGGACGGCTTGGCACCACCCGGGACCGCGGCCACCGCCGTGACCACCCACGCCGGGAGCACGACCGCGCCCGGACGGGGCTCCAGCTCGTCGACGATCTCCTCGACCGTCACCAACGACCGCTTCGCCGCCAGCACCGCTTCCTTCTGGACGCCGGTGATGCCCCACATCTGGACGTTGCCGGCCCGGTCGGCGCGCTGGGCGTGAACGATGGAGACGTCCGGGTTCAGCGCCGGCACCGCGGTGAGCTGTTCGCCGGTGAACGGGCAGGTGATCGGCTTGATCGTGGCGGTCTGCGCCGGGAGGTCCGTGCCCGTGTAGCCGCGCAGCACCGCGAACGGCAGGCCGGACGCGCCGGCGACGTACCGGTTCGCCATGCCGGCGTGGCTGTGTTCCTCGATTTCCAGCGGTACCGGCCACTCGTGCTGGACGGCGTCGCGGAAGCGGTGCAGGGAACCGACTCCCGGGTTGCCACCCCAGGAGAAGATCAGCTTGCGCGCGCAGCCCGCGCCGATGAGCTGGTCGTACACGATGTCGGGGGTCATCCGCACCAGCGTGAGATCCCGGCGGCGCTGCCGGATGATCTCCTGCCCGGCCGCGACCGGGATGAGGTGCGTGAAGCCCTCGAGCGCGACGGTGTCGCCGTCGTGCACCAGCCGGCCCACGGCCTCCTCCAGCGACAGCAGCTCCGCCATCACACCCTCCGCATTGTTCGCATCACGCACACTCGTTCTGCCACCGAACATAGCACGGCGACCGGCGAGCCGACCAGACGTCTTCCACCCAATGGATGACGCGCCGTGAATGCCACCTTGCGGGACGTCAAGGCCGTGAAGGTGGCATTCACGGCTCTACGCTGGCGGCCATGTCGCTCGTCGAACACGACCCCGCGCACCGGCTCTGGCTGCTGCGCACCCCCGAGAGCTCGTACGCCTTCCGGCTCGACGCCGACGACCGGCCGCGGCACGTCCACTGGGGTCCGCCCCTGACGCTCGCCCAGGCCACGCAGGTCGCCGCGCGCCGCAACCCGGCCGGCAGCAGCTTCGACGAGCCGGGGGACGAGCGGCAGGAACTGCCGGCCGAAGGCGGTGCCTACTTCGGCGTCGCGGCGCTGGCCGTGCGGTACGAGGACGGGACGTCGGCGCTCGAGTGGCGTTACGACGGCTTCGCGCTCGAAGACGACACGCTCGTCGTCCGCCTCGCCGACCGGCACTACCCCCTCGAACTCGCGCTGCACTACCGCGTCCGCGGTGACGTCGTCGAGCGCCGGACGTCGCTGCGCAACACCGGCGAAGCCCCGATTTCCCTGCTGCGCACGGATTCCGCGTCTTGGACACTCCCCCGGCGCGACGGCGCCCGGCTCACCCGGACGTCCGGTGCGTGGAGCGCCGAGTACGGCGTGCTGCGCGAACCGCTGCCGGTCGGCGAAACCACGCTCACCAGCCGCCGCGGCGTATCCAGCCACCAGGTCGACCCCTGGGTGATGCTCGACGCGGGCGACGCGACCGAGACCTCCGGCGAGGTGTGGTCGACGGCGCTGGCGTGGAGCGGCAGCTGGCGGATCACGGTGGAGCGCACGCACACCGGCCGTGTCACGTGGACCGGCGGGTTCGGGCACGAGCACGTCGGCTGGCGGCTGCTGCCCGGCGAAACCTGGGAGACACCGGTGTTCGCCGGGCTCTACACGGCCGGCGGCTTCGGCGGCACCAGCCGCCGGTGGCACGCCTACGTCCGCGAGTTCGTCCAGCCGCACCCCGGAGAGCTGCGCCCGATCGTCTACAACTCCTGGGAAGCGACCGGCTGGGACGTCGACGAGCAGACCGAAACGGAGCTGGCCGCGGCCGCGGCGAAACTCGGGACCGAGCTGTTCGTCATGGACGACGGCTGGTTCGGCGCCCGCGCCGGCGACACCGCCGGGCTCGGCGACTGGACCGCCAACGAACAGCGCTTCCCGGCCGGGCTGCGGCCCCTGGCCGACGCGGTCCACGCGCACGGGATGCAGTTCGGGCTGTGGGTCGAGCCGGAGATGGTCAACCCGGACAGCGACCTCTACCGCGCGCACCCGGACTGGGTGCTGCACATGGCCAACCGCTCCCGAACCACGCTGCGGAACCAGCTCGTGCTGAACTTCGCGCGCCCGGACGTCGCGGACTGGGCGCACGAGTGGCTCGACCGCCTGGTCGGCGAGCACGGCGTCGACTACCTCAAGTGGGACATGAACCGCGCGTTCACCGAGGCCGGGTGGCCGGCGGCCGGCGAGGACGCCGGCCGGCTCTGGGTCGAGCACGTCCGCGCGGTGCACCGGATCCTGGACCGGCTGCGCGCCGATCACCCCGGGCTGCGGATCCAGGGGTGCGCGGGCGGCGGCGGGCGCACCGACCTCGGGATCCTCGCGCGCACCGACGAAATCTGGGCGTCGGACAACACCGACGCCGCCGACCGGATCACCATCCAGCACGGTTACGGCCAGCTTTACCCCGCCGGCACGATGTCGGCGTGGGTCACCGACAGCCCGAACCCGGCAACGGGCCGCGAGGCGCCGCTGAGCTTCCGGTTCCACGTCGCGATGGCGGGCGTGCTCGGCCTGGGCGGCGACCTGCCGCGGTGGAGCGCCGCCGAACTCGACGAAGCGGCGTCGCTCGTCGCGCTGTACAAGGAGATCCGGCCGGTGGTGCAGCACGGCGAGCTGTACCGGCTGGCGGATCCGGCCACCTCGGCGCTGACGGCGGTCCAGTACGTGCTGGGTGACGAAGTGGTCGTGTTCTTCTGGCGGCGGCCCACGGAGTTCGGGCGGCCGTTCACCCCGCCGCGGCTCGCGGGGCTCGAGCCTTCCGCGCGGTACCGCGACCAGGACGGTGCCGTGCACGACGGCGCGGTGCTGCTGAGCCACGGCCTCGGTGTCGAGTTCCCGGGGAGCGGCTACGCGAGCGCGGTGGTGCGGCTGACGCGCGTGGGCCGAAATGCCGGAGGGGTGGCTTAGGCTGTGGGGGTGCCCAAGATCACGGTGACCCGATGGATTCCCGACGACGCGGTGAAGCTGCTGGCCGAGGCGGGCGACGTGGTCGTGTCGCCCGCCGACCGCCCGTTGACCGCCGAGGAACTGCACGGGTTCGTGGCCGGCGCGGACGCCGTGGTCGGCATGCTGCACGACCGGCTCGACGGCGCGCTGGCCGACGCCGCGGGCCCGGGGCTGAAGGTGGTCGCGAACGTCGCCGTCGGGTACGACAACGTCGACGTGCCGGCGCTGGCCGAGCGTGGCGTCGTGGTCACCAACACCCCGGGCGTGCTCACCGACGCCACCGCCGATCTCGCCTTCGGCCTGCTGCTCGCCGTCACGCGGCGGCTCGGCGAGGGCGAACGGCTGCTGCGCTCGCGCACACCGTGGTCGTTCCACCTCGGCTTCCTGCTCGGCTCGGGTCTCCAGGGCAAGACGCTGGGCATCGTGGGGTTCGGGCAGATCGGCCGGGCGATGGCAAAACGCGCTTCGGCGTTCGGGATGTCGATCGTCTACACCGGACGGTCGAAACAGGACACCGCCGCGGAATTCGTTGCGTTCGAGGACCTTCTGGCGCGCGCGGACGTCGTTTCCCTGCACTGCCCGCTGACGCCCGAGACGCGGCACCTCATCGACGCCGCCGCGTTGCGCGCCATGAAGCCCGGCGCGTACCTGGTGAACACGACCCGCGGCCCGGTCGTCGACGAAGCCGCGCTGGCCGATGCGCTGGAGGCCGGGGAGATCGCCGGCGCCGCGCTCGACGTGTTCGAGAAGGAGCCGGAGGTCGAACCGCGGCTGCTCGGCCGGGACGACGTCGTGCTCAGCCCGCACCTGGGATCGGCGACGGTCGAGACCCGCACCGCGATGGCCGTGCTGGCCGCCCGCAACGTCGCGGCGGTCCTCGCCGGGCGTCCCCCGCTGACGGAGGTGAAGCCGTGACCCGGGTCGTCGTCGCGCCCGACAAGTTCAAGGGCAGTCTCACGGCGGTCGAAGCCGCGGAGGCGATCGCACTCGGCGTGCGAGACGCCTTGCCGGACGCCGAAATCCTCTCCTGCCCGGTCGCCGACGGCGGCGAAGGCACCCTCGACGTGCTGGAGGCCGCCGGCGCCCGGATCGTGCGGCTGACGGTTCGCGGGCCGCTCGAGGAACCGGTCAAGGCGCGGTACGCCGTGCTGGACGGCACCGCGTACGTCGAATCGGCGCGCGCGTGCGGCATCGAATTCGTCGAGCCGAGCCCCGCGACGGCACTGGCCGCGCACACCTGGGGCGTCGGCGAACTCCTGGCGGATGCGCTGGTGCACGGCGCGAAGCGGCTGGTGCTCACGGTCGGCGGCACGGCCAGCACCGACGGCGGCGCCGGGATGCTGAGCGCGCTGGGTGCCGGCGTGCTCGACGCGTTCGGCGCACCGGTCGGCCTGGGCGGCGGAACCCTGGCGCGGGTGGCGTCGACCGAGCTGAACCCGGTGCGCGAACGGCTGGGCGGCGTGCCCGTGGCGGTCGCGACCGACGTGACGAACCCGTTGCTGGGCCCGTCGGGCGCCGCGGCCGTGTTCGGGCCGCAGAAGGGCGCGGGGCCGGCGGAAGTGGCGGCGCTCGACGAAGCACTGGGGCGGTGGGCGCACGCGCTGCAGGTGGGCGGTGCCCCGGACGTCACGAGGGTGCCGGGCGCGGGGGCCGGCGGCGGCGTGGCGGCCGGCGCGATCGCCGGGCTGGGCGCGACGGTCGAGTCCGGGTTCGACCTCATCGCCGGGCTGACCGGGGTCGACGACGCCTTGGCCGGCGCCGACCTCGTGATCACCGGCGAGGGCTCGTTGGACGAACAGAGCTTGCACGGCAAGGCCCCCGCCGGGATCGCGGACCGGGCCCGGCCGCGCGGGGTGCCGCTGATGGTGCTCGCCGGGCGGATCCAGCTCGACGAAGCCGGGCTGGCCCGGCTCGGCGTCATCGGGAGCAGTGCGTTGATCGACCACGCGCCGTCGCTCGACCACGCCCGGCTCCACGCGGCGGAACTCCTGCGGGTCCGCGCCGCGGTGCTGGTCAGCCGCTGGCGGTCCCGCTGACGAACTCGGCGCTCACGTCGCCCGGGTCCGAGAGAGCGGTCCCGCGAGCGAACGGACCTTCCGCACCCGACGGCGAAAGGCCCGTCCGCCGCGGTCAGCTGGTGTGCTGGGGCAGCACGGCGAACGCCACGCCGCCGGCTTCGTCCTCCTGGACGTCGAGCACCTTGTCGTCGAGCAGCGCCGCCGCCTGGGGTTCGAGGAACACCTTCGGGCCCTCTTCCGCACCCAGCACGCTGTCGCCTTCCGCCGGTTCGGGGGCCACCGACAGCGCCAGCTGGGCACTTTCGCCGTCGGCGTCCTGGACCGCCAGGCGGAGCCCGGCGTCACCCTCCCCCTGGCTGGTCAGCGCGGTGATCGCCTCGGCGGCGGCTTCGGTCACGGTCAGCATTTTCGGCCTTCCCTTCGTCGCGGTCCGATGCACTGAGGCCCCACGCTAGGGGCGTCCGAACGGACCTGCAGTCTGAGCGGATCAGCTCTGCCGGGCGGCGCGAATGGCGTCGGCCACCGATTCGCCCACGTAGTCCGGCGCGGCGGTCACGCCCGGGCTGGAGTGCCGGCGCGGCACGGTCTCCGCCGGAGCCACCTGCTCGAAGTCCGGTGGCGCGTCCTCGATCGTCTCGTCGAGCTCCGCCGCCGGCGTCGCCGCGAGCGGGCGCTCCGGGACCGGCTCCGGCTCCGCGTCGGGCACTTCTTCGGCCAGGCGCTGGTCCATCGGCTCGCCTTCGCGGATCTCCCGGGGCGTGGTGCCGTAGCGGTTCGCGGCACTCCAGTGCTCGGGTGGCTCGACGCCCTCTTCGAGCGGATCCACGCGCAGCTCGTCCTCGTCCAGCGCCTCGCTGGGGCTCAGGCTTTGCGGTTCGGCCGAGTCACGGTCACTCACTGGCTGTCTCCTGGCGCGTCGGGGAGTGTCGTCGCCGGTGACCTACCCCGGCCGGTGGGGCACCGAAACCCCGCGGTGTCACGGGGATCACAATTCTTCAACCGGTTTAACACATTCACAAGTTTGTGAATGGTAGGTAGTTTGGGATCATGGCCACCACCAGGTGCGCACCGGAGCACCGGCTGCTCACCACCGACCCGGACCGCCACCACGAGCTCGGTACGCACGCGGCGTGGTACGTCGTGGCCGGCGTGGTGACGACCGGCCTGCAGGCCGTTCTGTTCCTGCTGCTGCGCGACGAGCTCGGCTCCCAAGTCGCGAACCTGGTCGCGATCGCCCTCACCACGGTCGGGAACACCGAGTTCCACCGCCGCGTCACCTTCGCCGGCCGGGGCAGCAACGCCGGGAAACGGCACCTGCAGGACCTGCTCACGTTCGCCTTCTACGCCGGGTACGGCTCGGCCGTGCTGGCCGTCCTCGACGCCGTCGTCGAGCGGCCGACGTCGTGGGAAGAAACCGGGACACTGCTGCTGGCCAGCCTGGTCGGCGGGTTCGTGCGGTTCGCCGTGCTGCGCTGGTGGGTTTTCGGGCACCACACCGAACCGGCCGGGGTCGCGCACACCGGCTAGCGTCTGCGGACGTGGCGTCGGACGACATCAAGCCCCACGCGGGCGGCACCGAACCGGACTACCGCTTCACGCTGGCCAACGAACGCACCTTCCTCGCCTGGATCCGCACAGCCCTCGGCCTGCTCGCGGGCGGCGTGGCGGTGCACCAGCTGGTGCCGTCGCCGCCCGCGGCGAGCGCGGTGCTCGCCGGGCTGTGCGTCGCGCTGGCCGCGATCCTCGCCGCGACCGCGTACCCGCGCTGGCGGCGGGTGCAGGTCGCGATGCGGGCCGGGGAACCGCTGCCGCGGAGCTGGATGATCGTGGTGCTGACCGGCGGGCTGCTGCTGCTCATCGTCACCGCCGCCGTACTCCTGGCGCTCTCGTGAACAACACCGGCGGACAACGGACGGTGACGGCCGGAAAACCCGCCTCGACCACCGGCTATCCGCTTCACGACGGCCGGCCGGGACTGGGCGGGCGACGTCCCGGCTCGCGACTACCGCTGTTTCGCGATTATCGCGACGTCAAAAGTACCGTCATGGTGGAGAGGATTTCGCGGTGACCATCCCGGCCGGCGCCCAAGCGGAACGCACCGGGCTCGCCTGGCGGCGCACCGCCCTCGCGTCCGCCGCCTGCACAGTACTTCTCCTGCACGCCGCCGGACAGCGCCATTGGGGTCTCACCCTGGTCCCCGTTCTGCTCGCCGCCGGGACATCCGCCCTGCTCGCGGCCATCGGGATGCACCGCGAACGGGCCTTGCGCGCCGCCGAACCGGGCCCACCGAGCCGGGCCCTGCCCGCCATCGCCTCGCTGGCCGTGACGGTGACCGCCACTTCCGTGGCCGTCTTCCACTGACGAGTGAACTCGGCACATCCTGAAACCGATTAATCGCAATGTGCGGGGTCGGGTCGCGGGAACATCACGGTCGCTCCTGCTAACGGGGTATTGGTCGTTGAAATCTGGACTGACCCACCCGGAGGTGCTTACGATTACCCTGCGTCGCACGGAGCGCAGATGAGCCCGGGTCTACCGGAGCATCTGCGATGGATCAGTGACGGAGAGTTGAACCCCCGGCAGCGACGGTCGAGGGTCGGCCGGGGAGACGACCATGACAGCACCGCCGAGTACCACCGAAGAATCCGCTTCCACGCTTCACGATTATCGGAATCTCGAGGCATTGCCCCGCCCGGGCGGGCGGCTCACCAAGGAAGACCTCGACCCCGTCGTCAAGGACGCGGGCGCGGGCAACCCCGCCGCCATCCACTCCCTGCTCCGGATGATCGAGCCGGTGGTGGTCCGCTACTGCCGGGCCCGGATGGGCGGACGTGACCTCTCCTACCTGTCGGCCGACGACGTCGCCCAGGAAGTCTGCCTCGCCGTACTCAAGGCCCTGCCCGACTACCAGGACCGCGGCGGCTCCTTCCTCTACCTGGTCCACGCGATCGCCGCGAACAAGGTCGCCGACGCCTACCGCGCTGTCGCCCGCGACCGCTCCGAGCCCGTCCCCGAGCTCCCGGAACGTCCGCTGACCAGCGGCAACGAACCCGAGAGCCACGCGCTGCACCTCGACCTCGGCGCGCGCCTCGGCCGGCTGCTCGCCTCCCTGCCGCGCGTGCAGCAGGAAATCCTGACCCTGCGCATCGCGGTCGGCTTCTCGGCGACCGAAACCGCCGAAGCGCTCGGGATTTCGCCGGGCAACGTCCGCGTGACGCAGCACCGGGCCCTGACCCGGCTGCGCGGCATGATCGGCGGCGACGAAGAGTTCTGATCGACCCCTTTCCCGGCGGGCGGGGAAACCTCTTTCACCCCCTGGAGGAGGTGGCCCCGCCCGCATCCAACCGGTAGGTCGCGCGCGCGTTGTGCTCGAAGACCGCCAGGCGCTCCGCGTCCGACAGCGAGCCCGTCAGGGCGATCGCCGCGTCGAGGACCAGCTCGTAGGACGCCGCCAGTTCGCAGACCGGCCAGTCCGAGCCGAACAGCAGCCGCTCCGGGCCGAACACCTCGAGCACGTGGTCGACGTACCGGCGCAGGTGCCCGACCTCCCACCCCGGCCAGTCCGCCTCCGTGACCAGCCCGGACAGCTTGCACACCACGTTGTCGCGCGCCGCCAGCGCGGCCACGCCGGACGCCCACGGCTCCCACTCCCCCGCCGCGATCGGGGGCTTCGCCGCGTGGTCCAGGACCAGGCGCAGCTCCGGCAGCCGCAACGCCACTTCGGCCGCCGCGGGCAGCTGGGAGGGGCGGACCAGCAGGTCGAACGCCAAGCCCGCCGCCGCCACCGTGCTCAGCCCGGCCACCACCGCGGGACGCAGCAGCCAGTCGTCGTCCGGCTCGTTCTCCACCTGGTGCCGGATCCCGACCAGCGGGCCGGTCAGGGAAGCCAGCCGGTCGGCGACGTCCGGGGCCGTCAGGTCGGCCCAGCCGACCACGCCCGCGATCACCGGCTCCGCCGCCGCCGTGGCGAGGAACTCCGCCGTCTCCTCTTCCGAGGACACCGTCTGGACCAGGATCGTCGCGTGCACCCCCGCCGCCTTCGTCACCGCACGCAGGTCGTCGACCGTGTACGGGCGGCGGATCGGGTCCAGGGCCGCCCCCGCCATCCACGGGTATTCGCGCCGCGAGGGGTCCCACAGGTGGTGGTGCGCGTCGATCATGAGGCTCCCTCGGCGATGACGACGTCGGCGCGCAGCAATCCCGCGCCGGCCAGCTCGGTCCACAGTTCCGGCGGCACGACGGCCCGCGCCCGCCGCGCGTTGACGCCGACCTGCTCCGGATCATGCGCGCCGACGACCACCGACGCCACCGCGGGGTGCGCCATCGGCAGCGCCAGCGCCGCTTCCGGCAGCTCGACGCCGTGCCGCGCGCAGATCGCCGCGATCCGGCCGGCCCGCTCGACCAGCTCCGGCGGCGCCTCGGCGTAGTCGTAGACGCGGCCCGGCTCGGCCGTCGCCAGGATGCCGCCGTTGAACGCGCCGCCGACCACCACCCGGACGTCGCGCGCGACGCACAGCGGGAACAGCTCGTCCAACGCCGGCTGGTCGAGCAGCGTGTAGCGGCCGGCCACCAGCACGACGTCCAGGTCGGTGCGGCGGACGAACTCGGCCAGCATCGGCGCCTGGTTCATCCCGGCGCCGAACGCGCCGATCACGCCCTGCTCCCGGAGCTCCCGCAGCGCCGGGAACGCTCCGCGCAGGGCGTCTTCGAAGTGGTCGTCGGGGTCGTGGACGTACACGATGTCGACGCGGTCGAGGCCCAGCCTGGTCAAGCTTTCCTCGAGCGACCGCAGGACGCCGTCCCGGCTGAAGTCCCATCGGCGCTTGTACGCGGCCGGGACGGCGAAGCCCTGGTCGTCCCGGGCGCCGGCGCCGTCCGGATTCGGCTCCAGCACGCGGCCGACCTTCGTCGAGAGCACGTACTCCTCGCGCGGGAACTCCCGCAGGGCCGCGCCGAGCCGGGTCTCCGACAGGCCGAGGCCGTAGTGGGGTGCGGTGTCGAAGTAGCGGATGCCCTCGTCCCAGGCCCGCCGGACGGTCGCGGCCGCGGTCTCGTCGGTGATCGCGTGGTACAGGTTGCCCAGCTGCGCGCAGCCGAGCCCCAGCGGGGAGAGCTCCATCGCCGTCACTCCTCCACCGGCAGTTCCCAGACCAGCCCGAGGCCGGTGTCGCCGCCGGAGTAGTCGTCTTCGACGGCCAGCAGCTCGGCCATCCGGGCCTGCCACGGCACGTTGGCGGGGTGGTCCCGCAACGCCGCCCGCATCGCTGGGTAGTCGTCGACTTCGAGGACGTGGAACAGGTCGAGACCGTTACGCCAGATCCGCCAGGAGTGGACGCCGGCTTCGCGGAGCGCCGTGTCCAGCTCGGGCGGGATGACCGCGTGGACACGCTCGTACTCGGCCTCTTTACCCGGCTTCAGCCGGGTATGGAGCGCCACTCTTTTGGAGACCACTCTTTTGGAGACCACTCTTTTGGAGACACTGTGTGGTGCGGCACCGTGGGTCATGACCACTCCTTCGCCGGGACATGGCACGCTGGGGAGTACCACCGAAACATCCGAGGTCTGTTGCAGGGAAGGGCGGACACGATGCCCGTCACCGATGTCGCGATCGACAAGATCAAGGACATGATCATCTCCGGCGAGCTGGCGCCGGGCGACCGGCTGCCCAAGGAAGCCGAGCTGGCCCAGCGGCTCGGGCTTTCGCGCAGCTCGCTGCGGGAGGCCGTGAAGGCGTTGTGCCTGATCCGCGTGCTCGACGTCCGCCAGGGCGACGGCACGTACGTCACCAGCCTCGAACCCCACCTGCTGCTCGACGCCATGACGTTCGTGGTCGACTTCCACCGCGACGACACCGTCCTCGACTTCCTGGCCGTGCGCCGGATCCTGGAGCCCGCCGCGACCGGGCTGGCCGCGTTGCACATGAGCGACGAGGACATCGCGGAGCTGGGCGCGCTGCTCGGGGAACTGGAGGACTCCCCGACCGTCGAGGCGCTGGTCGCCAACGACCTGCAGTTCCACCGCAAGATCGCCGACGGCTCCGGCAACCCCGTGCTCTGTTCGCTGCTCGACAGCCTCTCCGGGCCGACCGCCCGCGCCCGGATCTGGCGCGGCCTCACCCAGGAGGGCGCGGTCGCGAAGACCCGCGAACAGCACACGGCGATCTACGAGGCCATCGCCGCGCGCGAGCCGGAACTGGCGCGCTCGTGGGCGACCGTGCACGTCGCGGGCGTGGAGCAGTGGCTGCGCAACGCCCTCGGCACCGCGGACGACCCGACCACGACCGACGAACCCGCCGCGGAAGCCTCGTAGCACCCCGCCCACCTCCTCGCAGTGGTCCGTGAACGTCGGATCTTCACGGGGTGAGGGTCAGGTTTGCGGCTTTCCGCCCGCGTACCGGGCGATGATCAGCGCGACCAGGATGATGGCGCCGTAGATCGCCCCCTGCCACTCCGCCGTGACGTGCGCGTAGTTGAGCAGGCTGGACACCGACGCCAGCAGCAGGACGCCGGTGAGGGCGCCGACCAGGGTGCCCTTGCCGCCGTCGAGCGAGACCCCGCCGATCACCGCCGCCGCGAACACCTGCAGGATCATGCCGGAACCCTGGTTCGCGCCCAAGGCCCCCACATAGCCCGTGTACGCGAGCCCGCCGATCGCGGCGAGGATCCCGGCGACGACGAACACCGCCCACGCGATCCGGTCGACGCGCACCCCGGCCGCCCGCGCGGCTTCGCGGTTGCCGCCGATCGCGTACAGCGCGCGGCCGACGCGGTGGTAGCGCAGCACCCAGCCGGCGACGGCGAACAGCAGAGCCGCCAGCCACACCGACATCGGCAGCCCGAGGAACGTCGTCGTCGCCAGGTCGGTGAACGAGTCGGGCAGGTTGAACAGCGTCTTGCCCTTGGTCGAGCCGACCTGCACGCCGCGGAGCACGGTGAGCATGGCGAGGGTGACGATGAAGGCGTTCAGCTTCAGCTTCACGATCAGGAAGCCGTTGACGAACCCGACGAGCGCGCCGCACAGCGGGATCACCAGCAGCCCGATCGCGGCGGGCAGCTCGACGCCGAAGCCTGCCGACGCCGCCGGGAGCACGACCATCGCCCCGAGGGCGGGTGCGAGGCCCATGGTGGATTCCAGCGACAGGTCGAACTTCCCGGTGATCAGCACCAGCGACTCGCCGAGCACGACCAGCGACAGCGCCGCCGACGCGGTGAGGATGCTGACGATGTTGCTCCAGCCGACGAAGGTGTCGTCGACCAGGCCGCCGATGAGGAACACCACGACCAGCGCGGGCAGCAGGGCCAGTTCACGCAGCCAGACGGCCTTGCGGCGCCGCGGTGGTGCGGGCAGCTCCGTCTGCGGAGAGGTCATCACGTCGGTCACGAAAGCTCGACTCCTTCGATGTCGGCCACGAGGTCGCCGTCGGACCACCCGGCCTGGTGCTCGGCGACCACGGCCCCGGCGCGCAGCACCAGGACCCGGTCGCTCAGGCGCAGGTCGTCGAGCTCGTCGCTGACGATCAGCACCGCCTTGCCTTCGGCGCGCACCCGGTCGACGACCGCGAGCAGCGCCTCCTTCGACTTCACGTCCACGCCCGCGGTCGGGTTGATCAGCACCACGACCCGCGGATCACGGATCAGCGCCCGCGCCAGCACGACCTTCTGCTGGTTGCCGCCGGACAGGTCCGACACCGGCTGCTCGGCGCTCGCGGCCACGATGTCGTAGTCGGAGAGGGCCTGCGCCGCTCTCGCGAACCGGGTCCGCGGTGCCGCGATCCCGCCGCGCCCCAGCTTGTCCAGAATGGACAGCGTGGCGTTGTCGGCGATCGAGTGCGCCAGCACCAGGCCTTCGTGGTGCCGGTCGCGCGGCACGCAGCCGATCCCCGCCTTCAGCGCGGCCGGGATGTCACCCGGCCGCAGCGGCGAGCCGTCGACGCGGATCGTGCCCGCGGACGGCGTCCGCAGGCCGTAGACCGTCTCGGCGACCTGGTGCTTGCCGCTGGCGTTGCTCCCGGCGAGCCCGACGACCTCGCCACGGCGGAGCCGGAACGAGACGCCGGAGAAGCCGTCGCCGGACAGTCCCTCGACCGCGAGGATCTCCGGTGCGTCCTCGCCGAGGGCCTCGCGCGTCGCGGCGTCACGGACCGACAGGCCGCCCGGCTCGCCGGTCATCGCGTCGACCAGCTCGGCCTTGCCGACGTCGGCGACCGGCGCGGTGAGCACGTGCTTCGCGTCGCGCAGGACCGTGACGGCCTGGCAGACCTCGTACACCTCGTGCAGGTGGTGCGAGATGAACAGGAACGTCACCCCGCCCGCCTGCATCTGGCGCATCCGCTCGAAGAGGCGCTCGATGGCCTGGCTGTCCAGCTGGGCGGTCGGCTCGTCGAGGACGATGAACCGGGCGCCGTAGGACAGCGCGCGGGCGATCTCGACGAACTGGCGGTCCTCGACCGACAGGTCACCGGCCGGGGTGTCGACGTCGACGTGCACGTCCCACGAGTCGAGCAGCTCGCGGGCCTTGCGCCGCAGCGACTTCCAGCCGATCGAAAACCCGCCGCCCGCCTGCCGGTTGAGGAACAGGTTCTCGGCGACCGTGAGCTGCGGGACGACCATCGCGTGCTGGTACACGCAGGCGACGCGCGCCTTCCAGTCGTCCTGTTTGGACAGGGGCGGGGCCGGCTCGCCGGCGAACTCGACGTGCCCGGTGTCCGTCGCGGACAGGCCGGTGAGGATGGAGACGAGCGTCGACTTGCCGGCCCCGTTGCGCCCGACGAGCGCGTGCGATTCGCCGGGGTGCACGGTGAGGCTGACGTCGTCCAGCGCCACGGTCGGGCCGTAACGCTTTCCCACGCCGACAGCGCTGACCACCGGGACGGCGGATTCGCCGGCGGGCAGCGCGGTCACAGGTTGTTCCCCCAGAGGGCCTTGTCGTCCACGTTGTCCTTGGTGATGACGGGCGCGGGCAGCTGGTCCTCGAGGATGCCGGGGCTGATCTCCACGATGGTGCTGCCGTGGTCGGTCGGGCCGGCCTTGAACGTCTCGCCCGCCATGGCCTTCTTCAGCCAGTACAGGCCGTACTTCGCGTAGGCGTCGGCCGGCTGGGACACGGTGGCGTCCAGCTCGCCGGCGCGGATCGCGGCCAGCTCCTGCGGGATGCCGTCGTTGGACACGAGCACGATGTGCTTCGGGTCCCCCACCGGGAAGTACAGGTTCTTGCGCTTGAGGGCCTGCTCGGTCGGGGCCAGGTAGACGCCGCCGGCCTGCATGTAGACGCCCTTGATGTCCGGGTTCGCGGTCAGCATGCTGTCCAGCCCGGAGGACGCCTTGTCGGCCTTCCACTCGGCCGGGATCTCCAGCACCTGGATGCCGGGGTACTTCTGCTTCATGCAGCCGCGGAAGGCTTCCGAGCGGTCGCGGCCGTTGACGGAAGAGAGGTCGCCCATGATCTGCACGACCTTGCCGGTCTTGACCTTCTCGCCGATCGCGTCGCAGGCCTTGGTGCCGTAGGCCTTGTTGTCGGCCCGCACCACCATCGCGACCTTGCCGCTTTCGGGGGCGACGTCGACCGCGACCACCGGCACGCCCTTGTTCTCCGCCTGCTTGAGCCCGGCGACGATGGCCGCCGAGTCCAGCGGCGTCACGACCAGGCCCTTGACGCCCTGGTTGAGGAAGGTGCCGATGTCGGTGATCAGCTTCGCGGGGTCGCTGTCGGCGTTGACCGTCGGGAGGACGTCGACGCCCTCTTCCTTGGCCATCTTCGGCACGTAGTTGTTGTAGGCCTGCCAGAACGGTGAGGTCAGCAGCGGCAGCGTCGCCCCGACCTTGCCGCCCGGGTTGCCGCCGCCCGTCGGCGCCGCGACATTGTCCTTTGTGGACCCACAGGCGGCCAGTACCAGGCCGCAGACGGTGGCCGTGGCGGCCACCTGGATCACCCTGTTTCCGAATGGCACAGTGCGCACCGCATCCTCCTTGATGACAGCGGAAATCAAGTCTTCTAGTCGTGGTGAACGGGGCCGCGAGGACGCAGGCCGTACATGCCGCCGTCGACCGCGAGCGCGGTGCCGGTGGTCGACGCGGACCGCGGGCTCGCCAGGTAGGCGATCGCGTTCGCGACTTCGTCCGCGGTGACCAGCCGGCCCATCGGCTGACGCGCGGCGAGCGCCGCCCGTTCGGCCTCCGGGTCGTCGGCGGCGTCGAGCAGCCGGCCCACCCAGGGGGTGTCCGCCGTGCCGGGGCACACGCAGTTGACGCGGATCCGGTCGGGCAGGTGGTCGGTCGCCATGGCGAGGGTCAGCGAGAGCACCGCGCCCTTGCTGGCCGAGTAGAGCGCGCGGTTGGGCAAGCCGGCCCAGGCCGCGATGGAGCAGGTGTTGACGATCGCCGCGGACGGCGACTCCTTCAGGTGCGGCAGCGCGGCCCGGGCGAGCCGGACCATGCCGACGACGTTGACGTCGAACACGCGGTGCCACTCGTCGTCGCCGTTGGCCGTGACGTCGCCTTGCGCGCCGATCCCGGCGTTGTTGACGAGGATGTCGAGGCGCCCGAAGCGGTCCACGACGGCGTCCACGGCCGACCGCACTTCGTCGTCCGAGCCGACGTCGCAGCGGAACCCTGCGAACGGCGTCCCCTCCGGCTTGAGGTCCAGCACCGCCACCTGCGCGCCGCGCTCGGCCAGCACTGTCGCCGCCGCCAGGCCGATGCCCGAGGCGCCTCCGGTGACGGCGGCCACCAGGCCCTCGAATTCACTCACTTGCGGTCTCCGTCCACTCGGGACCGTCCGGGAACCGGAACCGCCGCAGCGTGGCGTCGTGCATGCGCGCGGAGAACCCGGGGGCGGTCGGGGCGAGGTACCGGCCGCGTTCGACGACGGCCGGGTCGGTGAAGTGCTCGTGCAGGTGGTCCACCCACTCGATGGAGCGATCCGCGTCGGTGCCGGACACCGCCACGAAGTCGAACATCGACAGGTGCCGGACGAGCTCGCAGAGCCCGACCCCGCCGGCGTGCGGGCACACCGGCACGCCGAACTTGGTGGCCAGCAGCAGGATCGCCAGGTTCTCGTTGAACCCGCCGACCCGGGCGGCGTCCAGCTGCAGCACCGAAATCGCGTTCGCCTGCAGGAGCTGCTTGAAGACCACGCGGTTCTGGACGTGCTCCCCGGTGGCGACGCGGATCGGGGCCAGCGCTTTCGCGATGGCCGCGTGGCCCAGGACGTCGTCCGGCGAGGTCGGTTCCTCGATCCAGTACGGGTCGTACGGGGCGAGCTCGGTCATCCAGTCGACCGCGGCCTGGACGTCCCAGCGCTGGTTGGCGTCGACGGCGATCCGGATGCCGTCGCCGACGGTCTCGCGGGCCAGCTTCATCCGCCGGACGTCGTCTTCGAGGTTGCCGCCGACCTTCAGCTTGATCATCTCGAAGCCGTCGGCGACGGCCTGCTCGGCCAGCCGCACGAGCTTCGCGTCCGCGTACCCCAGCCAGCCGGGTGAGGTGCTGTAGGCGCGGTAGCCGTTCGCCTCGAGCTGCGCGGTGCGTTCGGCGCGGCCGGGCTCGGCGGCCCGCAGGATGTCGAGGGCTTCGGCCTCGGTGAGCGCGTCGGACAGGTACCGGAAGTCGACCAGGCTCACCAGCTCTTCCGGCGTCATGCGCGCGGCGAACTTCCAGACCGGCAGGCCCGCACGGCGGGCGGCGAGGTCCCACGCGGCGTTGACCACCGCCCCGACGGCCATGTGCGCGACGCCCTTTTCCGGGCCCAGCCAGCGGAACTGGGAGTCGCCCACGAGCGTGCGGCTCAGGTCGCCGAGCGCGGCCGCGTCCTCCGGGACCTCGCGGCCGACGACGTGCAGCGCGAGCGCGCGGATCGCGGCGGCCTGGACGTCGTTGCCGCGGCCGATGGTGAACGCGAGGCCGTAGCCGTCCGGGCCGCCGTCGGCGTGCAGCACGACGTAGGCGGCGGAGTAGTCGGGGTCGGGGTTCATCGCGTCCGAGCCGTCCAGCTCCCGGGAGGTGGGGAACCGGACGTCGAGGACCTCCATGCCGATGATCTTCGCCATGGTCAGGCCTGCCTCGCGGTCTGGCGCTGGCGGCCGAGGCCGTCGATCTCCAGCTCGATGACGTCGCCGTCGCGCAGGTAGGGCTTCGGGTCGGGCTGCCCGAGCGCGACGCCTTCCGGGGTGCCGGTGTTGATCAGATCGCCGGGCCGCAGCACCATCACCTGGCTCAGGTGGTGCACGATTTCGGCCACCGTGAAGATCATGTCCTTGGTGGACGAGTCCTGCTTCTTCTCGCCGTTGACCCACAGCCGCAGACCGAGGTCCTGTGGGTCGGGCACCTCGCTCGCCGGGATCAGCGCGGGGCCGAGCGGGTTGAAGTTCTCGCAGGACTTGCCCTTGTCCCACTGGCCGGTCCGGAACTGCAGGTCACGCTCGGAAACGTCGTTCGACACGACGTAACCGGCGACGTGCTCCAGGGCTTCGTCGACGCTGCCGAGGTAGCGGGCGGTCTTGCCGATGACGACGCCGAGCTCGACCTCCCAGTCGGTGCTGACCGAGCCGCGCGGAATGAGGACGTCGTCGCCGGGCCCGACGACGACGTCCGGCGCCTTCATGAAGACCACGGGCTCGGCCGGCGGGGTCGCGCCGGTCTCCTCGGCGTGGCGGCGGTAGTTCATGCCGATGCAGACGACCTTGCCGGGCTGGGCGACGGGCGCGCCGAGGCGCAGGCTGTCCACGATGTTTTCCGAAACGCGCGGCAGCTCACCGGCGGCGAGCGCGGCGGCCGCGCGCGCGATCCCGTCCGCGGCGAGGAAGCGGCCATCGATGTCGGCGGTCAGCCCGCCCAGCTCGTAGGTCGTGCCGTCGTCGGCACGCACGAACGGACGCTCACTTCCCGGCTCCCCGAGACGTACCAGCTGCACGGATATTCCCTTCACCCACACCGACCAGACATCCGATGTATAGCGCAGTGAAGACCGCGGATCCAGAGCTGTCGCCGAATCGGTGGGAAATTGGTCGGATCAGTATCGGTTCACCGCTGAGCCAAGCACGGCGTGTCACCGGTCACAGCCGGAATAGCCCCGGACACGGGCCCGCTGGTCCGGAGGAGGGACTTCGAGGAGGCACATGACCGTCGCAGCGGAACGTACCGCGCCGAGCCGGCGCGCGCAGCTGAAGTTCGTCCTCGTCCTGGGCGGCCTGACGGCGTTCGGGCCGTTGTCGATCGACATGTACCTGCCCGCGCTGCCGCGGATGGCGGACGACCTGCGCGCGGCGGACACGACCGTCCAGCTGACGCTCAGCGCGTTCATCGTCGGGCTCGCCGTAGGCCAGCTGGTGCTCGGGCCGCTGTCGGACGCCCTGGGACGCCGTCGCCCCTTGCTGGCCGGGCTGGCGCTGTACGTCGTGGGCTCGGTGCTGTGCGCGGTGAGCCCGGACGCCTGGCTGCTGGTCGCGGCGCGGTTCGTGCAGTCCCTCGGCGCGGCGGCGGGGATCGTGATCGCGCGCGCCACGGTGCGGGACCTGTTCTCCGGCACCGCGATGACGAAGTTCTTCTCGACGTTGATGCTGGTCAGCGGGCTGGCCCCGATCCTGGCGCCGCTCATCGGCGGGCAGCTGCTGAACTGGACGTCCTGGCGCGGGGTGTTCGTCGTGCTGACGGGGTTCGGCGCGGTGCTGCTGGTCGTGGTGGTGTTCTTCCTGCCGGAGCCCTCTTCGCAGCGGTCCCCCGCGCGGCTCGGCCCGGTGCTGCGGGCCTACGGGCGGCTGGTCAGGGACCGTTCCTTCGCGGGATACGCGCTGGCGTCGGGACTGCTGTTCGCTTCGTTGTTCGCGTACATCTCGGGGTCGTCGTTCGCGCTGCAGGGGGTGTACGGGCTGAGCCCGCAGGCGTACAGCGTCGTCTTCGGGGCGAACGGCGTCGGGATCGTCCTGGCGGGCCAGCTCAACGGCCGGCTGGTGGGCCGGGTGCCCGAGCGCGTCCTGCTGCGTTCCGGGCTGCTGCTCGGCGTGGCCGGCGGGGTCGCGGTGCTGGTTTCGGTCGTGCTCCGGGCTCCGCTGGAGGTGCTGCTGGTGTCGTTGTTCCTGCTGGTGTCGAGCATCGGCTTGGTGATGCCGAACGCGAGTTCCCTGGCCCTGGCTTCGCAGGCCCGATCGGCGGGCGCGGCCTCGGCGTTGCTGGGCGTGCTGCAGTTCCTGGTGGGGGCGGCGGCGACACCGTTGGTCGGGCTGGGCGGACCGGGGACGGCGGTGCCGATGGCCGTGACCATGGCGGGGTTCGCGGTCTTGGCGTTGGCGGCCTTCCTGGCGTTGACGCGCGAAGTCACGCCCTGAGCAGGCGTTCCAGCTCGTCACCGGCGGCCTCGTGGCCGGCGTCCGCGATGCGCTGAAGCTCCAGCAGGTCCTTCGCGGCGACCGCCCGGCGGGTGAGCAGCTCGCCGGCGCGTTCACAGCCTTCGTCCAGCAGTTCGCTCAGCTCCTCGACGTCCCCGCGGGCGTCGGCGAGGTCGGCCAGCCGGTCGAGCGCGGTCTCGTTGCCCGCGTCGGCCAGTGCGCGCAGGGTTTCACGGTCGGTCATGCGGCCAGGATGCACCCTTGCCCCTGGGGCAAGGTCAAGTGCGAGGATCGCCGGGTGCTCACCATCGGACAGCTCGCCGGGTACGTCGGGGTGACGACCAAGACGATCCGCGTCTACCACGCCAAGGGCCTGCTCCCCGAGCCCGGCCGCGACGCCTCCGGCTACCGTCGGTACAGCGCGGCCGACGCGGTCGAGCTGATCAAGGTCCGGACGCTCGCCGAGGCCGGCGTCCCGCTGGCCCGCATCCGCGAGCTCCGTTCCGGCGGCGGGTCCCCGGAGGCGCTGCGGCAGATCGACGCCGACCTCGCGGCCCGGATCCGCGGCCTGCAGAACGCCCGGGAGCGGCTCCGGCAGCTGGCCGGCGGGTCGCTCGCGGCGCTGCCGGGACCGGTGGTGACCTACCTCGGACAGCTGCCCGGCCTGGGGTTCAGCGATCGCTGGGTGGCGCTGCAGCACGACCTGTGGCTGCTGGTGTTCGCCACCCACCCGGAGACCGCCCGCACGACGTTCCGCGACCAGGCCGCGATGGTGGCCGACCCGGCGCTGCTCCCGGTGATCCTGGAGTACGACCGGGTGCACGACCTCGACCCGCACGATCCCCGCGTCGACGCGCTGGCCGAGAAGATCGTCTCGGCGACCCGCGCCCGCTACGGCGAGGACTTGCCGGCCTACGACGCGGATTCCGCGATCCCGGCGCTGGTGCAGGGCGCGGTCAACGCGTCTTCCCCCGCCTGGCGGCGGCTGGACACCCTGCTCCGGGACCGCCTGGGCGTCAAGCCGGCGACGTCGGATCGGCCGTCCTGAGCTGCTCCGCCGTCACCTTCGCGTGGCCGTCGACCAGCGCGGCCAGCGCGTCCCCGTCGTCCCACATGTTCACGTTCATCGCCGCCGCCACTTCGCCCTCGCGCAGCCAGAAGGCCGTGAACTCGCGCGACGCCAGGTCTCCCCGGATCACCAGCTCGTCCGCAGCCGGGTCCGCCAGACCGCGGTACTCGCACCCCAGGTCGTACTGGTCCGTGAAGAAGTACGGCGAGGCCAGGAAGGGCTCGTTGCCCCCCAGCAGGTTCTGCGCCACGTGCGTGCCCTGGTCCTTCGCGTTGGCCCAGTGCTCCACGCGGATGCGGCGGCCGTAGCGCGGGTGGAAGTGCGCCGCGATGTCGCCGACCGCGTACACGTCCGGGGCCGACGTGCGCAGGGCCGCGTCCACGGCCACCCCGCCGTCGTCGGAGAGCTCCAGGCCCGCCGCGTGGGCCAGCTCCACCCTCGGGGCCGCGCCGACCGCGATCAGGACCACGTCCGCCGTCAGTTCTTCCCCGCCGCTCAAGCGGACGCCGCGGACGCCGTCCGGGCCGCCCGTGATCTCCGCGACCTGCTCGCCCAGGCGCCAGTGGACACCCTTTTCCGCGTGCAGGTCCCGGAACACCCCGCCGACCGTCTCGCCGACCACGTTCGCCAGGGGCACCCGCACCGGGTCGACGACCGTCACCTCCGCGTTGTGCGTCCGGGCCGCCGCGGCCGCTTCCGACCCGATCCAGCCGGCGCCGACGATCACCACGCGCTCCGCCGCGGCGAACGCCGAACGCAGCTCGAGCGCGTCGTCGAGGGTGCGCAGCGTGTACAGCCCCGGCAGGTCGCCGCCGGGCACCGGCAGCCGGCGCGGCCGGGAACCCGTCGCCAGCACCAGCCGGTCGTAGGGGTGCTCGCCGCCCGTCTCGTCCAGCACCAGCCGCGCGCCCAGCTCGATCCGGGTCGCCGTGACACCGGCGCTGAACCGGATGTCCTTCTCGGCGTAGAACTTCTCTTCGTGCACCCAATCGGGTTCGTCGGTGGTGCCGAGCAGCACGCCCTTCGACAGCGGCGGCAGCTCGTACGGGCTGTGCGGATCGGAGCCCAGCAGCAGGATTTCGCCGGGGTAACCCCGTTCTCGCACCGCGGCGGCCGCGGACGCCCCACCGAGGCCCGCACCGACGATGACGATCTTGCGCGGTTCCGACATCCCTACCTCCACGACGGGTCGTGAACCGGACGCTACTCCCGAACCGGCCGCGCGACGACCCGCGAGTTACGCCGGAAAACCCCTAAAAGCAAGAGAAAACCCGCGAGTAGGCAGATCGGGTGAACCGGCGTCATAGCGCCGCCGGACCCCGCTCCCACCCTCGCAGGGAGCACGACGACGAGGGAAAACGGAGGCGGCGGCCATGAGTCGGGGCGAGTGGTCGATCGGCTGCCGGGATCTGGCCGGCAGGCGCAGGGACGTGACGGTGTTCGTCAGCAACGACAAGGTGGTGCTGGTCGCGCCACCCGGCGAAGCGGCGGTGCTCGGGCCGCTCGACGTCGGACGGCTGCGGGCCGCCCTGCGCGACGCGGTCGTGGCGACGGCCGACGAAGCAGAAAGCTGACAACTACCGTTCCTACTTTCCAGTAGGTTACAGTCGGGCCCACGAGAAGGGACCGGCCATGACGACCTACTTCGTGACAGGCGCGACGGGCTTCATCGGAAAACGCCTGGTCGCGCGGCTGCTCCGGCGGCCGGAGACGTCCGCGGTGTACGCGCTGGTGCGGGAGACCTCCCGCGAGCGCCTGGCCGCCCTGGCGCGGGAGTGGCCGAACGCGGAGAGACTGCACCCCGTGGTCGGCGACCTCGCCGAACCCCGGCTCGGCGTCGATCCCGCCGACCTGGACCCCCTCGACCACGTCGTCCACCTCGGCGCGATCTACGACCTCACCGCCGACGAAGAAGCCAACCGGCGCGCCAACGTGGACGGCACTCGCCACCTGCTGGCTTTCGCCGCCGCGGCGCGGGCCGGGCTGGTGCACCACGTGTCCTCGATCGCTGTCGCCGGCGACCACGCCGGGCGGTTCACCGAGACCGACTTCGACCTCGGCCAGCGCTTCGGCTCGCCGTACCACGCGACGAAGTTCCAGGCCGAGAAGCTCGTCCGCGAACAGGCGCTGCCCTTCCGCGTCTACCGGCCCTCGGCCGTCGTCGGCGACTCGCGCACCGGCGAGATGGACAAGGTCGACGGGCCGTACTACTTCCTCCCGGCCATCTCGCGGCTGGCGGTCCTGCCCCGGCGCCTCCCGCTGGCCGCACCCGACCTCGGCGCGACCAACCTGGTGCCGGTCGACTACGTCGTCGAGGCGATGGACCACCTGATGCACCAGGACGCGCCGTCCGGGACGACCTACCACCTCGCCGCCGCACGCCCGCAGTCGCTCGGCTCCGTCTACAATGCCTTCGCGCGCGCCGCGGGCGGGCCGGTGATCCGGGCCGTGCTGCCCGCCGGGCCGTCGGACGCGCTGCGGCGCGCGGGCAGCCGCCTGGCGCACGCGGCGGCAGCCGGGATCGATCGCGTGCCCGGCGGCCGGGCCGCCCGCGCGGCCGCCCTCGAGGAGCTGGGCGTCCCCCTCGCGGTGCTGCCGCACTTGACCATGGACGTCGTCTTCGACACCGCGCGCACCACGACGGCGTTGTTCGGCAGCGGCATCGAACTGCCCGAGCTGCGCGACTACGCGGCGCCGCTCTACCGGTACTGGCAGGTCCGCCTCGACCCCGACCGGGCCCGTCGCGGACCTGGCCTGGCCGGGCGCACGGTGCTGATCACCGGCGCGTCGTCCGGGATCGGCCGGGCGTCGGCGCTCGCCGTGGCCGCCAAGGGCGCGAAGGTGATCCTCGTGGCCCGCCGCGCTCCAGAGCTCGAAGAGGTCCGGGACGAGATCACCGCGGCCGGTGGCGCCGCCGCGGCGTACCCGTGCGACCTCACCGACGGCGACGCCGTCGACGCGCTGGTCAAGGACGTGCTCGGCGACCACGGCGCGGTGGACGTGCTGGTGAACAACGCCGGCCGGTCGATCCGGCGCTCGGTTTCGCTGTCCACGCAGCGGTTCCACGACTACGAGCGCACGATGGCGATCAACTACTTCGGACCCGTGCGGCTGATCCTCGGCTTCCTGCCGTCGATGGCCGCGCGCCGGTTCGGCCACGTCGTCAACGTCACCACCCAGGGCCTGCAGACCGACACCCCGCGCTTCTCCGCCTACCTGGCCTCGAAGGCGGCGCTGGAGGAGTTCGGGCTGACGGCCGGGCGCGAGACGCTCTCGGACGGCGTCACCTTCACGTCGGTGCGGATGCCGCTGGTCCGGACGCCGATGATCGCGCCGACCGGCTACCGCGGGATCCCGGCCAGCAGCCCGGAACGCGCGGCGGCGCTGGTGGTGAAGGCGTGCGAGGAGCGGCCGGAGATCCTCAGCCTCCCCGAAGGCCGCGCCGCCGAGCTGGCGACGCTCGCCGCGCCGCGGATCGCCCGCTTCGCCGCGCACCTGGCCTACCGGGCGATGCCGGAATCCGCGCCCGAAGCGCGCGGCCTTCCCCGCCGGTCCGCGCCGGCGTCGGTCGCGGCGGCGGTGACCCGCCTTATCTGGCGCCGTCGTGCCTGATTTCCGCGAATTCCGCCGAAACGCTGGCACGCACGCGACGGTACTTCTACCCTCGCGCGAGTCCCGTACATCCGTACGGGCTTCTACTGGGGAGTTCGAATGCCGGAAATCAACACTGGGCAACGCTGTGCCGTGAGCGATCAGACGGCCGCGATCGGCACGGCGAGGCGCACCCTCGGGTGACGCTGCCCGCGGCCCTCGCGCCGGGGCCGCAGGTCCGTGAATGCCACCTTGACGGACATAGCGTCCGTCAAGGTGGCATTCACGGACTTCCAGCCGGGCCGGCGGTGCTGGGCAGACCGGGGACCGGCCCGGCCGCTACCATCGCTTCCCGGGCGTGATCGGGAGCGGAAGGCGGGCGAGCGTGGACGTGGCGAGTCCTGCGCACGTCGCCACGGCCCCCGCGCCGCGGCCGAAGACCCGGCCGGTGCTGCGCTGGAGCATCCACGCCGGCTGGGTGCTGCTGCTCGCGCTGGCCACCGAACTCCGCGTCGGCCGCTTCGGCTTCCACCCCTCCGACCAGGGCTTCATCCTCGCCCAGGCGTGGCGCGTCCTGCACGGCGAAGTCCCGCACGCCGACATCATCTCCGCCCGCCCGCTCGGGTCCGCGGTCCTGCACGTCGCCGACTTCGCGTTGCCGATGCCGCTGTTCTTCGGCTCCAGCTTCCTGTCCATGATCGAGATCGTCGTGGCGACGATCGCGTTCGCGGCGCTGGTGACCGGGCGCCGGGTGCTCGAGTGGGGCCCGGGGATGACCGCGATGGTCGCGGCCGCGTCGCTGATCAACCTCAACGCCTTCCCCCTGATGGCCTGGCACACCGTGGACGGCATCGCGCTCACCGCGTGCGGCGCGTGGGCCCTGGACGCCGGCCTGACCAGCGGCCGCGCGCTCGCCCGTCGCGGCGGGCTGGTGCTGCTCGGCTGCGCGGTGTTCGTCAAGCAGAGCTTCGCGCTGGCCGCGGTGATCGGCGTGCTGTGGCTGCTGCTGCACCCGGCGACGCGGGCCGGCGCGCTGCGCACGGCCCGCTGGTGGCGGCAGCTGGTCCTCGACTTCCTCGCGCTCGGTGCGCCCGGGCTGGCGTACGTGGCGTGGGTCGGCCTGAGCGGCGGGTTCGCCGAGATGGTCGAGCAGCTCACCGGCGGCGTGCCCGCGTACGGCGAACGGCTGCTCGGGCTGTGGCTGGACGACCCGGAGGTGCTGACCAGGGCACCGGTGCGGGAGCTGGGCTTCTTCGCCGCGATCGCCGTGGTGCTGCTGGCCGTCCGGCTGCCCGGTGACCGGCTCGGCGCGGCCGGCCGGGCGGCGTCCTGGGTGCTGGTGCTCGCCGGCGCCACCGCGGTGGTCTGGACCGTCGTCGACGGCCGGTTCACCGGCTCCTCGCGCTGGGCGGACGTCCTGTGGTGGATCGTCGCGGTCAGCGTGCCGGTGAACGCGGCCGTGCGGCGGAAGGTGCCGTGGGCCGGGCTGCTCGTGCTCGCCACCGGGTTCATGACCAGCCTGTCCTGGGGCAACGACACCCCGACCCTGCTGACCGGCACCCTGGCCCTGACGGCGTTGCTGCTGCTGATCCACCTGGTCCCGCCCCGGCCGCGGCTGGCCCGGCGCTGGGTCACCGCGACGGCCGGGCTGACCGCGGTGGTGGTCTGCGGCTGGGTCGTCGTCGCGCGGCACGACCAGGCCGCGTACCTGGACCTCGGGCACGACCGGCTGACCGAGGACCTCGGCGACGTCAGCCCGGCGATGTCCGGCATCCGCACGAACCCGTCGACGTTCCGCTACGTCCGGCAGATCCGCGACTGCCTGGACCGCTTCCCGGCCGCGCGGACGGCGGTCCTGCCGGACAACGCGTTCGCCTACCCCGCGTTCGGCCTGCGCAACCCGTTCCCGCTGGAGTGGCCGCTGCCGCTGGAGATCGTCGGCGACGCGCCCGAACGGATGCTCGCGACGACCGACGCGCTCAACCGCGAGGGCGGCTACCTCGTGCTCTTCCAGACGGTGCCGAGCGGGCTGCTGGCCACGGGCGGCCCGGTGCCGGCGGAGGTGCCCGCCGAAACGCCGGTGTTCACCTACCTCGGGCTGGAGAAGGCGATCCAGGCCCGGCTCACGGGCCGCGTCGTGACCTGCGGCAGCTTCGTGGGCAAGTACGCGCCCTGAGCTCAGTGCTCGCGCACGGCGCCGGTGAACTGCGCGAACGCGTCGAGCAGCACCTGCGCGGCGTCCTCCTTCGCGACGCCGTCGAGGAGATCGCCGAACGCGGCGCCTTCGGCGGCGACCTTGGCGCTGCGGGGGAACATGGCCTCCTCGTACTCGGCGAAAGCGGCTTCGACGTCGCCGGGGTTCGCGGCGAGGGCCAGGCCGAGTTCGGCGCCGTCGAGCATGGCCAGGTTGGCGCCTTCGCCGTTGGCCGGCGTGAGGTGGGCCGCGTCGCCGATCAGCGTCACGCCCGGGACCCGCTCCCACCGGTGCCCGATCGGCAGGCCGTAGTGGGGCCGCAGGACGGGCGCGGTGTCGCCGTCGGTGATCAGCGCGGTGAGTTCGGGCGCCCAGCCGTCGAACTCTTCCGCGACCCGCGCGGCGGCCGCGGCCGGGTCGGTGAAGTCGATGGCGGCGAACCAGGCCGGCGGCCGGGTGAGGGACACGTAGGTGTGCAGCGTGTCCCCGCTCTCGCGGTGGGCGTGGATCCCCTGGCCCGGGGCGGGCGCCATCATCGAGCCGCCCCCGACCGTCTTCGCGGCGACCGGGTGGCGGGTGTCGGCGTCGAACAGGTAGATCTCGACGAAGGCTTCGCCGGCGTACTCGGGTTTCGCCGGCGTCAGCAGGGGCCGGACCCGTGACCACGCGCCGTCCGCACCGACCAGCAGGCCGGTCACGACGGTGCTGCCGTCGGCGAAGGTCACCTCGTGGCGGCCGTCGCCGATGCTGCGGGCACCGGTCACCTTGTGTCCCCAGTGGACAGTGCCGTCCGGCAGCGCGTCCAGCAGCAGCTGCCGGAGTTCGCCGCGCTGCACCTCGGGACGGCCGCCGGTGCCGTCGTCGGCCTGGTCGGCCAGCACGGTCCCGTCGGGGTGCAGGATCCGCATCGCCTGCCTGCCCTCCAGGACCAGGCCGCGGAACTCGGCCATCAGCCCGGCCGCCTCGACGGCGAGCTGTCCGTTGTAGTCGTGGATGTCGAGCATCCCGCCCTGCATCCGGGCCATCGGTGACGGCTCGGCCTCGTGGATCGTCACCGGGATCCCGTGGACGTGCAGGACCCGGGCGAGGGTGAGGCCGCCGAGACCGGCGCCGATGATCGTGACTGGGGTGTGCATCCGTGCTCCTCGGGGTTTCGTTGCGACACCCGAAGACTGGGGCGGGCCACTGACGCGCGACGCACACGGCGCTGGCACCTGCTGGCACGCGCTGGTACGGCTCCTAGTCGGCCGCCAGGTCGTCCGGGGTGCCGCTCGCCAGCCCCGCCAGGACGTCGAGCGCCGCGGAGAGCGTTTCCACCGGCGGGGCCGACACCGCGATCCGCACCGCGTTCGGCGCGTGCCCCGGCAGCACCGCGAACGCCGCCGCCGGGGACAGCGCGATCCCGCGACGCGCCGCCGCCGCGACGAACGTCTCCGCCCGCCACGGCTCCGGCAGCTCCCACCAGCGGTGGTAGGACGCCGGATCGCCGCGCAGGCCCGGCAGCTTCTCCGCCAGAACGGACGCCCGCGCGGCGGCATCACGGCGTTTCGCGGCCTCGATCTCGGCCAGGGTGCCCGTCACGATCCACTGCGTTGCCGCCTCGACGGCGAAGCGCGACGCGGCCCAGGCGCCCGAACGGACCGACGACGCCAGCCGCGCGGTCCAGGACGGGGGCGACACGAGGAAGCCCGCCGTCAGTCCCGGCGCCACCCGCTTGGACAGGCTGTCGACGAACACCGTGCGCTCCGGCGCGTACTCGGCGAAGGGGCGGACGTCGTCCCGCAGGAACGTGTAGACGCCGTCCTCGATCACCGGCAGGTCCAGCCGGGCGGCGACCTCGGCGAGCGCGGTGCGGCGCTGCGGGGGCATCGTCGTGCCGAGGGGGTTGTGCAGGGTCGGCTGGACGTAGAGCGCGCGCACCGGCCCGGCCGCTTCCAGCGCCTCCGGGATCAGCCCGGACCCGTCGGTTTCGATCGGCACGAGCTCCACGCCGAGGCGCGAGGCGAGGGCCTTCACCACCGGGTACGTCAGCGACTCCACCGCCAGCCGCTCCCCCACCGGCACGAACGCGGCGATCGCCGCCGCGAGGGCCTGCCTGCCGTTGCCGGTGAACAGCACCGTCGCCGGGTCGGGCCGCCAGTCGCCGCGGGCGAGCATCCCGGCGGCCGCCTCCCGGGCCGGCGGCGTGCCCGCGGCGCCGATCGGGTGCAGGGCCGCGGTGAAGACGTCGTCGCGCAGCAACGGTTCCAGCGCGCGGGCCAGCCGCGCGGACTCCCCCGGCAGGACGGCGAAGTTGAGCTCGAGGTCGACGCGCGCGGCACCGGGCTCGGCGAGGGCGGGTTCGGGCGGTGGCTTCGCCGCGCGGACGAACGTGCCGCGGCCGACCTCGCCGACGGCCAGGCCGCGCCGGACGAGCTCGCCGTAGACGCGGGCCGCGGTGGAGCCGGCGATGCCGCGCTCCCGCGCGAAGCGGCGCTGGGGCGGGAGCCGGTCGCCGGGGCGGAGCCGCCCGGCCTCGATGTCGGCGGCGAGGGCGTCCGCGACGACGCGGTAGTCGTCCATGGTCACCTTCCCGCCGAAACGCCCGTCGACGAGCATGATCCCACTCGGGCTAGATTGACGGTGGAGGTGCCATGACCGACCAGATCTGGACCGAAGTCGACGACTACCTCGCCGGCGCGTTGCTCAAGCCCGACCCGGTGCTCGACGCCGCATCGGCCGACTCGGCCGCCGCCGGGCTGCCGCACATCGCCGTCGCGCCCAACCAGGGCAAGCTGCTCCACCTGCTGGCCCGGATGGCGGGAGCGCGGACGATCCTGGAGATCGGCACGCTCGGCGGGTACAGCACCATCTGGCTGGCCCGCGCGCTGCCGGCCGGCGGCAAGCTGGTGACCTGCGAATACGACCCCAAGCACGCCGAAGTCGCGAGGGCGAACCTGGCGCGGGCGGGGTTCGGCGAGGACGTCGCCGACATCCGGGTCGGCGCCGCGCTCGACACGCTGGCCACGCTGTCCGGGCCGTTCGACTTCGTGTTCATCGACGCCGACAAGGTCAACCTCGCGAACTACGTGCGTGCCTCGCTGGAGCTGTCCCGGCCGGGCACCACGATCGTCGTCGACAACGTCGTCCGGCAGGGCCGGGTGGCCGACCCGGGCAGCGACGACCCGAACGTCCGCGGCGCGCGCGAGATGTTCGACCTGCTGGCCGTCGAAGACCGGATCGACGCGACCGCGGTCCAGACCGTCGGCGGCAAGGGGTACGACGGGTTCGTGCTGGCCCTGGTGCGGTGAGTCAGCGCGGCCGGGCGGCCGTCGTGAACGCGCGCCAGATGTCGGCCGGGACGACGTCGCCGGTCAGTTTCCGGCCGCTCGCGTCCTTGAGCCGCCGCTCGTCGTCGGAGCCGATCCAGACCGCCGTCGCCAGCTGCGGGGTGTAGCCGACGGCCCAGGCGTCCTGGTTGTCCGGGCTGTTGCCGTGCTCCGCCTCGCCGGTGCGCAGCGCCGCCGTGCCGTCAGCGGTGCGCAGGGCCGAGGTGACCTCCGCGGCGACGCGGCGGCTGGTGTTGTCGTCGCCGAACGCCGGGCTCGAGGTGTCCTGGTGCTCCCAGACGACCGCGCCGCTTTCGTCGCGGACCTTCGCCACCAGGTGCGGGGTGGCGCGCCGGCCTTCGGCGGCGAAGGTCGCGTAGGCGCCGGCCACGTCCAGGGGCCGCAACGGGTACCGGCCGATGGCGATGCCCGGCCCGATGAGGAAGCCGTCCTTTTCGCGCAGGGTCGGGACGCCGTCGACGGCGTCCGGGATACCGGCCTGCCGCGCGGCCTCGCTCAGCGCGCCCGGGCCGAGTTTCTTCGCCAGCGCGACGAAGGGGCCGTTGGCGTGCGTCTCCACCGCCCTGCGCGGGGTGCACTTCTTGCCGCAGAGGTCCGGGTACTGGAACTTCTCGCCGAGGAATTCGAGCTTCGAAAACGCCGGGATCGGCTGGTCCGGGCCGAAGCCGTGGAGCAGCGCCGCGGTGAACGTGAACGGGTGGAACGCCGAGCCGAGCGCGTGCGGGGTGCCCGCGTAGTCGCGGACGCCCTGTCCACCGCCGTGGTAGGCGCGGACGGCACCGGTCGCCGGGTCGAGCGCGACGACGGCGCCGCGGAACTCCGGCGGCTCGCCGGTCAGCCTGTCCCGCAGGGCTTTCTTCGCGGCGTCCTGCTTGCTGCGGTCCAGCGTCGTCTCGACCGTCAGGTTCCCCTGCTGCAGCCGGCCGAGCGGGAAACCGTCCTGTTCCAGCTCGGCCAGGACCTGCTGTTTGACGTGGAATTCGTCGTAGGTGACGCGGCCCGCGCGGGTCTCCGACGGCGGCTGGATCGCGTCACCGGGGTAGGCCATCTTCTCGTCACTGTGCGCGTACCCGCGGCTCACGAGCTTGTCGCGCACGTACTGCCAGCGCCGCGCGGCGTGGGTGTCGCCGGAGGCGGCGGGGTCGTGCACCGACGGCGACTGGATCATCCCGGCGAGGAAGGCGGCTTCGCTCCAGGTGATCGAGTCGTCGAGCTTCTTGCCGAAGTAGGCGTTCATCGCCGCCGCGGGCCCGAACGTGCCGCGGCCGAAGGAGATGATGTTGACGTAGCTCTCGAAGATCTGCTCCTTGCCCTGCTCCTGGGTGATCTTCGTGGCCAGCACGAGCTCGGCGAACTTGCGCGCGATCGTGGCGCCCTCGTCGCCGGTGGACTTCTTGATGTACTGCTGGGTGATCCCGGATCCGCCGCCGACGCCGGTGAGGAACGCGCGGCCGATGCCGGTCGGGTCGAAGCCCTGGTTGTCCCAGAAGGTCGGGTCCTCGGTGGCGATGATGGCGTCCCGCAGCTTCGCGGGCACCTGGGAGTACGGCACGAACGTCCGGTCGCCGTCGGCCGGGATCACCTTGAGCAGCTCCGACCCGTCCGCGTACTGCAGGACGACGGTCTTGTCGAGCCCGGCCAGTACTTCTTGGGGACTGCGCACGTCGAGCACGAGGTAGGCGACCCAGAAGACGATCAGCGGACCGCCGATCAGCACGCCGAGCGTCCAGGCCGCGATCCGCCGGACGCGGCGCCACCTCCGGCGGCGAGGGGTGTCCGGCGTTGCGGGGGCTTGCTCTTCTTCCTCCGTCGGCAAGGTCACGAATGGATGACGGCCGAACGGGGGACAAGGTTCGGTGGAGAACTAACGAAGTTGTTCGAATCCCGTCAAGACGGCGTCAGGAGAGGAACGCGCGCAGCAGCGAAGCCGTGCCCTCGATGTGCTCCGCCATCGCCTGCCGGGCGGCGGGCGCGTCGCCGGCCAGGATCGCGTCCACGATCGCCTCGTGCTGGGCGTTCGAATGCTCGAGGTTGGGCGGGAGCAGCGGGATCCGGTCGAGCAGCTGGTTGACGCGGGTGCGGGCGTCGGCCATCGCCGTGGTCAGCGAGCCGGACGCCGTCACCTCGGCGATGGCCAGGTGCAGCCGGGAGTCCTTGCGGCGGTAGTCGTCGAGGTCGGCACTCGCGGCCTCGGCGAGCGTGCCGGTGAGGTGCTGCCGGTCGGCCGGGCTCAGCGACCGCGCGGCGGCCATCTCGGCGGCACCGGTCTCGAGGACGTAGCGCAGGCTCAGCGCGTCTTCGAGCGAAACGGCATCGACCTTGCCACTGGGTGACCGCTCGGCCGGGGCGGGCAGGCTTTCGTTCACGAACGTGCCGCCGTAGCGGCCCCGGCGTGACTCGACGTAACCGGCGTCGGAAAGCGCGCGGATGGCTTCGCGCAGCGTGACGCGGCTGACGCCGAGCCGCTCGGCGAGCTCGCGCTCGGACGGGAGCCGCTCCCCCGCGCCGACCACGCCCAGCCGGATCGCCTGCAGCAGCCGCTCGACGGTCTCCTCGAAGGCGTTGCCGGCGCGGACCGGCCGGAACAGCGCTTCGCCGGCATTCACCACCGAGGTCGACTCCATCCCGCGAGTCTAGGCCGCGCTCCGGACCGGCCGGGCCCGGTCGCTCTCGGTGACGCAGGTGTTCGCCGGGCGGAAAACCGGTGGAACCGGACGGGCACGGTGAGCGACGATGAAGGCCACGACACCGAACATCGACGCAGGGGGCGATCCGGTGCACTTCTTGATGGCCGAAGATCTGGTGCACGAGCGGGAGAACGAGCTCCGCCACGGCGTGCGCGACCGCCCACCAGGCCGGGCGACGCCGCGCAGCCGCACGGGAACCCGGCGCCAGCGGCTCGGCTGGACCCTGGTGGAAGTCGGCCTGCGGCTGGCGGTCGAACCGGAGGAAGAGCCGCAGTGACGGGCACGGCCCGCGCCGTCAGCACTCGATGACGTTCACCGCCAAACCGCCGCGGGCGGTTTCCTTGTACTTCACGCTCATGTCCGCGCCCGTCTCGCGCATCGTCTTGATCGCCTTGTCCAGCGTCACCACGTGACTGCCGTCGCCGCGCATCGCCATGCGGGCCGCGTGGATGGCCTTCGACGCGCCGACCGCGTTGCGCTCGATGCACGGGATCTGGACCAGGCCGCCGACCGGATCGCAAGTGAGCCCGAGGTGGTGCTCGACGCCGATCTCCGCCGCGTTCTCCACCTGCGCCGGCGACCCGCCGAGCACCTCGGTGAGGCCCGCGGCCGCCATCGCCGACGCCGAACCGACCTCGCCCTGGCAGCCGACTTCGGCGCCGGAGATCGAGCCCGTCTGCTTGAGGATCGAGCCGATCGCGCCCGCGGTGAGCAGGAACGTCACGATGCCGTCGTCCGAGGAGTGCCGGATGAACCGCTGGTAGTAGTGCAGCACCGCGGGGATGATCCCGGCGGCGCCGTTGGTCGGCGCGGTGACCACCCGTCCGCCCGCGGCGTTCTCTTCGTTGACCGCCAGCGCGTACAGGCTGACCCAGTCCATCGCGTACAGCGGGTCGCCCACGCCGTCCTCGGCCAGGAGCTTCTCGTGCAGCGCGCGAGCCCGCCGCGGCACCTTCAGGCCGCCCGGCAGGACGCCGTCGTGGAGGCAGCCGTTGCGGACGCACTCGGCCATCACCGCCCAGATCCGCAGCAGCTCGTCGCGGACCTCCTCGCGGCTGCGCCAAGCGAGTTCGTTCGCCAGCATGATCTCGCTGATCGGCAGTCCCGTCGACGCGCAGTGCGCCAGGAGGTCCGCGCCGGTGCGGAACGGGTACGGCACCGGTGTCGAGTCCTCGACGAACACCGCGTCCGTCTCGTACGACTCGTCGCGGACGAAGCCGCCGCCGACCGAGTAGTACGTGCGTTCGCGCAGCAGCGCACCCGACTCGCCGAACGCGCGGAAGACCATGCCGTTCGGGTGGGCGGGCAGGGACTTGCGGCGGTGCATGGTGAGGTCGGTGTCCTCGTCGAACGCGATCTCGTGCGTGCCGCCGACCCGCAGCCTGCCGGATTCGCGGATGGCCGCGATCTTGCCCGGCACGGTTTCGGTGTCGATCTCCTCGGGACGCTCGCCCGACAGCCCGAGCAGGACGGCTTTGTCGCTGCCGTGGCCGAAACCGGTCGCGCCGAGCGAGCCGAACAGCTCGGCCTGCACGCGCGCGGTCTTGTCCAGGTCCGCGCCGAGTCCGTCCACAAAGGTCCGTGCCGCCCGCATCGGCCCGACGGTGTGGGAGCTCGACGGGCCGATGCCGATGGAAAACAGGTCGAAGACGCTGATCGCCATTGATCCGCCCCTTCCTATCGCGCCAGCAGTGAGCTGGCTTCTTGCGCGGCCGGGCCCTGGTCGGCGAGGTGCCGCAGGTTCTCCGGCAGCTCCTCCCCGCGGTAGCCCTTGGTCTGGGCGTAGAGCCGTCCCGCGCGGTACGACGACCGCACCAACGGCCCGGCCATCACACCCGCAAAGCCCATCGCCTCCGCAGCCTTCGAATGCTCCACGAACTCCTCCGGCTTCACCCACCGATCCACCGGGTGATGCCGCGCCGACGGCCGCAAATACTGCGTGATCGTCAAAATCTCGCACCCGGCATCCACCAAGTCCCGCATCGCCGGAGCCACCTCATCCGGCGTCTCACCCATACCCAGAATCAGATTCGACTTCGTCACCAAACCGGCCTCACGCGCCGCCGTGAT